>JAFWQJ010000026.1 GCA_017545185.1 Oscillospiraceae bacterium | reverse complement strand
CGCGCCCCAGAGAGGAGAGGGTAAGGAAAGAGGGAGCGCGAGGGGGAGAACCTTAGGGAGAGGGGAGACCGGAGCGCAGCGACGACTTCCCTCGCCCTATGGTTCTTCCCCTCGCATTCGCGCTCCGCGCCCAGCCAAATCTTACATCCGGACAAAACGATCAAGAAAAACTGCTAAAAGATACCCGGCATAAGCATAAAATATTCAATTGTCAAGCTCCCAAAGCGCATCCTGTCTTCGGCATTCCCGGAAACGTATCGACCCCAATGACGACGTCCGGTCTGCCCACATGCCGGCGCACTCCGGCTCCGGAATCCCGGATGCCCGCAAATGCCCGTATCGCTCTCTGCATAGGGTGAAGAAATCAAGAAAAGTTGCACGTTTCCGTGCAACTTTTTTTGATTTGGCGATAATATGACAGTGTTTCGGAGATCATCGGACATTTTTACAGGAGCCGCATAAGAAAAAGTATGACCGCCAGAACCGCCGCCGTCACCAGCGATACCGCCCGCAGGATCTTCGCAGGGAGCTCCGGGCGGCTGGCGATCAGCCTTTGCTCCGCCAGCGTATACAGCAGCGAACCGCCGTCCGTGCAGCTGAGCGGCAATAGATTGAATACCGCCAGCGACAGATTTGCCGCGGCGCTTTCCGGAAAGCCGCACAGAAACAGTCCCGCTGCTGCCAGCAGATTCGCCGCACATCCTGCGCATAGGATCGCGGCCAGACTGCGCACGGGACAAAGCGCCGGTGCTTTGATGCGCAGGCAGAGCCCCGCCGCCGAGACCCGCAGCAGCGCCGGCTTCTGACCGGTCAGCGCGATCGCCAGCAGATGCGCGCTTTCATGCAGGAACGCCGCCGCAAGCGTCCGCAGCAGCGCTTCCGGCGGCAGCATCAGCGAGAGCAGCGCCAGCATTGCCGGTGCCGTGAAATCGACAGCGAGCCTCAGCCCGCAAACCGTGAAACAAACCATGCGGCAGTCCGGGAGAGCAGCTCCGGCAGCGGCGGTGCGGCATCCGTTGTTTCCTGCCGGTACTGCAGCAGCGCCCGCAGATACGCAGGAGCCGCCAGATTCAGCACGAACAGCAGAATACCGAGCAGCACCGCAATGATCGCCTGTGTCGCAAACACATCGCTGAGCGGTGCATATTCTTCCTTCATCGCGATCCCTCCCCGCCGCAGTATATGCGAAAAAACATGCAGATATGAAAAAACAGGAGAAGCCGAAGCCTCTCCTGTTTCTTGTTTCCGGTGTTATACGGGGGCGAATGCATCCTGCGATGCCGTGGGTGCGGAGTGATCCTTGTTCGTTCCGGAATCCTGTGCCTGCTTTTCGAGCTCGTGCTTGTTGAACTCCTCCGGCGTGACGAACGTCGGCACCATTTCATGCAGCGCATCGACCGCGATCTTTTCGTTGTTCTTCAGTGCGGCATCCCGCAGAATGCGCAGCTTCATTGCAAAGGTCGTGGAGTCGATCTGGATCTGCTTGCCGATGTAGATGAGCTTGTTCGCGGTCTTTTGCAGACCCTCCTCGTTCATCAGCAGCTCCTCCTTGATCTTCTCGCCGGGACGCAGGCCGACAAACTTGATCGGCACATCCTTATACGGCACCTTGCCGTACATGCGGATGAGGTTCTCTGCCAGCGCGACGATGCGGACAGGCTTGCCCATATCCAGCACGAAGATCTCGCCGCCGTGCGCGATCGCAGCCGCCTCCATGACGAGGCTGACCGCCTCCGGGATCGTCATGAAGTAGCGGATGACGTCCGGATGCGTGACGGTGACCGGCTTGCCCTGCTCGATCTGCTTCTTAAAGAGCGGGATGACCGAGCCGTTGGAGCCGAGCACGTTGCCGAAGCGCGTCGTGACAAATTCCGTTCTGCCGTCGTTCTGCTGTGCCAGATACTGCACGATCATCTCACAGCAGCGCTTGGATGCGCCCATGACATTGGTCGGGTTGACCGCCTTGTCCGTGGAGATCATGACGAACTTCTCGACGAGGTGGAACTGCGCCAGCGTCGCGACATTGAACGTGCCGACGATGTTGTTCTTGATCGCCTCCATCGGGGAGACCTCCATGAGCGGCACATGCTTATGCGCTGCGGCATGGAACACGACCTGCGGCTTGTACTTTTTGAAGATCTGGTTGATGCGGTAATAATCGCGGACGGACGCGATCAGCGTGACGAGATTCAGCTTCTGGCCGTACTCCATGACGAGCTCCTGCTGGATTTCGTAGGCGTTGTTTTCGTAGATATCGACGATGATGACCTGCTTCGGGCTGTACTTGGCGATCTGCCGGACGAGCTCGGAGCCGATCGAGCCGCCGCCGCCCGTGACCATACAGACCTTTCCGCTGATGAAGCGGCGGATGTCCTCATTGTCGAACTTGATCGGGTCTCTGCCGAGCAGATCCTCGACCTTGATATCACGCACCTGTTCGAGCAGAGGCGTCTTTTCGTCGAAGATCAGGTTGCCGATGAACGGCACGATCTTGACCGGCACGCCGGTCTTGGAGCAGATCTCCATGACGCGCGCACGCTCGTCCTCCACGGCAGAGGGCACGGCGAAGATGATCTGTTCGATCTCCTTTTCCTTGGCAAAGCGCTCGATATCCGCGGTCGTACCGACGATCTCGACGCCCATGACGTCGGAGCCGACCTTGTTGCGGTCGTCGTCGATGATGCAGATCGGCGTGAACTGTGCGGAGACCTTGTCGCCCTTATACGGGGATTTTTTCGCATTCTTGATCTCGGTGAGGAGCACCTTGCAGGCGTTGCCGCCGCCGATGATCATGGTGCGCTTGAACCGGATCTCCTGATGGCCGATCTCCGTGATCTCGATGAAGGTGCGGCGGAAGATCAGGCGGAACAGGCAGATGCCGATGATCGCGATGAGCGTATGCGTGAATGTGAACACAAACGGGATATGTCTGTCCAGCACATACGAAAACAGGCAGGTCGCTGCAATGCCGCAGACGACGCCGAACACGCAGGAAAGATAGTCCTTGCTGCGGAAGTAACGCCACATTTTGCTGTAGGCACCCCAGATAAACAGGAATGCGAAGCAGCACACCGTTCCGATGACGAGCGGAACAGCAAGATCGGAAGCGGGGATCCCGCAGCCGATCAGAGAGAGCAGAAAGTTTGTGATCAGCGATGCAGCAATGAGAATAAAACCGTCCGCAACAGCGAGCAGCAGTTTTCTGTGTGAAAACGAGCTCGCATATTTTAAGAACCTTGCTTTCATATTCAACAGACCTCTTACCTCTTAATTCTTGCATTTGCCTGCCGCCTCCCACAAGACGGTCACGCAAACCGGGCATACAGAAATCATCCGTACCGGAACGCCGCAGAGGGGCGGAAGCATCCGGTACGAAGGACTGATACAGGCTTATTGATCCGCAGCGTCCCTGACTGTTTCGCGCACGATCCATTCCAGCTCCTGCTGCTTGCGCATGATATCCTTTGCAAGCGCCAGCTGGCAGCGGGTGCGCACGAGATTGTGCAGCGGGTAGTTGATTTTGAAATACTTGTCGCCGGTGATGTAGTCATCGAGGAAGCGGGCAGCCAGCTCCACGGTAATGGAGAAGGACGCGAGCACAAGGCTGTCCAGCTCCGGCTGTGTCAGCCCGTGGATGACCTCGCCGATAAAGCCCCTGCAGAATGCACGGAACTTCGCGGTATCGAAGTAGACGCGTCCGGTGTCCGGCTCATCCTCGGCGGCGGTGTTTGCGATAAAGCGCACGGCATCGCCGAAATCGTACATGGCCATGCCGGGCATGACCGTGTCGAGGTCGATGACGACGATCGGCATTTTGGTGATGCGGTCGAACAGGACATTGTTCGATTTTGTGTCATTGTGCGTCACGCGCACGGGGAACTCGCCGTTCGCATAGCGGACAGAGAGCTCGCCTGCCTGCCAGCGGACAGACGAAATATATTCGATCTCCTCACGCACCTCCGCTGCTCTGCCGCAGGGATCCTGCGCGACATGCTCAAACAGCGTATCAAGGCGCTTTTTGGTATTGTGAAAATCCGGGATCGTCTCAAAGAGCTGCGAGCCGTCGAAATCCGAGAGCTGGTTCTGGAAATGCCCGAAGGCCTTTCCGGTCGCGGAAATAACGGACAGGTCGTCGCAGGTATCGAACGTAATGGAATCGACCCAGTTCATCACGCGCCAGAAGCAGCCGTCATCGTCAAAGACATAGTTTTTGCCGTCGGCCGTATGATGAAAATGCAGGGTGCGCTCATTCGGATATTTCTCGCGGATATGCGAGGTCACAAGATCAATGTTGTGCATGATCTGCACGGGATTGCTGAACACGACCGTGTTGATGCGCTGAAAAATATACGCCTTCGTGCTGCCCTCGTCCGTCCGGTAGGTCACGCGGTAGGTCGTGTTGATGTTGCCGTTGGTGATGATATCGAACGTGTAGAGCGTTCCGGGCAGGCGGAACGCGGTGCCGATTTTTCTGATCGTTTCAAACATAGATAGCACTCCACAGTCTTTATGATAGGGAAAGCGTGCAGACCTCCGCCGGCGCAGACTGCTCCGTTCGGACGGAACAGCGGCGCATTTCGTTTCTGCACGGGTATAATTCTTAAAGATATTCTTAATAATTAGTATACCATGAATGCGGGTCGTTGTCAAGCTATTTTTACTATTGGTAGCTTTTTCACACATATTTACATAAGCAGTCCCGCGGGTTTTCATGCTGATTTGCAAAAGAAAACTGCCCCGCAGTCCTGCGGAGCAGTCGGCTTTCAGAGAATGACGCCGTTTTCACGGAGCAGCGCACGGGCGGTATCGACCGAATCCACGCCCGATTTGTTCTTGATCGGCGCAAATTCGCGGCTTCTGTCCACTTCGTAGGCCAGGCAGTTGTCCTGCAGCTTGACCATGTCCAGCGCGAGCGTCTCGAACTTATAGGCGTTCGGCTCGTCCGGAAAGACGATCTCGCCGGCCTCGTTCATGCAGCGGAGCTTCTTGAACGCCCGGTGGAGCGGCAGCCGGACATGGAGCGTTTCGTCCAGCTTGTCCACGCGGAACAGATAGTTCAGGATGACGCCGTAATTATACGAAAGCGTGCCGTCCGGCTCGCGGCGGGAGCGCATTTCGTCCGTCATTTCGTAGTATTCGACGATCGAGGGGCGGCCGTCCTCCAGACAGATGACGCCGACCTTCTCATCCGGTGCGGCCTTGGCGACGACCTTCGCGCCCGACGTCATGCCGGAGCCGATCACCGCGCCGATAAAGCACGGGTCTGCGATGCGCTGCAGCACATTGTCCATGGCAAAGACGTTCAGCCATTCGATGCCGCGTTCCCGGATGACATTCAGGATGCCGGTCTTTTCCATGGAGACATACCAGCCGCCGTTGCCGTTCGGTGCGGTCGCGATCTTTCCGGGACCTGCCAGAAGCAGTCTGCCCTCGGGATCGGTCGCGGGGAGCTGCTCCTGCCGGAAGAACCAGACGAAGCTGCTGTCATAGCCGAAATAATCGTGCTCCTCGAAGAAACTGCGCGTATCGTCGTAATTGTCAATGCTGGTCATGATGAACAGCGGGACGAAGGTGCCGGCTGCCTTTGTGACCTCCAGCAGATTGTTGATCAGGCACTCGAAGATATAGAGCTCTCTGGTCAGGCCAATGTCGAGCGTGCCCTTCGGCTTGTCAAAGCCGAGGCGCGTGCCCTGTCCGCCGGCAAGCATCACCGCACCGACCTTTCCGGCACGGATCGCCTCCAGACCCGTTTTCATATAGATATCGCGGTTTTCCGCATTGTTTTTCAGTGCAGCTGCATAAAGCGGTTCAAAATGCCCGCGTCCTTCCGCAGCGTTCTCCGCACTCAGAACCGAAAAATCCAGCTCTGCGATCTGCGCTGCCATGGCAGCCTGATCCTCCGCGCTGAGTGACTGTATATGGTCGATCAGATGCGTCTGATCCATTGCCCGCAGCAGGGCGATCGTCTTTTGCAGCATGGTTTCTCTCCTTACAAGCATATAGATTCTGTCCGGATCATATAATATATATAGTACAGCGGCAGGAATGCCGCACCGTCAACAGGTTATTTTTACTCATTATAGTATATTATATCATATCGGACGCAAAAAGTCAATCCGCATCCTGCGCCGTTTCCGGGCGGACTGTCCAAAATCTGCTGTTTTGCGCCGTTTCTTGACAGACAGCAGAAAACATGCTATAATAAAAAAAGCACGGTAAATAAGCAAACATGTCATCTGAAACAGAAATACCGAAAGGAGATACGGATATGACAGATGAAGAACTGAAGCAGGAATTTGAGGAGGACGACGATATCGTCATTCTGGAGGATGAGGACGGCAATGCCGTGACCTTCCGGTTCCTTGAGCTGGTCACCGTGGACGCAAAGCCCTATGCGGTTTTGCTGCCGCAGGATGAGGACGATGAGGATGCGGGCGTCGTGATCGTCGAGGTCGTCGATCTCGGCATGGAGACCGAGCATTACGATGCCGTGACCGACGATGCCCTGAACGAGCGCATCTTTGAGCAGTTCCGCAGCGAGTTTCACGATAAGTACGATTTTGCATAACAGCCGGGCGGGCAGGAAAGGAAGTGTGCCGTGAATTTCCGCAGCTTTCTCACCGCCGTGCCTGGTGCACTGCGTGCGACCGGCAGGAAATTCGCTGCCGATCATCTTTCCGCTTATTCGGCGCAGGCAACATTCTATCTGATGCTTGCGGTGTTTCCGTTCACGATGCTGGTCTGCATGGCCAGCCGGATGCTGCCGTTTCTTTCCGAGGAAACGCTGTTCATGCTGGTGAAGCTCCTGCTGCCTGCGTCCTATCAGGCGCTCGGCACGGATCTCGTGGACGGCTATTACAATGAGAACATCGGCTCCGCGACGCTGATTCTGGTCATCTTTCTGATCTGGACGGCCTCCCGGTTGATCCAGGCACTGAAAAACGGCTTCAACACCTCCTGCGGGATCGTGGAGAGCCGCAGTCAGATCGTTCTGCGGCTGATCGGCTGCCTGTATACCTTTGCGCTGTGCGTCATTCTGCTGGCGGTCATCGTCATGTATGCGCTCGGCAGCAAGCTTGTGGGGTTTATCCTCTCGCACGCGCCGGGGCTCGGGCTGCTGGAGCTGATCCTGAAGCTGACGCGCAATCTGGCGACGCCTGTGCTGCTGCTCGGCGTGTTCTGGCTTTCCTATGTCTTTCTGCCGAGCCGCAAGGCAAGATTCCGCGAGGAACTGCCCGGCGCTGTCCTGACGACGCTCGTCTGGCGCGGTGCGGCTTCGCTCTACGGCGTTTTTCTGGAGCTGTCGTTTGACCGCTACAACAATGTTTACGGCACGCTGACCGGTGTCGTCATGATCCTGATCTGGCTCTATGCCTGTGTCTATGTCTGGTTCGTCGGTATGGAGCTGAACTGCTTTCTGCGGGAATGCCGGGAGCGCGGCATGTTTGCAAGGCTGCATCTGCCGCTGCCGGAGCTGTTCCGCAGGATCTTCCGAAAAAAGAAGCAATCCGAAAAAGCCTGAGACTGTCTCGGGCTTTTTCGATATTCCGGTACCGAAGGGGGTAAGGCATTTTATGTTATCCGATCTCAGCCTGATCAACAAATACCGCAAAGAACTCATGGGCATCGCGATCCTCTGGATCACGCTGTTTCACTGCCTTGCGGATCCCGTGAAGGCGCTCGGGATCCCCGTGCTGCGCGAGGTTCTGAACTGCGGCTGGCTCGGCGTGGAGATGTTCCTGTTCCTCTCCGGCATCGGACTGTATTTTTCGATGAGCAAAAATGCCGGTGCAAAGCAGTTCTGGCTGCGGCGGTGCAGAAAGGTCGTCGTTCCGTGGCTGATCCTTTCGCTGCCGTACTGGATCATCAAAACGCTGATCTTTGACAAAATGCGCGTCCGTGCGCTGCTGCTGAACTGGTGCGGCGCATCCTTCTGGCTGTTCGGCGTGAAGTCGGTCTGGTACATCGCGTTTATCGTCGTGCTGTATGCGCTCTATCCGCTGATCTTCCGGCTGCAGAAAAAGAACGGCGGCATCGTCACCGGGCTGATCGCGGCGGCGTTTGTCCTGAATGCCGTCATGCTGCTGACAGTCCCGGATTACTACGCAAAAACGGAGCTGGCCTTCGCACGCATACCGGTGTTCCTGCTCGGCAGCCTGACCGGCGGGCTGCTGCAGGCGCAGAAGAAAAGCCGCAGGGTCAAGGTCTGTTACGGCGTCTATATCGCGGCAGCGGCGGTCATGTATCTGAACGGGATGCTTTCCGCGGAATACGGACTGAACTTTATAGACGCATCCGCTGCGAACATGCTGAGCCGTCTCGGCGGGCAGGGGATCGCGCTGCCGGTGACTGCGGGATTCTGCCTGCTGTTTGAAAAGCGGAATATGCCGCATTTCCGGCGTGCTGCGGCATTCCTCGGCGGCTTTACCTTAGAGCTCTATCTGCTGCATGTGTTCCTCGGGCATATCGCGGAGCGCATCGGCTTTGACGCGCAGCGGAGCCTGCCGGTACAGTTCCTTGTGCAGGGGATCGTGATCGCGGTCTCCGTGCTCGGGGCATGGGGCTTCTCGGCATGGTATCAGAAGATGCTGAACCGGCGGAGCCGCGCCTGAGGCATCATGCATACAGACCTTGAACCAAACAAGCGCTGACTGTTTCCGGTCAGCGCTTGCTTTTTTCGGTATGATTCCGGCAGGCTGCGGCATCGGGCGCGGTTCCGCAAAAGAAGCCGCGCTGCTCCGTGTGCTGCGGCTGCCTGCGCCTTAAAGCGATACGATCCTGTTTGCGATGCGTTCGCGGAATCGGACATCGTGCTCCACAAACAGCATCGACGGCTGACTGCCGAGCAGCAGCTCCTCGATCTGCATCCGCGAAAACACATCTATATAATTCAGCGGCTCATCCCAGATATACAGATGCGCCGGCTTTGCAAGGCTTGCCGCGAGCAGGACTTTTTTCTTCTGTCCCGCCGAATAGTCCTGCATCGGCTTTTCCAGCTGACTGCGCGAAAAATCCATCCGCCGGAGCAGTGTGCACATCAGCGTGAGGTCAAGCCCGTGCGCCTGACAGTAACCGGCGACTGTCCCGGAAAGCCCGGACGCATCCTGCGGCACCCATGAGATCACCAGCCCGGACGCAAGCTCGCAGAAGCCGGATTCCGAAGGCAGCGCGTCCGCGGTTTCGATGCCCGCATGATGCAGCAGCATTTTCAGCAGCGTCGATTTGCCGCAGCCGTTTCTGCCGTGCAGCGCGATGCGCCCCCCGCTTTGCAGTTCAAGATCCAGATGCCCGAACAGCGGTTCCGCGCCCGGATAGCAAAGGCCGTAATCCCGCAGCGTCAGCAGCGTTTGCTTATGATGCGTCAGCGGCGTGAGCTTCAGCGTTTCGGTCTGCTCGACATCCTGCAGCAGGTTTTCCTTCTCCGTGATCTCACGGCCGATGCGCTTTTCGATCTGCCGGACGCGGCTCTGCATTTTCTTCGTCTTTGCGCCGATATACGATCGAGAGCTGATCGAACGGTCATGCTCCCTGACCGGGTCAAAGCCGATCTTCGTGCGCTCACTCTGATCCGCCCAGTCCGCGGTGCGCCTTGCCGCCTGCTTCAGCTTTCTGATCTCGCGGCGGTGCTTTTCGTTTTCCGCCTCCGCAAACTGATCGCTCCGCTGCTTGTTCTC
This sequence comes from Oscillospiraceae bacterium, assembly GCA_017545185.1. Taxonomy (GTDB): domain Bacteria; phylum Bacillota; class Clostridia; order Oscillospirales; family Ruminococcaceae; genus Firm-04. The sequence goes on along the minus strand of JAFWQJ010000026.1, from coordinate 8,411 downwards.
CTGCCAGACCGAGAAATTCCCGCTCTGCACCGTGATCGTTCTGCGGTTCAGCACCAGAACATGGTCAATGACTGCATCGAGCAGGTCACGGTCATGGGAGACGAGGATAAAGCCCTTTTTCCCGGCAAGATACCGCTTGACCGCTTCTCTGGAATCCTGATCGAGATGATTGGTCGGCTCGTCAATCAGCAGAAAATCGTTCTCGCCCGAAAAGAGCAGCGCAAGCAGCAGCTTCGTGCGCTCACCCGGGCTCAGCGAACCGAACGGCCGGTACAGGATCTCCGCGTCGGCATCGAGCAGCGAAAGCTCGCAGATCACGCGCCACTGCTCGCAGTTCGGGCGCAGCGCCTCGATGAAATCCGCGGCGGGCTGTTCATACTGCGCCGCCGTGACCGGATACGGGAAATACGAAAACGGCACGGCGCTCTCAATGCTGCCCTGATACGTCAGCTCTCCCAGCAAAAGCCGCAGCAGCGTCGTTTTGCCCTTGCCGTTGCGCCCGATCAGACCGAGTTTCCAGTTCGTATCGAGCGAGAACGACGCCTGCTCGAACACATGGTCAAAGCTGCCGTCGTAATAAAATGTCAGGTTCCTGACACTGATCTGTGACATAGACATTCCTCCTTGATTGAGGCTCCGCAGCAAAAAACGGAACCGTTTGCTGCCAAACAGTTCCGTTATGCTTCTGACCTCTGATGCGGAGAACGCCGCAAAGATCCCGCAAGAACAGCGGGAACAGGATACAATGACACTGAAAAGAGGCTATGAAAACATAATCCACTTTTGACAGCATGACAGACCGGTGCGCATTCTTCCTGCGCACTGACCGGATATGCATGTGAACAAAAGCGAATTATTATTTCATCCTCTCACCTCTTTCGGATCGTTGTCTCCATGATAGCATATTTTCCGGATTTTGTCAAGCATCCGGAGCAAAGAATGATTTTTTGTGCACTGCGCCGGATGAAACGGAGAATGTGCATTCATTTAGGAATATCGTGCTGAGATTGTACGAAATCCGCAGTAAAGGCTTGCATTTTGCGCGGGATTGTGATATAATGAAAAATATTGTAATTGAGAAAACTGTCTGCCGGAAAGGGGATGCAGCTGATGAAAACCTGCGATCTGCATACGCATTCGACCTGTTCGGACGGCAGCGATACGCCTGCTGCGCTGGTCAGGCTGGCTGAGCAGGCCGGGCTTTCCGGCATCGCGCTGACAGATCACAATACCGTGAAGGGACTGCAGGCCTTTATGGATGCAGGCAAAGAAAGCAGCGTCGTGACCGTGCCCGGCTGCGAGTTCTCGACCGATTACGGCGGAACGGAGCTGCACATCGTCGGGCTGTTTCTGCCGGAGCGCGCATGGCCGCAGGCCGGGCAGTATGCGGCACGGCTGCACAGCGGCAAACAGCGCAGCAACGAACTGCTGATCGAAAGGCTGCGGGCGGCGGGATACGACATCACCTGCGAGGAAGCGGAAGCTGCCGCTCCGGATGCGGATACCTTTAACCGCGCGCATGTCGCGGGGCTCCTGCAGCAGAAGGGCTATGTCCGCGACCGGAAGGAAGCCTTCGCGACTCTGCTGCACGAAAGCAGGGGCTTTTATACGCCGCCTGCCCGTCCCGGCTCGCTTGAGACGATCGCCTTTATTAAGGAGATCGGCGGCGCGGCGGTGCTCGCGCATCCGTTCCTGAATCTGGATGCGGCGGGGCTTGCGGAATTTCTCCCGCAGGCAAAAAAACGCGGACTGGACGCGATCGAAACCAGATACAGCGAATTTGACGCAGAAACAACAGAAGCAGCGGCGGCACTGGCTGAACGCTTCGGACTGAAGCAGAGCGGCGGCTCGGACTATCACGGCCATGTGAAGCCGGATATCGCGCTCGGCTCCGGAAAGGGCAGTCTTTGTGTTCCGTTCGCGTTTCTCGAAGCGCTGCGTTCCTCTGCCGGATAACCGGCTGCAAATCAAAATTTCATACTCGCATTTCAGCGATCTCAGCTTACTGCCGGAAGGCAGTGAACGTGCACGCCGTCAGGCGGTGCGATTTGCATTCTACTACTACGGAAATGTGGGTTTCTTTTCCGGAAGAAACGAACATAACATGAAAGGGTAATGCAAATGAACAGCCGAGATCGCTTTTCTGCTGCAACGGAGCGGATCTGCCGGTTCCATAAAGAGCTGACGGTCAATGCCGTGACGTTCACGGACTGCGGCACAAGACCGGACGGAAGCCAGTTCTGTCCGGAGCTTTTTCGCGTCAAGCAGGGCTATGATTTCTTCGAGTTCGGGATCAGTGCACCGCATGACGTCTATCTGACAGAAACCGAAAACTCCCTTGCAACGGGCAATCCGCTTTACGGCGCGATGTATCCGCCCGCACGGGAGATGATCCGGCAGACTTGCGAAACGCCGGAGCTTTCCAAATATCCGCTGCGCAACGGCGACCCGGAATGCAAGGACATCATCCTTGATTATCTCCGGGAGATCGGCTTCTGCGGCTCGCTGCATGAGGAGAATGTCGGGTTTGCGTTCTCCACGACCCATGCCTTTGCCGCGCTGATGAAGCTGATCGTGCAGCCGGGAGACGTTGTGCTGTTCACCGCGCCGACCTACGGCATTTTTGCGTTCGTGCCGGAGCGCGAGGGCGGCGTCACGAAATTCCTGCAGCTCCGCGAGGAGGACGGCTGGCAGATCAACCCCGACGCGCTGCGGGAACGGATCCGCGAGATCAACGAAGAACTGCGGCATTCGCCGTACCGGACACCCGACCATACGCCCTGCGTTGTTGCATTTTTCCAGTCGAACCCCTGCAACCCGACCGGCCGCGTCATGGGGAAGAACGACATTGGCAGAATGCAGGCGATTCTTGATGTCTGCCGCGAGGCGGGCGTGCTCTGCATCGACGACCTCATTTACCGCGACCTCGGCTATGACCGGGAGAATACTGCCGTTCCGATGGCATCGCTGGACGGCGACCACTCCAACGTGGTCTCGCTGCTCGGCATCTCCAAGGCCTACGGCGCAGCGGGGCTCCGGGCGGGCATCATCGTCGCGAACGAAATCATCATTGCCGGCGTGCGGAATTATATCGCGTGGGATACGGATTCCACATCGTATCTGAACATGAAGGTGCTCTCTGCGGTCTACCGGACAGGCGCGGAGCATGAGAAAGCCTATCAGGCTTATTTTTCGGAGATCATGGCGGGCTACCGCGACCGGCTGAACATTGTCCGCTGCATCACCGACGGGCTCGGCTCCCTGCCGGAAGCAGAGCAGGCGCGCACCCGTGCGCTGATCGCGGAGGGCAGGGCGGAGGCCGAGACCGCAGAGCTCCTGCACGGCACGCGGGGCGTCCGGATCCTGCCGGGCTGCGTGCCGGAGGCGGGCTTCTTTGCGCTGCTCGATTTCCGTGTGCTGGCCGGAAAAAGCTGCGACGGCATCACGGTCACGGATGACCTGACCCTTGTCCGGTATCTCTATCACCGGTACCGGCTGAAGCTGCTGCCGGGCTGCGCAATGGGAATGCAGGATCCGCAGCATATCGTCGCACGGGTCAGCTTTTCCATGGAGATCCCGGAGCTGATCGGGCGGATGAAACTGTTGAAGGAAGAAGCGGAGAGACTGTATGACTGTGAGTAAACTGATCGGCAGGGGCATCTACTGGTGCGCCCTGCGCGGAAAAACCCTGCGCGGCAAGATCATGCTGAGTCGGCTCGAACGGCAGACCGCCGATGCCCGCAGGATCAATGAGGAAACACTGATGCGGATCCTCCGGCACAATGCGGATACCGAACTGGGCCGCGAGTGGAAGCTGGATACTATAAAAAGTATCAGGGACTTTCAGGAGAAGATCCCGTATACGGAATTTATGTTCTATTATGACCGGATCAAACGCATGGTCGAGGGCAATGAGACCGGCCTTATCACGAATTATCCGATCACATTTTTTGCCGTGACCTCCGGCACGACCGGCGATTCCAAGCGCATCCCGGTCTCAAAGGCGACCAAGAAGCGTTTTGCGGATATGGGCGCATTCCGGCTGCTGGCCGTCATGGACAGACACTATAAAAAGACGACCGGAAAACCGTTTCCGTGCGTAAAGGGCTTCCTGACGCTGGAAACCCGCAAGCGCAAGAAGTGGAACAACATTGGCGCGGTCTCGACGCTGGCGATCAAGAACGTGCTCTGCTTTACGACGGTCGCATTTTCCTCGCCGCCGGAGATCATGCAGGTCAGCGAGAAAATGGACACCAAATATCTGAAAACGCTGTTCGCGCTGGCAGAGCATGACCTGCTCTACATCGCGGGCGCGTTTATGTCTACCTATGTGGAGATCATGCGGCTGATCCGCGACCAGTGGCAGATGCTCGTTGAGGACATCCGCACCGGCACGATCAATAAGAGCGTGCAGGTCTCGGATGCGATGCGCGAGCAGCTCGAACGGCGGCTGAAGCCCGACCCGGAGCGCGCGGATCTCCTGAAACAGGAATTTGAAAAGGGCTTTGATACGCCGGTCATTCCGAGGATCTGGAAATCCTGCAGCTTCATCAGCGGCATCGGCTCGGCGGATTTCTCGATCTATGCGGACGAGATGCGGAAATATGCGGGCGATATCCCGTTCGATTTCGGCACCTACGGCGCATCGGAGGGACTGTTCGCGGTCTGCTTTGAGCCGGATAATGCCACGTTCCTCATGCTGCCGGACAGCGTCTTTTATGAGTTCCTGCCGGTCGATCCGGAGGACGACAACATTTATCTGATCGACGAGCTGACACCGGGCAAGGAATACGAAATGGTCGTGACGAACGACGCCGGGCTTTACCGCTACCGCATCAAGGACGTCATCCGGGTCGTGGAATACCGCGGAAAATGCCCGGTCGTGGCGTTCTCCTACCGCAGGAATCAGCTGCTGAATGCGGTCGGCGAAAAGACCAGCGAGGCAGCGGCACAGGCAGCGGTCAGAGCCTTTGCGGAGGAGACCGGCTGCCCTGTGGACGACTTCTGCTTCTATATCGACATGCACGACGGTGAGCCCTGCTATGCCGTTGTCATCGAGGATCATCAGGGCATCGGCGGCGCCGATACCGATGCCTTTGCGGAGGTGCTTGACCGGCACCTCTCCGAGCAGAATCATGCCTACGGATTTGAGCGGAAAAACGGTTCGCTCGGCAAACTGAAGCTCCGCCTGACCAATGTCCCGATCAATACGCTGTATCACGATGCCAAAAAGGAGGGCGGCAGCTCCGATAACCAGCTGAAGCCGCTGCACCTTGCCAATACGGAGGGCAAAGTGAAAGAACTGGAGAATATTATCGCGAACGGCTGACCTAACTGTCAAAACGCCGAAAACGATACATCTTTTATTAAACCGAATTGACAAAACTGCAAAAATCACAAATTGTCAAAAAAACGCCGCCCCGAATTGTTGACACTGACTGGAATCTATGCTATAATTTCGGTATGCAGCAGACAATTCGCGGGCGGCGGATTTGTGGGGTCTGACGCTTGTGCGTGTCTCTGCGGCAATAGGAAGTATACAATACTGACATGACTTACATGAGGAGGATGGAACATGAGCAGAAAGCAATCCCTCCGGCGTACAGTCGCCGGAATTCTCGCAGTCCTGACTGTGACGGGCAATCTGATTGCACCGACGCAGATCAGGATTCCGTTTTCACCTGAAAACGCCATTACGGCGGAGGCATCGACAATCAGGCCGAGAGCCTATACATGGGATTCCGGTTCCGGAACACTGACGATCACGGGCACCGTGAATCTGTCTTATCCTAATAACGTGGATGATGATCAGGATGAGGTTCTCACGATCTATTCAAGCAACAACGGCTACGGTACAATTAGCAAGAGTCAAGTGAAGCATATTGTTATCGCTTCAACTGCGGTGCTCCCTGAGAATTGTCAGGCAATGTTCCAGGGATACAGCAATCTGGAAGACGTTGTCTTTGCAGAGTATGTTGACGGTACGAATATCCGCAAGATGTCGGCGATGTTCCAGAACTGCACAAGTCTGAAAACCGTTGATATGAGCGGTCTGATCAACACGCAGAATCTGGAATATATCGACAATATCTTTGACGGCTGCACCAGCCTGACTTCACTGGATATCTCCAATATTGACGGCCGCAATATGTGCGAAGGAAAATGGGGTTATGAAGGCAATTACCATCCTGCAGTTGATGCGGTTCAGGAAGCAGTCAAGAACTGCAGAAGCATGAATGATCTCCACATCTCTCCGGAGTTCCTTCATCACTGCCTGATCAATGCACAGAACAACCCCTATAACCCGAACAATGTCAATACGACGATCGAGGATCTGCTGGATACGCTGCTGAGCGGCAACCCGAAAGCCGAAGAATTTAAGGCGCAGCTTCTTGCAGACTATCAGGCGTGGTATGACAGCACCTACAGAACGGATATCAGAGATGCTGTTGTCAGCGGCGCAGAGGGCAAGGAATACGACGGCACGCCGGTCAGCTTCAGTGTCACGTACAACGGTACTGTGCTGACGGAGGGCGCTGACTACACCATTACATTCAAGCGTGACGGCCTGACTGAGGTCGATTCTGTCAAGGATGCAGGCACATACAGCTACACCGTTGAGGGCATCAACGACTACCGTGAGAAGATCACCGGCAATGTGGTCGTGAGCCCGAGAACGGCAGAGCTGACATGGGGCGTTTCTTCCTTCTATTATGACGGCAATACGCATTGCCCGACGGCCGGTGTCGGCAACCTTGTTGCAGGCGACGAGTGCGAAGTGACCGTGACCGGCGGAAATAAAGGCTATTCAAACCGAACATACACCGGTACTGCAAGAGCAACAGCACTTTCCAATCCCAACTATGCGCTTCCGAGCAATGTCACACATTCGTACAAGATTTATCACAATGAACTGACAGGCATCACCGCGACCGGCTTCGAGGGCGACTACGATCAGGCGGCACACGGCATTAACGTGAACCTCGGCAGCAATACCGGCGTGACGGTCACCTACGGCCTGAACGAGAATGATATCGAATCCTTCACGGCGGAGCAGCCGAGCCTTGTGGATGCAGATACCTATACGGTATACTACAAGGTATCTAAGACTAACTATGCTGATTTCATCGGCAGCGCAACGGTTACCATTAACCCGATCGCAGCGGACATTGTCTGGGGCGATACGGCAACATTCGTTTACAACGGCAGCGCGCAGGCACCGACCGCGACCGCAACGGGTCTCCTGGACGGCGACACCAGCGATGTGGTCATTGAGGGTGCGGCCACTGACGTCGGCAGCCACACGGCCACCGCGACCGGATTCACGAACGGCAACTATTTCCTGCCGGAGCCTTCCTCCAAGGATTTCACGATCACAGAGGCTGAGCTGGGTGACATTTCCGCACAGGGCTACACCGGCACTTACGACGGCGCGGAGCACACGATCAACGTGACGGCTCCCGAAGGCGCAACTGTGACCTACAGTGAGACCGAGAACGGAGAATACTCCGATACCGCACCCACACTCACGGACGCAGGCAGCAAGACCGTTTACTACAAGGTCACCAAGCCGAACTATAACCCGGTTTCGGGCAGCGCAGTTATTACGATCGCGCCGCGGACACTTGCGGTCACATGGGGCGAGACGGAATTCACCTATGACGGCACGGCACAGGCTCCGGAGGCAACGCTGAACACCGAAAATGTGGTGGAGGGCGAAACGGTCGAGGTCAATGTGGACGGTGCACAGGTGAATGCGGGCGATTCCTACACCGCGACGGCTTCTCTTTCCAGCACGAACTACGTGCTGCCGGAAGATCAGGCTTCCTGCGATTTCTCGATTGCAAAGGCAACGGCGCAGATCGCATGGACGAACACCGCGCTTATCTACAACGGCACGGAGCAGGCTCCGTCGGCAGCCGTCAGCGGCCTGATCGGCGAGGATACCTGCGGTGTCACGGTGGAAGGCGCAGAGAAGAATGCGGGCGATTCCTATACCGCAACGGCTTCTCTCACCAATGAGAACTATACGATTCCGGAAGATCAGGCATCCTGCCCGTTCTCGATCGCCCAGCTTGAGGCGGTGCTCGAATGGACGGATACCGATCTGACCTACACCGGCGAGGAGCAGGCACCGAAGGCGACCGTCAGCAATCTGGTCGAAGGCGACACCTGTGATGTGAACGTCACGGGCGGACAGACCGCAGCAGGCGAGTATGTCGCAACGGCAGATGCGCTTTCCAATGCGAACTACAAGCTGCCGGCGGATGCAACACAGGCATTCACGATCAAAGCAGCAAGCATGGAAGACGTCGAGGCAGAGGGCTACACCGGCACCTACGACGGCGCGGCACACGGCATCACCGTGAGCGCTCCGGAAGGTGCGACAATCACCTATGCAGCAACTGCTG
>JAFWQJ010000025.1 GCA_017545185.1 Oscillospiraceae bacterium | reverse complement strand
CCGTCCGTCCGGTATTGTCCGTCAGCCGGCCATCCTCCAGGATCTGCAGCAGCACGTTGAACACATCCGGGTGCGCCTTTTCGATCTCGTCAAGCAGTACCACGCTGTACGGCTTTCTGCGGACGGCTTCGGTCAGCTGACCGCCTTCCTCATAGCCGACATATCCGGGAGGCGCGCCGATCAGACGGCTGACGCTGAATTTCTCCATGTACTCGGACATATCAATGCGGATGAGGTTGCGCTCGTCATCGAACAGCGCCTCTGCGAGCGTCTTTGCAAGCTCGGTCTTGCCGACACCGGTCGGGCCGAGGAACAGGAACGAGCCGATCGGACGGTTCGGGTCCTGAATGCCTGCACGCGAACGCAGGATCGCTTCGCTGACCTTTTCGACGGCTTCGTCCTGACCGATCACGCGCTTGTGCAGCGTATCGTCAAGGTGCAGCAGCTTTTCGCGGTCGCCCTCCATGAGCTTTGTGACCGGGATGCCGGTCCAGCGCGCAACAATTCTTGCGATCTCGTCCTCGGTGACTGCATCACGCAGCAGCTTGGATGCAGACCCGTTCTGCGCGGTGCTCTCCGCGGCGGTCAGTTCCTTTTGCAGCTCCGGCAGCTTGCCGTATTTGAGCTCGGCGGCCTTGTTCAGGTCATACTGCCGCTCTGCGTTTTCGATCTCCGCCTTGAGTTGTTCCATCTGCGCACGGAGCTCCTGCACTTTGCTGATTCCGCCCTTTTCGTTTTCCCACTGGGCTTTCATCTGGGCGAAGCGGTCGCGCTGCTCGGCAAGCTCTTTGCGGAGCTCGTCAAGATGCGATGCGGAAACGGCATCGGTTTCTTTTTTCAGCGCCGCCTCCTCGATCTCAAGCTGCATGATCTTACGCGAGATCTCGTCCATTTCCGTCGGCATGGAATCCATTTCCGTGCGGATCATCGCACAGGCCTCGTCCACAAGGTCGATTGCCTTATCCGGCAGGAACCGGTCGGAGATATAGCGGTTCGAGAGTGTTGCGGCTGCGATCAGTGCGGTGTCGTGGATCTTGACGCCGTGATACACCTCATAGCGCTCTTTCAGGCCGCGGAGGATCGAGATCGTGTCCTCGACGGTCGGTTCCCCGACCTGCACAGGCTGGAACCGGCGCTCCAGCGCGGCATCCTTTTCGATATATTTGCGGTATTCGTCGAGCGTGGTCGCGCCGATACAGTGCAGCTCACCGCGGGCGAGCATCGGCTTCAGCAGATTGCCTGCGTCCATGGCGCCGTCGGTCTTTCCGGCACCGACGATCGTGTGCAGCTCGTCGATAAACAGGAGGATCTTGCCCTCGGACTTTTTGACCTCCTGCAGCACGGCTTTCAGTCTTTCCTCAAATTCGCCGCGGTACTTGGCACCCGCGACCAGCGCGCCGAGATCGAGCGAGAAGATCGTGCGGTCTTTCAGGCTGTCCGGAACATCCCCGCGGGCGATCCGCTGGGCAAGTCCCTCCGCGATCGCGGTCTTGCCGACGCCCGGCTCACCGATCAGCACAGGGTTATTCTTCGTTTTCCGGGACAGGATGCGGATGACATTGCGGATCTCCGCGTCACGGCCGATGACCGGATCAAGCTGATGCTTCTTCGCGCGCTCGGTCAGATCCTGACCGTACTTTTTCAGAACGTCGTAGGTCGCTTCGGGTGTCTCATTCGTAATGCGCGTATTGCCGCGGATCTCCTTCAATGCGGCAAGCACCTTTGCTTCGGTCACGTTGAACTGTGTCAGCAGCTGTTTGACGGTGCGGTCGCCGGAGCGCAGCATCGCAAGGAACACATGCTCGACCGAGATGTACTCGTCCTGCATCTGCTTGGCGATCTCCTCGGCTTTGTTGTAGAGCTGCTCGGTCTCATTGGAAACATAGACCATGCCGGCCTGTCTGCCGGAGCCGGTCACATGGGGGAGTGCGGCGACTGCCTTTTCTGCGGCATTGGCCAGCGCCTCCGCGTGTACGCCGATCCGCTGCATCAGCTGGGGAATCAGTCCGTCCGGCTGCTGCATCAGTGCCGTCAGAATGTGGATCGGCTCGACGGCATTGTTCTGGTAGCCCGTGCAGAGCGACTGCGCGTTCTGCATGGATTCCAGCGTCTTTTGTGTCATACGATTTGCATTCATGGTACAAACCTCCTTTATTCAGTCAGGGCATCACAAGCTCTGCAAGATGCTTCGAGCCGAAGCGTTCTGCAAAGCGGCGGAGCCCGATTTTCAGGTCAACATCGTTATAAGCGTGGTCATCAAGGAAGCATTCGCTCTTTTCACCGATGCGCGTATAGAAAGCGATACCGGCAAGCAGGTCGTCAAGCGTGCGGCTTTCGGTCATGCGGTCAAGCTCAGCTTCCGCCGTACGGATCTCGCCGCGGTCAACCTTCCGGAGCAGTTCGCTTGTCTGTTCGGCCTTTTCGGGATTTGTGAAGTGCAGTTCGTCATGGGTCTGCGTGTCGATCCGGAATACATACTGCGCGATCATGCGGCCGAGTTCCCGGATCTGTCTGATGATATAATCTTCCTGATACATAAATTTTTCTCCTCTCAGCATATCAAAATCAACATTGTCATGATGTGCCGGGAGGTTTAATCGTCCATGCGAACCTTGTTCTGAACCGGTGTGCGGTCGGCAGGAAGGGCGCAGACTGCGCAGGACGTCAGAACGACGGCTGCTGTTACAAGAACGGGCAGGTAATTCTGCTGCTGCCTGCGAATGCCCGCAAACTGCTCCTGCGATGCGGCAGGGGATTCGGATAGCTCCGTGCAGACAACGGTTCCGGTGATCTGCTGTACCGTGACAGTCCCCGCAGGCAATGCCGCGAGACAGACTGTCTGGACGATCAGCAGAAAGATCATGCGGAAGCCGATCCTGTGCTGCTCAATTCTCGCTTTCATGGTGCGCCCTCCTTTCTTTGAGTGGAATCAGGCTCCTATGTCGGGAAGAAATCCGCGACGGCCTTTTCGGCAGCCTCCTTATCGGGGAGTGCTGCAAAATATGCTTTCAGTGCGGCATCGGCCTTTTTGATGTACAGGCCGATCATTTCGCCGAGCTCCTCCGAAGATACGTGGCTTTGTGCGCGCATCCGGAATACCCGGTTCCATGTGCCGTCCTTGATCGTGAAGTCGTCCTTGCTGCAGAGCCCGTGTGCCTGCTCCTGCGCTGCCCATGTCCGGAAAAACGCGGTCGCATCGTCGATCAGTGCCTTGCTCTGCGTCCGGAAGGAAGCGTGCAGCACACCGATCGCGTGTTCAGGCTGCCGGTAGAGCTCTACGCGGTAGCGGATCGTCGGCTTGTAGCGGTATCGCAGCGGGCTGCGGATTGTCAGCATCCCCTCGCTGGCCTGCTCCTGCAATTGGAACAGCCCCGTCATCTGGCGGGAAAGTGTCTGCATGATATCCGCCATGCGGCGTTCCGGGGTGACATATCCGACCGCTTCGGCAAGGATCTGGTTGATCAGATTTGACCGGCTCGTGCCGCGGGAATACGCCATGCGGTCAACGGCCTCGACGACGTCCTCTGACAGCACAAGGCTGTAAACTGCCTTTTTCATACCGAACACCTCTTTTCTCATCGTCTAATAACATTATACTCACATTATGAAATTTGTCAAGCGGATTATATAAGATTTCACACAACTTTCACAAAGGCTTGACGTTCCGTTTCATTTGTGGTATACTATATAAGAGTAAGAAATGTGCTGCTGCACGAAAGGAGCATCACTGCTATGAAAACAGAAAAGCTATACGAGAATGACGCCTATCTGCGTCGTTTTACGGCGACCGTGCTCTCCTGTGAGCCGCTTGCCGATGCCAAAAAAAGAGAGGACGGCGCCGCTTACGGCGTCATCCTCGACCGGACTGCATTCTTTCCTGAGGGCGGCGGTCAGACGGCCGATACCGGAAATCTCGGGAACGCAGTTATCAGCGATGTGCAGGAAATTGACGGCGAGATCGTGCACTTTGCGGACGTCCCGCTGCCGGTCGGCGAGGAGCTGGCCGCGGAATTAAACTGGGAGGAACGCTTCCGCAAGATGCAGAACCATACCGGCGAGCATCTTGTCTCGGGCATTGTACACAGTCAGTTCGGGTATGACAATGTCGGGTTCCACCTCGGAACGGACGGCGTGACTGTTGATTTCAGCGGTGTGCTGACCGAATCCGAGCTTGAATTTGTCGAGTACATCGCGAACCGCGTCGTCGGTGAGAATGTGCCGGTCACGGTCTCTTATCCGACGCCGGAGGAATGCGCGGCTATGGAATACCGCTCCAAGCTGGAGCTCACCGAGGGCGTGCGCATCGTGACGATCGAGGGCTGGGACGTCTGTGCTTGCTGTGCGCCCCACGTTTCGCAGACCGGTGCGGTCGGCGGCATCAAGATCCTGTCCTGCGAGAACTGGAAGGGCGGCGTCCGCATCCGGATGCTGTGCGGTCTGGACGCAAGAGACGATTATCAGAAGCGGCTGGACAATACCGTGCGCATCTCGAATATGCTCTCCTGCAAGCAGCTCGAATCCGCCGACGCGGTCGCAAGACTGATGAAGCAGTCGCAGGCAGAGCGCGAGGAATCCGCAAAGCTTAGACGGGCTCTGCTGGATATGAAAACAGCCGCCCTGCAGAAAACGGACGGCAATCTTGTGATATTTGAAGATCTGCTGGATAACAACAGCCTGCGGAATCTTGTCAATGCGGGCGTTCTGCTCTGCGGCGGGGTCTGCGCGGCGTTCACGGGCAATGACGCGGACGGCTACCGGTATATCATCGGCTCAGCGAATGTGAAGCTGCGCGCATGGGCAAAGGAATTCAATGCGGCACTGAACGGCAGAGGCGGCGGCTCCGAGGAGATGATCCAGGGCACCGTCAATGCGAAGAAAGCGGAGATCCGGGCGTATTTCGGGTGAGGGATCGCTGCTTGCCGCGGAGCAATGATAGTGAATAATGAATAGTGAAGAACGGCGGTATTTCCTTTTTGAACCCCTCCGTCAGCTGTCGCTGACATCTCCCCTTTCTGGGAGGAAAACGGCGAGCTTTAGCACGGGGAGCAGTTACGTCAAAGAAGCCGCCCCGCGGCGTGGCGCGGAGCCCGCGCTGGCAATTCCTAAAGCCCGTGGGGAGCGATATAAGGTTTCCGTTGTATATGTGGCGGACTTTAGCGATTGGGAGCAGTAACGTCAAAGAAGCCGCGATCAGCGGCGTGCGTTATGCAAATTGGGGGAGCTTCGCTCACCGTCTCCGGAGGGAAACGCCCGCCCGGGCTGCCGGGGCAAAAAAGGGGCTCCGCTGTTGGGCGCAGCAGAGCCGAGTTCTTGAAGGTTGTAAACAATGGACCATTTACATGCACGATTGAAACACGTTTCCACACACAGATCGGCATTTCCTTTGCAGCTCCTGACCCGCTGTGCCGGTCTTGCCTCTCTTGCCCTTAGTATACAGGAAGATTCCGGAAAAATCAACTGTTTTTCGCAAACTGTCAACGCTTTGCCCCTGAATTGAGAACAGTCTGTCATCTGTTTGCAACTTTTCCCGTAAGTTGTAACAAATTTATGATAACGCGGGAGGTCATCCCACATGATCCACATCTACAAAACGATCAACGGCAGGATCACCCCGGTCGATCAGGCCGAGCCCGGCTGCTGGATCTCCGTCTACGAACCGACACAGGAGGAGATCGGCAGAATGACCGAGGAATTCGGGCTGGATACCGGCTTTGTTCGCTCCTGCCTTGACGAGGAGGAATCCTCCCGTATCGAGCGCGAGGGCAGCCAGACGCTTGTCATCGTCGATACCGCCGTCGCGGAGAAACTCGAAAAAAGCGAGACCTATCAGTTCTATACCGTCCCGCTCGGCATCATCAATACCTCGGATATGGTCTTTACCATTTCGCTGCGGCGCAATCAGGTGCTTGCGGCTATGGCTGACGGCAAGATCTCCAATATCCAGACGGAGTTCCGGACGCGGTTCATCCTGCAGGTGCTCATGCAGATCTCCGCGGGCTTCGTCTTTTACCTGAAACAGATCGACAAAATTTCCTATTCCATGGAGCAGGAATTAAGCGGCGCGATGAAGAATCAGGAGATCGTACAGCTCATGGGACTGGAGAAGTCGCTCGTTTACTTCACCACTTCCCTGAAAGCGAATCTTGTCACGATCGAGAAGATCCAGCGCGGCAGAGCGTTAAAGCTCTATCCCGAGGACGAGGACTTAATGGACGATGTCGGCATTGAGTTCCGGCAGGCAGTCGAAATGGCGACCATTTACAGCGGCGTTATCTCCGCAATGATGGACGCGTTTTCGTATGTCATTGCGAACAACCAGAACTCGGTCATGTGGCGTTTGACGATCATCACGGTCATCATCGAGATCCCGAACATCATCTTTGCGTTCTACGGCATCAACACGGATACGCTGCCGTTCAAGAGCTCGTGGGTCTATTCGATCATCATTACGCTGATCCTGACGTCGATCGTTGCATTTATCCTTCTCCGCAAAAAGAAATTCTAGCGCGGAGCCCGCGCTGGCGTTTCCCTCTGGGCGGGCAGTGCCCGCCTCCATTTCCCTCCGGGGGCGGTGAGCGGAGCTCCCCCCAATTTGCGTAACACACGCCGCTAAAGCGGCTTCTTTGGTGTTACTGCTCCCATTGCTGAAGGCTGCCGGAGGTTCCCAGCAAGAGATCATGTAAGAATGTCAGATCCTATATCCTTGTTTTCTTGACTTCTTGACTGCCTTGACTTCTTGGATTCTTAATAAGGAATGCCGGCGGGAGCTTCCCGCTCTTGGATTCTTGGTTTGTAATCTAAGCTATATGCCGTGTGATATCAGACACTGACAAAAGAGGAAACGAATCATGATGCGACGCAACCAGTCTGATGCGGTCGGATTTCTTCTGCTGACCGTTTGTTTTGTCCTGTATTTACTCCCGCTGCTGATCAAGGTCGATGTGTTCAGCTGGCGAGCAGTTGCCGGCATAATGATTGCGTCAGCATTTTATTATCTTCTCTGGATGTTCCTGCCGCCGCTGGTCATTCTGCTGTCAAAGCGGAAGGATCGTTCACGGAAGATGCGGCTGATCGGCGCCGGGGTTGCACTGCTTTTTACGTCGGGAATGGTCTTTCGGAACTGTCCGACCGTCATGCCCATGCTTTATAGCGTTGAGAGCGTGAATCCTGTCAGAGATATCCGGAAAGCGATCTCGATCCTGAATGATGACAGCGAACCCGTGACCGAGATCTGTCAGTGCAGGGTCAGACAGTTCCGGAACAGCAGTGTGTTTCCGTTCCTGAACCGCTATGCGCTCATCACGGAAAGCGGCGCACAGATCCCGGTTCAGCGGTCTTTGCCGGGGCTTTATACGGTGACATATTCACCGGAGACCGGAATGCCTGTTTCTGTTGAGCCATATGACCCCGAATGCGGAGAGAATGTGATCGCATGGGGCGCGCTGATCCCGGAGATCATGGAACCGCGTTTCAATCAGAGCTGTGTCCGCGTGAAGAAGCTTGACCGCCCGTTCCCGAATATGGCAATGCGTATCATGAAGAACGGTACCGTTATTCAGGAAGCCCGTTATTACGAGGGTGATGCAGGCTTCTTCTTAGCACTTCCGCCGAACCTGAAGGGTACCTTTGAGGCGCAGCTCTATTCCGTGACAATCGGCACCGGCGGAGATCGGTATGCGCCGATCAGCAACAAGGCGATCCTGAATTACAGATAACACAAGCACCCCTCTGTACGGCCTGTACAAAAGGGGTGCTTTTTCAGTGCTTTTCAATAATATCAAGAATCCAAGATTGTCAAGAAATAATGTATATAGGCTCTGACATTCTTACATGATTCCTGCCGGAAACATCCGGCAGCCTTCGGCACGGGCTCCGCGCTTATTTTGCCTTGGTCGCGACCTCGGTGATGAGCTTATTGAACACCTCGTCCAGCGGCAGGCAGCCGAGCTCGCCTTCCTTGCGGGAGCGGACGGTCACGCCGCTGTCTTTGACCTCGTTGTCGCCGATGATGAGCATATACGGGATGCGGTCGAAGCGCGCATTCTTGATCTTCGTGCCGATGTTTCTGTCCTCTGCATCGACGGTCACGCGCATACCGGCCTCGGTCAGGCGGTCGGCAAATGCCTGTGCATACGCGACATGCTCCTCGCCGATCGGCAGCAGGCGGACCTGCTCCGGTGCCAGCCAGAGCGGCAGCACACCGGCATACTTTTCCAGCATATACGCAAGGGTACGCTCATAGCAGCCGAGCGAAGTCCTGTGGATGATGTACGGCAGCTTCTTCTGGCCGTCGCTGTCGATGTAGTACATACCGAAGCGCTGTGCCAGCAGCATGTCGATCTGGATTGTGACCAGCGTATCTTCCTTGCCGAACACGTTTTTATACTGAACGTCAAGCTTCGGGCCGTAGAACGCAGCCTCGTCAATGCCGATCTCGTATTTCACGCCGAGGTCGTCGAGGATCTTTGCCATTGCGGCCTGTGCGATCTCCCACTGCTCCGCGGTGCCCTCGTACTTGTTCTTCGGGTTTGCCGGATCCCACTGGGAGAAGCGGAACGTGCAGTCCTCCAGCAGACCGACCGTATCCAGCATATACTTTGCCATTTCGAGACAGAAGCTGAATTCCTGCTCCAGCTGATCCGGACGGATGATGAAGTGACCCTCGGAGATCGTGAACTGACGGACACGGATCAGGCCGTGCATCTCGCCGCTGTCCTCGTTGCGGAACAGCGTAGAGGTCTCGGTCAGGCGCATCGGCAGCTCCTTATAGGAACGCTGCTTGTTCAGGAATACCTGATACTGGAACGGGCAGGTCATCGGACGGAGCGCGAAACATTCCTTTTCCTCGTCATACGGATCGCCCATGACGAACATGCCGTCCAGATAGTGATCCCAGTGGCCGGAGATCTTGTAGAGGTCGCGCTTTGCAAAGAGCGGCGTCTTGGTGAGCTGGCAGCCCTTTGCCTGCTCGTAGTCCTCGACCCAGCGCTGCAGAAGCTGGATCACTCTTGCGCCCTTCGGCAGCATGATCGGCAGACCCTGACCGATATAGTCAACGGTCGTGAAGTAGCCGAGCTCACGGCCGATCTTGTTGTGGTCGCGGTTCTTGGCTTCTTCCAGCATATCGAGATGCTCTTTGAGCTGTTCCTTCTTCGGGAATGCGACGCCGTAAACACGGGTGAGCTGCTTGTTGTTCTGATCGCCGCGCCAGTAAGCACCTGTGCAGGAGGTCAGCTTGAACGCCTTGACCAGACCCGTCGCGAAGAGATGCGGGCCCGTGCAGAGGTCGGTGTATTCGCCCTGCTTGTAGAAGCTGATCGTTTCGCCCTCGGGCAGCTCGTTGATGAGCTCGACCTTGTAGGATTCGCCGCGCTCCTCCATGTATTTGACAGCCTCGTCCTTTGGCAGGGTGAAGCGCTCGATGCGCAGATTCTCCTTGACGATCTTCTTCATCTCAGCTTCGAGTGCCGTCAGGGTATCCGCATTGAACGGCTTGTCGGTATCGAAATCATAGTAGAAGCCGCGGTCGATCGCCGGACCGACCGTCAGCTTGACCTCCGGATACAGCCGCTTGACCGCCTGTGCGAGGATATGCGCAGCGGTGTGGTTGAAGATGTGGCGGCCTTCCTTATCCTCAAAGGTCAGCAGCTGCACATCGGCATCCGCGGTGAGCTCTGCGGTGAGGTCGGCGGGCTGGCCGTTGACGATCGCAGCAATGTGCTCTCTCTCGATGACGCCGGCTTCCTTTGCCGCGTCATAGACCGTGACGGGGGCAGCGCTCTCAAAGCTGCCGTTTGCAAATTGGATCTTCATTCTGAATTCCTCCGTTCTCATTTCCGGGTTCGGACTGCAATAAAAAAACGCACTCCGAACAGTCTGACCTGTTCGGGGTACGTGTCTGTACGGTATACAAACGCGCACGGTTCCACCCGAGCGTTTCCTCATTCCCATTCGCTGATGCAGCAGCGGTGGTACCGGAAAAGAGATCACCGGATGCCTTTCAGCGGGTCAGCATCCTCTCTGTCAGGTGAGCGCTCTCATGCGGCTTGTCCTCTGCTTTTTGACGCAAAAGCGTTTGATTAGCTATATTATACCGCAGTCGGACGGGAAAAGTCAAGCCCTTCGCGGGGCTGTGGCAATTTTCGGCACTTTGCACAACACTGTCTGCTCAAATATTGCGCATAACATGCATCTGTTGCGGTTTTAACCTGTTCAATTATATGTTTTTTTAGAAATGCAGGCAGCAGGCGGGTATTCTATCCCGCATATTTTCATGCGGCGTTCGTCTTTTTCACCAAAGGTTCAGGCGGCTTTCAGCGTTGTTTCAGCGAGCAGCAGTATAATGGTGACATGAGGGAAGGGTTCCGTATCCGAAAAACAGAAACAAATCACGGAAAGGATGGTTACCATGAAACAGAAAAATGCGAAACGCTGCGCAGCAGCCGCAGTCACGGTCGGTGCGGTGTCACTGGCACTGACGGCCTCGGTTTTTGCAGCGGTCAAGGGAGATGTCAACGGCGACGGCAGACTGGACATTGCCGATGCAGTCGCATTTGCGAAGTACCTGACCACGGAGGGCACGGTCACGGATGCCGAAGCTGCCGATTACAACGGCGACGGCGTCCTGAATGCTGCCGATCTGACGCTCTTCAAGCGGGCGGTCGGCACAGCAACGCAGCAGCCCGATCCGGGGGATAATCCGGAAACGCCGGTCAGTGACGGCACGGTCGTGTCAATGACCTTCGGGGCATCGTCGGTCACGCTGAAAAACGCAGCAGGGGAGACTGTGGACGCAGCAAAGGCCGATAACGTGAAGGTCGAGAACGGCACGTATATCACGATCACAAAGCCCGGCGAATATGATGCGGACGGCGAATGCGCGGACGGCCAGATCAAGGTCGAGGTCGATGAAACGGCATATCCGGAGGCGCAGGTCACGCTGAATCTCCGCGGGCTGACGCTCTCGAACCAGAAGGATTCGCCGGTCTATGTCAGTTCGGTCAGCGATGAATTTGTGCTGACGGTCAAGAAGGACACGGTCAACACGATCTCCGACGGCACGGATTATAAAAATGCCGATGAAGCGACCGGCGCGGTCTATTCGCTTGACGATATGAAGATCAAGGGCAAGGGCACGCTGATCGTCAACGGAAACTGCGGCGACGGCATCGTCTGCAAGGACGACCTGAAGATCTGGAACGGCGATATCCGCGTCACGGCAAAGGATGACGGCATCCGCGGCAAGGACTCCGTCCGCATCGGTGAGCCGGATGCAGAGGACGGTTATGATGCGCTCAAGGTCACGGTCAAGACGGAAGCAGGCGACGGCATCAAGTCCACGAACGACACCGCGGATTCCGGCAAGGGCTTTGTCCGCATCAGCGGCGGCACCGTCAAGGTCGAATCCTATGCAGACGGCATTCAGGCCGAGCAGTTCTTTGAAATGAACGGCGGCGACGTCACGATCAAGACCTATCAGGGCTCGTCGTATACGGGCAGCAGCACCGGCGGCGGAGGCGGCTGGGGCGGTCCCGGCGGCGGCATGGGCGGCGACGGCAATCCAAACAAGACCGATATCTCCGCAAAGGGCATCAAGGCGGTCGGCCTTTATGTTGAGAACAGCGATACATGGCTGAGCATGGGCAATCTGACGGTCACCGGCGGTACGCTGACGGTAGATTCGTCGGACGATGCGCTGCACTGTTCCGGTGACATGACGCTGACCGGCGGCACGATGCTTCTTTCGACTGCCGATGACGGCGCGCATTCCGATCATACGCTGACGGTCGGGCAGGGTGCCGCGGACTGCTATGATGATGTGACGATCGTCGTCACAAAGGGCTATGAGGGTCTTGAAGCAAAGGATATCATCCAGAACAGCGGCACGGTCATTACACATGTGACCGATGACGGCTATAACGCAGGCGGCGGCAAGGACGGCTCCGGCAATCAGGGCGGCGGACCCGGCGGGGGCTGGAATCAGGGCGGCTTCGGCGGTTTCGGCAGAGAGGACGCTTCCGTCACGATCAAGGGCGGCCTTGCACTGGTCAGCGTCACCAGCGGCGACCACGACGGTATTGATTCCAACGGCGATCTGACCGTCACGGGCGGCATCGTTATCACGAACGGCAACGAACCGTTTGACTGCAACGGTACGCTCAGTGTCAAGAGCGGCGTCTGGATCGAAAACTCGACCTGCAGAAACTATATGGACACGCAGCCGTCCTATTCTGTGATCGGCGGCTCCGTGAATGCGGGCGAGCGCATCACGCTGGTCGGCAGCGACGGCAAGGTCATTGTCTCGTTTATCGCGGGCAAATCCGTCTCGACGCTCCGTGCAGGCGGCAATGTCTCCGGTGCCTCGTTTTATACCGGCGGTACGCTCTCCGCTGATGCAAAATACTTCCAGACGATCTTTGACGGACAGCCCGCAGCTTACGGCGGGACGCTCTCCGGCGGCACGAAATCGTCCGGATCCGGCAGTCAGGGCGAGTTCACCCCCGGACAGGGCTGGTAATATCAGCGCATTCTCTTTCGTAACCTGAATGACAATACCGCAGTTCCGACCCCTTCCGGAACTGCGGTATCTGTTTTATTTCCAGAAGCTCAGGTCAGCGGGATCAAGCCCGATATCCTTCGCACGGAACACCGGATTCTGTCCGGCCTTTTTCTGTTTTTCGTAATCCTTCAGCGCGGCGATCGCGTGCTTTGACAGCAGGAAGCAGCAGGGGATATTGATGAGTGTCATGCCGCCCATGGTGATATCCGCGGCCGTCCATGCAAGATCCATCGGCATCAGCGTCCCGAGGAAGATCACGGCTATACAGACGATGTGGAAGCCCAGCATGAACTTCTCCGACGGGGTCTTTTTCTTGTTGAGATAGGTCAGCGCATTGGTCACGTAGTAGAGGTTGCCGAGCAGCGTCGTGAATGCGAACAGCACCATTGCGACCGTGATGAAGATCGGACCGATGCTGCCGAATACGGTCGAGATCGCGTTCTGCACATACGCAGGACCTGCGACGTCTGCGCTGTGGCTGACGCCGGAGCAAAGGCACATCAGCGCCGTTGCCGTGCAGAGCAGGATCGTGTCGATGTAAACGGAAACGGTCTGGACAAGTCCCTGCTTGGCCGGATGCGTGACATCCGCAGAGGCAGAGGCGTTCGGGGCTGAGCCGACGCCCGCTTCATTGGAATACAGGCCGCGCTTGATGCCGTAGACCATGCAGGAGCCGCTCAGTCCGCCGAAGATCGCGCGGAAGTTGAATGCGTCCCTGAAAATCTCAGCGAACATTGCGGGGATATGCGTGATATGCGCAAAAATGACGATCAGCGAGATCAGCACGTACAGGATGCCCATGACCGGCACGATCTTTTCCGTCATGGAGATGATGCGCTTGCCGCCGCCTAAGATGCAGTAGCCGACCGTGACGGCCAGCACCAGACCGATGATGACCGGTGTCGTTGTCGGGTGATAGAAGCTGTACACCTCAAAGGTAGACTGCAGGTTATAGGAGCAGAGCAGGTTGAAGCCGACCGCGTAGGTCACGATCAGGAACACGCAGAAAACTGCGGCGATCAGCGGCTTGTGCAGCGCGTGTTCGATGTAGTAGGCAGGGCCGCCGTAGCAGTTGCCTTCCTTGTCCTTCTGTTTGAAGATCTGCGCGAGTGTACTTTCAATGAACGCGGACGCCGCGCCGATGATGCACATGAGCCACATCCAGAAGCATGCACCGGGGCCGCCCAGACAGATCGCGGTCGAAACGCCGACGATGTTGCCCGTGCCGACACGGGACGCCGTGGAAACGATCAGTGCCTGAAAGGACGAGACCTTCTGTTCGCCGGCAGGCTTTTCCATGATGAGGCGGCAGGCCTCGCCGAACAGCCTGATCTGTGCAAAGCGCGTCCGGAACGTGAAATACAGTCCGGCGGCTGCCAGAATGATGATCAGAAGCGGATAGTACATGAAATCGTCGATAGGGCCGAGAAACCGGTTCAGGGATTCAAGCATAGGGTCTGCCTCCTTACAAATTACAAGATACTTTTATTATAATATACGATGCGGAAAAAAGCAAGTGATTTGTACGAAGGAGACATTTTTTGTGAACAGTGCACGAGCAGTACACCCCGGATTTATGAAAAACGCCCGCGGCCGGTTCGTTCCGGTCACGGGCATTTGTTTTACAGATATTTTATGATCTCGTCGCGGCAGCCGTCGTATTTCGCATCCGTGAGACCGAAATCCAGTCCCTTGTATGTCCAGACGCTCCGGCCGATGCCGTACTTTTCAAAGACCTTGTTGATGACCTTGAACCACTTGAGCGAATCGTCCGCCCTTGCAACGTCGATCATGCCGTATTCGCCGCAGTAAAGCACGGTGTTGTTCTCCTTCGCCTTTTGGATCGCGGCGGCAAACAGCGTCTCGAAATAGGCTTCGGAGGTCTCGCTTTCCTCGAAGCGCATACGCGCAGCGGGGTCAATGCGGACAGTCCATGTCGCGCCCTGATGCGTAAAGAGCAGCGGCTCATAGCAGTGGAAATTGTAGATGATCTTATCATCATGCGGCGGGTCGAGGCACGGGACCTCCTTCGCGCCGTTGTTGTTGAAGCTGCCGACCAGAATATAGGTCTCCGGCGCAAACTTCCGGATCCGATCGATGCAGGTATCCGCAATGCGGTTCCATGTTTCAATATAGGACTGATCGGTGACCTCATTGAGCAGCTCGAATGCGATATGTTCGGGGTCATTGCCGTATCTGCGGGCAAATTCCTCCCAGAGCTGATAAAACTGCTCCTGATAGCTCTCACTGTCAAAGAAGCCTTCCTCGGTCTCGCCCTCGTCAAAGGAGAAGCCTGCCGTCTTGTGCAGATCGAGGATCAGGTTCAGGTGATACTTTTTGCAGAGCACCGCAGCATACTGCAGGCAGTCAAAGCCTGCATCGAGAAAGCTGCCGTCAGCCGCCTGAAAAATGTTATAGTCCACGGGGATGCGCACATGGTCAAAGCCCCATGCAGCGATCTGCGCAAAATCCGGCTCTGTGATCCATGTATCCAGCGTGTGCTGTGTGTAGTCGCACTGGGACATCCAGCCGCCTAAGTTGATCCCCTTGTGAAAGCTCTGTTGAAACAGCATGATGAAATCTCCCTTTCCGTTTTATGGTATTATTGTAACATACCGGCTGACAAATGTCAAGCCAAAATGCGCATTATGTATGTACAACTGTATCCTGCTGACCTCTGCGGAAGCTGCGGATATAAGCGGTGACGGAAATGACCGTTGCGACGCACCAGCCGATCGGCCATGCTGTCCAGATGCCGGGCGAGCCGAACGGGACGGAAAGCACCCATGCGAGTACGACGCGCAGCACCAGATCGGTGAAGGTCGCGGTCATGAACTGCAGCATCATGCCGGCACCGCGAAGCACACCGTCGGAGACGAGCTTCAGTGCCGCGATCAGATAAAACGGGGAGACGATGCGCAGGAACAGCACACCCGTGCCGACGGCCTCTGCGCCGGGTTCTTTGAGGAAGAACTGCACCAGCGGCGCACCAGCGAAGAAATACAGTACCATGAACGGGATCATAATGCACCAGACCATTTTGCAGGCAGCTTTGTGGCCTTCCGGGACACGTTCCTTTTTGTTTGCGCCGAGATTCTGCGCCGTGAAATTGGAGACGCCGTTGCCGATCGTCGTCAGCGAGGTGATCACGAGATTGTTCAGCTTGACCGCCGCGGAATAACCCGCGACCGTGGCGGATCCGAAATCGTTGATGACGCGCTGGATGATGATATTGCCGACCGAGATAAAGCTCTGCTGTAAAATGCTCGGGATCGCGATGACCGCGATCTGATTCAGCAGGTGTACGGAGAACAGCGGGGCCTTCTGCGCTGTGCGGAATGTCCGCAGCCTTCTGTGTAAGAAGAACAGCGACAGCACGCAGCTCACGCCCTGACAGATCAGCGTTGCCCATGCCGTGCCGGGTACACCCATCTGAAAATACCGCACAAAGAGAATGTCCATTGCGACATTCGCCGTGGACGACGCTGCCAGAAACCGGAACGGCGTTTTGGAATCGCCGAGCGCGGAGAAAATGCCGGTCGCGGCATTGTAAAAGAACACGAACGGCAGGCTCAGAATATAGACGGTCATGTACGCAGCGGAATCCGGAAAGATATTGTCCGGCGTATGGATCAGCCGCAGCAGGGGACGGTTCAGCGGCAGACCGAGCAGCATCAGCACCGCCGTGGCCGTGCCGATCGCGATCAGTGCCGTGGTGACCGCGGTTTTCATTCTGGCATATTGCTTTGCGCCGAACAGCCTTGCCGTCACGACCGATGTGCCGATCCCGCTGCCGAATGCGAATGCAATAAAGATCAGTGTGATCTCATAGCTGTTGCCGACAGCCGCCAGCGCGTCCTGTCCGATATACTTGCCCGCGACAAAGCTGTCCGCGAGATTGTAGAACTGCTGAAAAATGATGCTGCCGAACAGCGGCAGACAAAACCGCCGGAGTACCTGTGAAGGCTCTCCGACTGTCAGATCCTTGCTTCCCGCCATGGAATCCCTCCGTTTCTGTTTACCCGAAACTGTATTATAACATAGTTTCCCGGTTTTGTAAACGGTTTGCGGCTGTTTTTCCGGGTTTGTACATTTTATGCGGGAAAAGCGGCGGATTCTCCGGAATAATGCCGGAATCCGGAAAGTCATTACAATAGTGCATATATTCAGCAATTTTTTCTATTGCATCTCCTGTACAGACATGTTATACTATAATTACTGTAATATGTTCAGCCGTACCTGCGTGCCGCTGAACATACAGAGAAAGAAGGGGTGTATATGAAATCAATGAAAAAGATCATTTCGGCTCTGCTCGCGATGGGGATCGCCTGCATGGGTTCAGGGATCACAGCGCTTCCGGTCTCGGCTGCAACGACCGTGACGCTGTCGCCGTCTGACCGCTACGAGATCAACGGCGGCGTGTTTGAGGGCTGGGGCAGCTCGCTCTGCTGGTGGGCGAACCGCGTCGGCTACAACGACGAACTCTCCCAGAAATGTGCGGATCTGTTCTACGGCGAGAACGGTCTGCACCTGAATATCGCGCGCTTCAACATCGGCGGCGGCGATGACCCGTCGCATCATCACATCACGCGCACGGATTCCAATATGCCGGGCTATACCGTCTGGAACAACGGGCAGGTGACCTACGACTGGAACGCGGACGCGAATCAGCGGAATGTTCTGCGCCGCTGCATCGAGGCGGCAGGGGAGGATATGATAACCGAAATGTTCTCCAATTCCCCGCCGTATTATATGTGCAAGAGCGGCTGCTCGACCGGCAATACGGATGCCGGCAAGAATAACCTGAAGGACGACTGCTACGATGATTTCGCGGAATATCTCGCAGAGGTCTGCGCGCATTATCAGAACGAGTGGGGCATCACCGTGCAGAGCATCGACCCGATGAACGAGCCGTATACAAATTTCTGGGGCGCATTCAGTGCGAAGCAGGAGGGCTGTCATTTTGACGCCGGCAGCTCCGAATCAACGATCATCACGGAACTGAAAAAATCACTGAACAAGCGGAACCTTGATAATATCATGATCTCCGCCTGCGACGAGACCTCGATCGACTCGCAGATCGACACCTACAAGATGCTCTCGACCGAAGCCAAGCAGGCGATCTCCCGCATTGATACGCATACCTACGGCGGCAGCAAGCGCGGCGAGCTCAAGAATCTGGCACTTTCCGAGGGCAAGAACCTCTGGATGAGCGAGGTGGACGGCAAGGGCACAGCCGGTACGAATGCCGGCAATATGGAGGGCGCACTCTGGCTTGCGGAGCGCATCACTACAGACTGCAACGGCCTGAACGCTTCCGCATGGATCCTCTGGCAGCTGATCGACAACCATGTCAGTTCGGTCGGCTACAACGGCAACAAGGATTCCGGTATGCCGAACATCAACACCGGATTCTGGGGCGTTGCCGTCGCGGATCACGATAAGAACGAGGTCATCCTCTCGAAGAAATATTACGCATTCGGGCAGTTTTCGCGGTATATCCGCCCCGGCATGATCATGCTCAACTCCTCGAACCGCAGCATGGCGGCATTCGATAAGGAAAACGGCAGGGTCGTCATTGTCGTATTCAATCTGGGCGGCGGCAATGCGGATTATACCTTTGACCTCTCCGGCTTCTCGAAGGTCGGTACGGCGGCACAGGGCATCCGCACCAGCAATTCCGAAAGCTGGGCGGATATCGGCACGACCGCGCTGCAGGGCAATCAGCTGAATGTGACGCTGCCTGCCAATTCGATCACGACCTATCTGATCGACGGCATTGGCGGGGAGACCGAGCGCGCAAACAAGATCGACCTGAGCCGCGCTGTGCTTTCCGGCTCCGATCCGTGGAAGGAAGCCGTCGATTCCGGCTATGACAAAGTGTTTGACGGCAACCGCGGCAGCTTCTTTGACGGTGTCGGTGACGGCTGGGTGCAGGCGGATCTCGGTGAGGTCTACGATATCACGACGATCGGCTACTGCCCGCGCATGGGTTACGAATACCGCTGCGGAGACGGCATGTTCATGGTATCCGAAAACGGAACGGACTGGAAAACGGTCTATACCGTGCCGGGTGAACCGAGCTACGGAATGCATTATGTGATCCCGACTGCACAGGCAACGGGACGCTATGTCCGGTACGCGGTGCCGTCCGGCGCACCGAAGAACAGCTACAACCGCGACAGCGTATACTGCTGCAACATCGCGGAGATCGAGCTCTACGGCACGCCGAGTACGATGACAAATTATCAGAAGATCGCGGTTGACCCGTCTAAGGTTTCGGGCTCCGAGCCGTGGCATCAGTCCTCAGACGATGCAAAAAAGGCGTTCGACGGCAATTCGTCCAGCTTCTTTGACGGCGTCGGGGACGGCTGGGTGCAGGCCGATCTCGGCGGGCTGTATCAGCTCCAGGCGATCGGCTACTGCCCGCGCTCCGGCAAGGAGTACCGCTGCACGGACGGCATGTTCATGGTCTCGAAGGACGGTGAAAACTGGGAGACCGTGCACACGATCTCGGGTGTTCCGGGCTTCGGAATGCAGTATGTGCCGCTGGATACGCAGAACATCACGGCGCGCTATATCAAATATGCAGTGCCTTCCGGTGCGCCGCAGAGTTCGTCCAATCCGGACAGCGTTTACTGCTGCAACATCGCGGAGATCGAGGTCTACGGTATTGAGGCGCAGGCGGGGGCTCTGCGCGGAGACGTCAACAGCGACGACTCCGTCACGGTCGCGGATGCGGTCATGCTGACAAAGTACCTCTGTACGCAGGGGACTGTGACTGACTGGGAAGCCGGCGACCTTGACGGCGACGGCAAACTCAGCGCGGCTGACCTCTCGCTCCTGAAACAGATCATTCTGAAAAAGTAAACAGAACACCGCCTTTCCGGACAGCAAAGGAAAGGCGGTGTTTTTTCGTATAGATAGCACAACACGTTTCCCGCACTCCCCCCTCTCATCGGTCTTGCGGAAAACGTGTTATGCTTTTGAATGGGGATTCATAACAATTCTGCAAGTTCAGGCAACAGAATTGTCAGAAAAGGAAGTTGGCTGTGTTACAGCGCGGCGTGTGCGGCGATCTCATAGATCTTCGTGATATCCTCTGCTTTCAGGTGCACAAAGCCGCCGGTCTCGCCGCTGCCGATCCCGAAGCTCTGTACCAGCCTCGGGATATCAGCTTTTTTTGCGCCGAGCTCATCGAAATTGATCGGCATACCGATCGAACGGAGGAAGCTCCGGAATCGCTGAATACCTTCGTGTGCCGTTGCCTCTGGATCCGCAAAGTTCATTTTGCAGCCCCAGACGCGGACAGCCGCCTGCGCGAACCGCATCACATCATGCTTGCAGACATATTCCATCCACGCGGGCATAATGACCGCCAGACCGGCACCGTGCGCGCAGTCATACAGTGCGGAAAGCTCATGCTCGATGCCGTGGCTGTTCCAGTCCTGCTCTCTGCCGACGCCGACAATGTTGTTGTGTGCGACCATGCCTGCCCACATGATATTGGCGCGGGCGTCGTAATTGTTCGGATCCGCGATCACGCGCGGTGTTTCTTTTATCATGGTCATCAGGACAGCTTCGCAAAGTCTGTCCGTGATCTCGACCTCGGTCGTATTCGTAAAGTAGCGTTCAAAAACATGTGCCATGATATCCGTCGCACCGCATGCCGTCTGATAGGCGGGGAGTGTGCAGGTCAGCTCCGGATTCAGCACAGAGAAGCGCGGACGGATCAAGTCGGAACCCGCTCCCCGTTTGAGTCCGTCCGCCTCCTTCGTGATCACAGAATCGCCGGATCCCTCACTTCCGGCAGCTGCGATCGTCAACACGGTACCGACAGGAATCGCCCTCTCGATCTGTTTTCCCGTTACGTAGAAATCCCAGAAATCGCCCTCATAGGGCACGCCCATCGCGATCGCCTTGGACGAATCAATGGAGGAGCCGCCGCCGACTGCAAGGATGAAATCGACTTGCTCCCTGCGGCAAAGTTCGATGCCCTCATAGACGAGCGTATCACGCGGATTCGGCTTGACGCCGCCGAGTTCAACAAACGCGATGCCGTTTGCGGTCAGCGAAGTCTTGACGCGATCCAGCAGGCCGCTCCGGACTGCGGAGCCGCCGCCGTAATGCAGAAGCACCTTGCTCCCGCCGTATTTTCTGACATAATAACCGGTTTCGTTTTCCCTGCCTTTGCCGAAAACAAATTCCGTCGGACTGCAAAAATTAAAGTTCAGCATGTTTCAGTTCCTCCTCGAGATTCCGGTAGGCGGTAATCACGCGGTCACACCATGCGTCAAATTCAGGATCCGGGATCTGCAGCTCCGGATGCGACAGGATATGTGCGACAGTCTGCCGGATGCCCTGATCCGCCCGCACCTTCGCCGTAAAGCCGGGAACAGCCCGCCGGATCTTGGAAGTATCAAACTGCACGGAGCATGCTTTATCGCCGATCAGGCTGCCGGTCAGGTCATAGTCGCTGACGGCTGCGAGAAAATCGGAGGGGATGTGACAGGCATCGAGCCTGCATCCGAGTACATCGGCAATGATCTCATAGATCTGGTTCCATGTGACGCGTTCCTCGGACATGATCTGATAAGCCTGCCCGATCGCGTGAATATTTCCGATCAGACCGCAGTATGCTTCTGCGAAGTCTGTGTTGTGGGTGATCGTCCAGTGTGAGGTGCCGTCGCCGTGAATGATGACCGGCTTGCCTTCGAGCATCCGCTTCAGTACCTGCCAGCTGCCGTTTTTGCCGTGTACGCCGAGCGGCACCGACCGTTCATCATAGGTGTGGCTCGGGCGGACGATCGTGACGGGAAATCCGTTTTCGCGGTACTGCTGCATGAGGTATTCCTCACACGCGATCTTGTCGCGGGAATACTGCCAGAACGGATTGGCCAGCGGGGTGCTCTCCGTTATGACGGGATCGGCAGGCGGCTTCTGATACGCAGAGGCCGAGCTGATGAAGATGTACTGATCCGTCAGGCCGCGGAACAGCCGGACATCGCGTTCAGCCTGTTCGCGGGTAAAGACAATGAATTCGCAGACGGCATCGAAGTGCATACCGCTGAGCTTCTGCCGGATATCGGCTTCGTCGGAGATGTCTCCCGTGATCACGCGGACGCTGTCAGGGATCTCACGGGTGCGGCTGCCGCGGTTCAGCAAAATCACTTCATGCTGCTGCGATGCGAGCAGGCGGGTGACTGCCATACTGATTGTGCCGGTTCCGCCGATCAGCAAGATCCGCATAAGCCCACTCCTCTCCGTTTGTTCGCCCTTATTATATCACAGGAAATTTGCAAAAAAAATAGGATATGCTATTTGATTCTTAACATATCCTATCGAAATATTCTATTGTCTGTCAGCCGGCGCGCAGCTTGCGCCATTCAGACGGCGTGATGCCGAATTTCTGCTTGAACTGGCGTGAAAAATGCACGACGCTGCTGTACCCGCAGGAGAACGCCGTCTCCTCGATCGTCATGCCGGAATTGGTCAGGAAATGCTGTGCCTGTTCCAGTCTGCTCTGGATGACGTCCGCATTGCAGGTGACGCCGAACGCCTTTTTGTAGAGCGCATGGAGATACGGCGTGCTGATGCTCAGGAGCTTGGCCATGTGGTCGGTGCTCCAGTCGCGGGACGGCTGCGCATAGATCTGTCTGCGCAGGTCAAGCAGCTCGCGGTAATGCGGCAGCTCCGTATTGGGTTCGATCTGCGTTTTGCCGAATACCTCGGTCAGCATCGCACGGATCAGCAGGCCGACCGGCTGCGAGCTCGTGCCGCGGTAATGGCAGTCTGCGAGAAGCTGAAAATACTGGGAAATGTTAATCTGCTCCCCGATATAGATCAGCTCATTGAAGCGTACCTCGACGCCGGGTGCGAGCGGCTCTGTGCAGTCGAACAGGATCCAGTCGTTGATATAGCGGTCTTCGCACGCGCGGTAATACTGCGGCGTGCGGCGGTCATAAATAATAAACGAGTCCGGCTCAGCGGTGACCGTTTCACCGTTCAGCTGGAACACGGCGCGTGTTTTGATGAACAGCACCAGATACCCGTCATAGCCCTGCGGGTGGTCAAATACAAAGCTGCTGTCATGTCGGCAGCCGCAGCCCATCCGGTGGATCTGGAACATAGGATGGCCCCCCTTTCATGCACTTATCATAGCATTTTTCTGTTGAAAAGTCATGCCGCACATTGCGGACTTTACGCAGAATATTGCGATTTCCTTGCAGGGAGCGGTGCTGTTTTCCTTCGGGCGCATTATACGGGACGCTCCCGATCAACGGAATACACGCCTCGCTTCGTACTCCGTCAGCTGTGCGCAAAAACGAGGCGGTGCACGTAAAATTTTAAGATTCTCCCCATTGAATTTTATTGCGGAATATGCTATAATAAAAGCGGATCGAACGATCCGATCAGAATTAAGGAGGATCAATCATGAAAGAAGTATACGATTTTCTCAAGGCTGCGGATACCTACTATCTCGCAACAATGGACGGCGATCAGCCGCGTGTGCGTCCGTTCGGCACAGTTGACCTGTTCGAGGACAAGATCTACATCCTGACCGGAAAGAGCAAGAATGTCTCCAAGCAGATCCAGATCAATCCGAAGGTCGAGATCACGGCGTTCAAGGACGGCAACTGGATCCGCATCACCTGCGAGCTGGTGCGCGACGAGCGCATTGCGGCCAAGCAGCACATGCTGGATGCATATCCGCATCTCGCATTCATGTACAAGGTCGATGACGACTATACCGAGGTGCTCTACATGAAGAATGCGACAGCCGTGTTCGCATCCATGGACATGAGCCAGCCGCCCAGAACCGTGACATTCGGTTAATGCGGTCTCCGAAACAATACAGCAAGGGCGCCGGCTGAGAACAGCTGACGCCCTTCATCTATATCATGAAAATCAGTTACAGCCCAAGCTGTTTTGCAAGCACCTGCATCGGCATGGCGCCGACCGTCTTTTTGATGACCTTTCCGTTCTCGAACAGCAAAAAAGCCGGGATGCTGTCGATCCCGAACTGCACGGCGGGCTCCTGTGCAGCATCGACATTGACCTTGACGACCTTCAGCTCCGGATAAGCCTTGTCCAGCTCCTCAAGCACCGGCGCCATCATCATGCAGGGACCGCACCAGGACGCCCAGAAATCAACCAGCACCTTGCCGGAAGCATTCAGTACTTCCGGCGCAAAATCCTTTGCGTTATCAATATGGATCACAGCCATGATCGTATCCTCCTTTTATTTCTCCTTGTAGTACAGCCGGCAGTGACAGTAGCCCTCAAATTCCGGATCGGCGATCTGGTCGCGGAACTCCTGACACATGCAGATATTTTCCTCCGTCCGCTGCAGCCGGCAGGGACAGTAGCCGTCCTTTTTCTTCAGACCCTCACGGATCCGCTCGACGGTTTTCGCATCTTCATTGAATCGGATCTTCACGGTTTTCACGCTCCTTTACCGGTTATCCTGCCGTTTCCGGACAGTTATATTCTAGCATATCCGCAGGGGATTGTCAAGACTTCTGTGAATGCTGACTAAAAATGTATGCTTGTGCTTCGGTCAAATACATTTGTCCTGCACAGAAACACAAAAATGCTTGAAAAAGGGGTTGACAAATCCCATATATTGTGATAAAATAAGAACACGGACAGAGGCGCGGGCTTGATGAGTCCTGCCGGATGAGGGTGCCGACCCGGGGTAACGAACCAGAATCCGGTAAAAAAGGCAAGACCGCCGAAGCCAAAAGCGATACGGCATCGCTGCGGCTGGGCGCGCACTGAACAAGTGCGTGACTGTCACAGAGCAGGCTTCTGCTTTGTGGAGTGCTGACCGGGTTTTTGTATTTTTCCGCCGGTGAAGGCGCATACAAATCCGTTCAACGAGCACATGTCCGCCAAACTATGGCGGATTTTTTTCTGCCTCAGCAGCATTCTGTGCAGTCATGCACAGACAGATCAAAGAATGGAGGATTTTTCCAATGAAAGAATTTCGTGTAGGCATCATCGGTGCAACCGGCATGGTCGGTCAGCGCTTTGCGCTGCTGCTTGCGGATCATCCGTGGTTCAAGGTCACGGTCATGGCCGCATCTTCCCGTTCTGCCGGAAAGACCTACCGTGAGGCAGTCGGCGCACGCTGGGCATTCAAGGATCAGCCGATGCCGGAGAAGTTTGCAGATCTTGTGATCTACGATGCAGGCGAGGATATCGAGAAGATCGCTTCGCAGGTCGATTTCTGCTTCTGCGCCGTTGATATGAAGAAGGATGCGCTCCGCGCATTGGAGGAAGCCTATGCAAAGGCTGAGTGCCCGATCGTTTCCAACAACTCCGCTCACCGCTTTACGCCGGATGTTCCGATGATCATTCCGGAGCTGAACCCGGAGCATCTTGAGATCATCGCTTCCCAGAGAAAGCGTCTCGGCACGAAGCGCGGCTTTATCGCAGTCAAGTCCAACTGCTCCATTCAGAGCTATGTTCCGGCGCTGCATCCGCTGCGCAAGTTCGGCATCAAGCAGGTGCTGGCCTGCACCTATCAGGCGATTTCCGGCGCCGGCAAGACCTTCGAGCGCTGGCCGGAGATGATCGACAATCTGATCCCGTATATCGGCGGCGAGGAGGAGAAGTCCGAGCAGGAGCCGCTGAAGATCTGGGGCTCGATCGAGAACGGCGAGATCGTCAAGGCAAAGAGCCCGCTGATCACGACTCAGTGCCTCCGCGTGCCGGTCTCCGACGGCCATACGGCTGCTGTGTTCGTCAAGTTCGAGAACAAGCCGTCTGAGGATGAGATCAAGGCTGCATGGGCAGAGTACAAGGGCATTCCGCAGGGACTCGCACTTCCGCACGCACCCAAGCAGTTCCTCAATTACTTTGAGGAGCCGGATCGTCCGCAGGCCAGACTCGACAGAAATATGGAAGGCGGCATGGCGATCTCGATCGGCAGACTGCGTGAGGATACGCTGTTCGACTACAAGTTTGTCTGCCTGTCCCATAATACGCTGCGCGGCGCAGCAGGCGGTGCTGTTGAGCTCGCGGAGCTGCTGGCGGCAAAGGGCTATTTTGACTGATAACTGAGAATCTGCGGAAAGGAGGTGTTCCGGATGCGGCATATTTTTGTCTGTCCGACAAATGATGCATTCAAGATCGCAATGGTAGATGTGACTGTGGACCGCAAGATCCGCGGCGGCATTGAATTTGAGACCTATACGCCGAAGGAACCGCCTCTTTATCCGTTCGTTCCTGCGTATTTTCAGGAATACAATCAGCAGCGGACGCCCCTGCGGGAGTTCCTGCATGACAGAACCTTCGGGTTCCGCCCGCGGGATTATCTGCTTGTGCTGCATGACGATGCGACCGATCTGGAAGCCCATGCATTGAGCGAGTTGCTGATCGCGTGCGGCGCGAAGGAAACGCTCATGGAATACCGTGCGTTTCTGCTTTCGCGCAAGCCGCAGTATGTTGCCGTGACCGGCTCAAAGCGTGCCGTCACGGTCACGCTTGTCCTGACGGATACGGAGGAGACTGACCGTATTTTTATTCCCGTGAATGAAGCAAACCGCGATACCGTGCAGGATGCCGCCCGGGAAATGGACCCCACCGGGAGACTGCCTGTCTACCGGTTCGGTGTCGGGGAAGCGGTCGGCAATGTCGGAAAGCCGGTCAGTTCGTCCGAGCTGATCCGGAACTTTATCAAAATACTGTGATGAATCATATCATACGGCAGAGGAAAGCTGTATGGCAGGGGAGTGCTGTTTCATGGATGCGCAGCAGTATTTGATCCGCGTGACGGCAGAAGGCATCAGAGAGGCGGTCGCCGTTACTGCCGGGGATATCCCGCAGGAGATGCCGGCGGCGCTTTTGCATACCGATGTGACGGAGCGTCTGCGGATCCCGTTCCGGCCGGATGCTCTGACCGGAGAACGTCTACTCTGTTATCTGATCGACGCGCGCAGCGGTGACCGCGGCCTGCCCGTAAACCGGATCGGGACCTGTTTTTATCTGACAGGCTGCCCGGTCTGCGGCGATCTGCTGATCGGCTGCTGTTCGGAAGATCCTGCGCAGACTGCGTTTTTCGGCTTTTCGGAGGACGAAAAAAATCTGCTGCTTCGCTGGCTGGATGAACAGTTCCCGCCGGAGGATATGCTGTAACCCCTGTGATCAGGATATAGAAAGGAAGGTACTTATGAAGCCTGTTATTTTTACCGGTGCGGCTGTTGCACTTGTGACACCGTTTCATGCTGACGGGACCGTCAATTACGAAGAACTGGCAAGACTGATCGACTACCAGATCGAGAACGGTACCGATGCGCTTGTCATTGCCGGAACGACCGGCGAAAGCTCCACGCTGAGCGAGCAGGAGCATATTGATGTCATCCGCTTTGCTGTGAAGCATACGAATCACCGTGTCCCTGTCATTGCAGGCACCGGCAGCAATGCGACCGCAACTGCCGTGATGCTCTCGCAGGAGGCCGAGCAGGCCGGTGCCGATGCACTGCTGCTCGTGACGCCGTACTACAACAAGACCACCCAGCGCGGCCTGTATGTCCACTACAAGACGATCGCAGAGAGCACCAAGCTCCCGATCATTCTCTACAATGTTCCGTCCCGCACGGGTCTCGGCATTGATGTGGATACCGCGGCAAAGCTGGCGGAGATCGACAACATCGTCGCAATGAAGGACGCTGTCGGCAACATCACCTATACGGCAAATCTGATCGAGCGCTGCGGCGATAACCTCACGGTTTACAGCGGCAATGACGACCAGATCGTTCCGATGATGAGCCTCGGTGCAAAGGGCGTCATCTCCGTGCTGTCGAATATCGCACCGCAGGAAACGCATGACATGACTGCTGCTGCGCTTGCAGGCGATTTCAAGACCGCTGCGGCTCTGCAGCTCAAGTATCTGAAGCTGATCCATGCGCTGTTCTGCGAGACGAACCCGATCCCGGTCAAGGAAGCTGTCAACCAGATGGGCTTTGCAGCCGGTGCATGTCGTCTGCCGCTTTACGATATGGCGGACAGCAACAAGGCGATCCTGACTGCGGAAATGACCAAGCAGGGGATCCTGAAGTAAACAGGAATGAGAATGCCGCCTGATCCGGTTCAGGCGGCATCGTCGAAATGAAAGGAATGTAACATGGTACAAATTGCGATCAGCGGCGTGTCCGGTCACATGGGCAGAACGCTTGTCAGCAGCATCGCGGAGCGGAATGACTGCGAAGTCTGCTGCGGCATCGACATCCGGACGGATGCCGGATTCAGCTTTCCTGTATACGACAGCCCGGCCAGGATGACCGAAAAGCCGGACGTCATCATTGATTACAGTCACCCGAGCTGCCTGGACGGTCTGCTCGATTATGCGCAGAAAACCGGTACGCCGGTCGTGCTTGCAACAACCGGCTATTCCGACGAGCAGCTTGCAAAGATTCAGGCAGCATCTGCAAATGTTGCACTGTTCGCCTCCGGCAATATGTCGATCGGCATTCAGCTGCTCATGGCACTGGCCAAGAAGGCTGCTGTGGTACTCGGCAATCAGTTCGATATCGAGATCATCGAAAAGCACCACAATCAGAAGATCGACGCGCCTTCCGGTACGGCTCTGATGATCGCGAATGCGATCTGCGACGAGACTGATCCGCCGAAGCATCTGGTCTATGACCGCCACAGCGTCCGCAAAAAGCGTGAAATGACCGAGATCGGTATGCATTCGATCCGCGGCGGCACGATCGTCGGCGAGCATGAGGTTCTGTTTGCGGGTCCGGATGAGTGCATTTCCGTCACGCACACCGCTTCCTCGAAGCGCGTGTTCGCAGAGGGCTCCGTCAATGCGGCACTGTTCCTGATCGGCAAGGCACCGAAGCTTTACAATATGACCGATCTGCTTGCAGAAGCATAATAGGATATAAGAACTGCACCGGCTTTTCAGCCGGTGCAGTTTTGTGTTATTTGCCGTGCTTCGGCGTATCAACGATGTTCAGACCGCCGCCCTGCTGAGGCTTCGGTGCACTCATTGCCGAATGGCTGCTCTGCGGCGGCTGCGGCATATTTGTGACCGAAAAACCGCCCTGCGGGGGCTTGGGACCGGCGCCCTGATGCGAGGATGTCGGTGCGCCCGGCGGCATTGCACCGGGAGCCGGTGCCTGCCGGATCATCTGCCGTTCGGTATGCTTTGTGATGAAGCGGTCATCGCGCACCGTGAGATGCAGGCTGTGCTGTGTGATGTAATCGGAAGCCGTGTGCTTCTGCGCGACGGATTTCAGCTGTGACAGCAGCGAAAACAGAACGATCAGCCCGACGACAAGTCCGATGATGAGCGGAACAAAAATATCCATGTGTCAGCACTCCTTTCATTTCAGCATCATGCCGATCAGGTAACTGACGACCGTGACGGCAGCGGTGACGGCGAGGAAGATCGCCCATGCCTTGCCCTTGTCAGACGGCAGGTCACCGACGAATTTGCCGGTCTGTCCGTTCATCGCAAAGGTATATTTGTTTCCGTTCCATGAGGTGTTCAGCAGCCAGACCGGATACAGCGCATACTGCGTTTTGCCTTCGGTCAGACGGATGTCCTCATGCTCGGTATTGACGGCGTCATAGCCCTGAACAGTTTTTGCAAACTCCTGCCGGGTGCTTTGCCGGATGCGTTCGTCTGCACGCGGCTGACACGCTTTGCCGTCCGCATCGTAGCGGTCTGCCAGATAGCCGGAGAGGAATGCCGTCTGAAACGGAACGGCTGCCTTGCAGTCAAACGGCTCCAGAGACTCCATTAAGGTGTTGTCCATTTTGGAGGAGCCGTCCACCGGGACATTCTCAAAGGAGATCGTACCGGCGCGGTCAACATGAAAGACGCTCGTTTCCGTATAGGAATACTGCTGATCCGTCCAGCGGCGGATCTTTTTTGCTTCATAGCGGAACTGTGCATCCGCTTCGGCATTGAACAGCCAGACAGGAACATAAATGCCCTTGATCTCGTCGATGTGATTCTCGCTTTTGAAGATCTTAGGCAGCAGCGGCTTGCCCTCCATGTGCTGCAGGAGCGCTTTTTTTGCCGCTTCCTTGTCCAGCTTGAACGGAATGACAAGATCGGGCTTCAGGTCGCCGCTGAACTGTCCGGTCATGATGACAGGGTTGTCGCAGTACGGGCATTTGCCTGCGGCCATGGTCTCATCGCCGACGACCTCGCCGCCGCAGGACTGGCATTTATAGACGCGCAGTCCTTCAGTTTCGCTCTGCGTCCAGCCGCTGTCTGTATTGTCCGCGGCGGAATCCGAACTGTTTTCAGCAGGCTTATGTTCCAGTTCGTCATCCTGCTGCTGAAAGTCGGCGGGGTCAAATTCGGAGAGACAGAACGGGCATTTCATTTTCTGTGCGGCGGAATCAAACTCCAGCTTGCCGCCGCATGAGGGGCATTTGTATTCGATCAGATCTGCCATGCTTGCGGGCTCCTTTTACCGGATTAACAATCAGGCGGGTCGAAACCCGCCTGATGTCAGTTATTACTTCTGAACGTCGTTTTCATCAAAGAGATCGCCGCACTCAGGGCAGAACTTCGGGGGATTCATCGGATCCTCCGGCTGCCAGCCGCATTTGTCGCAGCGATAAAGCGGAGCGCCTGCAGGCTTGCTCTTGCCGCATTCCATGCAGAACTTGCCCTGATTGACGGTACCGCAGGAGCAGGTCCAGCCCTCTGCCGGAGCCGGCTTTGCGCTGCCGCAGCTCATGCAGAACTTGCCGGAGTTGACCGTACCGCAGGAGCAGGTCCAGCTGTTTTCAGCCGGTGCTGCAGCTGCCGGCGCTGCCGGTGCAGCCTGCTGACCCTGACCCATTGCGAAAAGCTGGGAAGTATTGACGCCGCCCATGTTCTGTGCCATGCCCATGCCCATGAAGGCATTGACTGCACCGCCGGTATTCTTTGCAGCATCCTGCATTGCCTGCGCCTGTGCACCGACCATTGTTGCAGCTGCCATGCTCGGATCGCGGTTGATCGCAGCGCGCTGTGCCTGCTTGATCATCTCGTGATCCTCAGGCGGGATCGTTGCGGAGTTGATGACGACTTCGCCGATCTCGATACCGCGCTTGCCTCTCCAGAGGTCAGCCAGTGCTTCATTCAGTGCGTCGCAGAGCTCATCGGTATGTGCAGGCAGCTCGCTGTAGCGGATGCCCTGTGCGGAGAGCTTGCCCAGTGCCGGCTGCAGAGCCTTCAGGAACTCGCTTCTCATCTGCGTATCAAGACCGTTGGTGCTCTTTGCGAATGCGCCGCTGAAATTGCCGCCGATCGCATACTGATACAGCATCATCGGGTCAGCAATGTGGAAGGTATAAGTACCGTTGCAGCGGAGGCTGGAATCGAGATCGAGGCCGATGTTTTTGTCCACGATGCGGAACGGGATCGGGTTCTGGGTACCGAACAGGTTGCCCATGATCTCCTTGGTGTTGAAGTAGTAGACGCGCTGATCGACAGCCTTGTCGCCGCCGTGCTTAAAGTCGTTCCAGCCCTGCTTGAAGGATGCAACGAGACCGGCGCCGAATTTGCCGGAGAACACGCTCGGCTGGGAGCCGATATCATAAGTATACTCACCGGGCTCCGCACAGATCTCCATGACGCGGCCCTGCTCAACGATGATCATGCACTGACCGTCTGCGACGACGATGCCGCTTCCGTTCGTGATGACATTGTCATTGCCCTTGTTGTTGCCCTTGGTCACCTTCTGACCCTGAACCATCAGTGTTTCAGGGGGGAGAGACGGGCAGATGAAATACTCAAGCCACTGATCTTTCAGCGTATTGCCGATTGCCTGTGCTGCAGCCATGATTAAGCCCATAATAATTACTCCTTTCATATTGCGGGTTCAATGTTCGCCTTTCGGCGGGATGCCTTTGTCCGTTTGCACAGATAAAGCAAATTCCAAAATATATTATACCATTTTTTTGATATTTTTGCAATGCATTTTCAAAAAATAACAGTTGGTATATTTCAATGAAAATTGCTGTTTATACTTGTGCATGTTGCAGGCTCCGTTCGGAAAATTCATGCTGCCGTCTTGCTTTTTCGGATAAACTATGATATAATAAAAAAGAATGTATTGATGAACGGAGGAATCCCATTGGCAAATCAGAATATCCGCAATTTTTCGATCATTGCGCATATTGACCACGGTAAATCGACGCTGGCTGACCGTATTCTGGAAAAGACCTGTGCGGTCGCGGTGCGCGATATGGAGGAACAGCTCCTCGACAATATGGATATCGAGCGGGAGCGCGGCATTACGATCAAGGCGCGTGCCGTTGCACTGGACTATACTGCAAAGGACGGCCAGACCTACCGCTTCAATCTGATCGACACGCCCGGCCATGTGGACTTTAATTATGAGGTCAGCCGCTCGCTGGCGGCCTGTGAGGGCGCGATCCTGATCATTGACGCCTCGCAGGGCATTGAGGCACAGACGCTTGCAAATACCTATCTTGCGGTTGAGGCAGACCTTGAGATCCTGCCTGTCATCAACAAGATCGACCTGCCCTCTGCGGAGCCGGAGCGCGTCGCGCAGGAGGTCGAGAACGTGATCGGCATTCCCTGCATGGATGCGCCGCGCGTCTCTGCGAAAATGGGCACGAATATCGAAGAAGTGCTGGAACGTATCGTGACCGATATCCCCGCGCCGCAGGGCGATGAGAACGCCCCGCTGCAGGCGCTGATCTTTGACAGCTACTACGATTCGTACAAGGGCGTTATCATCTATGTCCGCGTGAAAGAAGGCACTGTCCGCACCGGTGACCGCATCAGGCTGATGGCGACCGGCGCGGAGTTCCAGATCGTGGAAGCAGGCGTCATGAGCGCGACCGAGCACATCAACAACGGCATTCTGAGAGCCGGTGAGGTCGGTTATCTGACCGCTTCGATCAAGAGCATCGGCGATACGCGCGTCGGTGATACCGTCACGCTGGCGGACAACCCGTGTGCCGAACCGCTGCCCGGCTACCGCAAAGTCAGCCCGATGGTCTTTTCCGGTATCTATCCGGCAGACGGCGCGCATTACAATGACCTGCGCGACGCACTCGAAAAGCTGCAGCTCAATGATGCTGCCCTGACCTTTGAGCCGGAAACCTCTGTTGCACTCGGCTTCGGCTTCCGCTGCGGCTTCCTCGGCCTGCTGCACATGGAGATCATCCAGGAGCGTCTCGAACGCGAATACGATCTTGATCTTGTCACAACGGCGCCGTCGGTTATCTACCGCGTCACGCTGACGAACGGTGAAGTGCTGATGATCGACAATCCGTCGAATTATCCGAATCCCGCAAACATCGCAAATGCGGAGGTGCCGATCGTCAAGGCAAGCATCCTCGCACCGAAGGAATATGTCGGCGGCATCATGGATCTTTGTCAGGAGCGCCGCGGTGTTTTCAAGGATATGCAGTATCTCGATGATGTGCGTGTCGAAATGCATTATACGCTGCCGCTGAATGAGATCATCTACGATTTCTTTGATGCGCTGAAATCCCGCACCAGAGGCTACGCGTCGCTGGACTATGAACTTGACGGCTATGCGGCATCCAAGCTCGTAAAGCTGGACTTCATGCTGAACGGTGAGATCGTGGATGCGCTGTCCTTTATCGTGCATGACACGAAGGCGTATCCGCGTGCCAGAAAGATCGCGGAGAAGCTGAAGGACAATATCCCTCGTCAGCTGTTTGAGGTGCCGATCCAGGCTGCAATCGGCGGCAAGATCATTGCAAGAGAAACGGTCAAGGCACTGCGCAAGGATGTTCTTGCAAAGTGCTACGGCGGTGATATCACGCGGAAAAAGAAGCTGCTCGAAAAGCAGAAGGAAGGCAAGAAGCGGATGCGTCAGCTCGGTTCCGTCGAGGTGCCGTCCGAGGCGTTCATGGCCGTCCTGAAATACGACGATGACAAATAAGGAGATAGTTCCCATGAAGCACATTTGCCCCTACTGCGGGGAGAAAACCTTTACGCCGGTGCAGAAGGCGCTCTGCGGCGGCATGAGCAGCGCAGGAAAGCCATGTTCCGCCTGCGGCGGAAGATGCGTCAACGGAAAGGCGTCGCTCATCGTCAATTCCGTCCTGCGGCTGATCGCTTTGGTCATGATCATCGTTACCTATTTTGTACACACAACGAAAGCACAGATCTTCTGGTTCGGGCTTCTGCCGCTGCTGATCGCATTTGCGGCGGGATTTGTCTTTGATATGTTCTTCGGCAGGCTGATCGAAGCGATCAAACGGGAATGAGTGCGAAAGCCGGCATCTATATTCATGTGCCGTTCTGTTCACAGAAATGTCCGTACTGCGATTTTTATTCCGGTGCGTACAACGCCGGAAAAGCTGCAAGCTATACGGATGCGGTCTGCCGGAATCTGGCTGCATTGCCGGAGCATCTG
This sequence comes from Oscillospiraceae bacterium, assembly GCA_017545185.1. Lineage (GTDB taxonomy): Bacteria > Bacillota > Clostridia > Oscillospirales > Ruminococcaceae > Firm-04. The sequence continues at coordinate 24,879 of JAFWQJ010000025.1, read as the reverse complement.
CCCGCCGATACGGTCTACTTCGGCGGCGGAACGCCCTCGCTGCTTTCTTCGGTACATCTGGAACGGATGCTGGAAGCGATCCGGCAGCGATGTGTGCTTTCTGCGGATGCGGAGATCACACTTGAGGTCAATCCGCTGACCGCAACAGAGAACAAGCTCCGGGACTGGCAGCGCATCGGCATCAACCGGCTCTCGTTCGGGACACAGTCCTTTCATCCGGAAGTGCTGCGCATTCTCGGCAGACGGCATACGCCGGAGCAGGGAATCGCTGCCGTACAGCGCGCCTGTGATGCGGGGTTCCGGAACATCAGCGTTGACCTGATGCTTGGCCTGTGTCAGCAGACGGAAGCTGTCTGGCTTGCCGATCTGGAACAGGCCGCCGACTTGCCCGTCACGCATATTTCCTCGTATCTGCTGAAAATCGAACCAAATACACCGTTCGGCAGCGATCCGCCGGAGCTGCTCGATGACGACGCATCCGCCGACCGCTGGATGCAGATGCATGAGGTACTCAGTACAAAAGGCTTTTCACATTACGAGATATCAAATTTTGCAAGGCCCGGCTTTGAGAGCCGTCACAATTGCAAATACTGGCGGCTGCATCCGTATTACGGCATCGGCCCTGCAGCGCATTCCTGTTACGGCGGAAAGCGGTATGCAGTTCCGCCTGACCTCGATGCATTCTGTACCGCGCCGCTGCAGTCCGCAGAGATCACAGAACCGCACGCAGATACCGAAGCAGAACGCATCATGCTTGGTATGCGTTTGGCGGAAGGCATCAATTTGTCTGCATTGTCTGTATCAAATGAAAGGCTGCTGCGAAATGCTGAGCCGCTGATGCCGCGGCTGATCCGGAAAAAAGACAACCGGCTCTGCATGACGCCGGAGGGCTGGCTGGTATCGAATGCGGTGCTTGTCAGGCTGCTTTCCGGGATATCATAAGAAAAAACAGGTTGTTCGGGTCAAACCGGGCAGCCTGTTTACTGTTGTGCAGTCTGCACAAAACAGATAACGGATTTTTGGATGTATGTACAAATTGTGAATTTGTACTGAAAGATGTATTTACAAACAACAAAATATATGCTATAATAAATACATCTTAAGGGTCAGTATAGCCTGCTGATCCTCAGAACAGGGGGTATTCGTATGGAAGAATACAAGTATCTTGCGATTGTTGAATGGGGAAAAAACTATATCGCGAAGGAACATCTGCAGCCGAACGACCGGTTTCTGTCTGAAAAAGAGTTGTGTACAATTCACGGCGTAAGCAGACAAACTGTCCGTCAGGCGCTGAAATGTCTGGAAAACGAAAATGTCATCTCCCGTGTGCGCGGAAGCGGCACCTATGTGAAGAATGTTGCAGTGCAGCAGTCGGAACAGCCGAAGCGCGTCGGTGTGATCTCGACGTATTTCAGCGATTATATTTTCCCGCAGATCGTGACGGGCATCGAACGCGTGCTCAATGACGCCGGGATCGTCATGCAGCTTTCGACCACGCACAATCAGGTCTACGAGGAAGCACAGGCGCTCCGTACAATGATCGCGAACGGCGTGCAGGGACTGATCGTCGAGCCGTCCAAGAGCGCACTGCCGAATCCGAACATGCAGCTGTACCGTGAGATCAAGGAACAGCACATCCCGCTGGTGTTTTTCAACGCAAAATATCCGTGGTCCGATTTTCCGTATGTCGCAATGGACGATGAGGCGGCCGGCGAGATCGTCACAAATTATCTGTTTGACTGCGGACATCAGCGGATCTCCGGCATTTTTGCGCTGGATGACATTCAGGGACACAAGCGCTACGGCGGCTTCATGAAGAGTTGCATCGCGCACAATATCCGTACTGCGGAAAAAGATGTTCTGTGGTTTGCGACCGCGGAAAAGAGCTACATTTTCAAATATGCACGGACAAAGCTCCTGGAAATGCTGGTCAACTCGACAGCAATTGTCTGCTACAACGACGAGCTTGCGGTCAACCTGCTGCGCTTCTGCCGTGAGAACGATATCAAGGTGCCGGATGACGTTTCGGTTGTTGGCATCGACGATTCCAAGTTCTCCACGCTCTGCGATGTGCCGCTGACGACCGTACATCACCCGCATAAGGTGCTCGGCGAACGTGTGGCCAGAAAGCTGATCGAGCAGATGAGCGCACCGGATGACGCCCACGAGGATGTCATTTTCCATCCGGAGCTGATCGTCAGAGAGTCCGTCAGAACATTTGAAAAACGCTGACCGGCTGAGGCGAACAGGTGGTGATGGTATATGACACAGGCACCGGTCATATTGGATGATTGTGATGTCAGGCGTCTGGATACCGCACAGATCGACGGCCTGCTCCGGTACGGCAGGCTGGAAAGCTGCCGCGATGTTCTCGAGGAATATCTGGAACAGGTCCATTTCCGTCAGATGAAATCGCTGATGCTGCGGCTTTATGTTGGCATGGATGTGTATATCGCCGCACGCCGCGTCACGAGCGATTTCGGGATCCCTGCCGAGCAGTTTGTTTCCCGGTTCGGTTCCATAGATGAGATCTCCGGGAAACTGCAGACAATTGACAGTACAACTGAGTATCTGCATACACTGATTGAGCAGTGTATTCGCTGGCGGATCGAATCTGCGACGGAAAACGGCAATGATCTGGTCAAAAAGGCCAAGTCGTATATGGACGCCAATTACATGAACGAGGACATTTCCCTCAAGACAACTGCGGAATATGTCGGACTGAGCCCGACGTATCTGAGCGCACTGTTCAAGCGGGAAATGAAGCGGAATTTCACGGAGTATCTGACAGAAATCAGGATCAGAAAAGCGAAGGAGCTTCTTTGCAGCACCTCAAAGCTGATCTGCGAGATCGCTTATGAGGTCGGCTTCCGCGATTACCGGTATTTCAGTCAGATCTTCAAAAAGCAGACCGGACAAACTCCGCGGAAATTTCAGGCGGATGTTAATATTTGTCCGGATAATCAGACAACGGCATAAAATTTTCTACATATTGGTTGATTTTATCGGTATAAATGTACGAACATATTGTTTATAATGTAATTACAAGTTAACGGGCTGGGAGAGCCTGTTAAGGATATCAGAAGGAGTGAAAATTTATGAAAGCAGGAAGAATCTTTTTGGCAGCAGCCGCAGCAGTGATCTGCTGTGCAGCACTGACAGCTTGCGGACAGACCGGCGGAAACGGCGGCAGCGGCGGCAAGAAAGGACTGATCAAGGTCGGCGTCATCAACAATGACCCGAACGAGTCCGGATACCGCACGGCAAACGTCAACGATCTTCAGAACACGTTTACTGAGGCAAACGGCTTTGACGCACAGTTCAAGTACAGCCTGAAGAACGATGAGCAGATCGACTTTGCACAGAAGTTCATTCAGGACGAGGTCGATTATCTTCTGCTTTCAGCAGCAGGAACGGCCGGCTGGGACGGCGTGCTTCAGGATGCAAAAAAGGCCGGCGTCAAGGTGATCCTGTTCGACCGTACCGTTGATGCTTCCGATGACCTTTATGAAGCATCGGTCGTCTCCGATATGGCGAAGGAAGGCGAAACGGCTGTCGAGTGGCTGAAGGGTCAGAACCTTGACAAGTACGAGGTCATTCACATTCAGGGCGTTATGGGTTCCGATGCACAGATCGGCAGATCGGGTGCTCTGGATCAGGCGGCAAAGGATCTCGGCTGGACGATCGTCAGCCAGCAGACTGCTGAATGGAACGCTGAAAAGGCACAGCAGATCGTGCAGTCCGCGATCGACGCAGGCAAGAGCTTCAACGTCATCTACGCAGAGAACGACGACATGGCAAAAGGTGCTGTGGCGGCACTCGATAAGGCAAACATCTCCCACGGCGTCGGCAAGGATGTCATCGTCATGGGCTTTGACTGCAACAAGTGGGCACTGAAAGAGCTGCTCGACAAGAACTGGAACTATGACGGTCAGTGCAACCCGTTCCAGGCTTCTTACATCCGTGAGATCATTACGAAGCTTGAAAACGGCGAGACCGTTTCTCCGAAGAAGATCATCATGGAAGAAAAGGGCTTTGATGCTGCCACGATCACGCAGGCTGATGTCGATCAGTACGGTATCGGTCAGGGCTGATAAATAAAAAGAATCAACGTCACTTAGGGGGAACCAATTAGCGAAAAGGGCGCTGGCGGCATATAGATATGTATGTCTCCTGCGCCCTTTTTCTACAGTGAGAAGAGGGTGATTGAAATGCGTGAGGGCTCTGTGCTGGAAATGCACGGAATCTATAAATCCTTCCCGGGCGTCAAGGCACTCCAGAACGTGGACTTCCGGCTTTGTAAAGGGGAGATCCATGCGCTCATGGGCGAAAACGGCGCCGGAAAATCAACTCTGATCAAGGTGCTGACCGGTGTTTATACGATGGATGCCGGTGAGATTCAGATCGAGGGAAAAGGGACAGTCCAGATCCGTTCGCCGCAGGAAGCGCAGCGAGCGGGCATCAGTACCGTTTATCAGGAGATTTCGCTCTGCCCGAATCTTTCCGTTGCGGAAAACATTTTTCTCGGGCGCGGTGAGGAGAAGCTTCTGAACTGGCGGAATATGAATCAGCAGGCAGGAAAGCTTCTGGATTCGCTCGGGATCCGCGTCAAACCGACGCAGCAGCTTGCAAGCTGCTCGATCGCAGTTCAGCAGATGGTTGCGATCGCGAGAGCGGTTGACATGGACTGCCGCGTGCTGATTCTCGACGAGCCGACCTCGTCGCTGGACGAATCCGAAGTCGCAAAACTGTTTCAGCTGATGCGCGATCTCAAGAAGCGCGGCGTCGGCATTATCTTCGTTACGCACTTCCTCGATCAGGTCTATGAGGTCTGCGACAAGATCACAGTTCTGCGGGACGGCAAGCTGGTCGGTGAATACGCGATCGAAAACCTGCCGCGTGTCGAGCTCGTTTCCAAGATGCTCGGCAAGGAGCTGGACGACATGGCGGATATCAAGAATGATATTCCGGTCTACAGCGAAGGCAAGGCTGCTCCGGTCTATGAGGTCAAAAACCTGTCGAGTTCAGAAGGCATTGAGCCGTTTGATTTCTATATCCGCAGCGGCGAGGTCAACGGCTTTACCGGACTGCTCGGCTCCGGCCGCAGCGAATCTGTCAGAGCGATCTTCGGTGCGGACAAGGTCACGGGCGGTGAGGTCAGAATGGACGGCAAGTCCGTGAAGATCACCAAGCCGATCGAGGCCATGAAAAACGGCATCGGGTATCTGGCAGAGGACAGAAAGCGCGACGGCATCATCGGCGATCTGTCCGTCCGCGAGAACATCATTCTTGCTTTGCAGGTCAAGACAGGCTTCTTCAAGCCGTTCTCAAAGGCACAGCAGATCAAGTTTGCGGATGAATACATCAAGCTTCTTGACGTCAAGACCGCTTCCGTCAATACGCCGATCAAATCGCTGTCGGGCGGCAACCAGCAGAAGGTCATTCTTGGACGCTGGCTGCTGACGCATCCGAAATATCTGATTCTCGATGAACCGACCCGCGGCATCGACGTCGGCACAAAGATCGATATTCAGAAGCTGGTGCTGAAGCTCGCTTCCGAAGGCATGAGCGTGACGTTCATTTCCTCTGAAACAGACGAAATGCTCCGTACCTGCTCCCGTCTGATCGTCATGCGTGACAGGAAGCAGGTCGGTGAGCTGACCGGCGATCAGCTGACACAGAATACCATTATGAATACCATTGCAGGAGGTGAAAAGGAATGACAGCGAAATCTGCTCCGGGAAAAGGGGAGTCATTCCTTTCCGGACTGCTGCGGCATCAGATCGTGATTCCAATCGCGGCTTTGCTGCTTCTGGCGATCTTCAATCTGATCGTTGACCCCTCTTTTTTCCGCATTACATTCGGCTATAACAGCGCGGGCAATCCCGTGCTGAAGGGCTATCCGATCACGATCATTGACTACGGCACCGAGCTTGCCATTCTGGCGATCGGCATGACGCTGGTGACGGCAGCATCCGGCGGACAGGATATCAGCGTCGGTGCGGCGATCGCGATCGCGGGCAGCGTGATCCTCCGTATCCTCTGCGGGACCGGCGAAAGCACGGACGGCCTCCAGGCCCCGATCATTGTCGCAGTTCTTGTTGCCTGTGTCGTCGCGATGATCTTCGGCGCATTCAACGGCGCACTGGTCGCGTTTTTCAAGATCCAGCCAATGGTCGCCACGCTGATTCTGTTTACGGCAGGCCGTTCGATCGCGGCATGGATCAATCACAATGAGCTGCCTGTCACATCCGACGCCGGATTCAAGGCATTCGGCAACTTTTTGCCCGGCATCCCGATCCCGGCACCGTGTTTCTTTGCAGTCGGGTGCTTCATTGTAACATGGGCATTGCTGAAATTCACGAATCTCGGGCTTTATGTGCAGTCGGTCGGCATCAATGAAAAGACCTCCCGCTTAAACGGCCTGAATCCGGAGCTCATCAAGCTTGTGACCTATGTTCTGCTCGGACTCTGCGTTGCGGTCTCCGGTTTTATCAAGGTCGCCCGTCTCGGTATGATCAACTATTCCGTGATCGCGAAGGACATTGAAATGGACGCGATCCTTGCAGTCGCACTCGGCGGAAATGCGCTGGGCGGCGGCAAATTCAACATGCCTGCATCTATCCTCGGTGCGTATGTGATCCAGTTCCTGACAACGACGCTGTACAAGTTCGACATCCAGTCCGATTCCCTTTCTGCCTATAAGGCGATCGTGGTCATCGTGCTGGTCGTGCTGAGTGCGCCGACTGTCAGAGAAAAGCTTTCCGCATTTGTGAAAAAGCTGCGGAATACCAAGCAGACAGTTCCGTCTGCCTGACCGGAAAACAATACGTGCGAAGGAGGGATGAGCATGGCAAATCATGCAGCAAAGAGCCGCACCGCACCGCTCGGACGGCTCAGAAGTATGACAGATACGAATCTGCTGATGTCGATCACGATCATCGTATTTGTCCTGATGTATCTGTTTGCGATGATTGTCCTGCAGAAGGGCTTTCTGAAACCGCAGACACTGTTCAACATTCTGAATGCAAATGCCGCGCTGATCATTCTTTCCTGCGGCATGACCCTTGTGATGATCACCGGCGGCATTGATATTTCCGTCGGCGGTGTGACCGCGCTGGTCAGCATGAGCTGTGCGGTTTACCTTGATTATCACGGCGGCAGCGTGTTCGGATCGCTGCTGCTGGCACTCGGGATCGGCCTTGCATTCGGTCTGGTCCAGGGATATCTGGTTGCATATCTGGATATTCAGCCGTTTATCGTGACGCTGGCCGGCATGTTCTTTGCCCGCGGCATGACAACGATCGTCAATACCAAGCAGTTCAATGTTACGCACGAGGGCTTTCTGAGGCTGAAGGATGCGCGCATTATTATCCCGTTCCTCGGCTCCTACAATAAGCGCGGCGACTATATCGACGCGTATATTGAGATCGGTGTCGTAGTCGCGCTGCTGATCGTTGCGATCCTGTTCTTTGTGCTGAAATGGACAAGGACCGGCCGCAATTTCTATGCAGTCGGCGGCAACAGACAGAGTGCACTGATGCTCGGCATCAACGTCAAGCGGACGGTTTTCCTTTCGCATCTGCTCTGCGGCATTCTTGCCGGTATCGGCGGCTTTGTGTATTTCATGCATGTCGGCTCTGGTTCTCCGACCCATGCAGCCGGTATGGAAATGAACGCGATCGCGTCCTCGATCATCGGCGGAACGATGCTGACAGGCGGCGTCGGCAATATCATCGGCACTTTGTTCGGTGTAATGTCGCTTGCGCTGATCCAGAATATCGTGTCCTCGATCGGCCTCGATCAGGCATGGTGGACAGGCATTACGATCGCTGCAATGCTCTGCCTGTTCCTGATCATCCAGAGTGTCATCATTGCACGGCGGAAGCGTGCGAACCTTTCCGCTGCTGCCGGCAGCAAGGAGTAACTTATGAATAATACAGAAAATGCGATTCATAACGGGAACACCTGTATCGGCATTGAGTTCGGTTCCACGCGCATCAAGGCGGTGCTGACGGGGCCGGATCATCAGCCGCTTGCATCCGGTGTCCATGACTGGTGCAACCAGCTTGCGGACGGCGTCTGGACGTATTCGCTGGATGCGGTCCGAGAGGGGCTTCAGGCGTGCTTTGCCGATCTGATGAAGAATGTTGAGGAGACCTACGGCGAAAAGCTGACGACCTGTGCAGGCTTCGGCATCTCGGCTATGATGCACGGCTACCTTGCATTTGATGCGGACGGCAATCTGCTGGCGCCGTTCCGGACATGGCGCAATACCATGACCGAAGAAGCCGCGGAAAAGCTAACGGACGCTTTCGCGTTCAACATTCCGCAGCGGTGGAGCATTGCGCATCTGTATCAGGCGATCCTGAACGGAGAAGCACATGTCGGGCAGATCCGTTTCCTGACGACGCTCGCCGGATATGTACACTGGCTGCTGACCGGCAAAAAGGTGCTCGGCGTCGGTGATGCATCCGGCATGTTCCCGATCGACCCGGGTACCGGCGGCTATGATGCGAAAATGTGCGGTATCTTTGCGGATATGACCGCTGATACGCCGTTTCAGCAGAGTCTTACCGATATTCTGCCGGAGATCGTACCGGTCGGTGAGATCGCCGGTACACTGACGGAAGCAGGTGCCAAACTACTTGACCCGACAGGAACATTTCAGGCAGACGTACCGTTCTGCCCGCCGGAGGGCGATGCGCAGACCGGTATGGCCGCGACGAACAGCATCACGCCGAAAACCGGCAATGTGTCTGCCGGAACTTCGATCTTCTCGATGATCGTGCTGGAACGGAATCTCTGTGCCGTGCACCGGGAGATCGACATTGTGACAACACCGGCCGGCGATCCGGTCGCAATGGTGCACTGCAACAACTGCTCATCCGATCTGGACGCATGGGTCAATATGTTCGGTCAGGTGATGAAAGCTGCCGGAAAAGAGCTGTCAAAGGGTGCGCTTTACGATCTGCTTTATTCGCTTGCGGCAGAGGGAAGTCCCGATTGCGGCAGCGTCATCTCCTACAATTACTTTGCCGGAGAGCAGATCACCGGACTTGCAGGCGGCAGACCGTTGCTGATGCGCTCGCCGGATACGCCGTTCAACGCAGCCGATCTGATGCGCAGTCTGGTGTATTCCTGCATGGCGACGCTGAAACTCGGCAATGATATCCTGATCCGTGAGGAGCATGTGCAGCTTGACCGCATTTACGCGCACGGCGGACTGTTCAAGAATCCGTCGGTGACTCAGCCGGTTCTGGCTGCGGTGCTGAATGCGGATGTCACGCTGATGCAGTCGGCAGGCGAGGGCGGTGCATGGGGCATTGCGCTGCTGGCCGCGTATATGGTGCGGGAAAACCGTGCGGAAACGCTTTCCGAGTATCTGAACCGTCATGTGTTTGCAGATATGCAGGGAATCACCGTTTCCCCGAAGCAGTCCGATCTTGACGGGATCGGCAGATATATGGACGTATATTGTGCAGGACTTGCAGCAGAACGGGCTGCCGTCAGTGAACTCTGAGAAGGAAGGTTTTAACATGAAATTCTGGTTTGTTACCGGATCACAGAAGATGTACGGAGAGGAAACGCTCCGGCAGGTCGAGGCAGATTCCAAAGAGATCGTAGCCGGTCTGAAGCTGCCGTTCCCGGTGGAATACAAGCTGACCGCAAAATCAAATGACGAGATCGTGAAGCTTGTCCGCGAGGCAAATTTTGACGATGAATGTGCCGGTATTATCACGTTCTGCCACACGTTCTCTCCGTCGAAAATGTGGATCAACGGTCTGAACCTGCTGCAGAAGCCGTGGCTGCATTTCCATACGCAGTTCAATGCAGCGATCCCGAATGACGCGATCGACATGGACTATATGAATCTGCATCAGTCCGCACACGGCGACCGTGAGCACGGCTTCATCGGCGCAAGAATGCGCCTGCCGCGTGCAGTCGTGGCGGGTCACTGGCAGGATCCCGCCGTCCAGCAGAAGATTGGTGACTGGCAGCGTGCCGCGATCGGCGCTCTGTTCAGCCGTGACCTGAAGATCGTCCGTTTCGGCGACAATATGCGTCAGGTCGCTGTGACCGAGGGCGATAAGGTCGGTGTGCAGATGACGCTCGGCTGGCAGGTCAACACATGGGCAGTCGGCGATCTGGTCAAAGAAATGGACGCAGTGACTGAGGCGGAGATCGACACACTGGTCGCGGAATACGAAAAGCTCTATGACTTCGATCAGAAGGATATCGAGCCGATCCGCTATCAGGCACGCGAGGAGATCGCGATCGAGAAGATCCTTGTCCGTGAGGGTGCAAAGGCATTTTCCAATACCTTCGAGGATCTTTACGGCATGAAGCAGCTTCCGGGTCTTGCAACGCAGCATCTGATGCACAAAGGCTACGGCTTCGGTGCGGAGGGTGACTGGAAAACCGCGGGTCTGGTCGCGGTCATCAAGGCGATGTATCCGGACGGACAGGCATCCTTCATGGAGGACTATACCTACGACTATGAGCACGAGCTGATTCTCGGCGCACACATGCTGGAGGTCGATCCCTGCATCGCAGCAGACCGCCCGCGCATTGAGGTGCATCCGCTCGGCATCGGCGGCAAGGAACCGCCTGCCCGCATCGTGTTTGAAGGCAGAGCCGGTGCGGCAAAGGTGCTTTCGATGATCGACGCCGGCGGCAGACTGCGCCTGATCGTGCAGGATGTCACCTGCGAAAAACCGTTCCAGTCCATGCCGAATCTGCCGGTCGCCCGCGCCATGTGGAAGCCGCAGCCGTCCTTCCTCAAGGGACTGGAATGCTGGATCATCGCAGGCGGCGCACATCATACTGTTCTCTCGTTTGATATCACGGACGAAGCGATCCGCGATTTTGCCCGCATCATGAAGATCGAGCTTGTCCCGATCAATGCATCCACGACCTGTGAGGGTCTGGAGCGCGACCTGATGCTCGGCGATATCATTTACCGCGCATAATGCAGAATCAGACACAGCCCTGTGCCGATGGTACGGGGCTGCGTTTTTTTCTGCGGTTTTATTGACATTTATCCGTCCTTATGCTATAATGGAATAGAACTCAGATTTCAGGAGGTGAAAACAGGTGGCTAACGGCGATTGTAGCGGGTCAAACGGACGATTACGGAACTGTTGTATGACAAGAAATAAACGCCGCAACCTGTTTTCGGCTTTGTTTTTCGTGATATAATATTTCCTGCCCGTGCTGTCCTTCGGCAACACGGGATTATTATGCCCATTTGTCCCTCACGCCAGTTTACGGAGCATCGCTCCGATCAAATGAAACGGAGGACGAACCCATGGATAATAAGGAGATGCTGACTGCGGAGGAGACCGCAGCCATGAAGCCGGATTATACCGGAGAAATTACCGCGATCATCCGGAGCAGTGACACGCCGAAAGCGATCATGTCCAAGCTCGAGGATTATCACGGCAGCGATATCGCAAATGTTATCGGGACGCTGTCCGTGCAGGAGCGCAAGCGCTTTTACCGCGTATGCTCCGCGGACGCGCTCGCTGAAATTTTTGAGTTTCTGGATGAGGAGGATGCAGGCGCATTCCTCAATGAAATGGATATCCGAAAAGCAGCAGCGATCGTTTCAAAGCTTGATACGGATACAGCCGTTGAAACGCTGCGGAGCATCAACAAGGAGAAGCGTTCGCTCATTATCGACATGCTGTCCTCGGATATCAAAAAGGAGATCCAGCTGATCGCATCCTTTGACGAGGACGAGATCGGCAGCCGCATGACGACAAACTGCATCGTGATCCGCGAGGACATGACGATCAAGCAGGCCATGAATGAGCTGATCCGGCAGGCAGAGGAAAATGACAATATCGCGACGCTGTTCGTTGTGGATGAAGCAGAGGAGTTCTGCGGCGCGGTCGATCTGAAGGATCTCATAACCGCCAGAAGCGGGCGTCCGCTTGAGGAGCTGATCGCGGCGTCCTTCCCTTATGTCTACGCATACGAGCAGACCGCTGACTGTATCGAAAAGCTGAAGGATTATTCGGAGAATATCATTCCGGTGCTGGACGATTCCAACAAGCTGCTCGGCGTCATCACATCGCAGAATATCATCGAAGCAGTCGATGACGAAATGGGCGAGGACTATGCAAGATTTGCAGGTCTGACCGCAGAGGAGGATCTGAACGAGACGCTGCCGCAGAGTCTGAAAAAGCGGATCCCATGGCTGCTGATCCTGCTCGGGCTCGGCATTCTGGTTTCAAGCGTTGTCGGCGTTTTTGAAAAGGTCGTCGCGCAGCTGACGCTGATCATGGCGTTCCAGTCGCTGATCCTTGACATGGCCGGTAATGTCGGTACACAGTCGCTTGCAGTGACGATCCGCGTGCTGACGGATGAAAACCTCAGCTTCCAGCAGAAGTGCAGACTTGTGTATAAGGAAATGCGCGTCGGCCTCTGCAACGGCGTTCTGCTCGGGTCGATCTCCTTTGCCGCGATCGGCCTGTATATCATGCTGTTCAAGCAGAAAACGGCCGTATTTGCTTTCTCGGTATCCGGCTGTATCGGGCTTTCGCTCGTGCTGGCCATGCTGGTGTCCAGTGCAGTCGGAACGCTGATCCCGCTGTTTTTCAAAAAGATGAAAATTGACCCGGCAGTCGCATCCGGCCCGCTGATCACAACGGTCAATGACCTTGTGGCTGTGGTTGCCTATTACGGCATGAGCTGGCTGCTGCTGCTGAATATCCTGCATCTGGCGTAATGCCGTGCATTTTATTGAAATGAGGGTAATATGAAACGGTATACAAAAATCCTTCCGCTGCTGCTGTGCGGTGCATTGCTATGCGGCTGCACGGAACCGAATAAAAACGCCGAATCGGACATGATCTACGTAAAAAGCGTGTCGCTGTATGACACGATCGTGGAGATCTACGGCGACCCGGAAGCACATGTCGGAGAGACCTATCACATGGTCGGAACGCTGTATCCTTCGCAGGATGACGACGGCGAGACATTCTATTCGATCTATGCAGAGCCGCAGGGCGGGGGAGAAGGCACCGGCATCGAGTTGGACTGGAATGACTACAGCGGCTTTGCGGATTACGATAAGGTCACGGTCGAGGGTACGCTTGAGATCCAGCAGCGGATGCATCACGGGGAGGAAAACGATTTCCTTGTGATGAAGGTCAGTATGCTGGAAAAGCGGAAGTAAACCGCAGTTGACAAAAAGACGTTTTTCTGGTAAAATATTGATATGCAGCAATCACTGTAAAGCATAAAAGAAAAGAGGAGTCATTATGGAATATCAGCCTTTTCAGAAATCCATGCTCGCGCTCGGACAGGCACCGTCCGTGATCCGCGAGACCTTTGAATACGGCCTGCGCCGCTCCAAGGAGATCGGCAGAGAGAACGTGTTTGATTTCAGCCTCGGTAACCCGAGCGTTCCGGCACCGGATTCCGTCCACGGCTCGATCCGCCGTCTGATGGATGAGGTCGATTCCGTACAGCTTCACGGCTACACCTCCGCGATCGGTGCAGAGGGGACCCGTCAGGCAATCGCCAACCGCATCAATTCGCAGTTCGGCACGAAGGTCTCCGCAGCGGATATCTACATGACCTGCGGCGCGGCAGCCTCCCTGACCGTGACGCTCCACGCAGTCCTCTGCCCGGGCGACACCTGCATGACCTTTGCCCCGTTCTTCCCGGAGTACCGCGTGTTTGTCGAGGCAGCAAACGCAAAGCTGACGGTCGTCCCGGCAGACCTTGATAATTTCCAGATGAACCTTGAGGCATTCGGGCAGCTCATCACACCGGAGACAAAGGCAGTCATCATCAACACGCCGAATAACCCGACCGGCGTTGTGTATACCGAAGAAAATCTCCGCAGATTCTGTGATATTCTGCGCGCGAAGGAAGCGGAATACGGGCACACGATCTATCTGATCGCAGACGAGCCCTACCGTGAGCTGGTCTACGATGATGCGACAAAGGTGCCGTATCTGCCCGATCTCTACGATGACACGTTTGTATGCTATTCCTACAGCAAGTCGCTTTCCCTGCCGGGTGAGCGTATCGGCTACATCGTCGTTTCCCCGAAAATGAAGGACAACCGCCTTGTGTATGCGGCGGTCTGCGGCTCCGGCAGAGCACTTGGATTTGTATGCGCACCGAGCCTTGCACAGCGCGTCGTGGCAGAGAATGTTGCCGCGACCTCTGATCTTTCGGTCTACAAACGGAACAGAGATCTGCTGTATCAGTCGCTGACAGAATACGGCTACCGCTGCATTTATCCGGACGGTGCATTCTACCTCTGGGTGCAGGCGCTTGAACCGGATGCAAACGCATTCTGCAAGAAGGCGCGTGACTTTGAGCTGCTGCTCGTGCCGTCGGATTCGTTCGGCTGCGAGGGTTACATCCGCATCGCATACTGCGTTACGACTGAAATGATCGAGCGCAGCCTGCCTGCGTTCAAAAAGCTTGCAGAGGCTTACGGCAAATAAACTGCAAAATAAAAAGCAGCCCGGAAGCGGTCGTCAAACCGTATCCGGGCTGTTTTTTATTGTTTGCTGAATAGAATCTGATAAACAAATTCAAAAACGCAGGCTGCAAGCAAAATCAGAAAACCGTAATTGCACACAGCCGCTGAAAAGCGCTGATTTTTCGGCAGTTCTTTTTCTGCAGGCTGCAGCGTGATCCGCTGCCGATTCACAATCAGCAGGATCAGACCGGCCAATGCAAGGCACCAGTTGACGATGACCAGGAGAACAAACGGAATGAATTGGCGGATATTCTCGATCATGACCGAATAATTCTGATTGACGAGCATTTCCTTGATGACATTCTTGTCAATGCCCTGCATCAGGATCAGCGGGAGCGCACTGCCCCAGAAATTCACCAAACAGTGCAGCGCGATCGTGTGGATGATCTTTCCGGTGCGGACGTAGATCCATGCAAACAGAATACCGAGTCCGGCCGCATAAAAGAACTGCGTGAAATTGCCGTGGAACAGGCCGAACATCACCCCGGAAATCAGAATCGCGGGGAGCTCGCCGAATTTTCGAGTGCGGTCGATCAGAACCTTTCGGAACATGATTTCTTCGACGACCGGTGCAAAAATGACCGCTGCGATGATAAACGCCCATGATGCTTCTCCGAAAACGCCTTCCAGCAGCATGGTGGAATCTGTGCGCTTTCCGAGTATCAGGAACAGGATCAGATTGATGATCGTTCCGACAAGATTGCCTGCAATGGCGATAAATTCGCAGCAGGGGAATGCAAGCAGGATCTGTCCGATATGCATTCTGTGCTTTTCCGGCGGAGAAGCCGGCAGTTTCCGGGAAATCAGCAGATAGATCGGAAACGCAATGAAATACATCGGCGCGAATGTCAGGAGCACCGAGACATATTTCGGCGCATCCTTCGGCAGGATTTGTTTAAAAATCATTTGCAGTCCGATAGAAATGGCCCAGAATACCGCAATGTTCAGCAATGCTCTCGTGTATGCCTTGCGCGCTTCGTGTTTCAGGTCTGTCTGCGTCTCCTCTGCCGGCAGGATTGTCTGTTCGGGTTCGTTCATGTCATTACCTCCTTTGTTGTATAAAAAGCAGCGACAGAATATGCCGCTGCTTTTTTGTTTACTTCTTGTTATCCAGGATCAGGCCGCCGGTGATCGGGTCAATGCCGCGGGAACGGAGCTGCTTTTCAAACTCCTTGTTGATCTTATCGACCTTCTTGCGTCGCTTAGCCTCTGCAGCAGAAACAGGACCGCCCATATCCTCAAGCACAGGCATCGGAGAGGACTGTGCAGAGGCAGGAACCCGTTTTTTGGTCTTCTTCTCGGGCATCTTGTACTCCGTGAAGTTGATCGGCTTGCCGGAATCGAGCTTCTTCTTCCGTTCGGCAGGTGTTTCAATGCCCATGGACTTCATCAGCTCATCCATATCCATGACAGGTCCGTTATTCTGGATTGCATGGTTCATCATGGCGCTGGCCTCTGCAGCAGGATTGTATTTCGGCTGCTCAGGCGGTGCACTGTAGACCGGCTCGGTGATCGGGATCGGATTGCCGAGTGCGTCGTAGGTCTGGAATACCTGACGTCCGTCTGCACTGTAGCCGACAAACAGCGGCATCGGTGTATTCGGATTCTGAACCGGCTTTCTGGACGGTGCAGAGAACAGGCTGTTGTGGACCGGCTGATGCGCTGCTGCATTCTGCATTGCATTGAGGAACGGCGCAGAAGGCTGCTGAACCGTCGGAGGAACCGGCATCTGCGGCACAGGCGGAGCAGGCGGGACAGGCGGAACATTCAGCGACGGAACCGGTGCATTCATAACCGGTGCTGTCGGAACAGTCGGGATCTCGCTCACATCCGGAACGGTATCGAAGGTCGGGGTAGACGGCTGCTGAAGCTTCGGCGCACCTGCACCGGAAGGCATCAGGAGCAGATCGTTCAGGCTGTCCTCAACAGAGCCGAGCGGGGCTGCGGGCTGCGGAACGACCGGTGCGGCACTCGGTGCCTGACCGGCAAATCCTGCAAGAATATCCTCCGGCTTATCCATGACAGTTCCGGTACCCGGCTTCGGCATGGAGAACTGTGCAAGGAGATCATCCTGCGGAGCGGGCTGCGGAATAACCGGTGCAGCGGGTGCCGTCGGAACGGCAGCGGTGCCCGGGATCGCAAACTGTGCGAGCACATCGTTTGCCGGTGCCGGTGCTGCAGGCTGCGGGACGACCGGTGCAGCGGGAGCCGTCGGGACGGCAGCGGTGCCCGGGATCGCAAACTGTGCAAGCACATCGTTTGCAGGTGCCGGTGCTGCGGGCTGCGGAACGGCCGGAGCTGCAGGTGCCGTCGGGACTGCAGCGGTGCCCGGGATCGCAAACTGTGCGAGCACATCGTTTGCAGGTGCCGTTGCTGCAGGCTGCGGAACGACCGGTGCAGCGGGAGCCGTCGGAACGGCAGCAGTGCCCGGAATCGCAAACTGAGACAGGACATCATTCGCGGGTGCCGGCGCTGCAGGCTGCGGCATCGAACGGACGGCAGGCTGCGGTGCGTTCGGAACCGGGATCGCGAACTGAGAAAGTGCATCCTCTGCAGTTGTTGCTGCAGGTGCAGATGGAGAAACATTCGGTGCCGGGATCGAGATCGGAGCCGGCGGCGGAGGCGGAGGCGTGTCGATCGGTGCCTGTGCCTGAGACATGGACTTCCGCATGGACGGCGGAATATAACCGCCGCTGCTCTTGGAATCCTGTGCAGGTGCAGGCGGCTCCATGCTGCCGTGATGCTTGGAGTTTGCACGCTCGCGCTTGAGCATACGCTGCTCTTCCTTAAGCTGTGCCGCCATTTCCTTGTTGGATTCACGGATCAGATGCTTTGCGATGACAGTTTTGCACTTTTCGCAGGTGATCTGCATCACATCGGACATCTCACCGATCGTCGGATACATCTTGACGTTTTCGGGTCGGGTGTAGTAGATCCCGCAAGGGGTTCTGCGCTGATTTTCAGATGCGTGGATCATGGGCGGATTTGCCTTTTTATCAGAAATCAGGACTACATGCATGTTAATCAATACCTCCGGAAGGCAGTTATTTTTCTACGTATCCCATTATACTACAATTCCGAGAAAAAATCAACACTTTTGCGAAGAAAGATAAATTTTTGTCTAACTTTTTGTGCATTACAGAGGAAACGCTATCGGTTTTTGGTGCTCCTGACAGTTTTTTATCAAAATCGACCGGATTCTGAACTGTCAGAAGAATCCGGTCGATTCAGTCAATTGATTACACTTTTGCAGCATGACATAAAACGTACAAAATCAAACCGCTGCATGACGGATAAACCGCTCTCAGCGAGTGCCGTCGGCAGGACAAAAACGATCATGGAAATCAGCAGCGCACGCTGCGGTGTCCGGCTGCACCTGCTGATCGTCATGATGATCGCACTGACCGCTGCAGCAGCGAGAAATCGCTGTATCATCAGCAGGGCAATGCAGCCGCCGAGCGTCGTCCGGAAGCCGATGCCCCGGAACATCTCAAGATTCTGCATCATCGCTTCGGGGTATGTAAACCCGACCTCCTGATGGAGCCGGAACAGGCAGATCCCGTGGAAGGCGGTCACGGCCAGCGCAGTCAGCAGGCTCGTCCATGCGATCTGAGCCGTCAGCATACGGGCTCTGCCGTTTCTGGTGCTTCGCAGCAGCAGTCTGGTATCCCAGCGGTTGTCGTATGCGCCGACCGCGTAGAACGAAAAGATCAGGAACAGCAGCAGGAGCATACAGCAGCGGCGTTCTGAGGCATTCTCCGTGATCATGATCCTGTATGAGTCGTCATTGACAAGATACGGCTTGAAGCCGCCTTTTTCCGCAGCCTCTCGGGTCGTTGTCATCATTTCCAGAAATTCCTCGTACCGCTCCATGTACATCCAGTCCTGCTGAATGTGCATGCGGATCATGTTTTTCATGTCTTCTGACCCGCCGTTCGCCATGCAGAGCCGGAAGGACTGGCTGTCATGATCGAGCTTATCCTCCTCGCCGAGCAGCATCTTCTGTGCCTTGTCGATCTTCTCCTGCGTGATCTCGCCGGAATACTTTGTATAGAACTTCTGGACGTCAACCGATTGCTGATAGAAATGGATGCTTCTGAAAAGCATGACGCTGAATACCGCGCAGACCGCAGCAGTCAGGAGCGCGCGCTCTGCAAACAGCAGCTTCCAGCCCTCGGCGCCGAACAGCGAATGCACCGGCATAAACCGCGACATGCGCCTGACGATGCGGTCCTTGACGGCTTCCAGCTGCTGACCCGCCCGCAAGGGACGAAGCACACCGATCATCCAGACCGCCAGTGCCGTCAGAACGGCGAGCATCAGGATCATGGCCAGAATGATATCCGTCATGATCCCGGACGGATGACCGAACCAGTTGAGGTTGCAGTATTGCGTGAAGAATACATCCGATTCCAGCGCAGTGAATACGTTGATGAATTTCAGATGATTGAGTGCTGACGTCGGAACGATCGCCGTGCTGAGCAGATACTGGATCGCCAGCAGGGGAACGGTAATCAGCCAGCTGAGCACTGCGTATAACCGCGAAAACAGAATCCATACCGTCAGCGAAACAGCCGTGACGGCTGCAAGCTTCATCAGTGCGGCTGCTGCATAATAGCCGCCGACTGTGATCCGCAGTGTGCAGTATTTGAATGCCGGAACAGACTGAATCGCACGGTGCAGCAGGGGATCGCCGAAGGTTTTGGCCGCATACAGGATATTTCCGCCGTAAAGCAGAAGTACTGAGGCCGCCGACAGGATCATCAGCGACAGGATCCGCATGATGCAAAGCGGGACCCGTCCGCGTTTGGTCGTTCTCGTCAGGGCACCGATCGCGGAATCCGCATCACCGGCAAGCTCCAGTACAAGAAGCAGCGGTGCGATCAGCAGCAGATAATCCGTTACGCGGTAATCCATGACCGCCTTGATCCCCGTGTTTTCGCCGTCTGCCAGCTGAACCCCCTTCAGCTTTCCGTAATCCTTCGCTGTCTTTTCGAGATTGCGCGTTACAAAGCTGCTCTTTGCCGAAAGCTTCCCGAGGAGACTTTGCTTCACGGACTGCTCCTGCACGTAATCAAGGTATTCATAATACCCCGTTTTCATGTATGTCAGCGTATCCTCGTGTTCGACTTCACTGACCTGTTTGACCAGCGTGCGCAGGCTTTTCGTCTGAATATTCACATAGGCATTCTGTTCCTCCTGCACATTTCTGCAGTAGCCGGAAAACAGAGCCAGATTGATGACCGCCAGCATCAGCAGCGTGATGATTTGCTTCGGGCTGAGCAGCAGTCTTTTCAGCTCAGCCATATTCGCGGTCTCCTTTCAGGTACAGGTGACAGACGTCCTCCAATGTGATCGCGTCGCGGACAGGTCTGCAGCCTTCCGGCAGAGGGTCCTCCGCGACCCGGAGCACAAAGCCGTCCCTGTACTGCGCGATCTCGCCGTTCGGATATTCCTTCTGCAGCGCCCGGATCTCATCATAAGTCCCGGAAAATTCGCCGATCTTTCCCTCCGCGTCGGCCAGCATTCCGGACGGCGTATCGAATGCAATGACTTTTCCCTTTCGCATAAGCAGCACATTCTGTGCAATGCAGGCGATATCGCTGACAACATGGGTCGCCAGCAGCACGATGCGGTCTCTTGCCAGCTCTGCGATATCATTGCGGATGCGGATGCGTTCTTCAGGATCAAGACCGGCCGTCGGTTCGTCGAGGATCAGCACCTGCGGTCTGCCGAGCATACTGGATGCCAGCAGCACGCGCTGCCGCATACCGCCGGAGAACGTCCCGATCTTCTTGTGCGCCGCATCGGAGAGGTTGACGGCTTCCAGCATCTGCTCGGTCTGCTCCTTGATATCCTTCCGCTTCATGCCCTTCAGCGTTCCCATATAATAGAGGAAGCGTCTTGCGGAGAAGTCCTCGTAGAGTCCCTGCAGCTGCGGGGTATATCCGACCAGCTCACGCCACTTGCTGCCCATTTTCAGAATATCCGTACCGTTCCAGAGGATATCGCCGCTTGTGCGCTTCATATAGTCTGTCATCAGCTTCATCAGCGTGGACTTGCCCGCGCCGTTCGCACCGAGCAGACCTGTCACGCCGGGCTCCAGCGTAAAGCTGACGTCGTCCAGCGCACGGAAATCGCCGTAGAGCTTGGTCAGGTGTTTGATTTCGAGTTTGTTCGGCATGTCAATCACTTCCGTTCAGAGAGAATAATTTGTAATGCCGGCGTTGACGATCTCCATGCGCAGACGCTCATGTCCCCGGCGGAGCTGCGTACTGACCGTGTTTTCCTTTTTGCCAAGCATTTCCGCGATCTCGCGGATCGTGTAGCCCTCACAGTCATGCAGGAACACGACTGTACTGTACGGCGCAGGCAGTGCCCGGATCATGTCAATGATCTCGGACGATCCGTCCTGCTCATCGGCAAGGTCAGCTTCCCTTGCATCATCGAGACTGATATGCATTCGGTAGCGGATGCTTTTCCGCAGATTCTTGCAGCGGTTGATGACCGCGCGCAGGATGAACGCCTTGAGGTGCTCGTCGTTCTCAAATTCCCGCGGCTCCCGGTGGAGCGCGAAGAAAACCTCCTGCGCGATGTCCTCCGCATCCGGCCTGCTCCCTAAGAAGCAGAACGCGGCCTGCAGTGCGGTGTCTCCGAACTTCTGAAATGCATACAGTGCGATACTCTCCCGCTGCATCTCAATACTCATAGGAACACACCGTTTCGTAATGCGCGTCTCCGCCGTTCAGCAGATCGGAAACCGGAAAACGCTTGATCGTGCATCTGTTGTTCTTTTCGCTGCCGGCAGCTTCCAGTCCGGTCGTTTCGTCCAGTTTGAATTCGTATTCCTGAATATAAAGCATATCCTGATATTCACAGATAAGCTGCTGCCCCGTGAGTCTGATGACACCGGGTTTCGTGTCAGGAGCCATATCGTCGATCATATTCAGAATAATGTCAGACTGCGCGATCATATTCAGGTCGAAATCATAGACACAGATCCCGCTCGGTTCAGATTCGTCGTCAATATCCGCTTTGGTGCTTTCGCCGGGAATTCTTGCCATTTCTTTGCTGAGGTAAATATACGCATTGTCCATAAAAGGGTACAGAAGCAGCTTGATGCCGTTTTCTCCGGTCAGATTTTTAAGAATGGCTTTGGGCTCTGTTTTTTCGCCTGTCAGAAGATCGGTCGTGTAAAACTGATTGAGCTGAACGCCCTTGATCTTCCGCGTGCTGTAGCAGAATGCTTTATTCTGTGTCAGTCCGCCTGCGTAATCATCACCGGAAACAACGGGTTCTTCCTTGCCGGTCAGCAGCGAGATGCGGACAACATTGCCCGTTGAACCCGACCAGTCAAAGGTGTCGCGGGAGAGATATAAATAGTCACCGGATGCAACAAAGTCTATCGGCTTGTTGTTCACATGGTTTTTATCCGGCAGTGTCATGCCGTTGGAGAGACAGACCAGCTTGCCGGTCGAAAGCTCATAGCCCCAGAGCTGCCAGCCGCCGTTGACGAAATTGGCAAAGTCGCCTGTGATCGCGTTTTCACTGGATTCGCCGGAGTTCTGAAGCTGCACGATGCACCAGATATAACCGCGGTGATAGAGGCAGTCGCTGACGCCGATGCCGGTTCCGAAATCATGCAGCTCCTCGATCTGGGTTCCGTCCGGCGAATACCGCAGCAGGACCTGTCTGCCTTCCTCCGGGGGAAGCGGATGAAATTCAGCGTCGTTTTCCCGGCTGACCATACCGTGAATGCCGAGATCGGAACAGCTCATATCACGGTTTTCCGGATGCAGGAATTTGGTTGTCATGGAATAGAGATAACCGTCATGATATTCCAGATGTGACGGCGCATACACGCGGGAGGATGCCGTGCAGAACTCGCTGCCGTCATGCTTGCAGTTCGGCTTTGCGCAAACCGGAACGGACTGACCGGACGCAAAATCGGAATACATCAGCACATAATCCTCTTCCTCGTGATTGACTGTCTCCTGATAATAGAAGCAGCCGCCCTCAACCGGGGTTACATAGGTCTTTGGGTCGTCATATCTGTTGAGACTGTACTGGATCGTGTCCTTACATTTATAATAGGGAGTATTGTTTTCATCCGTCAGGTGCAGAACGGTGCCGTTTTCATGCGTGATATCAACCGTTTTCGTCCTGTTGCGGACATTGCCTGCGACTGCCGCAACGGCGCCGCCGGTCGCGAGGACTGCTGCCGCAATTCCGAATAGCAGAAGCTTTCTGGATTTGTGCTGTTTCATCTCTTTCTCCTCCGTTCGCTTTGCGCTGTCATGTGTGACAACAATTTTGTGATGCTCTGCGGTCTCCGGCCAGTCATTTGCTTCTGCGGATGCAGCAAACGGTCTTGAGAGGATCGTCTCGATCTCTTTCCGTTTGGCATCCGTCCAGCGGATCTGCCGGACAGCCCGCCGGTATTCCTGTTCGTTCATTGGTACCTCCTTAGGGTCTGGTTCGGGATATGCTATCATTATATAAACAAACGAAAGCACGTTTTTCGTTCACGACTTTATATATTTTTATATTTTACCTATATGATTGTGCAGAATCACGGAAAAGTCTGCATGATCCCGCAAAGATGTTCGTACAGGATCGGCGGTTTCAGGACAAAATTGCCCTAAACCGGACTGCAAAAATCCGAATGAATCAAACGGCATCCGGTCAATTTTAGTGAAAACGGTATAAAAAATGAAGATTGTACAGTAAATCAGCATTTTATATACTTGACATGATGTCTGAAAAGGATTATACTGAAAAGGTAAAAGCTGTGTACAGGTTCCGGTTTCTGTCATCAAAATCTGTACGCAAAACCGTACATGGGGGACTTCAGACCGGCGATGCGAACGCCGGAAACACAAAGGGAGGTTTCTATGAAAAGAATGCAAACAAAAGGAAAAAAGCTGCTTTCGATGACGCTCGGATTTGTAACGGCAATTTCGACGGCAGCACTGTTCCCTGTATTGCCGGCATCGGCTGCCAAGCTGCTCTATGCGGACTTTGAGACCACAAACGACAGTTTCACCGGCAGAGGCGGCGCAGAGGTACAGTGGACATCCGACCAGCATAACACCACGAACTGCGCGCTGTTCGTCAGCGGACGTACAGCATCATGGAACGGCGCGAGCCGTGACGTTTCTTCGCTGATGAGTGCCGGCCAGACCTACAGCGTTTCGGCGGCCGTGTATCAGGCGACCGGTGAAGCGGTCGAGATGAAGCTTTCGATGCAGTGCTCCGTCGGCGGAACCACGAAATATGTCGATATCGCAGTCGCGTCGGTCGAAAGCGAATCGTGGTGCAAGCTGGAAAACACATCCTTTGAGGTGCCGGACGGCGCGACCGACATGAGCATTTACGTCGAGACGACCGAATCCCTCTGCGATTTCTATGTGGATTCCGTCACCGTGAACGGCTCTCCGGCTTCGATCAAAAAGGGCGATGCCAACGGCGACATGACCGTCGATATGGCGGACTGCGTTTATCTCGCAAAGTATCTGTCCTGTCAGGAGGAGACCGTTGAAGCCGGTGCGGACTTTGACGAGAATCAGGTCATCAATGCGGTTGACCTGTCCCTGCTGAAAAACTTTATCCTGTTCCCGCCTGCCAAGCCGCAGACCGAGATCGTCGGTGACTGGGACAACTATCAGGAAAAGGCGACCGGCAACGATCTGAAAACGCTGCAGGGCAGCCTGCTCCGCCTCGGCAATACCTACCGCATCCGCGAGAAGATCGCGAAGGCACAGAGAGGCGAAAAGGTCTCGATCGGCTATATCGGCGGCTCCATCACCGAGGGCGGCTCGTCCAGCTCCCCGGACAAGAGCTTTGTCAATATTTCCGGCAACTATTTCAAAAATACGTTCGGTTCCGGCAACAATGTCTCGTTTGTGAACGCGGGCCTTGCCGGTACGTCCTCGGTCGTCGGAAACATGCGCGTGGATAACGACATCTTCTCCAAGGGCTGCGAGATCATCTTCATCGAGTTCGCCGTCAACGACCAGGGCAGCGAGCGTTTCCAGAAGTCCTACGAAGCACTTGTGAAAAAGTGCCTGATGCAGGAGAATGAACCGGCTGTCGTGCTGATCACGCTCTGCCAGAAGGGTTACGACACGAATGAGGACTGGATGGCGAAGGTCGGCGAGAACTACGATCTTCCGGTCATCAGCGGCAGAAATGCACTCCGCAGCGGCAGCGTCAACTGGGATTCACAGTACGGCAGCGGCGATAACATCCACCCGGGCAACGGCGGTCACCAGATGATCGCAGACTGGATCGGCTACTATTACCGTCAGGCGCTCCGCAGCGAAAACGCAAGCGACGAGTACACGATCCCGAGCAGGGAAGTCTAT
>JAFWQJ010000024.1 GCA_017545185.1 Oscillospiraceae bacterium | reverse complement strand
TCCTGACGGGCGTTCTGGACTTCCTCCATGCGGTGAAGCTCCGCAGCAGCGTCCTCCAGCCCCAGATGCGTATAAACGTCAAGCGTGACGCCGATTTCGCTGTGTCCCATCAGATATTGCAGTGTTTTCGGGTTCATGCCTGCCTTCGCCTGATTGCTGCAGTAGGTATGGCGGCAGACGTGAGGAGTAATATTCGGCATCTGCACCCGATAAATCTCGTTGTACTTGCTGACCATGCGGTTGAAGCGATGTTCCCAATGCAGCGCTACCAGCGGCATCCCTTCATCGTCGAAGTACAGGAAACCGCAGTATCCGTCAACAAACTTCTCCTTTTTTGGTTTGCCTCTGTCCTCGATGATCGCCTGAAAGCACCGGGCAACCTCCTCGGTGATCGGGATCTGCCGCTTACCTGCATTCGTCTTGGTGGTCTGAATCACATACTCCATGTCGGAAGTGCGCTGAAGCTGATGGTCGATATTGACGATACGGTTCTTCAGGTCAATGTCTTTCAGCGTCAGCCCGCAGAATTCTGAGATACGCATCCCCGTATGAAACAGGATGAACACTGCTTCGTAGTACTCAGACACAGTATGACATCCATACTCTTCATTCATCAAACCTGTATCAGATATTCACCTATGTAAAAAATAAAGATATCGAGTTCGGCGATAAACCTCACAAGGTATCTGGAATGCTTTTATATGCAGCGACCGATGAAGTTATCCAGCCTGATAATACATATCACATGAGTGGCAATAAAATCAGCGTCCGTACACTTGATCTGAACAAAGAATTTACAGAGATCAAAGAACAATTAAATGCAATAGTATATGAATTCTTTGATAACTAACTTATGTTTACTGATAGTTAAACTATAAAATGTGGATATACAAATCTGAATATTGTTTTTCATCCATAATATGATAACGGCTGCACCCGAAGGCACAGCCGTAAACGATTAAATATAAACCATACACTTAAACACTGCTTCCCTCGCCATATAGACGAAGCAGTTCTCCAGACCGAGCATCTTCTCAGCATCACCGCTGAGGACAGCTTTCTGGTAGCAGCTGTCGGTTTGCTTCCAAAGTTCGACCTGACGGGAGATAGCATCGCTGACTTTCCGTTCCATATCATCGAGGTACTGTATGATTTTACCTTCATTGACGAGCCTGCGAAGCCTGTCGGGACAATGGCTGTCTGAATAATGAAGATGATACCTGATGAAGTCGGTATGGTAGGTCGTGTTCTCCTCGGTCTGAGTATCGGTATTGAAGTGTGTGACTGTCATTGAACTTGTGTCGATTTTCCATATCGGCACATTTTTCTTTTTCAGTGGGCTAAATGCAACTTGTTCGCTTTCGAATCTGCTCATTGTGAGATACCTCCGTAGTACTTAGAATGTGTCGAATATGGCTGCTAATATCGTGGTTACTATTCGTATGGTTTACAACTCTCAGCCACAGTTCCGAGGAAACCAGTCCCTCATGATAACCGACCTTGACATATTTTCCGCCGTCTGCATTATCGTGCATGAAAACTCCGTGAATGCCGTCATAGGCTTGATGAGGCTGCCGAGCATATAGGTGATGCCGTTAATGAGGTTCTGCATGAGGTCACGTCCCCAAGACCACGAGCTGTTGACCTTATCCATGACTGCACTGTACACAGCGTTCATGGCGTTGGTGACCGCATCACGAACACCGCCGAGCCTGTCGCCGATGCCATTTTTGATGTTATCCCAGATCGACAGCACAGCATCCTTCACCTGATTCATCGGATTCCGGACGATATCCGGCATCTCATCGTATTGACCACACCGGAGATAAAGCCGGAGATCGCGTTCCATACTGTAGAAATGACATTGCTGATCGCGTCCATCACCGTAGTGATTGCCGTATGAATCGCGTTCCATACAGTTTCAATAACGGTCTTGATCGCCTCAAGCACGATCGTTACAACAGCCTTGATGTTTTCCCATGCCGTCGTGATCTTCTCATGAATCCAGTCCATGACGCGACTAATAATTACATGGATAGCCTCAAAAATCGTTTCAAATAGATATCTGAATGCCTCCAGCAGCGGAGAGATAAAGTCGTAGATGGTCTGCCATACAGTTGTGATAACAGACCAGATCGCATTCAGCACCGTGCTGATCGCTGTGTGAATGGCATTCCATACGGCCGTGATAACCGTTTTGATGAGGTTGATTTTTTCTGATACAGAGTTATAAATCGCCGTCCAGATACCGACAAAATAGTTCTTGATACCCGTCCAGATAGTTGTGAAAAAGTTCTTGATCGCGTTTAGGACGGTGCTTACGAAGTTCTTTATACCGTTCCAGATGTTGACGAAAAAGTTCTTGATGCTCGTCCAGACGCCTACCCAGAATTCCTTCACTTCACCAAGATCGGTGCCAAAAATACCGCAGATCATATTCAGCGCATTTTTCAGCGTATCCTTGATGAAATTCCATACAGCAGAAAAGATACCCTTGATGCCGTCCCACACTCTGCTCCAGTCGCCGGTAAAGATGCCGACGAAAATATCCAGAATACTCAGGATAATGTCCGTCACGGCTTTGAAGATATTTGCGATCTGCTGGAACTGTCCCTCAAAGATCGGCTTCAGGAACTTGCAGAGTCCGTCCCATACAGCCTTGATGACCTCGGTGATGTTTTTGAAATCGAAGCCCAGCGCGTTGATTCGGTCAACGATACCCTGACAGAAGCCGGAAAAGATACTCTTGATCTGCTCCCAGATTGCCGTGATCTTATTTCGGAAGTCCTCATTGGTACGCCAGAGATGCACAAAAGCCGCCACCAGTGCAGCGACAACTGCAATGACAGCGACCACAGGCGCACTGATGCCGCCGATGGCAGCACCGAAGGAAGTGAACGCTGCCTTTGCGCCTGCGATGATAGACGGCAGGTTTGCCACAAGCTGCATCAGCTTACCGACACCGACCATTGTTTTTCCGACCACCACAAGGAGAGGTCCGAGTGCCGCCGCCACAAGTGCGACCTTGACAATGGTTTCCTTTGTCGCAGGCGACAGTCCGTTGAATTTATCGATAAGCCCCTGAATCTTGCTGACGATTGCACGGATTGCAGGCATCAGGATTTCACCGAAGGAAATGGCAAGCTCCTGAAGCTGTGATTTTAGAATGGTAAGCTGACCTGCAAGGTTATCCTGCATCAGGGCAGCCATCTTTTCAGTGACACCGTTGTAGCCGTCAATCTCATCGGAACAGGTGCTGATCGCACCTTCCAGCTTCTGAATATCCGCAGGCGCAGCATTCATCAGCGCAAGGAAGCCGGACATAGCATTCTTGCCGACCAGAGCCTGCGCCGCCGATGCCTGTTCCGATTCCGACATCTGTGCAAAAGCCACACGGCAGTCTGCAAGAATGTCATTCAGTTCACGCATCGAGCCTTCCTGATTTGTGGCAGCGATGACGGATGTGGTTCTTGTCTCCGTCAAACTCGAACATGAGTGCGAACTGCGATGTTTCCGCATCATTGCGCTCCACCAGAACGCCCTTTGCATCAAGCTGTTCGCCGAGAATCGCCGTTGCAAAGTCGGTCGTGATGAGTGCGACCTCCAGATCGCCGTCATAGCCTGCGTTGTTGTTGATGACATAATACACGCTGTTGTCAGCGTAGAAATTCTCGTTTTCGCCGTTCGCATCAATGCTCAGGGATACAGCACCGGGCAGGCGCACAGGCGTTGCAAATGTCGGAACGCCTTCATCAGACCATGCCGTGATTTTTGCCCAGGAACCTTGTTCAGACCGAACTTCACCTTATTTTTCTGCAGTGCCATAGGTTATACCTCCATTTCGTAAAGCACCTCGTAGAGCTTTTCACTCTCGATCCAGCTTTCAGTTTTCGTGTAATAGATATTGTGCTGCGTCAGCACTTCCTCCACACGGCTTTCCGTGTCGGGCGACTTTTCATCCGTATACAGTTCAATATCAATCTGCTTGAAGCTGTGATACATCAGATTATCTGCGCCGAAGGTGTCCTCGCCGGGTGAGAGAAAAATAACAAAGGGCGGTTTCGGAGACTCGCCCTCGGCAAAGTGGTGGTAGGCAAACGGAAAGCCCGTCTCCACCAACATTTCATTGATTTCTTCGTAGGTCATGTCAGCTCCTTTGTGATGAGCGATTCCAGCAGCGCAGCACCGTTATTACATTGCAGAAAGCATCGTCCCCGTGCGGGGGCGATGCTTTTGCTGTATCCGGCCAGGTTTTCAGTTGATCCTCCGTGCCCGGTATTCATCAGTGAAAGACGGATACCATACCATATACCACAATCCCTCCGTTTCATCAAGACAAACGGGCAAAAAAACAGCGGCTCACCGAAGTGAGCCGCTGTTGCATCAGATTGATTCTTCTTTTGCCCTGTCCGATTCATGACGGGCGTTTTCCATTGCTTTTCTGCAGTGTGATGAGAAAATGGTTCATTATCTGTTCACAGGAAAGCCGCGCAGCGCCGAATCAATCAGGTCCATCTTAACGGCCAGTTGTACTGCAGTGCCTGACTAATCCAGGTAGCGTC
Organism: Oscillospiraceae bacterium; assembly: GCA_017545185.1. Classification (GTDB taxonomy): domain Bacteria; phylum Bacillota; class Clostridia; order Oscillospirales; family Ruminococcaceae; genus Firm-04. The sequence continues at coordinate 39,280 of JAFWQJ010000024.1, read as the reverse complement.
CGTGTTGTTGACCTTGCCGTCCAGGTTCACATCGCAGAGAGACAGGGCAAACGCGTCAAGTTCGCGGGTACCTTTGAGATACTGATTCAGATAGTTCAGGTCGCCGTTGTCCAGCTGCATATTGCCGTTTGCATCACCGAGTTTGGAGGTACGTGCCGGGAGGTGAACCGCATTGAACGCCATCATGATTCTTGCCTTCATCAGATTGCGTGTGTGGACATTGCTGTAAGCGCTGTTCAGGATGTCGTTCGCTGCCTGCTCGATTGCGCTTCTCCAATCATAGAATGTTGCGGCATCCGCACCCTTCGGCAGATAATCCATGGAATAGAACCAGATCTTTGCAGCGTATTTATCCGGAACGCCGTATTTGTGCATCAGATATGCAGCGTGGGAGACCACCTTTGAGCCTTCATGTCCCTCAATCCGGTTATAGAAATTGGACGAATAGTTCAGATAATTGAGGTTGGAAGGCAGCTCAGCCTTGAAGTCCTTGATGAGAGCTTGATCGTTCGTACTGCCGCTGTAGAGCGCATCTTTGCCGCCCAGCCACTCGCTGGAAGACGCACCGTCCTTCAGGATATCGCAGTATTCACCGAGAACATCTGCATAACCTTCGTCCAGAATCAGCGTCTCACCGGTATAACCGGTAAATCCGCTGAAGCCCCACTTTACCTTACGGTTGCTGACGCTGTGCTGATACTCATGCGCAACAATATCAAGGTCAGCCATCAGGCTCAGGCCGTTGGAGTTGGTACCAAAGCCAATCAGATTTCCGAACGTGCTGGAATATGCATTGACTTGTGCAGAGGTCTTGTTTCTCTCATACGGCGTAATGTAGATGTTCGTTCCGCAGTTATCAATGCCGTACCAGGAGAAATAGCTCTTGTAGAAGTCATAAACCTGACCGACACGGAACAGTGCACCGGTTGCTTCCGGTTTTCCATTGTAAACGTCGTTGGAAGTGGAATCACTCGGAACCATGTTTGCAATTACTTGCTTGCCGAATTCGTGAGCATCAAAGACCCAAGGGAAAGAACGCATATACGCTTCGTTGCTGTAGGTTTTTCCGTCGTAGCTTGTGCCCCAGAGCTGCCCCATACTGCTGTTCACAGCACTGAACGGGCTGGTGACGATATACAGTCCGCGGCTCGCATCATGGAGCTTGAAGAAATGCTTGCCCTGCGAATCCTCTACCTCAAACGGAATCGAAAAATTGCTTCTGCGCGCAATATTGTTATACTGTGTAACGCGAAGGGTCTTCTGATACGTGTAGTTATTGTTGTTCATGGACTTGATGATCTCACCGGTCTGTGCGTCAACATAAAACGCATCCATCTGGCCGTTCGTGATCAGCCATGCGAGCTGATAGCCGTTCCGCGTTTTCGCGATAGTCAGATCTGCGATGCCGTCCGGCTCAGTGCCGAGCTCCTTCTTGACGATCGTGCGTGCCTGGAACGCAGCAACAACCGGTGTGGTGCTGATCTCAAGATCCGCTGCAAAGCTGCTGGTCAGATAAACAGCATTCTTGGACTCCTTGTTTACAACGAGCGTGACAAAACCGCTGTCCAGCGGAATATTGCCGACATACTGCTGATAAACATAGCTGTCATTGATCTCGCTTTCTTCCTTGACGAGGAAACGAAGCTGTGCATCAAAATCAGTTACGCCGAGCTGATCTGCAAGGCCGGTCAGAATCGTCTTTGCATCCGATTCAGAGCTGATTTTTGCGGCAGAAATTTCGCCGCCGATCGTGCGAACCGTCTTGCCGTCCTCCTGATATGTCAGGTTTAAGGCATCAACTGCAATGGCAGTATCCGCAGCGTTCAGCGCGGATGCATTACAAACCGGTGTAACTGCTGTTGCAGTCATGGAAAGCAACAGTGCCGATACAATGACGGATTTCAAGTGTTTTGACATAGGAAAATCCCCCTTACTGAAAAAGATTTATGTTTAGGCATCTCTGCCTTGCATACATCCTATCACATTCTCGTGTTAATATCAAGAACATAAAGATTTTCTTAATAATTTTTCGTGAAATATTGCATTTTTGGTTTAAATTGTTAGCAATGATTGTATATTTTTGCTGTCGTATCAAGATAATACAAAAGCGAGCCGGATCAAAAACACCCGCCTGCCGGTCTGACAGACGGGTGTTTTGTAATGCGTTCAGTGCTCCTCGTGGAAGAAATACGGCAGCATATCGTAGATATAGTGGCGGACATGTCCCCACCAGTGCTCCTTGCCGTCCACAACCATATAGAAGAAATTGCCCTGCGAAAGGTCAGAGGTCTCAATGAAGTGGTCGTACTTCCGCAGCTCGTTCATCAGCGGCGTCATCTGCGGCTGCGCCATATCGTTCGAGCCGGTCGCGCCCATGATGAAGTATTCGTTCTTCTGCAGGCCGGCCTTGTCGATCGCGCCGGTGATCATCTGCGCCTGCGTCTGGATCGACAGGTTGCTGACCTTGTACTCGCCGGAAAGCGGCATATAGTACGCGATGATATCGAGCTCGTTCAGGAACACGCCCCATGTGGAGACAGAGCCCATCGAGAAGCCGCCGTATGCGCGGTGATAACGCGATGCCTGAATGTCCTCGATTGCGGTCGATTCCGCATAGGTGGAGTATTTGCCCTCGACATACGGGATCAGGCGGTCGCGCAGCTCGGAATAGAACTGATCGGCACCGGTCTGGTTCCATGTCGGCGTGACCACGATCAGCGGATCCATATCGCCGTTTTCGATCATGTGGTCAAAGATGTTCTGCATCATCGTGTCATCCTGGAAGAAAAGCGTCCGCTCGTTCTCGCCGCCGCCGTGCATCAGATAGAAGATGTTGTACTTCTGATTCTCGTCGTAATCGGGCGGGAGATAGACATAGCAGGTGTTGGTGCCCTTCGGCCCTTGATAATGCTCCTCGATGACCTTGCCCGGATGCGAGGACTGGCTCAGATACACGCGCTCGTCAAAGCTGTGGTATTTCAGCGGCTGATAGTTGTAAGGCTCGACCGGCGGCTTGACAGGCTCCGGATATGCCGTTTCCTGCGCCGTCAGGAACTTCTGATACCAGCCGGTATCCGCGGAATCGACCGTCCCACTCTGATCGACGTCCGCAGCGCGGAGCATCGTCTTGCTCGGGAAATCCTTGCCCGCATAGCGCTTTGCAAGGGTGAAGTCTGCGGCATTGATGCAGCCGTCATAATTGACATCACCGAGATTGAACTTCACCGGCTTCGGCCCGTCGATCTGTGTCCCCTTCGGTGCGCAGATCGCTTCGTCGATCGTAAACGAGGTGCTGCCGGACTTCGTCTCCACATAAAGGATCGGATCGGTCGCACCGGCGGGCAGCGTGTACGAATCGTTGACCAGCTGCACATAGAAGCCGCTCATTGTCTCCGCTTCCGCGAGATGCGCGTATGTCGTTTCGCCGGCGCTGTCCTTGTACACAAGCGACAGCATGAACGTCACCGACGACGGACCGCTGTCATAGCGGGCGCAGACGCTGAAGCAGTAGGTCTCCCCTGCCGTGCAGACCGACGAGATGTCCTTCTGTGCGCCGTGCCACGAATCCGAACGGCCTGTGACGGACAGTGCGCCGGAGCCCGCATACGGTTCGGATGAGGTCGTTTTGACGGTCGCGCCGCCGCGTCCCTCCCAGCCGCCTTCGCCGGATTCAAACCCGTCACTGAAGATGTAGTCGTCCGCTGCAGAGACCGGCAGCATCGCCGCGGTCTGCATCAGCAGCGCACACGCCGCCGAAGCGGCAAACAGTTTGCGCTTTTTCTTCTGCATTTTAAATTCCCCCTGAATCATATAATATGTTTCTTTCTGTGCACAGCCTGTCTGCACCGGATGTGCAAAGGGCTATACATTTTTATTTTACTTGATTTTCGGGCGGAATGATAGGGGGTATTTTTATGAAAAAGGATGAATTATTTATGTTTTTTTCAGATTCCGGCGCGGTTTTACGCCGAAACCGGATTTGTTTCCGGTTATAATACGGTTCAGTCCGGCGGGCGCGTGCAGGCATTCGGGAAAATGCAGTATATTATAAGTAAAATCGGATTTGCCGTCATTCCGGAACGCATCATGTTCTGCGCGGTATCCGGAAGCGCACGCAAAAAAGGACGCCGATCCTGTCATCAGCGTCCTTTGCATGTTCAGTTCCGTCAAGCTTCCGCACCGGCAGAGGCGGGCACTGCCCGCACGCACCCCAAGGGCTCCCGCCCTTTGGAAACCTGCCTGTTTCGCTCATCGCAACTGATGTTGCTCATGCGCGGAACAGGCGTCGCGGATTGCTCTGCAATCCGCCTAGGGACGCCCTCTCTTACAGGGCGTCCCTCTTTCAAAAACGCTCCCCCGGAGCGTTTTTGAAATTCACCCTTGCGGTGCGCCTGACGCTGGGGAGTTTCGCCGTCTGCGGACGGCGACCAGAGGCTCTGCCTCTGGACTCTGCAAGCCTTTAAAAAGGCTTGGCCGAAACTTTTATGAGGCTGCAAACGGTTAGCCTACCACCTGACCGGCAGTATTCACAGCAACACCCGCGGCGTGCGTTGCGAATGTTGGGAGTTCTCCGCTCACCGTCTCCGAAGGGAAACGCCAGCGCGGGCTCCGCGCTAGGCTTTGAAGATCAGGCGGATGAAATTGTACATCAGCGGAATGACCGTGCTGTCGTCATGACCGCCGCCCGGTACCGGCATAAAGATATTCTCCGTGCCGTGCTCCGTGAACAGCTTGTGATACTGCTCCGGGAAATCGTTGACCATGTTGTCGCTCGTGCCGCCCGCGATCAGCAGCAGATACGGCGAATACGGCGGGTCGATCCGGATCTCGTCCTTGGTCATGACGCCCGGGTGATCCATGAACTGATCCTTTGTCCGGAAGATGCCCGGTGCCGGTGCCGCCGCGCCGATATAGCCGATCTTGTCGCAGCACTTCATGCCGATATACAGCGATTCTCTGCCGCCCATCGAAAAGCCCGAGATCGCGGTGTATTCACGGCCAGTCTTGACCGGATAATGTGATTCGATATACGGCATCAGGCTGCCCGGCATATCCTCGACAAATAAGTCATAGCCCGGAACGTCCGCCTGACCGTTGCCGGTCTGCTTCTGGTGCGCCGGGTCGGAATACTGATCCGTGAACACAATGATCATCGGCACCGCGTCGCCGCTCTGGATCAGATTCGTCGCCATTTCCCGGATCGCGCTGCTGTTGGCCATCGTGTTTTCGTCGCCGCCGTAGCCGTGGTTGACATAGAGCACCGGATACTGCTCGGATGTGTCATACCCCGGCGGCATCCAGACATTCGCGCCCTTATTGCGGTTCGCCGTCTGGGAGAAATAGGTGATGTGCTCCAGCTTGCCGCCTGCATTCCGCTGGATCGACTGCGGCACATTCGTGCTGATCTGGTCGCGCACCTTGGACATATAATCCGTATCATGCTCCGGCTCCGCAGGCGGATTCAGCAGCAGATCCTTTAATCCGGAGAGATCCTTCGCGGTCAGCACGCCGTCGCCGTCCAGATCGGCAGCGTCCTTGCCGACGGCGCTGTCTTTGCCGAGCAGATAATCACGGAGCGCTTCGGCATCCGCTTTTTCGACCTTTCCGCTGTGGTCTGCGTCGCCCTTTCTGAAATTGCCCGACGGCAGAACGGCCGCGCCGATCCGCGTGATGACAACGTCGTCCAGATAAAAATCACAGGTCGCGGTGTCGGTCTCAAAATACAGCACGGGGTCAGTTCCCTGCGGCACCGTGTAGCTCTCCGCAGAAAGCTTTGTCCATTCGCCGGATGCGGCATCGCCCTCGGCAAAGGTGTCGTAGACCGCCTGCCCGCCGCTCTGATACTGCATCGTCATTTTGAAATGCACGCTTTCGCCGGAGCGTTGCATGACCTGTGCCTGCACGCTGATGCAGGTACCCGCCGGACATTTGCTGCCGACTGCATACGAAATCCCGTTCCATGCCGCCGAGCGGTCCGTCACGGCTGCGGATGCGGAACCCTCTGCGGCTGCATCCGCGGAGACTGCAACGCTTGCGCCGCCGCGGGATTCCCAGCCGGAAAGTCCGCTCTCAAAATCTGCCCGCAGCAGCTCGGTATCTGCCGCACGGACGGGCATCGCGCTGCCCGCAGCAAGCAGCAGCGCCGTCAGAATCGCCGTTCGTTTTTTCATCGCATTTTCTCCTGAACTTTGTTGTACGGACATGTCTGCTGACACATCCGGAGAGAGGGGGGTGTTGATACATTTTCAGTATAGCATACTCTGTCAGGGGTGTCAAGCAGGAGAAATTTAAGCGTATTATTTCGACAAAACGCCCCCCGTTCCGTCAGGCAGAGCGGGAGGCGTTTTGCGAAGGATGTTATGAGATTTTCTTGGCAAGATATTGAAGCAGCAGCATAACGTCATCGAGCGTGACCGTTCCGTCTTCATTTGTGTCCGCATTGCCGAGGCCGCATTCCGTGAGTGCTGCCTCGCTGTCCTCCGAAATATACCGTGCTGTGAGGACAGCATCCGAAACATCTACGGAGCAATCCAGATTGACGTCGCCGAGCAGTGCAAGCGAGTTCTGGAAGTATTCATACGGCTCCCACATATCCTGCGGCTGAATAAACCACATCATGTATCCGAACGCTTCATAAAGTGCCGCCGCGACATCAAACAGTTCGCGGAATGTCCGCTTTCCGTTCAGAATGACATAGAATGATCCGATCGCATTTTCTCTGGGGTACGCTTTTATTGTACAGTTCAGATCATGCTCTGTCAGGAACTGTTCCACTGCATCAAGATCATCATCATCTTCAAGCGTGTACTTACATGCATACTGTCCATCAAAGCGCGTAAAGCCGAGCTTTCCGTAAAAACGGCGTGCATTCTCTCCCCATGTATAGTATTCGCAGATGAGTCCTTCCGCGGCAAGATCGCGCATGAGCGAATCTGCCAGTTCGGCGGATCCCGCATTTTCCGTTAAGTCAAAAAGATGCATGGTACGCGTACACCGTTCGGAACAGCCGTCAGATCTGACAAGCTTCTTCGTCGCCGCATCCGGATAGTATTTCTGTACGATCTTCCGTGCGCTTGCCTCGGCTTCCTCTGTGTTCAGACCGGGACGCAGCACAAATGAAATGCAGTCTCTGCGCGGCTTGTACACATCAATATTATATGTATTGTCATAATCATAATCGTATTCAGTACCGGGCACGTCGTTCCGGTTTCCGCCGCATGCTACAAAATAATCTCCGGTAAACCCGAGCATCCCCTTATCGTCGCATGCGTCCTGCGGATCAAATCCTGTTTTTCGCAGTCCCCACGCATTTGCCTGCAGAGCAGCAGCGGAACTGAGCATCGCTGCACAGGTCAGTAAAGCCGTGATTCGTTTCATGATCTTTTTCATCGCGCATTCTCCTTTTCCTGTTTGATCGCCGGTTCAAATTGCGCACAATGCAGTGTCCTCTGTCTATCAGAACAGGAAACGGACAAAAAGGTTACAGCTCCGCCGCATTTTTTCTCCCATGCAGCAAATCTTTTATTTTTTCGCCCTGCTCCATTGAAATTTTGCCTGTAATATGATATAATATAGGTACTTTTGAAGTCAAAGGAGCCATTCCTATGGTGAATCTCGAACAAAACTATGACGTTGTCATTGCGGGCGCCGGAGCAGCGGGCTGCTATGCCGCACTGCACCTGCCTTCCAACCTGCGCGTTCTGCTGCTGGCCAAGCGGGAGGCAACCCTCTGCAACTCGGCACTGGCACAGGGCGGCATCGCCGGTGTGTGGAACTCTCCCGGCGACAACATTGAGCTGCACGCGAATGATACCCGCATTGCAGGTGCATTCACGAACAACCCCAAGACGCTGCAGATCCTCGTTTCCGAGGCTGCACAGGATATTGAACAGCTCGTCGAATACGGCGTGGAATTTGACCGCGGCGCGGACGGCGACTACGACCGCACGCTTGAGGGCGGTCACTGCCGCAGACGCATCTTCCATTACCGCGATTCCACCGGCGCGGAGATCCTCCGCGGACTGCTCGCACAGACGCGCAATCTGCCGAATGTGACGATCTCCGAGTTTACCGTCATGAGCCGCGCCGTGCAGACCGAGACCGGCTTCTCCGTGGAGCTGCTGCGCGACGGGGCGCTCACATCCGTGGACTGCCACTTCCTCATCATGGCGACCGGCGGCATCGGGCGCGTGTATGAGTACACAACAAATTCCGCGATCGCGACCGGCGACGGCATCCGCATCGCCTATGAGCTGGGTGCGCGCATCAAGAATCTCAGCCTGATCCAGTTCCACCCGACGGCGTTCAACAACAAGCACACCCGCGAATGCTTCCTCATCTCCGAGGCCGTCCGCGGCGAGGGTGCCTATCTGCGCAACTGCAACATGGAGCGCTTCATGCAGCGGTACGACGACCGTCTGGAGCTTGCCCCGCGTGACGTCGTTTCCCATGCGATCATTCTCGAGAGCCAGCGCACCGGCTCCAAGGATTTCTGGCTCGATATCTCGCATGAGGATCCGGAGGTCGTCAAGGCGCGATTCCCGAAGATCTATAACAAGCTGCTGGAACAGGGCTATGACCTGACAAAGGAACCTGTGCCGATCTACCCCTGCCAGCATTACTTAATGGGCGGCATCGACGTCAACTCCAATGCGCAGACCCGCGTAGACCGGCTCTATGCCTGCGGCGAATGTGCGCATACCGGCGTGCACGGCAACAACCGTCTGGCAAGCAACAGTCTGCTGGAGGCACTGGTCTTTTCCCGCCGCGCCGCACAGGAGATCGCAAGAGAGGCCGCGGATATCAACCCGCGCTTTGTACACGGCGAATTCAAGCCGGTCACAGCGACCGAGCCGATCCCGCACGGCATCCGCACGGAGTTGCGGAAAATTCTGCAGGAAAACTATTTCGTCATCCCGAATACCGAAAATATGCATAAGGCCTACGAGCGCGTCACCGAGCTGATCCAGCTCATCGCGTGCGAGGACTGGAAAATGGATCTCGATTATCTCGAAGCCAAGTCGCAGGCGACCTGCGCATACCTGATTCTGGAGGAGCAACTGTAATGGAGCTGCTGCGTTCTTATGTTGACGAGGTGATCCTCCGTGCGCTGCACGAGGACATCACCGGAATGGATATCACGAGCGATTTTCTGCTGGACGAAGCGCATGAATCCGACGCCTATCTCATGGCAAAGGACGAGGGCGTGCTCTGCGGCATGGAGATCGCGGAGCGGGTCTTTGCGCTGGCCGGTGAGGGCGTCAGCTTCACGGCGCAGGCAAAGGACGGCGACAGAGTGAAATACGGCGACATTCTCGCGACGATGCACGGCAGAACCCGAACGCTCCTGAAAGGTGAACGCACCGCGCTGAATCTGCTGCAGCATCTCTCCGGCATTGCAACGGAAACGCGCAGATGCGTGGATATCGTTGCGGGCACGAATGCGTCGATCGCAGACACGCGCAAGTGCATGGTCGGCATCCGCGCCATGCAGAAATATGCGGTACGCTGCGGCGGCGGCAAGAATCACCGGTTCAATCTCTCCGACGGCGCGATGCTGAAAGACAATCACATTGACGCCTGCGGCGGCATTCTCCCGGCGATCACGCAGCTCCGGCAGCATATCGGGCACATGGTCCGCATTGAGGTCGAAGTACGCACGCTGGACGAGCTCCGCGAGGCGCTCGAAGCAAAGGCGGATATCATCATGCTTGATAACATGGACAACGACACCATGCGCGAGGCTGTGCGCATCACGGACGGCCGTGCAATGCTGGAAGCATCGGGCGGCATTACGCATGACACGCTGCGCGGCGTTGCGGAAACCGGCGTGGATATCATTTCGATCGGTGCCCTGACCCACAGCGTCAAAGCCTTCGACATCTCCATGAAGTGGGCAGACAGCGTCTGCAGGCAAATCCCTCCGGAGACCTGAAGCGGAGCACTCCCATTTTTCGCGGTACACGCCGCGGAGCGGCTTCTTTGGCATTTCTTCTCCCAATTATGAGAACCGCCGGCAATATAACGACAAACACAAAAGGACGCTGAATGCATCGCATCAGCGTCCTTTTTCATACACATAACGGGAATCCGGCGGGCGTCTGAGCACAGAGCCCTCATTCCGGATCATCCGGCGGCACTTCCTCCGTGATCTCCTCGATCAGCGCACGGAGCGGCTCGACGCCCTCCCCGGTCACAGAGGAAAACACTGTCACGTTCAGGTCATCATACTGCGGCAGCTCGTCCGGCAGCGCAGCCAGACGCGCCGCACGCTCTGTCTTGTTGAGCTTGTCGGCCTTCGTCAGCACGATCGCGAACGGCATTTCCGTGTCGATCAGGAAATCGACCATCTGCAGATCATTCGCAGTCGGCGGATGCCGCATGTCGATCAGCAGCAGCACGGCTCTCAGGTCGCGCTCGTCCTGCAAATACGCATTGATGAGCTCCTGCCAGCGTTTCAGCTCGGACTTCGACCGCTTCGCATAGCCGTAGCCCGGCAGGTCCGCAAAGGTCACATGCCCGCACTGATAAAAATTGATCGTGGCGGTCTTGCCCGGCACCGAACTGACCCGCGCGAGATTCTTCCGCTGGAACAGCTTGTTGATCAGCGTGGATTTGCCGACATTGGAGCGTCCCGCAAAGGCAACCTCCGGGCATCTGCACTTCGGGAGCTGGCTCGCCAGACCGTAGGCTGCGGTAAATTCCGCGGTATTCCAGTTCAAGACCGTTCACCTCCCTGTCTTACACCTTGACGGTATTGCGCTTTCTGGGCATCGCGATCGGGGAGAGCGCCAGCTTCTGCGCCTCGTCCTCGAGCAGCGGCTCCAGCTTGGTATCGTAATGCGGCGGGATCAGCGCAGTCTCCAGCACCGTCTCGACCGTTTCACACGGAATGAAGCGGATCGCCTCCCGCACGGTCTCGTCCAGCTCTGCCAGATCCGGCACATTGCCCGCAGGGATCAGCACGGTAAAAATGCCGTTTTTATACGCAGCCATGGACTTTTCCACAAGCCCGCCGATTGGCAGCACCTTGCCGTGCAGCGTGATCTCACCGGTCATGGCGATATCGTGCCGGACGGGAATGCCGCTCAGTGCGGAGACCAGCGCCGTCAGCATCGTGACGCCTGCGCTGGGGCCGTCCTTCGGGACTGCGCCCTCCGGTGCATGAATGTGGATATCCTTGGTCTTGAACAGCTCCGGATTGATGTCATGCTGCTTCGCGACGGAACGCGCATAGGAAACCGCGAGCTTCGCGCTCTCCTTCATGACGTCGCCGAGCGAGCCGGTCACCTGGATCTCACCCTTGCCGTCCATGGTCAGCACCTCGAGCGGCATCAGCACGCCGCCGACGCTTGTCCATGCAAGGCCGTTGACAATGCCGACCTCGTCGGTCTTGGTGTGGTAATCCTCGGTATACTTATGCGGGCCGAGTGCCTTTTCCAGCGTCTCCGGCGTATACTGCACCTTCTTGACGTTCTCGCTGAGAATGGTCTTGGCGCATTTCCGGCAGAGCGACGCGATCCGGCGTTCCAGTGTGCGGACGCCCGCTTCCTTGGTATAGTAGTCGATCAGATCATACAGCGCGGCATCGGTAATTTTGATCTGCGCGGCTTTCAGGCCGTTCGCCTTGATCTGCTTCTTGATGAGATGCTCCTTCGCGATGCGGAATTTTTCCTCGCGGGTATAGGAGTTGATCTCGATGACGTCCATGCGGTCAAACAGCGGCTCCGGGATCAGCGAGGCATTGTTCGCGGTCGTCAGGAACATGACCTGCGACAGATCGAACGGCACCTCGAGGAAATGGTCGCGGAACGCATGGTTCTGGGCACTGTCGAGCACTTCCAGCAGCGCGGCTGCCGGATCGCCCTTGAAATCGCCGGAGAGCTTGTCGATCTCGTCCAGCAGGATCAGCGGGTTCATGCTCTTGGCCTGCCGCATCGCTTCGATGATACGGCCGGGCATCGCCGCAACGTAGGTCTTGCGGTGACCGCGGATCTCGGCTTCGTCGCGCACGCCGCCGAGCGACACGCGGACATAGTTTCTGCCCAGCGACTTCGCCACGGACTGCGCAATGGACGTCTTGCCGACGCCGGGCGGGCCGACCAGACAGATGATCTGTCCCGTCAGCTTCGGCTGGATCGCATGAACGCTCATCGCCTCGAGCACGCGCTCCTTGACGCGCTTCAGTCCGTAGTGATCCTTGTCAAGCTGTTCAGCAGCCTTGTTGATATCGAGCTTTTCCTTTGTCGTCACGCCCCACGGCAGCGACAGCGCCGTATCCAGATAATTGTGGATGACATACGCCTCCTGCGAACCGGACGGCATTTTTGTCAGCTGATTCGCCTCTTTCCGGAGCTTCTCCTTGACCTCGTCGGAGGCGTTCAGCTTGTCGATCTTATCGAGATACTGCTGCGGCTCGGTCGTATCGCCGTCGCCGAGTTCCTCGGAGATCAGGCGCATCTGCTCGCGGAGATACATCTCACGCTGGCTCTGGTCAATGCGCATCTGGACGCCGGACTGCAGCTCCGTCTCGACCTTGAGCACCTCATTTTCGCGCACAAGCACCGCATAAAGCAGCGTCAGGCGCAGAAAGAGGCTCCCCTCCTCCAGCATGATCTGGCGGTCGTGATAGTCGAAATCGAGATTCGACCAGATCGCCTCAAAGAGCTGCGGCGCGTTTTCCTCGGTCAGCACCATTTCGGCAAATTCCCGCGGGATCCTGCGGGAGAGCCGGCAGTGTGCGGCGTATTCCTCCTTGACGGAGTTGACGATCGCCTGCATCTCGATCGGCGTGGAGCGGTTCTTGCCGTAATTCGGCAGCGGCTTATACTCCGCCTCCCAGTATTCGCGTTCCTCGGGCGGCGACAGCTTCACAGCCTTGGCGCGTGCCAGTCCCTCGACGAGCACTCTGGTGCCGTCGCGGCCGCGCATGACCTGACGGATCTCACAAATCACGCCGACGCGGTAAAGGTCGCGTACCTTCGGCTCCGTGACCGAAGCATCTCTCTGCGCGAGCAGAAAGATGCGGCGGTCTCCCTTTAATGCGGCATCCACCGCCTTGCGGGACTCGGTGCGTCCCACCTCAAAATCAATGACCATGTGCGGGAACGCGACCAGTCCGCGCAGTGCAACGACCGGGATCAGGTTCTGCTCCGGTGCTGCCTGCTCATTGATGTCATCCGTGCGTTTTTTCTCCTGCATATTCTGTTCCATTCTGCCCTGCGCGGCACCGTGGCAAGCCCCGTCCCCGTGCGCAGCCGGGAAGGGTAATAAAAGTATCGCTACGCGATGTATCCGAAATGGGGCTACGCCCCATTTCCCGCTGGGGACATTGTCCCCAGACCCCATTATATATAATAAAAAGTGTTCAGTCTCGGGAATACTCAACTTCATTCAGAGGATTCACCAGACAGATCGTTTTATCCGATAATCGCTGCGGACTTTGCCGTCCGCCTGTTGTATTCATTATACATGATTCCCATGCAAAAAGCAAGCGGAAAACTCAGCCAGACTGTGATATCTTTATGAAAATTCGATCACAGAATGACAGAGAATCTCCCGCAGTCTCTGAAACCGCAGGAGATTCTGAAGTGACTGTTTTTGCCTTACGCAGCTGAAACTTCCTTGCCCTCGCCGGTCAGCAGCTTCGGTGCAGTCTGATTCTGCACGCAGTCTGCCGTGACGAGCACCTTTTTGACATTCCCCATGGACGGCGCATCGAACATCGTCTGCATCAGGATGCCCTCCAGAATGGCGCGCAGACCGCGGGCTCCGGTTTTCTGCTCAATGGCCCGCTTTGCGATCTCCGCAAGTGCCTCCTGTTCGACCTCCAGCGCAATGTCGTCATAGCGGAACAGCTTTGCATACTGCCGCACGAGCGCGTTTTTCGGCTCGGTCAGAATGCGGATCAGCGATTCCTCGTCCATTTCGTCGAGCGTGGTGATGATCGGCAGTCTGCCGACCAGCTCCGGCACGATGCCGTATTTGACCAGATCCTGCGGAATGACCTTCCGGAAAATATTTTCGGATTTCTCCTTCTTGGAGAGCACCTGTGCGCCGAAGCCGAGTCCTGAGGATTCGGTGCGGCTGACAATATGCTTTTCCAGTCCGTCGAACGCGCCGCCGCAGATAAACAGGATGTTCTTCGTGTTGATGTGGATGAACTCCTGATTCGGGTGCTTTCTGCCGCCCTGCGGGGGAACATTGGAGACCGTGCCCTCAATGATCTTCAGCAGGGACTGCTGCACGCCTTCGCCGCTGACGTCTCTGGTCAGGGAAGTATTTTCAGATTTTCTGGCAATCTTGTCGATCTCATCAATATAGATGATGCCGCGCTCTGCCGCCTCGACATCGAAGTTTGCCGCCTGAATCAGGCGCAGCAGCACATTCTCGACGTCGTCGCCGACATAACCGGCCTCCGTAATGGTGGTCGCATCGGCAATGGCAAACGGCACATCCAGAATCTTTGCGAGTGTCTGTGCAAGATAGGTTTTTCCGACACCGGTCGGACCGAGCAGGAGCACATTGCTTTTCTGGATCTCCACATCGCCGCCGTCATCCTGACTGAGGATGCGCTTGTAGTGGTTATACACAGAAACAGCGAGCGAGATCTTCGCCCTGTCCTGCCCGATGACATATTCGTCCAGAACCTTCTTGATCTCCGCGGGCTTCAGCAGGTTGATCTCCTTGGCGGATTTCGGCTTGCTGCCCTTGCTGCTCTTCGGCTTGACATCAAGGTCGCCGTACAGCAGCTCATAGCAATAGGTCACGCACTCATCGCAGATGTTGCTCGGCCCCGCAGAGAACATGCTCTGCACCTTGCTTTCGGGCTTGCCGCAGAAATTGCAGGTTCTTACATTTTTATCCGGCATATCCTTTTCTCCTGTTCATGGGATCGCAGTGCGCAGTTCAGCGCTTGTCAACGACCTTGTCGATCAGCCCGTAGTTCATAGCCTCCTGCGCGGTCATGAAGTAATCGCGCTCGACATCGCGCTCGATCTCCTCCAGCGGCTTGCCGGTATTCTCGGAGAGAATGCGGTTCAGGTTGCCCTTGGTGCGGAGCAGGTTATCGGTACGGATCTTGATATCGGTCGCCTGACCGGAAAGTCCGCCGCCCATGATCAGCGGCTGGTGGATCATGATCTCGCTGTTCGGCAGCGCCATTCTCTTGCCCTTTGCGCCGGACGAGAGCAGCAGCGCACCCATGGATGCGGCAAGGCCGATACAGATCGTCGCGACATCGCACTTGATATACTGCATCGTATCGTAGATCGCCATGCCGGCCGTCACGGAGCCGCCGGGGCTGTTGATATACAGCGAAATGTCCTTCTCCGGATCCTGGCTTTCGAGGAACAGCAGCTGCGCGACGACAAGGCTCGCCGTCACATCGTTGACGTCCTCCGACAGCATGATGATGCGGTCGTTCAGCAGGCGGGAGTAGATATCGTATGCCCGTTCGCCGCGGTTGGTCTGTTCAATGACCGTCGGGACAAGGCTCATATAGCTCTGGTTCATCGTTGTCATCCTTTCGGAAAAATCAGCATTGCCGCCGTTTTCCGGCAGCACCGCAAAAAAGCAGATTTCCGGCTTCTGCCCCGCAGAACGCATCCGCGGGGCAAAAAGCCGGTTTCTGATCTGTTTACATCCTGATTACTCAGCGTCTGCAGCCGGAGCTTCCTCGGTCTTTGCTTCCTCTGCCGGTGCTTCCTCTGCCTTCACCATGTCGTTATCGACAACGGCATTGTTCTTGACCAGCTCGACGACCTTCTGCACGCGCAGATCGGTGCGATAGTCATCCAGCGGGATGCGTGCCTTGACGAACTCGACCGGTGCCTTCATCTGGGCAGCGAAGTTCGTGAGCTCCTCATCGAGCTCCTCATCGGAGACCTGAATGTCCTCGGTATCCGCGATCTTCTCGAGTGCCAGACGGAGCATGACCTCCTTCTTGGACTGCGGCTCGTACTCATCGCGCAGCTGCTCCATCGTCATGCCGGTCAGCTGGAGATACTCGTCAAGCTTCAGATCGCCGTACTGCTGCTGCAGCTGGTTCTCAAACTCGCGGATGCGCTGGTCGATGCGGCGGTCAAAGAGCACCTGCGGAACGATCGCCTCGGTGCGCTCGACAAGCGTATCGAACACAGCGTTCTCGAATGCGACCTGTGCCTGCTGCTCCGCAGACTCGGTCAGCTTGGACTTGATATCCTCACGCAGCTCTGCGATCGTATCAAACTCGGAGACATCCTTTGCGAACTCGTCATCGACCTCCGGCAGCTCCTGCATGGTGATGCCGAGCAGCTCGGTCTTGAACACAGCAGGCTTGCCTGCATAGCGCTCATCGCCGTACTCCTCCGGGAAGGTGACACTGACCTCGAACTTGTCGCCGATGTTCTTGCCGACGATCTGATCCTCAAAGCCCGGAATGAACTGGCCGCTGCCGAGACGGAGCGGATAATTCTCGCCCTTGCCGCCCTCAAATGCGACATCGTCGATGAAGCCCTCGAAGTTGATCTTGACCTCATCGCCCTTCTGCGCCGCACGGTCATCGACATCGACGACACGCGCCTGACGCTGACGCAGCATCTCGACCTGCTGATCGACATCTGCATCGGAGACCTCACGCACCTGCATCGGTGCATGGATGCCCTTGTACTCACCGACCGTGACCTCCGGCTTGGTGACGAGCACTGCCTTGCAGACAGCGCCCTCCTCCTTCGAGCAGGAAACCAGCTCAACGGACGGACGGTCAATGATCGTGATCTCCTTCTCGCGCAGGATCGCATCCAGCTCGCCCGGGATGATCATGTTGACTGCTTCCTCGAAGAAAGCATCCTCACCGTAGAGCTTTTCCACCATTTTGCGCGGGACCTTGCCCTTGCGGAAGCCCTTGACAGCGATATCCTTCTTCTGGCGCTGATAGACGCGCTCGCAGGCCGCCTCAAGATCCTCAGCGGAGATCGAGAAGGTCACTTCTCTCATATTGACATCGGTTTTCACATCAGACACTAAGCTCATCGGTTGTTCCTCCAGCATTTCGTTATTTCTTTGCCGCGGCACTGCGCTGCGCCGCGTCATATTGCGTATTGACAGATACACTTTATTATAGCACAAACAGGAGAATTTTTCCAGCGGTTTCGCCGCTTTCTTCGGTTCTCACAGTTTACAGCACCTTTTGCGGAATAAACTGTACATAATCCCCTGCGATCAAATGGTAGCAGATCCCGTCGCGCTCGCCGTTCACCGCATAGCGGTGCTGGGAGCGTCCGTGCACATGCCCGTACCAACAGTCCGTGACCGGATGCTGCCACAGGACCTCCAGCATCGGATAATTGCAGCTGCAGCCGTAGATCGGCGGATAATGCAGGAACGCGATCGGCTTTAACCCCTGCTGCTCCGCGGCATTCAGGGAAACAGCAAGCCGCTGCGCCTCTCTGGCGCTGACCTTTTCGTCATCCGGCGCCGCGCTGTCCGGCTCCATGTTGACCCAGCCGCGCGTCCCGCAGATGCCGTATTCGCCGTATGCATAGCAGTTGTTGTGCAGGATCTTCAGCGTGGAAAGCTGATGCGCCGCGAAGAAATCGCACATCTTCTTCATCGTCACCCACCAGTAATCGTGGTTGCCCTTTAAGATGATCTTTTCTTTTCCGGGGAGCGCATCCAGCCACTGAAAGTCCGGCAGTGCCTCCTCCATGTTCATGCCCCATGAGATATCCCCCGCCAGCACGACGGTATCCTCCGGCCGGATCAGGCGGCACCACGCATCACGCAGCAGCTCCGTGTGATTCTCCCAGCCGGCGAAAATATCCATCGGCTTCTGCACGCCGAAGGACAGGTGTGTATCCCCGATGACGAACAGGCTCATCGGATCCCCAGCTTTTCCTTTACGTAAGCGGGCATTGCATCCTGTGCCACGACATCCGTGAAGCGGACGGCCTTCTTTTTCAGCGCAGCCAGTGCTGCCGGGATCGGCATACCGGACTTCTCCTGCAGCAGGTCGAGCACGGCGTATTCGTCCGCGCCGTCCGCATTGCCGCCGATCGCGCTGTAAACCGCCGCGCCGAACTTATACGGGTTTGCGGTCGATGCGATCAGCATCGGCTCTCTGTCCGCAGCCTTCGCGATGAAATCTCTTGCCGCGCAGATGCCGACTGCCGTATGCGTATCGCTCAGATAGCCGTTCTCCGCAAAGACCTTGCCGATCATCGCCTTGGTCTGGTCATCGTCCCAGAAGCTGCCGGAGAACTCGGCGCGGATGCGGTTTTTAAGCTCCGTGCCGATGTCGTATTTGCCGTCGGTTTTCAGTGCCGTGAACCACTCACGGATCTGCGCATCGTTCTCACCGGTCATGTGATAGAGCAGACGCTCCAGATTGCTCGAGATCAGGATATCCATGGACGGCGAGACCGTTGCATGGAAGGTGCGGCTGCGGTCGTAGACGCCGGTATTGATGAAATCGGTCAGCACATTGTTGATATTGGAAGCGCAAATCAGATGCCCGACCGGCACGCCCATCTGCTTTGCATACCATGCAGCCAGAATGTTGCCGAAGTTTCCGGTCGGAACGGTGATGCTGAACCGCTCGCCGTTTTTCAGGATGCCCTTTTCCAGCATCGTGACATAAGCGGAAACATAGTACACGATCTGCGGGACAAGGCGTCCCCAGTTGATACTGTTCGCGCTGGAAAACTGCATTCCGTTCTCCGCGAGTGCCTTCTCCATGTCCGGGTCGGTGAAGATCGCCTTCACGCCGTTCTGGCAGTCGTCAAAGTTGCCCTTGACTGCGCAGACGCGGACATTCGCGCCCTCCTGCGTCTGCATCTGACGCTTCTGCATGGAGCTGACGCCGTCCTCCGGATAGAACACCATGATCTTGGTGCCCGGCACATCCTGGAAGCCTGCCAGTGCCGCCTTGCCGGTATCGCCGGACGTTGCCGTCAGGATGACGACCTCCTTGTCCGTGCCGGTCTTTTTGATCGCACGGGTCAGGAAATGCGGCAGGATCTGCAGCGCCATGTCCTTGAACGCACAGGTCGGGCCGTGCCAGAGCTCCAGCAGCATCGAGCCGTCAGCCAGCGTCGTGATCTCCTGTACCTCCGGCGTCTCAAAGCTGCCGGTCTCATAAGCATTATGCGTGCATTCACGCAGTTCCTCGTCGGTGAAATCCGTCAGATACAGCTTGAACAGCCGTGCCGCGCGCTCTGCATAGGAAAGTCCCTTGAGCGCGTCAAAATCCGCCGCGGAAAGCTCCGGGATGAACGCCGGAACAAACAGTCCGCCGTCTGCCGCAATGCCCTGCGCGATCGCCTCTGCGCTGCTGACTGCCAGCGCGCTGTTTCGTGTGCTGTGGTATACCATACCCAATTCCTCCTTATGATTTTCAGACGCATCCCGTAAGTCTGCGCCGTTATTTTCGCGTTATTTCAGCTTCTCCGGATAATGCACATAGCTGCGGACAATGCTGCCGCAGGCCTTGCAGACGACATGCTTGATCTCCTGACCGCCCTGCACGAGACAGTCATCCGCATAAAGCTTTGCACTGCCGTACTGCCAGCCCTTGACGAACTCGGTGCCGCCGCAGAACGGGCATTCCTTCACGATCACTCTTTTTTGCATGCAGCATCCTCCTTCCGGCTGTTATACACCGGTCGCGTCAAACGCGCCCTCCAGATACGTGATATGGCGGATCATCCCGCCGGAGCACTCTGTTTCCGCGACATCGAACCGCGGCTGCAGATCGCTCGGATATTTCAGCAGATACTGCTCCGCCGTGCGGATAATGAGCCGCTGCTTTCTCGCATCGACCGCCGCCGCGCCGGATACCAGCGAGCCCGGCCGCCGCGTCTTGACCTCAACGAACAGCAGATATTCCCCCTGCTGCGCGATAATGTCGATCTCTCCGCCGCGGACGGTAAAGTTCCGGCAGAGGATCTCTGCGCCCTGCCGTTCCAGATATGCACAGACCGCATCCTCACCGAGATTGCCGGTCTGCCGCTTATTTGCCGCCGCGCTCATAAAACTTTTTCAGGAACGAGGGTCGGTGCGCCGGACAGGGTCCGTACTGCGCGATCGCCTCGTAATGTGCCTTCGTGCCGTAGCCCTTGTGTGCCGCAAAGCCGTATTCCGGATACAGCTCGTCCAGCTCGCGGAGCGACGCATCTCTTGCGGTTTTCGCCAGCACGGACGCCGCCGCAATGCTCGCGGATTTCGCATCGCCGTGCACGACCGTCCCGACCGGGATCGTCAGCAGCGGCTTCTGGTTGCCGTCCGTCAGCGCGTATTCCGCCGGGATTTCCAGACCCTCGACCGCTCTGCGCATCGCAAGGAGCGCTGCCTGCAGAATATTCAGCCGCTCGATCTCCTCGACCGTCGCGGAAGCCACGCACCATGCAGCCGCCTCCGATTTGATGATCGGTGCCAAATCCTCGCGGCGCGCTTCGGAGAGCTTCTTGCTGTCGTTCAGCCCCGCAATGACCGAATCCGGCTTCAGGATCACCGCCGCCGCGTACACATCGCCTGCGAGCGGTCCGCGGCCTGCCTCGTCCACGCCGCAGAATACCGGAAAATGCGTCCGCACCTCGGCGTCAAAATCAAACAATTCCTGATAGACCTTCAATGCTCTTGCCATATCAGTCTCCCTACGGCTTTTCCAGTGAGATCCGCCCTAATTTCGTGCCGCGGAACTCATCCAGCAGCGTGATCGCTGCACGCTCGGTATTCGGCACGCCGCCCGAAAGCAGCATCCCGCGGTTCTTCGCCATGAGTTCAAGGTATGCAAAGCCCTCTGCCTCCAGCTCCGGCGGGATCTTGTAGCGCTGTTCGAGAGCCTGCGGATATTCGGTATGCAGCAGCGTCATCAGGCGCGCCGCCAGTGCTTCTTTATCCAGGATATCGTCGCGGACGGCGCCGGTCATCGCGAGCCGTACCGCCACATCCTGATCGTCCAGCTTCGGCCAGAGCACGCCCGGCGTATCGAGCAGCTCAACGCCGTCTGCGGTCTTGATCCACTGCTGGGTGCGCGTCACGCCGGCTCTGTCCTCGGCCTTGGCGCGTTTGCCGCCGGCCAGACGGTTGATCAGCGAGGACTTCCCGACATTCGGAATGCCGAGGATCATCACGCGGATCGGCCTGCCCTTCATGCCCTTTGCGGCATATTTTTCAAGCTGATCTTTCAGCAGTTCCCGGAGCGCGGGCGCAAACTGCTTCACGCCTTTTCCGGATTTGGAATCCGCCGTGATGACAGCAAATCCCTGCTTTTTATAATACTGCATCCACTGCTGCGTGACAGCAGGGTCTGCCATGTCTGCCTTGTTCATGATGATGAGCCGCGGCTTTTTTCCGGTCAGGGAACGCAGCTCGGGATTGCGGCTGCTCATCGGCAGTCTTGCGTCCAGCAGCTCTGCTGCAGCATCGACCAGCGGCAGGCTCTTGGCGATCATCCGCCGCGTCTTTGCCATGTGGCCGGGAAACCACTGAATATCCTTCATATCCTCCATTTGCTGCTCCCCACTTTCTGTTACAGACCGTTCACCGCACCTTTCCGAAGCTGCTGAACGGCGAGATCCGCAGGATCACCTTGCCGACGATATTCTCCTCCGGGATCAGCCCGACCATTTCATCGCGGCTGTCTCTGGAAACGGAGCGGTTATCGCCCAGCACAAAAATGTAGCCCTCCGGCACCGTGACCGGATAGGTGAACGCGAAGTTGTCGCGCGTGGTCAGATTGTTGATGTAAGGCTCCGTCAGCGCCTCGCCGTCCACATAGACGATGCCCTGCGTAAAGTCGATATCGACCTGCTGGCCGCCCTTTGCGATCAGCCGCTTGACGATGCGCTTTTTCAGGCCGTCACGCTCGTAGACATTGCCGGATTCATCGAGCAGTCTTGCCTTGTCGCTGTCAATGATGAGGATATCGCCGCGCTCGTAATCCTTGTCGATGCGGTTGACCAGCAGGCGGTCATGATCCTCAAGCGTCGGCACCATGGAGGTACCCTCCACATCCGCCGTGCAGAACAGAAACGTAAAGACCAGCATCACGACGAAGATCGAAACGATCACGGATTCCAGCAGATCCATCAGGTCATTGAAGAAGCTGCCTTCATTCTTCTGCTTTTCCTGCCCGGCATTCTCCTGTGCAGGCTCCGGCTGCGGCACAGCTTCCCCGGCAGGGATATCCTGCGGTGCTGCGGCCTCCGGGAGTGCGGCCGGTGTCTCCGCAGACGGAATCTCCTGCGGCACTTCCGCAGCCTCCGGGATCTGTGCGTTCAGCTCCGGCTCTGCCTGCGGGATAGTTTCATCAAAGGGCTCCATACGGGATTCCTCCGTTTCGTATCAGAATAAGTAATCGAACCGTTCCGTCCACTTGCTGCGGTTCTCCGGGCTGCGGTCATAGCGCACCAGCGCCGTGCCGATGATCTCATCCTCGGGGATCAGCGCGACCTGCGGGCTGCGGCTGTCCATGCTGTTCAGCCGGTTGTCGCCCATGACAAAGACATAGCCCTCCGGGACCGTAAACGGATACTGAAATGCATATTCGTCCAGTGTGGTCGGGTCTGCGATATACGGCTCATCCAGCGTCACGCCGTCCACCTGCACATCGCCGTTCTCAAAATTGATGCTGAGCTCCTGACCGCCCTTTGCGATCAGCCGCTTGATCAGGATGATGCCTGCGCCGGACGAACGGCTGACCTCCTGCTGTGCCTCGTCCACAAACCGTCCGGACTCCTTGTCGTCGATCACGACGATCTGGCCGTTCTTCGGCTCATAGACCGAGGTCACGATAAAGATCTGATCCTGATGCAGCAGCGTCGGGTTCATGGAACCGCCGTCCACCGTCACGCGGCGGATCAGATAAATGAAGATCATCATAATGATAAAAACAGTCAGGAAGCCGGATTCGGCAATATCCATCAGATCACTGAAAAAGCCGTCGTTTTCCTTCTCTGCAGAAACTGTCTGCTTTTCTTCGGGCTCCACGCGGTTTCCCTCCGTTCCGTATCAGAATAAGTAATCGAAGCGCTCTGTCCACTTGCTGCGGTTTTCATTGTCGCGGTCATAGCGGAACAGCGCCGTGCCGAGGACCTCGTCCTCGGGGATCAGCGCGACCTGCGGGCTGCGGCTGTCCATACTGTGCTCCCGGTTGTCGCCCATGACAAACAGATAGCCCTCCGGAACCTTGAACGGATACCGGAACGCATATTCATCGCGGTGTGTCGGATCGGCGATATACGGTTCATCCAGCGTCACGCCGTCCACCTGCACCTCGCCGGTCTCAAAATTGATGTTGAGCTCCTGACCGCCCTTTGCGATCAGCCGCTTGACAAGCACCATGCCTGCGCCGCCCGTCCGGACGACCTGCTGCTGCGCCTCATCCTCAAACAGGCCGGATTCCTGATCGTCGATCACGACGATCTGACCGTTTCTCGGCTCATGGAGCGCAGTCACGATCAGGATCTGATCCTGATTCAGCAACGTCGGGTTCATGGAGCCGCCGTCCACCGTCACCGGGCGCACCAGATATGCAAAAATCAGAATAAAGAGAAACACCGTCATCAGTCCGGCCTCGATGATATCCATGATATCAAACAGAAAGCCCTTGAGGCCGCCGCCGGATTTTTCCTGCTGCTCCGTATTCAGCTCTGTCTGCAGTTCTGTCTGCATGATTGATTCCTCTTTTCCTTTTTTATTCCGGATAAAAACAAAAGGGGACTGCGCCAGTCCCCTTTCGCTTTTTTGCAATCAACGAACCAGTCCCTTGACCTTTGCCGCCTTACCGACTCTGCCGCGCAGATAGTAGAGCTTCGCTCTGCGAACGACGCCTCTGCGGACGATCTCGACCTTGTCAACAGCAGGGGAATGAACCGGGAACACGCGCTCAATGCCGACGCCGTGCGCAACTCTGCGGACGGTGAAGGTCTCGCTGATGCCGCCGTGCTTCTTGGCGATGATCGTGCCCTCGAAGACCTGGATACGGCTCTTGTCGCCTTCCTGAATGCGGACATGCACCTTAACGGTGTCGCCGACGTTCAGCTCCGGGACGTTTTCCTTCATGCTGGACTTGCTGATTTGCTCAAGTGCATTCATTTTGGGATTCCTCCTTGAATTGTTTACGGATGTTCATACATCGCTGACGGCACGCAAGCGCCGGACAGAATCCCTCATCTTTCATGAATGCGGAGGGCAAATGCAGCGGACCACCCAATCGTCAGAATGGTGCATACCGCAAAATGAACGGAAACCCGTGCTTTTGCGTATACATGGCATCTTGACCTCGCCGGTCAAGGACCGGCGGATATTCAAATGCTGTATTATTATATCACAGTTCTTCCGAAAAAGCAAGCGTTTTTCAGGATTTTTTTCAATCCGCTCAAAAACGGCCTGTTCCCGCCGCGGGATTTATGGAAAAATACGGCGGTACATGAAAGGCGGCGGCTCCGTGACCGGAACCGCCGCCCAGCTTGTTCAGATTACTGCTGCTCCGGAGCACCGACCGGACATGTATCTGCGCAGGCGCCGCACTCGAGACATGCGTCCGCATCAATCTCATACTTGCCGTCGCCCTCAGAGATCGCGCCGACCGGACATGCATCTGCACATGCACCGCACTGGATGCAAGCATCGCTGATTACGTATGCCATAATTTGTTACCTCCTGTAAAAATGATGATGTGGTTATGTGTGCCGGAGAGCGGTCCATGACTCTCCAATCCCTATTGTATCATATTTTCGGAAAAAATCAAGGGGTTTTCAAAAATATTTTTCCTTTCCGCATTTTCCTGCAGTTTTGCACAATTTTCAGCCGTCCGCAGCAGCTCTGTTCGTGGATGTGCAGTATCAGAAGCAGGCAAAACGGAATTTTTATCCGCATGTACTTTACAAAGAACGGCTTTTATGGTATGATAAGGGGGAGTAAAAACATATTGAGGAGGGATGATATGCTGCGGTTCCGAAAGCTCCGGGACAGCGATCTGACGGCATTCGATCTGGAACACGCCGCGCTGACCGGACTGCTCCCCTCACCCGACTATTATAAAGAGACGCTGGCAAGAGGCGATATGCTGCTGGTGATCTTCGACGGTGAAAAGCCGCTCGGCCTGCTGGAAATGGCCGCAGAGCCCGCCGGAGACAAACCGCCCTGTGCATGGGTCAGCCGCGTGCTGATCCTGCCGGAGCTGCGGCGGCACGGGCTCGGCAGGATGCTCATGGCACTTGCCGCCGGAGAAGCCGCCGAACGAAAGCTGTGGTTCCTCACCGGCGATATCCCGGACACAGAAGAAGCCGCTGCCTTTGCGGAGGCGATCCACCTGCGGCCGGATGACCGCTTCGGCGGCCGTGTGCTGCTGGACCTTTCCGATGTAGAGGGGCTGCGGCATGGCTAAGGATGAACACAAGCCGCAGGGCAGCATCGCCTCTGCGGTGATCCTCTTTTCGGTGACGGCGGTGCTGGCAGTCGGTTCTCTGATCGGCGGCGCCGGAACGAACGCTTCCGACAATCCGTTCTGGAAGCCGCTGCTCCGCGCGCATGACCGCATTTCGCTGTCGATCGGCGGCGACACGATCGGAGATGTGTACATCACCAAGGACGGACGGATGCTCCGGAAGGCAGCGCCGCCCGCTGCGGAAGCCGTTTCCGGTGCTGCGGATGCCGTCAACCGGTTTGCGGCGGAATCCGATGTTTCGGTCTATCTGCTGGCCGTGCCGACCTCTGCAGGCATTTACGGCGAATCGCTGGCAGGTGCCGCGTCCTCCGTCAGTGAGCATACGGTGCTGCATGACCTTTCCGCGCAGCTCAGTGAACAGGTCGTCTGGATCGAGGCGGAAAGCTGGCTGGCAGCGGAAAAGGAGCAGTATATCTACTACCGGACAGACCCCTGCTGGACGAGCTACGGCGCGTACTGCGCATACCGCTCCGCGATCCGCAGGCTCGGGTTTGCCGCCGTCGGCTACGATCAGTTCTCCGTGCGGCATTTCCGCGACGACTACCGCGGCAGCCTCGTCCGGCAAAGTCATTACAGCGAGATCGTGCCCGATCTGATCGACCTCTATACCGTCACCGATGAGCCGGAAGATGTGACCGTCACAGTGCGCCGCAGCGACGGCAGAGAGCAGTTCGATTCTTATTACCGCACGGGCGCGGACGATCTGCAGGACGATCCGACAAAGGTGTTTTTCGCCGCGGCCGAGCCGCTTCTCCGGATCGAGACGGCGCATCAGAACAGCAAGGATCTGCTGCTGCTGACCGACCGCTTCGGCGCTGCGATGATCCCGTTCCTGCTCCAGCACTACCATATTATAGATTCGGTCAATCTGGAGCTTGCGGGTGATACGGACTGGCGCAGCATGACCCACGGCACCTATTCCCAGATTCTCATTCTCTGCGGGGCGGATACCGTCACCGCGCCGGACGGGCTTGCAGCGATGCTCAGCACGGCTCCGGCGCAGACAGAGCCCGCGCCGTAATACGGTCAAATACAGAACAGAAAGGAACCCTTTACAAAATGAGCAAAAAGCATCAGGATCAGACGGAGGCGCGGCGTCAGGCTGCGTTTGATGCCGTCAAAAAGCGGGACGCCGAGAAGAAGCAGCAGAAGGCAGCCGCCGAAAAGGCAAAGCGCCAAAAAAAGATTCTCAAGGCAGCACTCGGCGCGGGTGCAGCGGCAGCCGTGATTCTTGCGATATTCGGCATCCGGCACGCGATGCTGAACAGCACCGGTGCCATGCAGAAGAAGGTCGTCGCTGAGACCGAGCATTATCAGGTCACGGCATCCATGCTCGCCTGCTATTTCAAGCAGTGCGAGGAAAGCTATCTTGCATACGCAGCCGGAGACAGCGGCATCGCGGTATTCGATGAGAAAAAGCCCCTGCGCGAGCAGCAGTACAGCGAAACGCAGACATGGTTCGACATGCTCATGGAAAACACGATCAATACCGTGAAAACGAATCTGCAGCTCTGCGAGGCCGCACATCAGGCGGGCTATTCGCTCAGTGCGGAGGATCAGGCGCGCTGTGTCGAGATCGGCGAGCAGATGGAGGAGGGACGCTATCAGAAGGGCGTCACCAAGGAGGATGTGCAGAAAACTGCCGAGATCAACATTCTTGCCGCGGATTATCAGCAGAGCGTCAGGGACAGCATCGAGATCACCGATGAGCAGATCCGGGATTATTACGATGCACACCGCAACGAATATCTGAATGTCAGCACGCTCGGCTATACCTTCACATGGGATCCGGCGGGCATCGTCGAGGGCGACTACGCAGAGCACGACGCGGCTGTCAAAGCAGCGGAGGAGCTTGCGAAGTGCACGACCCAGCAGGAATATTCCGAGTACGTGTTCAAATATCTGACAGAGCGCAAGGGCGTCGGGCGCGCCGATGCGGAGCAGATCGCGGGCGACCTGACGATCACGAAAAACATCAGCGAATACCCCGAGGATCTGCAGCAGTGGGTATTAAGCGGCGCACAGCGCAACACCTGCACGCTGCTTCTGCATGAGGAATCCTGCAGCGCACAGGTCTACTTCCTGCGCGAGCAGCCTGCGGCAGACGAATCCAAGACCGTTGACATCCGCATTCTGTATCTGACCGCTGCGGACTACGACGGCATTGAGAATGCAGTCTCATTCGCAACTGAGCTGAAGGGCATGGTCGAGGAAGCGGAGGACAAATCCGCGGAATTCGCATCGCTGGCGTATGAATACTCCGAGGATGCCGGGACCTATCCGGACGGCGGACTGGTCAGCGGCTATTCCGCATCGCGCACGACCTACGGTGACGAGGTCTCCGCATGGGCGTTTGACCGCGAGCGTCAGCCCGGCGACATGATGATCTCCGAGCGGACAGGCTCCGCGATCCTCGTGTTCTTCGAGGGCGGCAATGCACAGAGCGGCTGGGAGAATCTCGTGCGTGAGGATCTGTACGATCAGGCGATCTCCAAATTCAATGAGCGGTACAAGGGCGTTGACGTTCAGGTGTATGAGGAGAATTACAAGTACATCAAATAAAGTTTACCGTGAAAACAGCCTGCACTGATTTGAATTTCAGTGCAGGCTGTTTGTTGTGTTTGGGGTTAAATGTCTTTGCTGCGCGCTGCGGAGCGAAACTTTTGTGAGGCTGCAAACATTCAGCCTACCACTTGACCGGATGCAAAAAGGACGCCGATTCTTTCAGCGTCCTTTTGTATTACACATAATGGGGTCTGGGGACAATGTCCCCAGCAGGGGCCAACATGAAGAAACAAGTTTCTTCATGTTTAGGGGCGGAGCCCCATTTCAAATCATCGCGAAGCGATACCTCATACCGCTGCGAAGCCTTTTTCGAGGTCGGCGATGATGTCGTCGATATGCTCCGTGCCGATTGACAGACGGATCGTCGCCTGCGTAATGCCCTGATCCAGCAGTTCTTCCTCGGTCAGCTGGGAATGCGTGGTCGTCGCCGGGTGAATGACCAGAGACTTCACATCCGCAACATTCGCAAGCAGCGAGAAGATCTCAAGATGGTCGATGAACGCATGGGCTTCCTTCTGTCCGCCCTTGATCTCAAACGTGAAGATGCTGCCGCCGCCGTTCGGGAAGTACCGCTCATAGATCGCATGATCCGGATGCTCCGGCAGAGACGGATGATTGACCTTCGCGACCTTCGGATGATTCTTCAGGAAGTCAATGACCTTCTTCGTGTTCTCCGCATGGCGCTCCAGACGCAGGGAAAGCGTCTCGGTGCCCTGCAGCAGCAGGAATGCCGCAAACGGCGAAATCGTCGCACCCTCATCACGCAGCAGAATCGCGCGGATATAGGTTACGAAGGCAGCCGGACCGACTGCGTCCGCAAAAGAAATACCGTGATAGCTCGGGTTCGGTGCCGCGATCGGCGCATACTTGCCGCTTGCCTTCCAGTCAAACTTGCCGGAATCGACGATGATGCCGCCGAGCGTCGTGCCGTGGCCGCCGATGAACTTCGTCGCGGAATGGATCACGATATCCGCGCCGTGCTCGATCGGACGGATGAAGAACGGCGTACCGAAGGTGTTGTCCACGACCAGCGGAAGGCCGTGCTTCTTTGCAATCGCTGCGACCGCGTCAATATCCGGGATATCGGAATTCGGGTTGCCGAGTGTTTCCAGATAGATCGCCTTGGTGTTCTCTTTGATCGCGCCCTCGAGCTCTGCGAGGTTGTGCGCATCGACGAAGGTCGTCTCAATGCCGTACTGCGGCAGGGTGTGCGCAAGCAGATTGTAGCTGCCGCCGTAGATTGTCTTCTGTGCGACGATGTGGTCGCCGGCCTGTGCCAGCGCCTGGATCGTGTAGGTGATCGCAGCAGCACCGGAAGCAAGTGCCAGTGCAGCGACGCCGCCCTCCAGCGCCGCGATGCGCTTTTCCAGCACATCCTGCGTGGAGTTGGTCAGTCTGCCGTAAATGTTGCCTGCGTCCGCCAGTCCGAAGCGGGCTGCCGCATGTGCGGAATCGCGGAACACATAGGAAGTGGTTGCGTAGATCGGGACGGCTCTTGCGTCCGAAGCGGAATCAGGCTGTTCCTGACCGACGTGCAGCTGAAGGGTCTCAAATTTATAATTACTCATTTTCATGTACCTCTTTTTCATTTGATTTTGATTTTGGATGCCGGATGTCCGGCGCGGATATCAGAATTTCAGATATGAAAACATCGGTACATTCGTCCGAAGCGGTAATTGCCTCTGTTCAGATCCGGGAATCGGATGCTCATGGTATCACTCCTATCGGTTAAGTAGGTTTTGCTGTTGTCCGTATTATAGCACACAATTTCCTATTTGTCAAGTATGAATTTCGGTGTCAGCCGATTTTCGCTTTCTGTCACAAATCATATCGGATTTATAGGTTTTGTTTTTGCCGTATTGCACAAGAGCTCCCCTGAAAACAGAAAAAGACCGGATACAGCAATGCTGCTTCCGGCCCTTCTCTATAATTGGAGGTTTCACACCTGCAATGCAGGTAATTGAACAATGGTGAGAGATTACTCCTCGTCGTCGAGCATATTCGTGGTCAGTCTTGCGCGCTTGCCGAGCTCGCTGCCCGCAGCGGCCTTGTTGACCGTGATGATGTTGCTGTCATAATGCAGACGCACAACAAATGCAACGATGCCGGGGTTGTTGTCCAGACGTACATTGAAGCGGGCGGTATCGCCGGGCTTCACGGAGATCGACTCCGCGGAAATGGTCATCTTGTCGCCGGGCTTTTCTGCCTCCGGCGCGTCCTTGTTGACACAGATATAACCCTTGATCATATCGACATCGCGCAGCTTTGCAGCGTTGTCATCGGTATTTGCGCTGTAATTGGAGAAGTCGGTGTAGTAGACCTCGACCGGATAGATGCCGTCCGGTGCGTCGTCCGCGACCTTTACCTCATATTCGAGCAGATTGCCGTCAAAGACAAAGTCTGCCTTCTGGGAGATATCCAGCCACAGTGCCTGATAGCTCTTGATCGACGGCGTATAGTTGAGCTGGTATTCCATCTTACCCGTGTCCTTGTAGACATCGGTCTGGGTCTCGCCGTTGCCGTCAACAGCCGCGTTGCCGTTGATATCGGTCTTTGCGACATAGTAGTTGCCGTCCTCACCGCGGAACGGTACGTTGACCGCAGAGTTGTCATTGAAATTCTGGCTGAAGGACAGTGCCTGGTTCTGGCTGCCGTCGTCACCGACGACGACGTTCTTGTCAAACATCTGCACGTCCGGATTTGCTTCCGCATTTCCGCCGTCGTTGCCGTTTGCTTCGCCGCCGTTTCCGCCGTTCGGATCGGCAGCGTTGTTATTATCGCCGGGGGTCTGATTGTCGCCTGCAGAATTATCCGCCGTGCTGTTGTTCGTGATCTTCTCTCCGCACGCAGACATCGGCAGGATGACCATTGCAGCAAGCAGTGCTGCAGTCAGTCTTTTCATTTTGTTCATAGCCAAAGGCTCCTTTCCGTTTTTCCATTCCGTCCGCCTCGGGACGATCAGGGCTACGCCCCGCCCTCTGTCCCATTATACACAATTACGCCGAAAAAGTCAAGTGAAATTCTGGTGACAGTCCGGTATCAGCTGTGTTACAGAATGCTGTTCATACGGAAAAAGCCGCTTCTGCCGTCAAAGCGCGGAGAATACCGCACCGATCTTTTCATGGAGCACAAGGTCTGCGCGGGCGTCCATCGGCGTGGGGTCACGGTTGACCAGCGCCAGCGTATCGCCGCGGAAATAGTGGATCAGTCCCGCCGCCGGATACACCGCGAGCGAGGTGCCGCCGATGATCATCATGTCGGCCTCGCGGATGCAGCGCACGGCCTCGTCCATGACGTCATTGTCGAGCGATTCCTCATAAAGCACGACGTCCGGCTTGATAATGCCGCCGCAGTGCTCGCAGTACGGCACGCATTTTGCCGCCTTGACCGTTTCCACATCATAGAAACGGTTGCACTGCATACAGTGATTGCGCAGGACGCTGCCGTGCAGCTCGAGCACCTTTTTGCTGCCCGCCGCCTGATGCAGCCCGTCAATGTTCTGCGTGATGACCGCATTCAGCTTGCCCTGCTGCTCCCATTCCGCCAGCTTTTTATGTGCCGCATTCGGCTGCGCGTCATGGGAGAGGAGCTTGTCGTGATAGAAGCGGTAGAACTCCTCCGGATGCCGCATAAAGAATGTGTGGCTGAGGATCGTCTCCGGCGGATAGTCATACTTCTGATTGTACAGGCCGTCCACGCTCCGGAAATCCGGGATGCCGCTTTCGGTCGAAACGCCCGCGCCGCCGAAGAATACGACGGTCTTTGCCTTCTGTACTGCCTCGCGCAGCTGTTCAATGGTCGCTGTCATGAATAAAACCTCCTTCTGTGTATCATCATAATGTAACAGGAACGGTCCTGTTCAGCGTGACCGAATAAAGATAACATGCCTTGACGGGCTTGGAAAACAGCAGATGCAGTGCCTCCGCATAAAGCCGGATCTGCTCGGTGTACTGTTCGAGCAGTGCCTCCGCATTTGCAGCGCGGTCAGTCTTGTAATCGACCAGCACGATGCCGTCAGATTCCGCAAAGACCAAGTCCATAATGCCGATCAGCATACCGTCTGTCCCGGCATAATCTCTGCCGAGCTGTTCCAGCGGCCCCGTCAGCGTCAGATCGCGCAGGCGCACCGTGAATTTCTGCTCCCGCCAGACCTTTTCCGCGTTCGCGATCCGCTGATACAGCTCCGATGCAAAGAAACGCCCGATGCTGCTTTTCCGGACAGCCTGCGCCTGACGGGCGGTCAGTCTGCCGTTTGCTTCCAGCCGGTCGATCTCCGCTGCCAGATCGTCCGCTGCTGCTGCAAAATCCGCATACTGCATAAAGGTATGCACCGCGGTGCCGCGCTCTGCGCCGGAAAGCCCGTGCTGCTCACGGACAAACTGCGGCCTTCTGAGCGGCGCAGAGAAATCCTCCGCCTTTGCAAGCTCCGAAACGCCGTATTTCGCGGTCAGCGAGGCAAGCCGGCTCTCATACCGCCAGCTGCACTGACGTTCCAGCTGCGCGAGCAGTTCAGCGTCTGCCTGTGCCGCGGCAGCCGCCTGCGGGAGCGTTTCTTCTTCTGTTTCCGGCAGCTCATCTGCACAGATCACAACCGGCAGGAACGGCTGCTTTTCATCGGAGCCGCATTCCAGCCCGAACATCCGCCGGAGCGGCTCGCAGGCGGGATTCCGCACCAGTGCCATATAAAGCCACGCGGAAAAGCTGTTTGCCGTTTTCGTCAGGGTATCGGTCTGCCCGCCGAAGGCAAGCTGCTCCGCTGCGATCGCCGCAAGCTTTTCGCCGGTCTTGTTCGTATACGGCAGGCCGATGATCAGATATTCCCGCGCTCTCGTCATTGCGACATAGAGCAGGCGCAGCTCCTCGCTGACGGTCTCCCTGCGGTTCCGCGCATAGATCAGCACCCACGGCAGCGACCGGCCGACGCTGTGCGTTTCGGGGTCATGCAGCCGGAACCCGATGCCGCTGCTCCGGTGATACTGGAACAGCCTGCGCGCGTCCTCCGCGGAGAAGGCATGTCCGGTGTCCGCAAGGATCACGAACGGCGCTTCCAGACCCTTCGAGCCGTGCACGGTCATCAGCCGGACGACGTTCTCCGTTCCCGCCGGGACGCCGCCGCCCTTCAGATCGCTTTTGCGCTCAAGGAAGCCGTCCAGATACCGCAGAAATGCCGAGAGCCCGCCGCCGCGGTTTTCCTCAAAGCTGCGTGCATAAGAGATCAGCGCACGGAGATTCGCCTTTTTCTGTGCGCCGCCCGCGGACATCTGCATCAGCCCGAGAAAATCGGTCTGCCGGTAAATGCGCCGGATCAGCTGCTCCGGCGTGTCCATTGCCGAGCAGAGCCGCATGGATTCGAGAAACTCAAGGAACGCCGTGATCTTGCCGAGCAGTTCAGCGTCCGGCTGCAGTTCGCCGCTTTCCGCATCCTGCCGCATTTTCGTCATGGCGCGGAACAGGTTGTTCTTTCTGTCATAGAGCCGCACTTCGACCAGCTCGTCCAGCGTAAAGCCGATCATCGGGGAAAGCATCGCCGCCGCGACCGGGATCTCCAGCAGCGGGTTATCGACCGCCCGCAGGATATCCAGCAGCAGCATGATCTCCGGCGACTGCAGATAGCCCTTCTGCTCCAGCGAACATACCGGCACGCTGCGTGCGGTCAGTGCCGCGGCATAGTCCGCAAAATGCGTGCCGTTGCGCATCAGGATCAGGAAGTCCCGCGGCTCGCACGGGCGCAGACTGCCGTCCTCGCAGCGGACGGGCGTCCCGTTTGCAAGGTGCTGCGCAATGCGCTCCGCGATGTACGCAGGCGCTTCCCGCGCAGACGTTCCGCTCTGCGGGATCATGACGATCTCCGCAGGCCGCCGCGCCTCCGGGTATTCCGCGCCGCGCACCAGCTCCTGCGTTTCGTCGTAGCGGATCTCGCCGACCTGCTCGGTCATGAGCTGCCGGAACACATGATTGACGACGTCCACGACCTCCTGCGCGCTCCGGAAATTCTTGTTCAGGAGAATGCAGGTGTTTTCGGTCAGCTGCGGGCTCTGATAGGCCGCGCCCTCGCGCATCGCACGGTAAAAATTTTCGGGATTCGCATTGCGGAAACGGTAAATGCACTGCTTGCTGTCGCCGACGACGAACAGATTGTCGCCGTATCTTGACGCGTCCCCGCCGCGGGAGAGCATCCGGAAAATGAGATCCTGCTGGTCGTCCGAATCCTGGAACTCGTCGATCATGATGCAGGCATACTGCTGCGAAAGCTGCTCCGCGAGCGGCGTTTTCGTGATGCTGCCGTCCGGCTCACGCTTTGCAAGAAGGGAGAGCGTCATCGTCATCGCATCCCCGAAGCCGAACGCATTGCGCTCCTTTTTGCGGCGCATCAGCTCATCGGAGAACGCGCTGACCAGTCCGGAAAGTGCCCGCAGGATCTTTGCATGGCGCGGCAGATCGCTTTCCGCAAACTGCAGCGGCACCGCCCAGTCATCCCGCAGGGCTTTGAAGCTGTCCAGCGCATGTTTCCGCAGCGCCTTGATGCAGGCACCGGTCTGCGGAGCCTTTTTCGGGAGCGTCAGACGCCCGCCCTTTACCTGCAGCATCAGCGTCCCGAGCCGTGCGAGATCGCCGTCCGGCACCGCATTCCGGACCGCTTCGATCTGCGTGATCTCGTCCTGCAGCGTCGCAATGACCTTTTCCGCTTCGATCTGCTGCGCATATTCTATCGCCTTTGCATAGAGCGAAAGGCTCTCGTCAAGCTGCTCTGTCAGTGCCGCACAGACCTGCTCCCGGATCGCGCCGGATTCGCAGGCCGCCGCCGCATCGTCCAGCAGATATTCCCCGAACGGTGTCTGGTCGGAAAGCTCGAACAGCGAGAGGATCAGCTCCTCCAGCGGCTGATCGCTGCCGGTGCAGAATGCATCGAGCAGCAGCCTCTGCTCCGCCTTTGCGGCTTCGTCCGTTTCCGCGCGGGTGCTGAAATCCTCAAGGATCTGCTTTACTGCCGCCGCCCGGACATCGGGTTCCTCGGTCTCGTCCATCTGCCGGAAGCCCGCGGAGATATCGAGTGCGGCAAACTGCTCGCGCATCAGCGAGAAGCAGAAGCTGTGGATCGTCGAGATATGCGCGCTCTGCAGCATCGTATGCTGACGGCGGAGCCACGCGTTTTCGGGGTCGGCGAGAATGCGCTCGGTGAGCTTTCTGTTCAGGCGGGTGCGCACCTCACCGGCGGCATCGCGCGTGAAGGTCACGACGACCATTTTTTCCGCGGGATATGCGGGATCGGAAAGCAGCTCCGCGATGCGCTCGGTCAGGACAGAGGTCTTGCCGCTGCCCGCCGCCGCACTGACGACGACCGACGCGCCCCGCGCCGTGATCGCGGCAGACTGTTCAGGTGTCCATGCCATCGCCTTCGCCCTCCTCTCCGTTCATGACCGCCAGCATGGCAGCCTCCGCTTCCTTTTTCGGGATCGCTTTGCGCATCCGCTCCGTGTCGTCCTCGGTCACGCCGCAGAGACTCCGGTACGGACAGTAGGCGCAGGCATCCGCGTAATACTCCGCCGTGCCGCCGCGCATCGGGCTGGGGGCGACGTCGCCCTCCGCGTACTTCGCGGCGCATTCCCGCACGACTTCCTCCGCATAGCCGCGGAGCCGTTTCAGCTGCTCCGCCGTAAAGACCTGCGAGTCCTTCGTCAGCTTCGGTGTTCCGGTGCCGTCGTCCTCGCCGGAAGCCTTCACCGGAATATACACACCTGCGAGCGTTTCCTCCATTTTCGTCAGGATGCCGCGGTCAAGCAGCACCGTGCCGCTCATGCGGAAATACTGACTGAAATATTCCGCGACCGGCTTCATTTCCTCGCGCTTCTGCGCCTCCGGCGTTCCGGAGGGCATATACAGCACGCCCGCCGGTGCCGCATCCGGATACTCCGCCGGATCGTCCAGCAGCGCAAACAGATACAGCAGCATCTGCAGATTCAGCCCGTAGTAGATATCCCCGAGGAAGAACTGCTTTTTGCCGGTCTTATAATCCACGATGCGCAGATAGCGTCTGCCGTCCTGCTCCGTGATATCCACGCGGTCGATCTTGCCGTTCAGACAGAGCACAGTGCCGTCCGGCAGCGTCAGGCGGAACGGGGAGATGCCCGCTTCATCCTGCACCCGGCCGATGACCAGCTCGCAGGCGTCCGGCACAAACTGTGACTGCCGCATTTCCTCCTGCGTATGCAGCAGCAGCGCAGTCATGCGGTTCGTCATCCGGTCATACTGCTGCATCATCCGGTGCGGCCTGCCCTCTCTGCCGCCCAGCTCCTGCGTCAGATAATCCTCCGCACAGTGCTTTGCGTGCGCCCGCAGATCGGCCTGCGTCATCGCAAGGAAGTCGTCCCGCTCCGGGTGCTCCCGGAACAGCCGCTCCATGCAGTAATGCACCAGATTGCCCGCAGACAGCGGGTTCAGGTTATTCTTCCGCCGCTGATACAGCCGCAGGCCGTTCGCGCAGAAGCCCATGAACGGGCATTTGATCGTGTTCTCGATCTGTGTTGCGGAGACGCGCAGCTCGCTGCCGGTGAGCTGCTTCATCAGACGGCGGTCGTTCACGCGCAGACGTCCGGGGTCGGCCGTCCTGCGGAGACGTTCCAGTCTTGCAGCCTCCTCCGGCATCGAAGCCAGCAGGCTGCGGACGGTCTCGCGCTCGGTCGGGGTGACGGAATAGTCCTGCACGAAGCTGTAATAGGCCGCCGCTTTTGTGGAGACATAAAAGCCCGCGCCCATTTTATCCGCATGCTGAAAATACGGCGGGACTGCCGTTGCGGGCAGCAGCTTGCGCACTTCTTCGAGCAGCGCGGACGGCACCAGTCTGCTGCCGCTCTCACTCGCGGTCGGATAGCAGAGCCAGAGCCGCTCCGAGGGTGCCGACAGCGTTTTATATACGATCAGGCGTTCATCGGCGCAAAGGTCGCGCACGGAACGCGAAAGCTCGACATTATGCGTTTTCAGCAGCGCACGCTCCTGCTCGGAGAAGAAGCCGTCCGCGCTGATATCCGCCGGGAATACGCCTTCATTCACGCCAAGCACGAACACGATCTTCGGCGCGTCGTAGCGGGCGGCGGCGGCACTCTGCACCGTGACCGCATCGAGCGTCTGCGGCGGCACGGGGATCTGATTGTTCCGCAGCACCGCGGTCATCAGCTCGGAGAGCTGCGGCGGGGTCAGCGGGGTCTCGCCGAGTGCGTCATGCATCGCGTCAAGCAGCTCGGTAAAGCGGTTCCAGAGCCGCCGGAGTGCGCGTCCGCCCGCAACATCGCCGCTGTCATACAGATGCGAAGCCAGTCCGCCGACGCGGGCTGGGATCCCCATGTCCTCCATGCAGCGGTAGAGCGCCTCGCAGAGCTTTGCGCCGGAGACCGGCTCGCCGTCAGACTGCTTCGCGATCCGCCGTGCGTGCAGGATCGGCGGGATCAGCTTCTGCCGGATCGCCTCATAACGGCCGTCCGGGTCGTCCTCCGTGCGGAAGGGCTTTTCCCACTGGAAGCCCTCGATATCCCATGTATATGCGTAATTTTCAAGATCTGCCGCCTCCGCGGGATGCAGCGGGCTCAGCTGCGTTTTCAGCAGCAGCAGGATGTGTTCGGTATTCGTCCGGTGCATCAGCCCGAGCAGCGCCTCCGGCAGCTTCATCACGGCGGTATGCAGCACGCTGCGGCGCAGGTCCATGAAATACGGGATCTCGTAGCGTTCAAACGCCGCCTCCAGCAAAGAGCCGTAGCCCGCCAGATCGTGCATCACGACCATGATATCGGCGCAGCGGACATTCCCCTGCATCAGCAGCTGCCGGATCTGTGCGGCGCAGTATTCCGCCTCGAGCGTCGCGTCCCGCGCCTCGCAGACCGTCACCGCAGGGACGCCCGGATAGGCCGGCGCCTGCGTATCGAACAGATACCGGCTCAGGTGCGCCAGCGACTTGTCCGCATAGCGGTACTGCGTTTCAAACAGCTTTGTTTCGGTTTCGAGGTTCTGCTCCTTTGCCAGTCTGCGGAGCCTTCTGCCCGTCTCGTTGACCGCGTCAAAGCGGGTATAGTCCGGCGCGTCGATGTTGTCGGTGCGCAGCGCGATCCACACCTCGGCGGCATCGCGGAGCATGACCTCGAGCATCCGGAACTGGTCGCCGGTGAAGGATTCAAACTCATCCAGAAAAATATGTGCGCCGCGCAGATACAGCGAGCCGTCCGCCGCAGAAGCCGCTGTCAGCGGATCGCTCAGCACATCACGCAGGCCGAGCGTCTCCAGCTCGGAAAGATAATCCGCGAAAATACGCGCAATATCCGAAAGCTTTTCCGAGAGCACGCCGTTCTGCTCCGCGGTATCGGCCGCGGCCTGCATCAGCTCCTCCGGCGTATGGCCGGACTGCATCAGCTCGGAAAGCTGCGCCTGCATCTCCGCGAGGAACGCGGGCTTGTCGGTCTGACGGCCGTAGAATCGCAGCACATGACCCTTACCGAGCCTGCGCAGCAGACGGTGCAGCACAACGGTCTTTGCGACGTCATCGGCGGCGTCCCGCGGGGCAGCGGCGATCGCGCCGAGGATCTCCGCGGTCAGGCTGCGGAAGCTTCCCGTCCGGATGCGGTTGAAGCCCGCCGCGCCGAGCCGGTCGTACAGCCGCTTGTCATACGTATAGGAAAACGGCTCCGGTACCAATGTGCGGACATCCAGACCGGCGTCCGCGGCGCGCCTGATCTCTGTGATGAGTGCCTCGGATTTTCCGCAGCCTGCGCCGCCCAGCAGCAAATGCAGCATGAGGTTCCCTCCCTTTCCGTGTGTTTCGGTATGATAATACTATTATATCACGCGGCGCGGGAAAATGCAATAACAGACAATTGATATGTGCAGAAATGTGCGCATCACGCAGAGAGCGGATGCGGGAATTTCAGCCGGAAGTCAACCGGCTTGCCGCAAATGCCGCAGATCTTCTGCGTGGCATAGATTTTCTTCTTGTTCGACTCGAACTGCGCGCGCTGCGGACCGTTGTGATCCGGGCGCAGGTTCGGTCTGGCTCTTGCTCCGTTCGGCATGGTGTTCTCCTTTCGGGCATGAAAAAAGCACCCTTTGCAGAGTGCTTGGTGTGTATTCTGTTACGGTTTCAGCTCGACACTGAACACATGGTCAAAGTTGTAAATGCCGATCCACGCGCCTTTCAGCTTCACACAGATCGCCTTGCCGTCATAGCCGTAGTCATCCCATTCGCCTTCGCGGTAGGTGATCGTGTCACCGCTCTTGAATGTGATCTCCAGTCTAGTTGCGCTTTCC
>JAFWQJ010000023.1 GCA_017545185.1 Oscillospiraceae bacterium | reverse complement strand
CAGCTCGAGGATCGGTGCATAGACCGGATCATTGATATCGGTGGACTTGGAATCGAGAGCCTGGAAAGCAGAACCCTTGATGATCGGAATCTCATCGCCGGGGAACTCGTAGGAGCTCAGGGTGTCGCGGATATCCATCTCGACGAGGTCGATCAGCTCTTCATCGTCAACGAGGTCCGTCTTGTTCATGAACACGACGATTGCCGGCACGCCGACCTGGCGGGCGAGCAGGATGTGCTCCTTGGTCTGAGCCATCGGGCCGTCAGAAGCAGCAACGACGAGGATCGCGCCGTCCATCTGTGCAGCACCGGTGATCATGTTCTTGATATAGTCAGCGTGACCGGGGCAGTCAACGTGAGCGTAGTGACGCTTGTCGGTCTCATACTCAACGTGTGCAGTGTTGATTGTGATTCCACGTGCGCGCTCCTCCGGAGCCTTGTCGATCATGGAATAGTCCTCAAACTTTGCCTGACCCTTCATTGCCAGCGTCTTGGTGATCGCAGCAGTCAGAGTGGTCTTGCCGTGGTCAACGTGGCCGATGGTACCAATGTTGACATGGGGTTTTGTACGTTCAAAATGTTCCTTTGCCATTGGAATCTCCTCCTAAAAATAGATTTTAAATAGGGTTCGGTCATCATCTGGATACGACAAAGACCTGACATCCTATATTGTACCAGATTTCCGGAAAAAATGCAAGCGTTTTTAGAAAAAAAATCCAACCTCGCGAGATTTTCTCAGATTTCGGCACATTTTTGGCAAATTGCGCCGTCCTGACCCCGGTTCCCCGGGATCAGGGGCGTTATGCAGCAGAGATAACGGGATCAGTCTTCGTCGCTGTGACCGCGCTCGCTCTTGATCTTGTCTGCGATGCTCTTCGGGACTTCAGCAAAGCTGTGCGGCTCCATGGTGTAGTTGCCGCGGCCCTGGGAACGGGAACGCAGGTCGCTTGCGTAGCCGAACATGTTGCTCAGCGGGACAAGCGCGTCGATCTGTGCGACGCCGTTGTGGACTTCCTGACCCTGGATCTGTCCGCGGCGGCCGTTGAGGTCACCGAAGACATCGCCCATGTACTGCTCCGGCACAAAGACGGAGACCTTCATGAGCGGCTCAAGCAGAACCGGGTCTGCCTTGCGCATTGCGTTCTTGAATGCCATGGAACCGGCGATCTTGAACGCCATTTCGGAAGAGTCAACCTCGTGGTAAGAACCGTCGTAGAGGGTGACCTTCACATCAACGACCTGGTATCCGGCGACGGTACCTGCCTGCATTGCAGACTTGATACCTGCATCGACAGCCGGGATATATTCCTTCGGAATTGCACCGCCGACGATGTTGTTGATGAACTCGTAGCCCTTGCCCGGTTCATTCGGCTCGACCGTGATCTTGACATGACCGTACTGACCGGTACCGCCGGTCTGCTTCTTGTGCTTGTAGTCCTCGTTGACGGTCTTGCGGATGGTTTCCTTATAGGAGACCTGCGGAGCGCCGACGTTTGCCTCGACCTTGAACTCGCGCAGCAGACGGTCAACGATGATCTCGAGGTGCAGCTCGCCCATACCTGCGATGATGGTCTGGCCGGTCTCGGAATCTGTCCATGTACGGAAGGTCGGGTCCTCCTCGGCGAGCTTGGAGAGGGCGATGCCCATTTTCTCCTGACCTGCTTTGGTCTTCGGCTCGATCGCGAGGTTGATGACCGGATCCGGGAATTCCATGGACTCAAGGATGATCGGGTGGTTCTCGTCGCAGAGGGTATCACCGGTGGTGGTGTTCTTGACACCGATCACGGCTGCGATATCGCCTGCGTAGACCTCCTCGATATCCTTTCTGTGGTTGGAGTGCATCTGAAGGATACGGCCCATGCGCTCGTTCTGCTTCTTGCAGGAGTTCAGGACGGAAGTACCCTTTTCGATCTTACCGGAATAAACGCGGAAGAAGCAGAGCTTGCCGACGAACGGGTCGGTCGCGATCTTGAATGCAAGTGCTGCGAACGGTGCGTTGTCGTCGGAGGGACGCTCCTCCTCCTCGTCGGTTTTCGGGTTGATGCCGGTGATAGCCGGAACATCGAGCGGAGAAGGCATATAATCGACGATCGCGTCGAGCAGCTTCTGCACGCCCTTGTTGCGGTAGGAAGTACCGCAGACGACCGGAACGATCGTGTTTGCGATCGTGCCCTTGCGGATACCGCGCTTGATCTCATCAATGGTGAGCTCCTCTTCGTTGAGGTACTTCTCCATGAGCTCCTCGTCGGTCTCGACGACATGCTCGATCATCTCAAAGCGGTACTGCTCGGCCTTT
Organism: Oscillospiraceae bacterium; assembly: GCA_017545185.1. Classification (GTDB taxonomy): domain Bacteria; phylum Bacillota; class Clostridia; order Oscillospirales; family Ruminococcaceae; genus Firm-04. The sequence continues at coordinate 12,645 of JAFWQJ010000023.1, read as the reverse complement.
TCCTTCATGTCAGCCGGGATCTCCTCAACGGAAATGTGCTGGCCGAGGCGGTCGTTCTCGTCATAGATGTAAGCCTTCATCTCGAGCAGGTCGATCAGGCCCTTGAAATCGCTTTCGGCGCCGATCGGCAGCTGGATCGGAACTGCATTACACTTCAGACGATCCTTCATCATGTCAACGACGCGGTAGAAATCCGCACCCATGATGTCCATTTTGTTGACATACGCCATACGCGGGACCTTGTACTTGTCCGCCTGACGCCAAACGGTCTCGGACTGGGGCTCAACGCCGCCCTTTGCGCAGAAAACGGTTACGGAACCGTCCAGAACACGCAGGGAACGCTCGACCTCAACGGTAAAGTCCACGTGACCGGGGGTATCAATGATATTGATTCTGTGCTCTTTCCAGTAAGCGGTGGTTGCAGCAGAGGTGATCGTGATACCGCGCTCCTGCTCCTGCTCCATCCAGTCCATGGTCGCGGTACCGTCGTGGGTATCGCCGATCTTGTGATTGATACCGGTATAGAACAGAATACGCTCGGTCGTGGTGGTTTTGCCGGCGTCGATATGAGCCATAATGCCGATGTTTCTGGTTTGTTCAAGACTACAGTCTCTTGGCATTAGAGTTCCTCCTAAAATTTTACGCCCTCCGGCACAGCCTTATGCCGGAACAATACGGATGATCTTTCTGCACAGGGCAGAAAAATCACCAGCGATAGTGTGCAAACGCCTTGTTTGCCTCTGCCATTTTGTGCGTATCCTCACGCTTCTTGACAGAACCGCCGGTACCGTTGACAGCATCCATGATCTCGCCTGCAAGGCGCTCCTTCATGGTCTTCTCGCTGCGCAGTCTGGAATACTTGGTGATCCAGCGCAGGCCGAGGGTCTGACGGCGGTCCGGACGAACCTCCATCGGCACCTGATAGGTCGCACCGCCCATACGGCGTGCCTTGACCTCCAGCACAGGCATGATGTTTTCCATTGCCTGCTCAAATACCTCAAGCGGATCGCGGTCGGTCTTCGTCTTGACGATCTCGAATGCATCGTACACGATCTTCTGTGCGACACCCTTCTTACCGTCGAGCATGATGTTGTTGATGAGACGTGTAACAAGCTTGGAACCGTACATCGGGTCAGCCAGAACGTCACGCTTTGCGATATTGCCTCTTCTTGGCATACTCGCTTCCCTCCTTCATAAAAGATGAATTCACAGGTACTCACCCGTGCCCGTTATCAAGCGGGGCGTGGTGTAGGCGCCGTTGCAGATAAAGAGACAGCAAAGCGGGATGTCCGCCTCATAACAGGTATGAAAATGCTATCTATCAAATCCACAAGTGCCTTGTGGGTAAATGCGAATACGTGTGGTTTGCAGGGGAAGATTACTTCTTGCCTGCCTTCGGACGCTTTGCGCCGTACTTGGAACGGGCCTGCATACGGCCGTTCACGCCCTGCGCGTCGAGTGTACCGCGGATGATGTGGTAACGCACACCAGGCAGGTCCTTGACACGGCCGCCGCGGATCAGCACGACACTGTGCTCCTGCAGATTGTGGCCGATACCCGGAATGTAGGCAGTGACCTCATATCCGTTGGTCAGACGCACTCTCGCGATCTTACGCATTGCAGAGTTCGGCTTCTTCGGGGTGGCAGTCTTGACAGCAGTGCAGACACCGCGCTTCTGCGGAGAGCTGAGGTCGATCTGGGACTTCTTCTGTGCGTTGTAGCCCTTCTGAAGTGCCGGAGCCGTAGACTTCTCCGTCAGACTTTTTCTGCCCTTGCGAACGAGCTGATTAAAAGTTGGCATGATTTTCCTCCTTCTTTATAAAATAGAATATGTGCACGCACAGACAGTACGCGCACATATCATTATATATGAAGTTTTGCAAAAAGTCAAGCATTTTGGAAAATTCTCCGCTTTTGACAAAAAGCGCAGGGATTTTGCCGTCTCTTTTCACCATTTGAAGCGCCGTTTTCAGCCTGTGGGCTTCATTTTGCAGCCTCAGCCGCTTTCAGCTTTCGGACGGGCAGCTCAACAAGCTTCCAGAACCACTTGAAGATCAGGCTGCCGATGAACGCGCTCAGCGTGACCGTCAAAAAGACCATGAAATTGATGCCGAGATTTGTCCAGCCGCTGCCCTGCAGCTTCGGGATCAGTTTGCCCGCAAGCCACTCCTGCACGCAGTAAAATTCCAGCGAGAACGTACCGAAGAATGCCAGCACTTTGAATACGCCGTTCCCGAATTTTCCGGCCTTGCGGGTCAGGAAGTCCAGCCCCTTGGAAAGCAGGAACGGGAAGCTGACCGCGATCAGGCAGTTCGGGATGCAGCAGTTCGAGACCGGAACGATCAGCCCCCAGCCGCGGAAATTCGCAAGGAATGCCAGATAGAACCCGAGCAGCGCGGTGACCGCAATCGTGATCCATGTCTGCGCCGTGAACACGATATCCTTCCGGTTCTGGGTCATCCAGCCGAACAGCACGCCGATCAGGAACACCGGGATGCGGTTCGTAAAGCCGAACAGGTCATTGCGCATTTTATCGCGGAACAGCAGCGTCAGGATCATCCAGATGCCGATCGTGCCGAGCGTGAACAGCGTCTTGTTCCCGGCCTTCTGAAAGAGCTTGTAATACAGCGGGAACAGCAGATACAGCGTACAGATCGCGGGGACGAACCACAGGAACGAATACATGCTGACCGTATAGAACCGCCAGCCGGTGATATTCCCGAAGAAGATCCCGGTCTCCCAGTGCTCCGTCAGCCAGCGGATGACCGCGACCGTCAAGAACGGCAGCAGGATGCGCCGCAGTCTGCGGTAATAGAATTTTCCGAGCGAATCCTTTTTGATCGCGAAGGTCAGGCCGATGCCGGAGAGCATCAGGAAGATGTCCACGCCGCAGAAGCCGATCGCCTTGATGTACCGCTCCAGATTGCTGATGAGGTCAAAGCCGCCCTCCGGCGGCGTCGTGCTCAGCTGGATCCACTCGTGGAAGATCAGGATCCAGATCGCGGCCAGTCCCATGATCGCGCCGCGGAATTTGGAAAGCAGCTGAAAGCCGTTCGGCGTTTCGGGGACCGCCGCAGGCTTCTCCGCAGCAGACGAATCTGCGGAGGCGGCTTCCGCTGCCGGTTCCGTCCTGACAGCAGCGTTTTTCTCTGCCGGCTTATTCTTCTTTTTGCTCATTGATTGCAACTCCTCATTCAGATTCCGGCTCCTGCCGGTTCTTCTCTCTTATATAGACCCGTTCCGCGCAAAAAGGTTACCGTTCCGTCCGCGCGTCCAGCTCCGCCTGATAATTGCAGCAGGCCTCAAGCAGATTGCCGTCGATCTTTCCGACCAGCGTATTCCCCTTGCAGTACGGACAGTACATCTCGTCCCGGTTGTGGAGCGTCTCGTCGTAGCGGCTGCTCCTGCGGCAGCGCAGGCAGACATAATTGCCGACCGGCGTCGCCTTCTCCTTCCGGAGCACCTCTCCGATCTGCCGGAGCGTCTCCTCGCCGTAGACCTCGCAGACCGGCTCGTAATCATTCAGATAATGCTTCAGGATGCGGTCCTTGACATGCTCGCGTGCAGCACAGCACAGCACAGCCGGCACCGCGATCACCAGGACGAATACAATATGCATTCCGGTGCCGCCGGACGCGTTCCCCTGTGCTGCCGGCAGCACACGGAACAGGATCTCGATCATCACATACATCGCAGCCAGCGCAATGCTGACGGCAGCCAGCACCTGCGTGAGCGTATGCAGCTTCTGCAGCTTTCCGCCCCATGCCTGACCGGCCTGCCTGTTTGCAATATCCGCCAGCTTTTTCCATGTTTCCCGGTAGGCTTCGCCGCGCTTTCCGCTTTTGAGCAGATTCGCCTCGGCCGGATACAAATACAACGGATTCATGCTTGCTCCTTATAGAATGCGCGGATGATCTCCGCATACTCCGGATGCGTCTGATTCAGATGCGCGAGCGACTGTGCGCGGTACTGCATCAGACGGTCGTACAGCGCGGGATCCTGCTCCCGCAGCGAAGTCTCATAATTCTGATTATAAAGACGGATCGCCTCCGCCGCCGTCGGATTGGATTCTGTCAGCCGAAGCGCGAGCTTCATGCGCCGCGCCTCGATTGCTTCCTCGATCGCGCTTTCGCTGAGATGCAGCTTCTCGGAAAGCTCCGGGATATGCGTCTGCAGATGCGTCAGCAGCTCCTCCTGATCGGAATCGCTGACATCCTGCCAGACGCCCCGCGCCCGCAGAATGCCGGAGAGCTGCTCCTCCGGGGAAGCGTTTGTGTCGATGTTCCGGAGCAGTGCCTCGGTGTACTGCTCCATTTCGGCCTCCGCATGAGAACCGAACGCCCATTCAAATTCCAGACGGGCGGGGTCGCGCACCGCGGATGCCGCTTCGCCGCCGTCCGTGACATAGGGCGGCTCATAGCCCGCATTTTTCAGCGCTGCCGGGATCGTCCGGCGGACATAGCCGTTCTCGACCCAACCCGCAAGCCCGAGCGCCCGGAAGCGGTCGTTCAGCGAGCCGATATGCGAGGCGAAGTACAGTGCAATGCCGCGCGCGTTCAGCGATTTGCGGAACGCTTCCAGCCTGTCCGCCGCGGTGATATCCAGATTGCAGACCGCGCCGGAATCGACGACGATGCACCGGGTATCCGGCGTGACCGCCTGCTCCAGATCACTGATGAACAGCCGGACATTCGCAAAATGCAGGTTGCTCGAAAAACGATACAGGATCACGCCGCTGACCGGTACGGCATTCGTGTTGCGTTCCAGACTGTGAAAGCCCTCATGCCCCGGGATCACGCCGAGGAACGAACGCTTCGGGTTCGCCGTCCGCAGGATCAGCGAGACAAACGACAGCAGCACGCCGGTCACAACGCCCGCGACCGTTCCGAGCAGCAGCACGCCGAAGAACGCGCCGAGGAAGATCAGCAGCTCCTGCTTGTCCTGCCGGAACAGCCGGTGTGCAAGGTCAAATTCGACTGCGCCGAGCAAAGCCGCGATCACGATCGCGGTCAGCACGGGCACGGGGAGATATGCGATAAAGCCGGTGCAGAACAGCAAAATCAGCGCCATGGTGACAGCCGCCGCCAGCGACATCACCTGCGATCTTCCGCCGTACTGCTCCCCCATGGCCGTGCGGGAGACAGAGCCGTTCACGGGACAGCACCCGGTCACGCTCGCTGCGAGATTGCACAGCCCGTAGGTCAAAATCTCCCGGTTATCCTCGATCGGATAGCCGTTTTTATTTGCAAAGCTGCCGGAAGCCAGCAGCGTTTCTGCCATGATGACCGCCGCGACCGTCAGGCTGACGGTCAGCAGCTCCGAGATCTGCTCCGGCATGATGTGCGGAAAGGAGAACGGCGGCAGTCCGCGTTCGACCGCGTCCAGCATTTTAATGCCGTGCGCATCCGCAAAGCCGCTCCTGCCGAGCAGCGCGCCGCCTGCCATGACGACGACCGCCATCGGGAGCTTGGGCAGCAGCTTTTTGCCGGTCAGTAAGACCGCAAGCGCCGCAAACCCGACCGTCATAGAGGCCGGATTCAGAGACGTTCCGCAGACATCCGCGATATGGAGCAGCAGCTCCGGCAGCTCGCCGGTGCCGCTTCCGCCGCCGAGCAGCTTCGGGATCTGCATCAGAATGATCGTCATGCAGATGCCGCTGATAAAGCCGCCCATGACCGGCGTGGAGATATATACCGCGAGCCGCCCCGCTTTCAGCAGCGAGAACAGCAGCAGCCAGAGCCCGACCAGCAGCGTGACTGCCGGCACGAGGCGGATCGCTTCTTCAGAGCCAAGCGCAATGCCCTGCGCCGTCAGGAATGCCCCGACCAGCGCCGCCGGTGCAGCATCGACACCGAAGATCATCTGCGGCGAGCTCGATACCAGCGAAAAGATCAGGATCGGGAAAATGGAGCCGTACAGGCCGCAGACGGCAGGCAGACCTGCGATCTGCGCATAGCCCATGGAGATCGGGATCGAGACCAGCGCAATGATGATGCCCGTGAAAATATCCCGCGGCAGTGCTCTGACAGCCGAACCCTTCAGCAATTGCGCCCTCTCCCTTCTCTTATGCAGATTCCGCTTCCCGCATCGCGCCGCGGATCGTCCGGACCAGCAGCCGGACCGCGAACACCGTCATGACGGCTTCCGTCACGGGCTGCGCCCAGAGCATCCCCGAAAAGCCGAAGCAGCGGTCAAGGATCAGCAGCAGCGGCACGTAAAGGAACAGCTGCCGCACCAGCGTTATGACAAAGGCACTGAGCGGCTTGCCCATTGCCTGAAACGACATCCGGCTCATGGAGACCGCGCCGACAAACGGCAGGATCCACATGACCGTCCGGAGTGCACGGCTGCCGAGTGCGATCACCGCGGGCGTCTGCGTGAAAATGCCGATCAGCTGCGGTGCGAACACAGCGTAGACCGCCATGATGCAGAGCTCCGTGCCGCTGACGATCAGCAGACCCGCCCGCAGGACGGAAAGCATCCGGCGGTAATTCTTCGCGCCGTAGTTATAGCCCATGAGCGGCTGCGTGCCGGACGCAAAGCCCTGATAGACATACGTGCCGAGCGTCATGATCTTCTGCGCCAGACCCGTTGCCGTTACATGCAGCGCGCTGTAATGCGCCGCAAGATTGTTGTTGACGATATAAGCCGCCGTGGTCAGCAGCGTTTCCAGTGAGGCCGGCACACCGACATAGAAGATCTCACCGAGGACTTCCTTCGTCGGCACCCGGTATTTCCAGTGCGGCTGCAGCAGCGTTTTCCCGCGTGCATAGAGCAGCAGCGAAACGCCCGTGCTGACCGCATTTCCGAGCACGGTCGCGATCGCCGCGCCGCGCACCTGCATCCCGAACCCGAAGATAAAGAGCGGGTCAAGCACAACATTCGCCGCCGTCCCGCAGAGCATCCCCGCAACGGCGTATCTGACGGAGCCCTCGCTCCGGAGCAGCGTCTCGGTATACTGCGCGGTATATGCAAAGGTATCGGCATCCGCACCGAGCCCGCTGACGATCTGCGGCAGGAACAGCAGTCCCGCCAGTGTCACGGTCATACCGTTCACGGCGGTCAGCACCATGCCCGAGGTCAGCGCGTGTTCGGCTTTCTCTCGCTCGCCCGCGCCCAGACTGCGCGCGATCAGCGGCACGCCCATGCGCACGACCGCCTTTGCAGGCTTTTCATCCCGCAGGATCCGGATGCGTTTATCCTGTTTTGGTTCCTGTTCGTTCAAGCTATCACCGGTTTCCGTCAATTTCCTTTATTATAGCATATTATGCAGGGAATTTCAATGGGAGAAGTACGAAAAAGTTTCTGCCTCGCTGCATGGGAGATAAAACGGAGGCGGGCACTGCCCGCTTATAGCATATTATCAGGCAAAAAGCAAGCTGAGCGGTATATTTATGCTGCAAACAGTCTCCCGGCGAACTTTCGGAACCGCCCGCGAGGGCTGCCCCGCTGTCAGGTGCGTTTCAATGGGCGGGCGGCAAAAATCGTTTCTGCATGAGAAACGCAAAGGATCCGGGACACATGTTCCCGGATCCTTCGTTCAAAGTCCTGCCGTGAGAGAACATCAGCCGCCCTGCCTGCTTCGTTCAGGTTTAGTACAGCTTGTAGAAATAGTAATCGGTGAGATAGCCGCGGGACACCAGATGGATGCCGTACTGGTCATATCCCCTGCTGTCGATGATCACGATCTCGCCCTGATTATAGTTCTTGCCGTAGAAATAGTAGGTGGATTCACTTGCCCACGGAATATAGAAATACTGTCTGACCTTGTAGGCACCTGCGGTCGTCCATGCATCTGCGGTAATGCTCTGCGGGATCGCTGTAACGGCTGACACGGCCAGTGCAGCGCTCAGCATGATTTTCAGCAAATTCTTCTTCATGATAACAGCTTCCTTTCTGCGTTTCAGTAGTACGACTTTTCGGGGGTATATGGCGTTTACGGTTCAGTTGTATGGCTGCAGCAGGGGCTTGTCTCTCACCTGCAGAATAGCACGAATCTCTCAAAATGTCAATATAATCGCAAAATATTGTACATTTGTGTGAAATCAGCAAACAGCGGGCGGGAAACTCTGCGCAGAGCCATGTCTCTGATATTGGTACTTCCTTTTGCTGATTGTGCTGCATGATCTTTGTGCACGAATAAAATAAAATTGCGCAGAGCTCTCCCGATCCGGTCTGTATTATAGCACGATTATTCCAAAATGTCAAGTTAGTCCGTAAAATATGCAACATTCTGCGTGCAAAAACAGGCATCCCCGCAGGCTTTTACCCGAGGGGATGCCGCTGCCGTTTTTCGTTATACACGCGAATGCTGCTGCTTGCGGAACGGCATCACCTGTCCCGGATGCTGCTCCGTCAGCGCCTTCGTCCGCCAGATGCCGCCCTTGTAGCGCAGCCAGCCGACCAGTCCCGTGACCGTCCATGTCAGGCAGGTCGTATACCAGATCGCGCGGCAGTCCATATGGAACACGCCGATCATCACGATCGCACCGGCAATGCGGCAGACGACTTCTGCCATGCCGTTCAGCATCGCATAGCCCGTATCGCCCGCGCCGTTCAGAAAGCCGCGGATCACATGGATCGAGCCGAGCGGCACGTAGCAGAGCGAGGTCGTCCGCAGGGCAAAGGCGCCCAGCGCGATCGGCTCCGCACCGGAGATAAAGCAGCGGATGATCGGTGCACCCGCGATCCAGAACACAATCATCATGATGAGCGCCAGCCCCGAGGATACCCGCAGACCCGCCCGCAGACCGCGTTCGGCACGCTCCGTTTTGCCTGCGCCGATGTTCTGTCCGGCGAAGGTCGCAAGGGAAGCATTCAGCGAGAAGAACGGCTGCTGTACGAGCTGTTCGACGCGCATGGATGCGGTATAGGCCGTCATGACGGTCTTGCCGAAGCTGTTGGTCACACGCTGCAGCGCGACCATAGAGACCGCGATCAGCGCGCTCTGCATGGCGATCGGCAGACCCGTCCGGACGCAGAGCCGCATCATGTCAGCATCCGCCCGCAGATCCTCCGCGGCCATCTTCAGCTGCGGCATCGTCCGGAACGCATAGACCGTACACGCCGCCGCGGAGATGCACTGGGCAATGACCGTTGCAACGGCCGCGCCCTGCACGCCGGTATGCAGCACCATGACAAAGAGCAGATCCATGACGATGTTCAGCACGCAGGAAAGCCCCAGAAATTTCAGCGGCGTTTTGGAATCGCCGAGCGCACGCATCACCGCATTGATCCAGTTATACGCCGCGACCGCGACCGTACCCGCACAGGCAATGCGCATATAGCTGACCGACATGCCGATCAGCTCCGGGTCTGTGCCCATGAGCCGCAGCACCGGCTCCGTCAGGATGACGGAGACTACGCTGATGATGATGCCGAACAGCGCGGTCACGAGTGCGGAATTCCACACCGCGGAGCGCATCCGCTTCAGCATCCCGGCGCCGAAATACTGCGCCGTCAGAATGCCCGCGCCGGTCGCCAGACCGAGGCAGAGCGTATAAAACAGATACGTGACCGAGCCGGTCGCGCCGACCGCGGCCAGTGCGTCATCGCCGAGCTTTTTGCCGACGATCGCCGTATCCGCCACATTGTAGACCTGCTGGAGCAGATTGCCCGCAAGCAAGGGCAGGGAAAAGCGGATCACATGTTTCGCCTCGCTGCCCGTGGTCATGTCTGTTGCTGCTGCACGCATAACACCGTCTCCTTTCGTTTTTTCGCTTTTGTTATACATATCCTATCTGTAATTTAACATTTCCTATACTTTCATTTATGAAAGCAACTAAAATGCATTTGTTTGATTTGAACATTTCTGGAAATAAAGTGCATTTTGCCCCGCATTTTAGCCGTTTTTTTCGCGGGCTGTCCGCAAAAAACCCGTCCGTGCGCCGACATTGCGCCGCCTCAAGGTTGAACATATTATAGCATAGAGGTTCTGACTTGTCAATATCTTTTTCCAATAAAGTTTCCCCACAGGAAAAGTCCGCAATCTATGCACAATACCGATTTTCAGGCGCAAAAAACGCCCTCCCGGCGTGTTCCGGAAGGGCAGCTTTCAGATTCATTCTGCATCGGGTGCAGCACCCGTCTATTCTTTTTGCCGCGGTTTGCAGTCGGCGGCATTCTCACTCCACAGCCTCCGATTTCGGCATCCACGGCAGCCGTACAACGACCGGCACGCGCATCAGCTGGTCTTCAGGCAGACCGGCGGGCGGCTCGGCAAAGTCCGGCACGGTCACGCAGGCGACCGGCAGACCCATGCGTTCCGCCAGTGCGTCACAGAGCGGCAGGCTCTCGGCGATCATCTCCGTCGTCGTCTCCATGCCGAGGTTCGTGTTGTTGACCAGATGTGTCAGCTTCATGCGGGATGCGCGCTCGATGCCGCGCAGGAAGTGCTCCGCTTCCTCGGCCGTTCTGGTCAGATACCGCCGGAACGACACAACGCCGAGCATATCGAGCTCATCGGTCTCCGCATAGCTGTTCAGCACATGGGAATACCGCCCCAGCGCGACCGCGCCGTCCTCGTCGCCGCCGACGTCGATGATGAGGCGTCCCTCCTCCGCCGCCAGACCGCCGAGGTCAAACTGTACGCTCGGGATATCGACATTGGTATTCGCATAATCCGGTGCGCGGAGCGTGATGCCGCGCTTTTCAAATGCTTCCTTAAAATCCGCCGTCCGGAAATACGGATTGACGAGGTCAAAGTCCACGACCGTGACCTTTTTGCCCGCCGCAGCGAGCTGCAGCGCAAGCGCAGTGGAAAAATTGGTCTTGCCGGAGCCGAAATGCCCGGTCACCACAATAATTTTCTTCGGCTGATACATGGGTTCTCCTTTCGGTGCTATGAGAGGTAATGCGTCTTTCCCGTACTATTATAAAAGATTCAAGCAGATTTGTCAATCCCCTGCAAAACATACAGCCCGCAGCAGATCTGCCGTCTGCTGCGGGCTGCTGCTGTCCGTTCCGTCAGGATCCTCCCTCACCACCAGAACGTGAACGGCCAGTCTGTATAAGGTTCGCTGTTCGTCTGCCCGCCGTTTTCGGGGAATCCCGCAAACGGGTCGGACGTTACTGCAGGAGCCGTCTGCTCGGGCTCCGCAGTCTCCGACGGGTCAGGCTCCGGCAGCGTGCCCTCCTCCTGCACATCTGCCGGCTCCGTTTCCGCCTCGCTGACCGTAAAGACGACCGTATACTCCTTCGTCGCATCAAAGCCTGACAGCCAGCTGCGTATGACTGTTTCGGCATTTTCAACGGTCAGGCGGTCAAATTCGCGGTCCTTCACGACCTTATCGCATATTTTCTGCTTGACATTCCGGATGAGTGCGGTGTAATCCGCAATGGAAGTCGAACGGAATATCGAGCTTCTGACGTCGTAATACTGAATGGAGTCCTCGTCCAGATCATGCGAGAGGAGCTCCGGCTGCGGCATTGCCGCGGTGATCTGCTTCTGTGCCGGATCGACCGTATAGACGATCGCGTCCGGATCAATGCCCATGCAGATCGTTCCGTCATAGGTCAGAATGACTGTTTCCGTCGTGAACGGCACTTTCTTGCCGAACATCTCATTATGGGTTTCGTAGCTGTCGGAATCGGTGTAGCAGTATGTCATCTTCAGGAGCGGCTCCGCGGGCTGCAGCAGTTTGCGTACAGCGTCTGCATCGGGCGGCAGCGGCTCCGAGACCGGCTCCGGCGCGGGGATTTCCTGCGGCAGAGAGGTCACGACCGGCATATTTTCCGGTACGGGTTCCGCTGTTTTTTTCGCGTTCAATGCATTGCCCTGCACCGCGATCTTCATCAGCAGCGCGCCGCCGACTGCACAGCCGACGATCAGACTGCACGCGGAATACAGCACGATCCGTGCGAGCTCACCGTTTTGTTCTTTGCGCATGGCTTGTCCTTTCCCAAAGGGGTTCCGCTCGGTTTGTTCCAGTATAGCACAGTTTTCGCGCCGCGTCAAGGATTTTCGCAGGATTGTGACCAAACTGCAATCTTCCGCGCCAAGGGGTTACAAATCAGTGACAACGGAAAAGACTCTTTTTAACAAAATAGCCGGGATACAGGCAAAAAAATAACTCCCATGCATCTCTGCATGGAAGTTATCGTGGCTCCCCCAACTGGACTTGAACCAGTGACACCCTGATTAACAGTCAGGTGCTCTACCGACTGAGCTATGGAGGAATATATTGCAGTGCCGGCATCGATCTATTTTCCCGGGCCGTCTCCAGCCAAGTATCTTCGACGTGAATGAGCTTAACTTCCGTGTTCGGAATGGGAACGGGTGGATCCTCATTGCCATTAACACCGGCTCTGCGTATATATTTCAGAAGCGAGGCTTCTTGAAATCAAGTTATGACCCGTACGGGAATCGAACCCATGATTACGCCGTGAGAGGGCGTCGTCTTAGCCGCTTGACCAACGGGCCGGTTTTGGTGCACCATCAGGGACTCGAACCCGGGACCCACTGATTAAGAGTCAGTTGCTCTACCATCTGAGCTAATGGTGCATTCCTTTGCTTTATTATAACATAAAGAAAGCAATTTGTCAAGCCAAAGGTATCCTGAAAACTGAAAAGCAAGTGAAATCGAGAAAGAAGAATCACGCGAAGGAAAAGCCCTCGACCGATTAGTATGCGCTGGCTGAACATGT
>JAFWQJ010000022.1 GCA_017545185.1 Oscillospiraceae bacterium | reverse complement strand
CGCACGCCTGAAATCACGCATCTACGCACTTCGCACGCCTGCACGCCATAAACCCAAGTTGTAATCCTATAGAGAGATAGAAAGGATACATAACCATGAGCAACAGAACAAATGCAAAGGAACTCGATGAGAAGTACAAGGACTTTCCGTCGCGGACGACCGTTCAGGTCATTGACGGCTGCACCTACAGAGTCCACAGCTTTTTCATCGGCAATAAAGACCTTGATGAGACCATTCGCAAGCTCGCTTTTGAAGCCGCATATGAAGAAACCATGAGAGAAAGAACGACACAGGCTTGATGATTGAACCGGATCCGATATTGACTACAAAATCGAAAGCGGCGCATTTGTGCGCATTTTATATTGCAATTTTTATTACGATGTGGTATAATGTCAATATCGGATTTGGTTTGCTTTGATTTGAAAGGAGTTTGGAATGGCAAAGCAGACCGAAAACAATGTTGGGATCTACCTGCGCCTGTCGCAAGAAGATATGCGCGAGGGCGATTCCCTGTCCATAGACAACCAGAAGCTGATCCTGACAAAATTTGTGCAGGACAAAGGTTGGAAACTCGTTGACGAATATATCGACGACGGATACACCGGAACCGATTTCTCCAGACCAGGCGTGCAAAGACTGTTGAGTGATGCACAGACCGGAAAGATCAATACGATTGTTGTCAAGGATCTTTCCAGATTCGGACGGAATTACATCGAAGTCGGCAGATATATTGACTATATCTTCCCGATGGCGAATATCCGATTCATTGCGATCAATGACAATGTGGATACCGCTGACCGCAACAGTGCTGCCCTTGATATGATGCCGATCGTAAATTTGTTTAATGAATGGCATTCGGCATCGACGAGCAAGAAGATCAAGGCGGTCTTTGAAGCAGGCGCAAAATCCGGAAAGTATCTCGGCGCAAGGGTACCGTATGGTTATCTGAAAGGCGATGATCCGAATCATCTGCCTGTTGTGAATCCGGAAACAGCACCTGTTGTTAAGCGAATTTTCCAGATGCGGCTGAACGGTATGAGTCAGCGCAAGATCGCAGACCAACTGAATGCGGAAAAAATCGCTTGTCCTTCTGATCAGTATTGTGCGAATCAGGGACGGGAAAACCAAATGCGGTGCCGGCATCTCTGGAGCAAGACAACTGTAGAGCGCATCCTCAAAAATCCGATGTATCTCGGCCATCTGGTGCAGCTCAAAACGACAACGATCTCGCATAAGAATCACAAGAGCATCCCGAAGGATGAATCGGAATGGGTGGTCGTGGAGAACACGCACGAACCGCTGATCACGCAGGAGATCTGGGACAGATGCAGGGAACTGGACGGCAAGAAGATCGGCAAGGCACGCAAGAAAGGAACCGTCCTGCCGCTGAGTGCAATGCTTTTCTGTGCGGACTGTGGATTCAGTATGAAGTACAGTTCCGTCAGTTGGATGTCAGGCAAGTCAAAAGATGCGCCTCGTAAGACCACGGAAGGCTTTTACAAGTGCAGCACCTATTCGCGGTTTGGAAAAGAATACTGTTCCACGCACTATATCCGTAAAAAGGACATCGAGCAGATCGTTCTCTCGGATATTCAGTCGATGCTGGAGATGGTGCTGACCGATGAAGCAGAGGCAAGGCGATCTTTTCTTTCCAGAAAGCAGAAAAACAGCTCTCAGCAGGTCAATGCGGACAAAGACAAGCTGAAAGCGAAGAAGGCGCGAATTGCGGAGCTTGACCGCCTGATGCAGTCTGTCTATGAGGACAAGCTGAACGGTGCGATTGAGCCGGAGATCTGCTCCAAGCTGTTGAGCCAATATTCATCCGAGCAGAAGGCATTAACCGCAGAAACCGAGCAGATCGAATCGCGGCTGATGGCACAGCGGCAGGATGAAAGCGATGTGGAGCGGTTCATTGAGTGTCTGAAGCAGTATGAGGGCGCTGAGGTTCTCACACGAGCGATGTGTCTGGAACTGATTGACCACATCACTGTGGATGCATACTGCAAAGACAAAACCGAACGAGACATCTGTATTTACTACAAGCTGCTCGATAAGGGCTATTCGGAGCAATCCGATACATGATGAAAAAGCTGCTGCCTATTGGACTGTAACCAAAAGTTTGCGGGAGTCCAGAGGCGCGGAGCCTCTGGTCGCGCTCCGCAGAGCGCGAAACGTGCGGCAAAGAGCGGATACCTTATTCACTCATCACGGGTGAACCCGGCGCCCCCGCCGGCGATTCCCTCCGGCAGCCGGAGATCCGTCAGAGCGCGGCAGGCGTCGAATGCGCCGCGGCCGATCACTTTCACGCTGTCCGGCAGCGAGAGCGCAGGCAGCCGGACGCAGCCTTCAAACGCGCGTGCCCCGATCTCCGTGACGCCGTCCGGAATCGTCAGGCGCAGGATCTGCGTGCAGGCGTAAAACACCATATCGCCGATGACGGTCACATGATCGGGCACCGTAAACTCTTTGAATCCGCTGCAGCATCCGAATACGCGGTAGGGCAGCGTTGTCACGCCGCGCGGAATGTGCACGGTTTCAAGGTGATCGCAGTTATAGAAGGCTTCCTGCCCGAAGGAGGTGACGCTGTCCGGAATGCGGATCGCGGTCAGCTTTTTGCAGTCTGAAAAAGCCTCATCGCCGATCGCGGTCACACCATCCGGAATGACGACCTCGCCCTGCTTTTCCGGCGGACAGAATACGACCGTGCTCTGATTTTTGGAATAGACCACGCCGCCGATGCAGCAGAATGCCGGATTGTCCGGGTGTACGGTGATCTCTGCGAAGCTTTCGCAGAGATAGAACGCGTCCCGCGCAAATTCTGTGAGCGATGCAGGAAATGTGAGCTGCTTCAGGCTTTTGCAGCCCCAGAATGCTTGTTTGCCGATCGTCTGCACCGTATCCGGCAGCGTAAGGTTTTCCAGCGATTCGCAGCCGCCGAACGTCCCGCTGTGGATCGCCGGAACGCCGTGCGGAACCGTGATCCCGGTCAGACTTTTGCAGTCCTCAAATGCATCTTCCCCGAGGCCGGTGAGCCTATCCGGCAGCGTGATCTGTTCCAGCGCGCTGCAGCCGATGAATGCGTGGTCTGCGATGCTCGTCACGCTCTGCGGAATGACGATGCTGCGTACTTTATACTTATTCTTGAATGCGTATGAGCCGATCGCCGTGACCCCGTCCGGCACGGTGACTTCCTCCGCCCTGCCGGTATATTTCAGCAGGACTCCGTTTTCGATCTGAAAGCCGGTTGTCTGTTCCATGTGCATACGCCTCGTTCAGTCCGGATCAAGCGTGACGAAATGCTTTCCGCAGTGCAGGCAGCGGAACAAAAAGCACTGCACATGCCCGTGCCTGACCGTATACTCGCGGACAAAGCTGAACTCGGAGCCGCAGACATCCTCGTCGTAGGTGTCCGCGATCTCGTCCGCAAGTCCCATTTCCTCGATCTCCTTCCAGCCGACCGAGCCTAAAAATGCGCAGTAATCGCCGCAGTGCGTATACCAGAGCGGTTCCTGCCAGCTGTAATAGCCGGGCGTTCTGTGCAGCCACTCGTCCTCTTTGGCGGGATCATTCAGTTTTTCCCCGACAGTTTCGCCGGACGGAAATGTGCAGCAGAATTTCTCCGCCGCGGAGCCGTCCGCAATGCATTCCGGGCAGACGAAATCCATTTTTTCGTATTCGTGTTCGTCGGCGTCGCGGTCAAATGCGGGGCTCAACCAGTCGCCGTCAAACGGCCCGTCGTACCAGACGGAAGTCTCTTTTCCGCAGCAGCAGCAGGTTTTCGGCTCGTCCTGACGGAACATGCCCGTTTCGAGCGGGTTCGGGTGATACCTGAAATTCGGCAGCATGATGATTCCTCCTTATTGTATATCTGTATTGCTGCAGTCCGTGCAGCTTCCGTATATATTATAACATATTAAGCAGTGAATTGCAATGGGAGAAGGGCGAAAAAGTTTCAGGGTGTGCTGCATGGGAGCAAAAACGGCGGCGGGTTCTGCCCGCTTATAACATATTCTGTGCCGGATGTAAAGCGTGACTTTGCTTTCACGTGATACGACATAAAATACGCATCATTTGTTATCTGATAAATATTTCTCCAGAATCTTGACAAAATGATATGAATGTGATATCATTTTGATATCAGCATGAATCGCGGAGAAAAAATCCGCCTGACAGAAAGGACATCACCATGAAAGAAATCATCATCAACCAGAAGAAAAACGGCTTCCAGTGGCTCATCCGTCTCCTGCTGCTCTATCTCGCAGGCGTTGCGGTCTTTGTGTTCGGCGTTTCCGGCTTTACCGATGAAGGCATTGCGCCGCTCAGACTGGCGGCTTTCATCATCGGCCTGCTCTGGATGGCCTTCGGCTGGGTGCCGATGCTCGGCCTGAAGATCCTGAAGCCGCAGGAAGCACTTGTTCTGACGCTGTTCGGCAAGTACATCGGTACGCTGAAGGGTGACGGCTTCTACTACGTCAATCCGTTCTGCGTCGGGTTCAATCCGGCAGCTGCAACAAAATTGCGCCAGAGCGGCGATGTTGCTGCAATGTCTCCGGTCAGCCTCAGCTCCGGCGATACCAAGCAGGATGTTCAGATCACCGCGCAGATGCCCTCCAAAAAGATCTCCATGAAGATCATGACGCTGAGCAACAACCGCCAGAAGATCAACGACTGCCTCGGCAATCCCGTGGAGATCGCGATCGCGGTCATGTGGCGCGTCACCGACACGGCAAAGGCTGTGTTCAATGTCGATAACTACAAGGAATACCTCTCCCTTCAGTGTGATTCTGCCCTCCGCAATATCGTCCGCCTTTACCCCTATGATGTCGCGCCGAATGTGGATACTACCGGCGACGGCATCGCGGACGAGGGCAGCCTGAGAGGCTCCAGCGAGATCGTCGCGGCAAGGATCCGCGATGAGATCCAGGCGAAGGTACAGGAAGCAGGCCTTGAGATCGTCGAGGCGAGGATCACGTATCTTGCGTATGCGCCGGAGATCGCGGCCGTGATGCTGCAGCGTCAGCAGGCCTCCGCGATCATCGACGCCCGCAAAATGATCGTGGACGGTGCGGTCGGTATGGTGGAAATGGCGCTTGACCGTCTCAGCGAAAACAATACCGTGGAGCTGGACGAGGAGCGCAAAGCGGCAATGGTTTCCAATCTGCTGGTCGTGCTGTGCGGCAATCATGATGCACAGCCGGTCGTCAATTCCGGCAGCCTGTACTGATGGCCGCAAAACGGCAGATCCCGCTGCGGCTCTCCGAAAAGCTCTACAATGCCATTGCCGCATGGGCTGAGGACGATTTCCGCTCCGTCAACGGGCAGATCGAGTATCTGCTGACGGAATGCGTGAAGCAGCGGAAGAAAAACGGCAAGTATGTCGGTGAGGAGATCGACGCACCGCTCGAACTGGACGGGGCTGCGTTTGGTGACGGTTATCCGACTCCTGAACAGCAGGCGATCATTGATGAAATGATGACCATACCGGAAGGTACTGTCCCCGATGACCCGCTCGACTATCTTCCCACTCGGCAGGGCTGACAGTCGATTCCCTCCGTGCGCGGAGCCCGCGCGGGCGATTTCCTTCGGGGGGACAGTGAGCGAAGAACTCCCAATTTTCGCGGTACACGCCGCGGAGCGGCTTCTGAAAGGCAGCTTTTCCCAATGCTGAATCACAATTGAAAAAGGACGCTGATACAAGTGAATCAGCGTCCTTTTTCTGTTTATTACGAAGATTGCGTCAGCAGTTCCGCTCCGCCTCTCTCTGCAGACGGAATGCGACCGAGCGCTTCAGATATTCGAGATACTCCGCGTCGCGGCACATCGCCTTGCCGATGTCGTCCGAGAGCTTTGCAACGGGTCTGCCGTTGACATACTGCAGCTTGATGACGATGTTCAGCGCGTTCTCCTCGGTATCGTTCGAGACGAATGTGCCGATGCCGAACGAGACCTTCGTCTTGTCGCAGAAATAGTCATAGAGCTTCTGGGCGCGGTCAAAATCAAGGCTGTCGCTGAACAGCAGCAGCTTGGTTTTCGGGTCAACGCCGTATTTTTTGTAGTGCGCGATGATCTTCTCGCCCCATGCATAGGGGTCGCCGCTGTCGTGGCGCACGCCGGTATAGTTGTTGACCATGGCGCGGTCGAAGTCCTGCAGGAACAGGTCGGTCGTGATCGTATCGGTCAGCGCGGTGCCGTTGTCACCCTTGTATTCGTCATACCAGTCCTGCATCGCGTAGTGGTTCGTGTATGCGAGCGGGATCGAGTCGATGCCCTGATACATCTGCACGAACTCATGCGCATAGGTGCCGATCGGCGTGACATTGTACTTCATCGCGAGATAAACATTCGACGTACCGACGCAGTTTTTCGTCTCGGTGACAAAGCGCCGGACGACAACATCCTCCCATTCGCGGGAGAGCCGTCTGCGGCAGCCGAACTCCGCGAATTTGAACGTATAGGTACCGTCGTTCATGCCCCTGATCTTCGCATCCAGACGTTCCTCCGCGGACTTGCGCAGCTTTTCGTAATCAAACTGCATCCGGAAATAGACCTCGTTGACGATCTCCAGCAGATAGATCTCAAACTGCATGGCCGAGAACAGCGGGCCGTCCACAACGATCTGCAGCTCGCCGTTTTCGTCGAGCTTTGCGGTCACATAGTCGCGGATCGGATGCCACAGGCGCAGGAATTCCACGTAATCATTCTTGATGAAGCGGATCGAGCGCAGATAATCGAGCTCCTCCTTTTTGAAGCGGAGCGT
Organism: Oscillospiraceae bacterium; assembly: GCA_017545185.1. Classification (GTDB taxonomy): domain Bacteria; phylum Bacillota; class Clostridia; order Oscillospirales; family Ruminococcaceae; genus Firm-04. The sequence continues at coordinate 2,977 of JAFWQJ010000022.1, read as the reverse complement.
GCAGAGATGGTCGATCTGCTCGTTGATCTCCTGCACCATGTCCGGCGTAAAGACCACGCCCTTGCTGCGGCACTTGAAATAATACTGGCCGCAGAGGTCTGTGTGCTTGTGGAAAATGACCTGATCCATATTGAATTTGTACAGGTCGGTATCCAGCAGGGAAATGACGATCGGTTCGAGTTTCATAACAGTTCTTCCTTTCACATTGGAGTTTCTTCAGGCTTCCGGTATTGACCGGCAGTCATTTTTTATGCTTTGCTTTCTTCGGAATGCCGAGCCGCTGCCCGCGCCGGAACGCCTCAGCCTGATCGGCACTGACGAATGTGCCGAGCGTCGTCGGTCCTCTGTCCTGTCCGCCGCCGTCGGCCTCATAAGCGACATAAAATCCGTTTTTCTGCACGACATAGGTGTCTCTTTCGGCGGAATATGAAGGGCGCAGCTTATTGCCGTATACGGGCTTCTTCGGTTTTTTGATCTTGCCGTGCTTCGGGTTTTTGTGTCTGCCGTTCTGCATCATCTGTCATCCCTCCGTTTGTCAGCGCGTATACAGACCGTAAACGCTGTTGCTGAACTCGCCGTAGGCGATCTCATGCTTTTTGCCGTTCACCGTAACGGTATAGACCGTGAACAGGTGCTCCTGCCCGTATAGCGGGTCGATCACCGTCGCCTGACGGCCGGTGTTTTCCCATTTCAGGTCATAGATATTTGTGCCGAACAGGTTTCCGGATGCCGTGTACTTCCAGCCGCCGGCGCGGTTCTTTCCGGCGGCATTCTTTTTGCCGTGATTGCCCTGTTTCTTTTTTGCCATTGCGGTACCCCCGTTTCTCTGCGGACTCACCGTCCGCCGTTCATTTTCCGGTAGAAAAATGCAGCGGCTTCTTCCTCTGTCCGGAATGTGCCGAGCGCAAAACGGTGCCCGCGTTTCTCATTGTACACGATCCAGCTTCCGGCCTTGTTTTCAATGAAACAGCCTTCATAACACGGATGCCCGCCGATGCGCTTTCCGTCCTTCTCAATATAATAGGAATTGTCCGGAACACCGGCTTTTTTCAGTTTTTCCTGAAGATCGTGCATATTGCGGGGATTCCCCTTCTTCGGTCTGTTCTTATGTGCCATAGATGATACCTCCGATCGGCAGATCATTTCGGTCGTTTCAGTCTGTGCGATTTTTTATGCTTTTCGTTCATCTCTGCATCCGGTTTGCGCTTGCAACTCGACTGCCCATCTTGTACCATGCGGAGCAAAAATGCCTCCGCCTCCGCATCGCTTTGAAACCGCTTCCAAATTGATAAATGACCGCGGTTGTCGTGGTAGACTCTGCCGTTCCTGACAAAGTAAAAGCCGTCACTGTCACGAATGAACATTTCCGAACTTTTTTTCTTTGGCATCTGAAATCACTCCTATCCGATTCCGATGTGTGCGCATTTCTTACTTTTTTCTGCGGTAGAGCTTGGCGGGGCGGTGTCCCTCGCCGCGGACATATTCGTCGGTCTCCTCGACATATCCGCTGACCATGCGCCGGAAATTTGCAGGCAGGATTGAGACATTCATGATCGTCTCCTGCACCTTCTGCAGAGCAGTCAGCGTGAATTTCTCCGGCAGAAAATCGAAGATCGCGTCGTAGTTTTTGGCCTCGTTCCGCAGGGCGGTCAGTGCCGCTGCGATGATCGCCGCGTGGTCGAACGCGAGCCCGCCGCGGTCGAGGATACGGAAGGTCGTCCGGCCGAAGCTGGTCTTTTCCGCCGCGAGTACGGCGTGCAGTTCAATGTCGGCGTAGTTCAGTGAGAGGTGATAGGCGCCGGATTCGTCACAGTCAAAGCTGACGCTGAACCACTGGGCATCGGCGGCGTCATCCTGACCCGTCTGCCGGACGGATTCCTCGCTGATGACGGACGCATACGCATTTGAGATGATCCAGCCGCGGGGGTCGCGTTCCGGCTCGCTGAACACGCCGACCGGCAGAATGGAGACCGGCTGCACGTTTGTTTCCTCGAAGATCTCGCGGAGCGCGCACTGTTCGACGGTCTCGTTCCGCTGCAGGAAGCCGCCCGGCAGCGCCCACATATCCTTGAACGGGTGGCCGCCGCGCCGGATCAGCAGGAGCAGCAGCTTGTTTTCGGGATTTTTTCGGTAATTCTGCTGGCTTTCCGGCCGTATCATGAAGGCGGCGACGTCCGCGGTGACGGAAGGGCGGTCGTAGTCGCTGAGGCTGTAGCTTTTCAGAAATTCTTTTTCACTGTCCATTCGGAACCCCTCCTTGTTGTTTCTATCATGATAATATCACAAAATGAATAAGATGTCAAGAGGTTTAGAATATTTTTATATTTTAACTGTATGAGGCGGCGCGCACGATTCACTTTTCATGATTCGTTATTCACTAAAAACAATTGGGAGCAGTGACCTATCAGAAGCCGCCCCGCGGCGTGTGCTAAGTAAATTGGGAGAGCTTCACCAACCGCCCCCGGAGGGAAATGCCCGCAGGGGCTCCCCGCCGCTTGATCGTTTTGTCCTCTGTTGATTTTGGCTGGGCGCGGGGCGCGATTTCGGGGGTGACAACCCAGGGGGACAGGGGGATGCGCTCCTTCGTCGCTTATTCCCCCTATCCCCCTAGGTTTTCGCCCCCGAGCCATCGCTTTCCTGACCCCTTGACCCCCTTGGAGTGCACCGCATACCTCTGTTTGTCTGGCTGCTTTCAGTTCTGCGTATCGTTTCGTTTACACGCTGTAGATTGGGGCACCTCCCGAATTGGCTCCCTGTGCTGATACGCGGTCATCTCCCGGGCGGCATTCACTATTCACTGTTCATTATTCGTTATTCACTATTCACTCTTATCACTCTTATGTCGCATGGGTATTCTTGCTTGATCGTTTTGTCCTCTGTTGATTTTGGCTGGGCGCGGGGCGCGATTTCGGGGGTGACAACCCAGGGGGACAGGGGGATGCGCTCCTTCGTCGCTTATTCCCCCTATCCCCCTAGG
>JAFWQJ010000021.1 GCA_017545185.1 Oscillospiraceae bacterium | reverse complement strand
CTTTTGGTCTGTCTGTTTGTCGTGCCTTTCTAATCCTAAATTGAACACGAGTATGCCGCTGTCTCTTGAACATACTCCTGTTTTCTTCATATTATTGTTAGCTTAATGACATTACGCAGCTTGCGGATCTACCGTGAAGAGAGCCTGCTGAAAGACTTGCCGGCAGAAGAACGATACCAAGAGCGTCTCGCAAAGATCAAGCCTTTGCTGGACGAGCTTTTTGCGTGGCTTGAAACGGTACCGGTCAGCGGAAAAGGCAATCTCTCAAAAGCAGTAAACTATGCGCTGCATAAAAAGCCGTATCTATACACATTTCTGGAAGACGGCAATGTACCGATTGACAACAATCGCGCTGAGAATGCAATCCGGCCGTTTGCAGTCGGGCGTAAGAACTGGCTGTTCAGCAATATAGCGAACGGAGCGAAATGCAGTGCGGCACTGTATTCCATCGCTGCAACTGCACAGGCGAACGGACTGGATGCTGAACGATATCTGACTGACCTGTTCTCGCAGCCTGCCGGGACGATACTTCTTCCTTTTGTTCTATAAACTGCCATCCCCGCCGGCTTTTTCGGCGGAGATGGTTCTTTACTATATGACGCGGTTTATTTGACTTTTATGCTATGATTGTAACGAACGGGCTTTTCATGCAACCAATATACAGAAAGCGAGGTGAGCGCATGGCTGCCGACATCGAACAGTATTACCGCGAATACGGCAAAAAGCTGTATCTGTATCTGATGACGCTCTGCAATGAGCCGGAAACGGCCGAGGAGCTGACGCAGGAGACCTTTTATCAGGCGATCCGGCAGCTGCCGAAATTCCGCGGCGATTCAAGCGTATTTACGTGGCTTTGCGGCATTGCGCGGAATCTCTGGAAGGCAGAGCTGCGCCGCCGGAAATATCATCCGTCCGCTGCGGAAAACGCCGCCGAGCCCGACCCCGCGCCCCCGCCGGACGCATCCGCAGAAAGCCGTGCGATCTCCGTAGCGGTGCTGCAGCAGCTCCATGCGCTGCCGGAGCAGGACAAGGAGCTGATTCTGCTGCGGGCTGCCGCGGAGCTTTCGTTCCGCACGATCGGCGAGATCTTCGGGAAATCCGAAAACTGGGCGCGTGTCAGCTATTACCGCGCCAGACAAAAGCTGAAAGGAGACGATGACCTGTGAAATGCTGTATTGCAAAGGATCTGCTGCCGCTCTATGCGGAGCAGCTCACCGGTGAGGAAACGGCTGCGGAGATCCGCGCGCATCTGGAACAGTGCGAAGAATGCGCCGCGCTCTTTGCGGAAATGCAGGCGCAGCAGCAGCCTGCGATCGCCGCGCCGGAGGATATCCGCCCGCTGAAAACAGTCAGAACACGCAGCCGGATCCTTGCACTGGCCGCTGCGGCGTTCTCGGTGCTGTTTTACGTCCTGTTTTTCCGTTTCTGCATTATGGGCACGAAGCTGCGCTCCGATCAGATCACCATGGAGGTCAAAACGAACTGGGTCGTTTACAATCCGGAGCGTCTGCACCACCGGCTCAGACGGTTTGATACCTACGGGGAGGCCGCGGCGGCCATGCAGGAGCCGGATGCCGGAAGGCTGTATGAGGAGGTCCACGTCACGGTGCACTGTGACTGTCTGTCCGTCCGGGCTGACGGTGAAAGCGGCAATATCCGGGACGATTCGGATACGCCGGAGCAGTTCCGGGCAAGCACCTCGCATTGCACATTCTATTCGGTTCTGATGCCGCCGCTCGCGCTGGATTCTTCGATGTTTCACAAGAGCCGCTGGGCACAAAGAAGCTTCTGCGGAGTAGCTGACGAGGGCAGCACGGTCATGATCTGCTGCAGGGACGGCAATTTTGGATATCAGCTGACCGACCTTGCTGCCTTAGCGGATGCATCCCCGGACGGCAAGGCAACGCTGGCCGTCGGGGAGAAGATCCCGGTCGGCAGGGCCGACAGCCGTTTTCCTCCGGAGGAGGTTGGCGAAGCTCTCCCAACAGTCTGAACGACACGCCGCTGGCGCGGCTTCTTTGGCTTTTCTTCTCCCAATAATAATGCTCGTCGGAAACAAAAATCATGAAAAAGGACGCCGATTTCTGCATCAGCGTCCTTTCAGTTTTTCAATTGCGCTTTCGCATGGGAGAAGCAACCCTTCGCTTTAGCGGCATGCGTTTTGCTGCCGGGGAGAGCTTTGCTTCCCGTTCCCGGAGGGAATCGCCTGCGCGGGCTCCGCGAAGGAGCGATCCCTTTTTACAGCACCACCGAAAAGGTATTGCAGCCGTTTTCGCTTTCCGCCCAGATGCGCCCGCCGTGCTCGTTCACGATGCTCTCCGCGATCGACAGCCCGAGACCGTAGCTTTTGCCGTCGTTTCTGGAGGGATCGACCCGGTAAAACCGCTGAAAAATATTCCGGCACTCGTCCTTTGAGAGCGGCGCGCCGGGATTCGAGACCGTCAGCAGACAGCCCGCAGACTGCCGCTTCAGCCGCACGGTGACTTTGCCTGCCGCATCGCAGTATTTGAGCGCATTGTCCAGCAGGATCGTGACGACCTGCCGCAGACGCTCCCTGTCTCCGGTGACCGTGATGCCGGCTTCCACATCCGTTTCCAGCTCGGTGCCGTTCTCGTAAAAGAGCGGCTCAAACGGCAGAATGCTGTCATTGATGAGCCGGCTGAGATCCACATCGGAAAACGTCTGCTGTGCTTTTCCGCTGTCCAGTCTGGCAAGCTCCAGCAGGCTTTCGACCAGCCCGCGCATCCGCTTGGACGTCGAAAGAATGTTGTCCGTGAACTGTTCCTTGTCGGTTTCCGTATAGCTTTTGTCGGTGAGCATCTCCGCATTCGTCATGATGACAGTCAGCGGCGTTTTCAGCTCATGAGAAGCATCCGCGACAAACTGCTTCTGCTCATTCCATGCGCGCTCCACGGGCTTCGTGACCCATTTTGCCAGCAGCAGACTGATGACGAACAGCACCGCATACGCGATTCCGCCGATGAGGATGCAGCTGCGCATCAGACTGCGGATCATCGCCTTTTCGCTGGAAATATCCGCAAATACGATGCTTTTTTCACCGCGGCCCTCCGATTTCATAAACCGGAGATCATAGCCCGGCACCACGCCGCTCTGTTCCGCGCTCGCCTCTGCCGTTTGGACGATCTCCGACAGATCATCCGCGCCGGTCAGGCCGAACGCCTCGCCGCCGGTCTGTGTGAGCGTGCCGTCCGCCCCGATCTCAACGGTAAAATACGGCAGGCGGATCCCGCCGCGCTGCCCGAACAGCATATCCTCCGGTATGCTCTCCGGCTGACTGCCGCGTCTGCCGTCCGGTTTGTTATCCGGTTTGTTGTCCGGCTGATTGTCCGGCCGGCGCATGATGGGGGCGTCGTCGGGCGGGCGGAATGTCAGCGTCCGCATCATCCGGATGCTTTCCCGCTCTAAATTCTGTCTCGTCAGATGCATCACGGTCCCGAAGATCCCGGCGAACAGCAGCGTGACGATTCCCATAATAACGAACACGAATTTGATGCGCAGACGTTTCAGCATGGCGTCTCACACTCCAGATGATAGCCGAGCCGCCGCACTGCTTCAATGCGCACATCGGAGCCGATGCTCACCAGCTTTTTCCGCAGGAATCCGACATAGACCTCCACATGGTTTTCGACCGCGTTGGAGTCATAGCCCCAGACCTTTGTCAGCAGCGCCTCCTTGGACGTATGGTTCGTGCCGGAGACCATCAGCATCCGCATGACCTCGTATTCTCTTGCGGAAAGGCGCACGCTGTTCTCTCCGCAGATCAGCGAGGCGGATTCCATGTCCAGTCTGGTATTCCCGAAAACAAGCTCATTGACCTGCGAGCCCTGCCGCCGGAGCAGCGCATTGACGCAGGCGAACAGCTCTCTCGCATCGAACGGCTTGGTGAGGTAGTAGTCCGCACCGGCATTCAGCCCCTGCACCTTATCCTCGATATCCGACCTTGCGGTCAGCATCAGGATCGGCGCGGAATTATGCTGCGCGCGGATCGCCTTTGCGACCTGATAACCGTTTTTCTTCGGCAGCATGATATCCAGAATGATGAGATCGTAGATGTTCAGCATTGCATACTGCTCGCCGCTGTCGCCGTCGTAAACAGCTTCCGCTTCAAAGCCCTTGGATTCAAGCATCCGCTTCAGCGAATCCGCAAGCACTTTTTCGTCCTCAATAATCAGGATCTTCAATGCACTTCCCCCCATTTCTGTTTTCTTTGTTTGGGAACATCTGCCGCAGCCGGCAGTGTCTGTTATCATTATATTATAATATTTCGCTGAATACAAGCTGAAAATGCCGCATTTCACAGAATTTTCATGTGATGTGTCAGACAAATGCGCAGTTCCGCTTCCGGGAGATGCGCGGAGCGGATGCTGCGATCCGTGTCCTTTTGTTTCCCCGCCGCACCTTCATCCCCGCTCATGCATACAATGTACCACAGACGTTCCGTCTGGAATCCAGAGAGAAATGAGTGAGGAATATGATGATTGATGCGAGCCTCGGCAGGGCGAGCTGCTGCGGATTCCCGCCCGGCATCACGCAGCCGTTCCCGCCGCGTCCGGTTCAGCCGCTCCCGCGCACGGAGCCGGATGCGATCCAGATCCGGCTTTCCACTGCGCAGACGGCACTCGCGAACGGTGCGGCGATTCCGCTGAACGGCGTTGTCCGGCAGATCGGAAACGGCCTGAGCTATGACCCGGCCAACCGTGCCGTCTCGGTCAGTGAGGCGGGTGTTTACCGCTTTGACTGGCATGTGCTGGCGGCATCTGCGGACGGTGCTGCGCCGGTGATCGTGCTGCAGTCACTGGACGGGCAGACCGTGCTCGGGCTTTCGGGCGTTCCGGCAGAGGCTGCGGAAAACGGCGCGCTCCTGAGCGGAACCGCGGCCGCGGCGCTTCCGGCGGGCAGCGCATGGGTGCTGGTCAATGCCTCCGGCGCGGCGATCGGCATTCCGGTCGCGGGGACGGCTCCGGCTGCGTTCGCGGCTTCGCTGACCGTCACAGAGATCGGATAACCGGAAAGGGCGGATGCCCGCATAAAACACAAAGCCCCGAAGCAGTGAAGGCTCGCTTCGGGGCTTTATTCAGCTGCGGGAATCATTCCGCTGCCGGATGATCCTGAATGATGCGGCAGCATTCCTCCGGCTTGTCAAGGTACATCCGGCGCCGCCCTGTCAACAAAAACGCCGCCGCATCTCTGACAGAGCAGTCAGGGATGCAGCGGACGCTGTACTGTATTGTTATTTTCGATTCTTCTGATAGATCAGCATCAGCCCTTTGAGCAGAAGCTGATCGTCCTGAATGATCTCCCGCCTGCAGAACGGGATGATCTTTCCGGAATTACCGCCGGTTGCAACGGCGGTGCATCTGACGCCGAGCTCCTCCTCGACGCGTTCGATCACGCCGTCAACCGCCGAGGCGGTGCTGTAAATGATGCCGCTTTTCATGCAGTCCACGGTGTTCGTGCCGATCACATGTTTGGCCGGCTCCAGACTGATCGCCGGGAGCTGCGCCGCACGGCTGGACAGCGAATCCAGCGAGACGCGCACGCCGGGGATGATGAGTCCGCCGAGAAAGCGGCAGTCCGCATCCACAACGGAGATCGTTGTAGCGGTGCCCATGTCCACGATGATGACCGGGCGCGGATAATAATGCGCCGCCGCAACGGCATCCGCCACACGGTCGCTGCCGAGCGCGGCAGGATTGTCGATCAGGATTTTCAGTCCGGTTTTGACGCCCGCGCCGACGATCAGCGGTTCCCTGCCGGTCATGCGCAGGACTGCCGAACGGACGGTCTGTGTTACCGGCGGGACGACCGACGAAATGATGCAGCCGCAGCAGCCGGATGCCGACATACCGTTCAGCTCCAGCACTGTTTTGATCAGCACCGTATATTCCAGCTCCGTGGAAAGAGGTTCGGTTGCGAGCCGCTCCGTAAAGAGGATGCGGTCCCCCTCAAAACAGCCCACGACCACATTTGTATTGCCGATATCGACCGCTAAAACCATGTTTCGTACTCCGTTCAGTCTTTTTCAATCGGCAGGATGTGTGAGCCGTAAAGCGCCGCACCGACGCCGCCGCTGATGATCGTCGAGGTGATCATTTCCACGACCGCATTGATGCCGACGAATACGCAGATAAATGCGAGCGTGCCGCCGAGGGTATAGCTCTTGCCGAACTTCTCGTAGAGCCCCTGCACATAGTCAGTCTTGCCGAACAGCAGCACAAGTGCGCTCATGAAGAAGGCGGTATTGAAGAACGCGGAGCAGAAGCCGGTGATAAAGCTTGCCTTGCCGCCGCCGATCTTCTTGGAAAGACCTTTATGGATCTGGCCGATGAGCAGGCCGTCCAGCGCACGCGGGACGAACCGCTGAATGAATGCCAGCAGCGGATTGATCGAGACGAGAGTCGCGCCCATGCCGCTCGGGATGCCGATGCCGAAGCACTGCAGAAAGCTCAGAATGCCGAATACGGATCCGATGACGAGGCCGCCTACCGGTCCTAAGGCAATCGCTGCAATCGCGATCGGGATGATGTTGAGGGTGATCGACAGCGGGCCGACCGGAATGGTGCCGATCGGGGTGAATGAGAACAGCAGCAGCAGCGCTGTCATCAGGCCGAGAATCACAATGGTCTTGGTTTTGTTCTTGTTCATTTGCGTATCCTCCTTGTTATCATTCCCCTTGCGGGGATACAATACAGTGTTTTTATTATAGCACGGAAAGTCGGAAAAGTAAAGGGTTGATTCCGTATTGTAACCATTCAGCTTCGTGATTCATACAGTATGAATCTTTTTGCGGCTCTCCCATTGAAACAGCGGGGAGCCCCCGCGGGCAATTCCTGAAGTTCTCCGGAAAGGGAGCCGGAACATAAAATATCCCGCGCTCAGCTTGCTTTTTACCCGATAATATGGTATAATATAGGCGCCCGCCCTTCAATCTATTTGGAAACGACAGAAAAGGAGTGAACAGCTATGGCACAAACGGAGTCTCTTGCTTACAAATGCCCGAACTGTGCTGCGGATCTGAAGTTCTCCGCGAAGGATCAGCGCTTCAACTGTGAATACTGCCTCAGCAGCTTTACAGAGGAGGAGATGAAGTCCATTGCGGCAGCACTGGAACAGCAGTCAGCCAACCGACCGCAGGAGGAAGTCGCGGTCGATAACGAATTCGCAGAGCAGACCTCGGTCTATACCTGCAACAGCTGCGGCGCACAGATCATGGCAGACGATAACACCGCAGCAACCTTCTGTTACTACTGCCACAATCCCGTGATCCTGCAGGGACGCGTGTCCGGCGATTTCCGCCCTTCCTACGTGCTCCCCTTCCAGCTTGACCGTGAGGCGGCACTGCGTCATTTCGGAGAATTCGTCAAAAAGCACTGGTTCATTCCGAAGGACTTTTTCAGTACCGCCCAGCAGGAGAAGATCACCGGACTGTATGTTCCGTTCTGGGTGACGGATGTGGACATCAACGGCGAAATGGACGCCCTCGGCAAAAAGATCCGCACATGGACATCCGGCAATTATCAGTATACCGAAACAAGAGAATACGCCGTTGCACGAAAGGCAAAGGTCGTGCTGCGCGGTCTGCCCGCGGACGGCGCCAGCCATATTGACGACGATCTCATGGAAGCGGTCGAGCCGTTTGACTACAAGGCGGTCAAGCCGTTCGCCATGCAGTATTTAAGCGGCTTTTTCGCGGAAAAATACGACATGGACATGGCAAAGATGTTCCCGCGCATCCAGCAGCGCGCCGTGCAGGCCAGCGACCAGCTCCTGCGCAGCTCCATGACCAATTATTCCACGGTCTCCGTGACCAGAGCGGATATCCGCGTCATGGGCACGAAATGGGAGTACATGCTGCTGCCCGTCTGGTTCATGACCTACAAATACGGTGACAAGGTCTACGAATTTGCGCTGAACGGCCAGACCGGCAAATTCGTCGGCGAACCGCCGCTGAGCAAGTCACGCGTCGCACTGTTCTGTGCAGGGCTTGCGCTGGTCATCGGCCTCATCGGGTTCTTTGTGGGCGGTCTGCTTGGACAAGGAGGTTTGACGGGATAATGAAAAGACGTATTTTTTCTCTGCTTGCAGCAGTCTGCCTGTTTTTGCTCCCGCTCCTGCCGGTCTCTGCGGAGCGGCAGTTTGAGGACTGCATCAAAAACTGTAAGCTTTATGACCCGGACGGCGTGTTCGATGCGGATGAGCAGGCCGAACTGAACAATTTGATCCGCGCAGCCAGCGATGAAGCTGACCTGTATGTCGCAGTCTATGTTCTGAACGGCAGCGGTTCCGAGATGTCAACGGGAACCTGCATGAGCTTTGCGGATGACAGCTATGACGAGTTGTTCAATCCGCAGAAGGATGTTGATACAGACGGTGTCCTGCTGGTCCTGAATTTGGATATGCCTGCCAGCGATTCGGGACGCTACCTCTATATCTCCACAAGCGGCATGGGACAGCTCTTATACTACGAAGAAAACGGAAACCGGTTCTGCCGCTGTGAGCAGATGATGGATCATATCGTCAGCTACATGCCGCGCGGTCAGGTGGGCGATCTTTACGGTGCGGTCAAAGCTTTCTGCGAGGACGTCAAAACGTATGCAAAGCAGGGCGCGCCGAAAAATGCGTTTACCAGAGATTATTCCAAAGGGCTCTACTATTATGAAAAGAACGGAAAGCTTGTCAGCAGCAAAACGCTGCCCCTTTCCTACAAACTCAATTACGGCGTCGGCCTGATCGTCGGCGCGATCTGCGCGGCACTGACGGCGCTGATCTCCTTTGCAGTCATCAAGAGCCGCTATAAGTTCACCAAGTCTCTGTCCGCGTCCAATTACATCAGCGACAGGGAAACGACCTTCTATCAGCGGGATGATATGTTCATCCGGACGCACACCACAAAAACGCGTATCGACACCGACCGCAGCAGCGGCGGCGGCGGCTTCAGCGGCGGTTCTTCGCATTCCTCCTCCGGCGGACACTCGCACAGCGGCGGCGGAAGATCGTTCTGAAGATACACTGATTCACGGAAAGGAAACGAATTATGGATTATCAGGCACTTGCAGCACTGCTGTTCCCGGATATCACCAAAACGATCGCGGATTATGAGGCGAAATATCCGCCCCGCGATCTGCCGGAGGGCGCAGTCGTCACGCGCATTGCACCGAGCCCGACCGGCTTTGTGCATCTCGGCAATCTCTACAACGCGATCGGCGAGCGGCTGGCGCATCAGACCGGCGGCGTGTTCTATCTGCGCATTGAGGACACCGACCAGAAGCGCGAGGTCGAGGGCGCAGTCGAGGCGGTCATCGACGCAATGAACTTCTACGGCGTACACTTTGACGAGGGCGCGACCGTGGACGGCGAGACCGGCGCATACGGCCCCTACCGGCAGCGGCAGCGCAAGGAGCTCTATCAGACCGTCGCGAAGTCTCTGGTCGAGCGCGGCCTTGCATATCCCTGCTTCTGCACCGAGGACGACCTGAAGGCGATGCACGAGGCGCAGGAAGCAGCCAAGGAAAATTACGGCTACTACGGCAAATACGCGGTCTGGCGCGACCGTCCGATCGAAGATATCGAAGCGGAGCTCAGCAAGGGCACCGAATGGGTGCTGCGCTTCCGCTCCGAGGGCGATCCGGCAAACACCGTCGCCGTGCAGGACGGCATCCGCGGCGAGGTCAGGGTGCAGGAGAACTACACCGACTTCGTGCTGCTGAAATCCGACGGCATCCCGACCTATCATTTCGCGCATGTATGCGACGACCACTTCATGCGGACGACCCATGTCATCCGCGACGAAAGCTGGCTGGCAACGCTGCCGATCCATGTACAGCTCTTTGATATCCTCGGCTGGGCGCGCCCGGTCTACTGCCATACCGCAACGCTGATGAAAATGGACGGCGCATCCAAGCGCAAGCTCTCCAAGCGCAAGGACCCCGAGCTTGCCCTCAGCTATTACCGCGAGGCGGGCTTCCCGCAGGAGGCGGTCATGCTGTATCTGCTGACTGTTCTGAACAGCAACTTCGAGGAGTGGCATCTCGCAAACCCGGACGCAAATTCCCGCGAATTTACGTTCTCTCTGGAAAAGATGAGCACCTCCGGCGCACTGTTCGATCTGGAAAAGCTGGATAACATTGCGAAGGAATACCTCTCCCGCCAGTCGGCCGATGCGGTCTATGACGGGCTGCTGACATGGGCGGAGACCTACGACGCGGCACTGGCTGAGCGCATGAAGCAGAAGGCGGACTTCTACAAGGCCGCGATCAATGTCGGCAGAGGCGGCGACAAGCCGCGAAAGGACTACGGAAACTGGAAGGATGCCGCAAAGTTCCTCTCGTTCTACGATCCGGAAACATTTGTCCGTGAGGACGGCTGTCCGGAGAACATCACGGCGGAATACAGGCAGGAGATCCTGACGCGGTATCTCGATACGCTGGACTTTACGGATACGCAGGAGGAATGGTTCGCAAAGGTGCGGCAGCTGACCGACGATCTCGGATTTGCGGTGCAGCCGAAGAAGTACAAGAAGAATCCGGAGCTGTATCCGGGCAGCATCGTCGATGTGACGAACCTGATGCGCGTCGCCGTGACCGGCAGACAGAACGCGCCCGACCTCTGGGAGATCAGCCATGTGCTCGGCGAGGAGGAGACCCGCCGCCGGCTGACGGAATACCGGGGCTGAGCGCCCGCTTTTCCCGGCGCCGATCCCGCACGGGCATTGACCGGGATCCCGCCGGACGCAAAACCGAATACACAAACGGACGCTGATGCAGCAATCGGCGTCCATTTCTTTCGCTTTGCGAAATGCGGCGCTCCGTGCACTTGACAACTGCCCTGTTTTCCGATATAATAAAATCAGAAACAACGGATCGAAGGGTGGTGCGGATATGACAGATCAGAATGCGGCACTGATATCGTGCGCACAGCGGCTTTTCCCGCTGGCGGCGCTGTATCTCGGGTCACTTTCCGGCGGCAGGGCTGCCGTCACGGAAACCATCGCGGCAGTCAGGAAGCAATCGCCGGATGCTTGGGAGGACGAAGTGCTCCCGCGTCTGCTGCGGCTTTGTCAGACCCGTGCGCCCGAGGGCATGGACGAGCAGGATTTTCCGGACGATCCCGCACTGGAGCCGCTGCGTCCGCTGCTGAAGCTCCCGCCGGGAAGCCGGTGCTATCTGGCGCTCTCCCTCTGCGATATTTCGCCTGAGGATGCGGCATCCGCACGCGGCATCAGTCCGGAGGAGCTCGCCAAAAAGACCGAAAAGGCTGTAAGGCAGCTGAAATTCATGTGCAGCGGGGAGCCGCCGCAGACGGAGACGCTCCGGGCGTCTCTGCAGCATTTGCCGTGGCATGATTCCGATACCGAGGCGCTGCTCGCGGCGGCATCGGTCACCGAAAACACTGCACCCGCGGAGCAGGACACCCAGCCCATTGCCGGAGAGATCCGCCGGATCACAAGGCCGGAGCACGGCGGCAAGACCGTCGCGCTCCCGCTCTGGGGGATCGTGCTGGGGCTTGTCTGTATGCTGCTCGCGTTCGGCGGACTGCTGTTCTTCGCGCTCCGCAGCCCGAAGCCCGCACAGATGCAGGAGCCGCCTGCACATGCGGAATATGAGCCGGAGGAGATCAGGCGCTTTCAGGAGTATCTGACGATTGCGGCGGCGCAGAAAAAGGCTGCGGAATACGCAGGCGCGCCGGAAGCGGAGCTGCTGTTCCTGAGCACCAAGCTGAAGCCGGAGGAGCTGCCGCCGCGCTGTGAGGTGACCGTCTGCGGTGCAAACAAAAAGCTGACGGAATATGCGCTGAACGCCAAGACCGGTGAGCTGCTCGCAAAGCGGGAGCTGCCCGCCGAAAAGCTCCCGAATACGGCAAAATGGGTGCCCGCTGCGGAGATGCGGCAGGCAGCGCTGCGCTGTACGGGCCTGACCGATGCGCTCTATCTCAAGGAGAAGCTCGGCAGCAGCGGCGAAGGCGGATACTATAAATATGAGCTGCTCGACGCAAACGGCACGGTCTATGAAATGGAATTTGATGCGATGAGCGGGATGCTGATGAAGTATTCCGCGGAGGAGCCGGTCAGGGAGGAATACACGAACATCATCCCGCCGGAATACGCGAAGCAGCAGGCGCTGAACCGCGCAGGCGTCGCAGATGCATCGCAGGTCGTGTTCACGAAGGTCAAGCAGGACGGCGGCGTGTATCTGATCGCGTTCACGCTGGACGACGGCACGCAGTATCTGACGGAGCTGAATGCGGAGAACGGCGCGGTCAATACCGTGGATGTGCGGCCTGTTTCGGCGGACATGACAAATGCGGTCGGCGTGATCGAGGCCAAGAACCGCGCGGAGGCCATGGCGGGACTGACGAAGGATCAGCCGGCAGAGTATACAAAAGCGAAAATCGAGCGGAGCAACGGCGCGTATGTCTACGAGCTGGCGTTTGAAACGCCGGATTACACCTATGAGATTTCCGTGAACACCGAGACCGGCGCAATCGTCAAATACCGCGCATGGACGAAGTAAATATGCACCTGTGATACACAGAAAAAAGGACGCTGATGCTGAAATCGGCGTCCTTTTTGCGTCCTGCCGGCTGCGAAGGGAGACAAAAAGCGCACCGAAGTTGTACGCCCGGAATAGCATTATTTCACAAAAACTGCAAGAATACCCTTATTTTTCATGTTCATCTGCGAAAACTGAAATTGTGGGCTGCGGCGGCCGGAACCGGCTTTTTTGCGGGAAATGTATAAATTGGGGGCGTTTCCCGTTTCCGGATGAAAGGCGCCGTCTTTCGCCCCGGACCTGCTGTTATGCTACATTCGCAGCAAGCTGTCATGTCCGATCGGCGGTCTGTCATGCAAGATTTTGTTAAGAACGCCGAAAATCATGGACAATATTGACAGCAAAACAACATTGTGCTATGATTGGAAACGGGATCGGTTTTTGCAATATCATCACATTTATACATCGCAGTATTCATTCCGTCTCCGGTCATCATCAGGAAATGCCGGCTGCTCCCGGCAGTATTATGATAATAAGGAGAAGAGCAAATGAAACGGTTTCCCACGCGTTTCGCCGCGCTCGCCGCAGCACTTGCGGCCGCCTTTACCTGTACCGCGGCGCTCCGGAGGCAGCCTGCGGATGACGGCAGCGGCTGCTTCACGGCGTCGGCAGCAGAACGGTTTTTCCCGGCAAGCTGCGATTTTTCCGTCATGCGTGCAGACTGCTATTCCATGCTGCCCGAAGGCTCCCGCGTCAAGGCGGCGCTGAAGGGGCGCTTCGGCTACGAGGTCACCGACAGCAGCGGCCTGTACTGCAATTTCAAGATCATCTATACCGAGCAGCTTGAAAACGGGATCGGCTACTCCGAAAACGCAGTCCTGCTTTATGACCCGGCGCGCCGTCCCGGGCTGGACACCGCTTCCGATGAGACGCTCACGGACTGGATGGAGCCGTTCCTGCAGTTTCTCAACACGGAGCGGGAGATCACCGGCGTTTCGCAGCAGTATCTTGTCACGGTGCTGGACGCGACCGAATCCGGCGGCAAGTATGACACGATCCGCGGTGAGCCGGTCATCGACAGCAACTGGAGCTATTCCGTGGCCGGTGTCAATTCCCTCGGCCGGTATGAATCCGACGAGCTGGAGGACGCGGTCGCAGCCTTTGACAAGCCCTATATGCCTTGGGGAATGCTGCATGAGGCCTCTCACGCCTATGTCAATGAGAAAAAGAGCGTGTTCCTGACCAGCGACGAGGTCTTTACCAATATCCGTCTGCTTTGCACGGTGCGCACCCTGAACCGCATCGGCATGACCTTTCCGCCGGTTCTGCGGCAGAGCGCCGGCGGCCGGCTGCATTCGGACAGAGCCTCGTATATCACCTCTACCGCATTGCAGTACGCCTGCCGCGACATGCGCACGGAACGCAGCAGCCGGTTCCTTTCGCTGACAGACACAGCCGGCGGAAAGGGCAAAGACATGTTCTTCGCCCGGCTCGGCATGGTCTTTGCGCTCGGCTCCGGCCTGAGCCCGTGGAACCCCGCGATCGAACAGGACCGCGCCTTTGCGGACGATCTCGAAAACAACTGTTATTATGATGAATGCTGGCTGCGGCTGTATACGCTCTGCATCTCCGATCCGGAGCAGGTCGATATCAGCAGAGTGACGTTTATGCTCAAGCCCAAGACCATGTATCAGAACTATACGACAAGGCAGTATTTCAATTACGACTACGCCGGAAAGCACCCGAAAACGATCCGTGTGCAGTTCCCGGGCGGAAGCAATCCGGCAGAGCAGCAGGTGACGCTGAATGTCGCCTATGCGGTCGAGCGGCGGTACGGCTACAGGTCGGAAAACGGACAGCGGGTCTGGCAGTGCTCGCCCGGCACACTGCACGCGCTCAATACCTATGATTTTCTGTTCAATGAACGGAATCCGGAGGCCTTTTGCAGCAGGCTGGAAAGCCCCGCAGCCGGAAGCCGCAGGCTCACGCTGTTTGATGTCGCAGACGGGATCGCCGCATAAGCCGGCACCGGCCATTATAAAAAAACAGAGGACGCTGATGAAAACCGGCGTCCTTTTGGTTTATTCTTCCGGCACGCTTCAGCGCCGGAACAGTGAACTGACAAAAACCTCGTTCAGCGGCGTGCGTTCCAGACTGCCGGGAGTCCTCCGCCAACCGCGCCCGAAGGGAAATGCCGGCGGGTGCTGCCCGCGGGAATGCTCTTGACAGATTGATTAGCAAATGATATAATATACTTGCTGCAATAATTCGGGGGAATATTGCAGAACATAATATTCCAAAAGGAGTGACCGCATTGTTCAAAAAAACCATCGCATGTATGGTCAGTGCAGTTCTGTGTGCATCCGCGCTTCTTTCCGATGCGCAATTCAGCAGACATGATGTACAGGAACAGCCCCCGGCCGCCGCACCGGACAGTACGGAACCCGGTCTGCGCGGCAGCAACTCCCTTGCGCGCTATCTGGCGCAGCAGGGAAATCAGCAGCAGCCGAAGCCTCTGAAGGCGGAAGCCGCGGAGTGCCTTTTCGCCGTGACGAATCTTGAATTCGACCGTGAAACAGGTCTGATCCGCGCCGTATCCTCGCAGAGTGAGGACTGCTCGCTGCTCGTTTCGTTCGCGGATCAGGATCATCCTGCGAACATTTACAAGACGGAGATCCCGGTCAGGACAGGAGAATATTCTGAGTCCTTCGGTTCCGCGGATCCCGCGCTGCTGCCGGAATACTTCACGGTCCGGGCGCAGCTTGTCAACCGGATCGGCCTGCCGGTCGGTCAGCCGTTCGTGCTGAACCGCTTTACCCGGGAAATGCAGGAGATCCTCGAAAAAGATGTCTCGGATTTCGAGCCGGAGCAGGTCGTCAATTTCGATGATGATGAGACGACAAACTTCATCGTGCTCTCCGGTGACACGGTCAGAGCGGAGACGACGGCAGTCAGCAACACCCTCGTTTCTGCGGACTACGATCAGAATATCTATGTGTTCGGCAACATCGACGAGCGCATCCGCACACTGGAACAGGGTCAGTATTTCTACATCCAGCCGACGGATACCGACATCATTTCCACGAATGTTCAGGAGATCGTGATCGACGGAGACACGGCAACGATCACCGGCTCCGGTGAGATCGGCGACATGTTCGATTTCATCAAGATGGAGATTGATACGGCGCAGACCGCTGCGGATTCCGAAAGCGCACGCAGCTACCGGAGCATCCGTGTACAGGGCATCGGCAGCGAGAATGAGCTGGAACAGAAGGAAGAGGAGCTCCGGGCGCTGGATCCGAATACCAAATTCACGGAGCTTGACAGCTCATTCACGGTGAGCAAAGAGATCCTGTCCAAGAAGAAGACCTTTAAGCTGACACCGAACTTAACGATTGAAACGACCGCCAAATGGAACTGTTATAAGTGTTTCAGCTACATAAACATCTTTTTTGTGGCGGAAACGACAATTTCAGGCGGATTGAATGTGAAGCTGAACGACAAAAAGGATCCCGATAACAACGACGGGACGGAGCCCGGAACAGAACCCGGGATGGATGCGGTCGGGAATGATGAGCATCTGGTGAAATTCCCGCTGTTTTCAGACGGTGCGATCAACATTTATGCGTTTGTGGACGTCGAGTTGAAAATCGAAGCGGAGTTGGACATTGCGTTTGGGAAGAAGTTTACCAAAGGCTTTACATACGATTCCGACAGCGGGTTCGATTCCATCAGCTTTGATACAGACCTGAAGCTGGTCAAGTTTGAAATGAAGGGCACCCTCGGACTTGAACTGCGGGTCGGTGCGGAGGTCAGCGCGCTGGGTGATATACTGACGGCTTCTGTTGCGGGCGGCATCTGCGGGGAAGCATCTGTCAGCACAGACGATATCTCAACCTGTCCGACCGAAGGCAGGAATATCTTTGCAGTGCCGGACAGCGGCGGTGCGGATACGGTTCATGCCTGCGAGACCTGTCTGAAGGAGGAGCTTTCAATCAAGCTGCTGGTTCAGGCAAAGATCGAAATCGGCTTCCGTTTTGAAGACCCCAAGAATATCTTTGAAAAGCTGAAGGATAAGCTGAAATTTGAGTATGTGATCCGGAAGGAAATTGACAGCCTGTTCGGTCACCCGCTCCCGCATTATGCGGCATACTGCTCCTATAATTCCGGCGGCGATTACAAAGGACTGCACTTCTATCTGATGAAGATGCCGTCAAACGGCGACGAATCAAAGATCGAATGCCCGATGAAGGCCTATAAAACGACATTCCATGTCAGCTTTACCAATGTGCCGGCGGATGTACCGTCAGAAGCGCGGCTGAAGGTCGGCGGTGCAGTCTATCAGCTTGATGTCAGTCCGGACAGCGAGCTTGTGCTGTATGCAGTCCCGCGCAGGAAAAATCAGAATTATGAGTATCAGATTCTGATCAACGGCGAGGAAAAAGCAAAGGGCAGCTTTACGGTCACGGATGCCGTTGTCGATCTCTACGACAATATCACATGGCAGCAAAACGACGACGGTTCCACGGAGATCGTCTGCAGCACCGGAAAGCCGGTTGCAGGGCCTTCTCTGACAACAACGACCACAGCCGTCACGGAAGAGCCGGAACCGGTCTTTGACTATTCCGACAGGTATCCCGCAAAGTACATGATCACGCCTGTTTCGCAGTATTACGACCTCGGCGAAAATATCTCCGGCATGTTCAGCAATGACGGAACATTCAACGTGATCGGATACGGCGATATGTACGGGAACGCATCTGTGCCGGAGAGCATCCGCGCAGAGATCCGCACGGTCATTTTTGAGGATCTGGATCCGGACAGCGGACTTTATATCAATGATATCGCATCCGGCCTGTTCATGAACGCGAAGGCGCTGGAAAAGGTCTACATGCCGCAGCGTCTGAAACAGATCGGCAGCAATGCGTTCAAAAACTGCACGAACCTGAAATATCTGCGCTACGGCGGCGAAAACGACAAAACAGAGACCTTTGTTCTGCCGGAAACGCTGGAATCGGTCGGGGAATCCGCATTCAGCGGATGCAGTGCCGCTGTGTTCGGAGAGCTGACCGTTCCGCAGAGCGTGCTTTCGGTCGGTGCTTATGCGTTCGGCGGATGCAACGGCATCACTGCACTGGATGTGCCCGGAAACGGTCAGACAGCAATCGGCATGAGCGCGTTCGGCAGCTGCACGAATCTGAGGAAGGCCGTGATCGGCAGCGGCGTCAGAACGGTGGATGCCTATACCTTCGGCGGCAGCAATCATGTGGAGGCGCTGACCGTTCCGTTCTACTCCGTTACACATACCGACAGTATGCCCGGCGGTATCAGCGCATTTTTCAGCAGCACCCCTGTTGACGGGATGTATAAGGTCTTTTCGAGCTGGCACGTGAACGGCTATGTCCCGGAGACGCTGACGACCGTCACGGTCACCGGCGGCACGGAGGTCCCGGAAGACTTCTTTGCAGGCATGACCTCGCTGCGCACGCTGAATCTCCCGGCGGATACTGCCGTCATCGGAAGGCAGGCTTTCAAGGGCTGCGTGAATCTCGATACATTTACGCTCCCGCAGAATCTGACGGAGATCAGAAAGGACGCTTTTTCCGGCTGCAAGACGATTCCGTTCGGTGAGCTGACAGTTCCGGAAACGGTCAGTCAGATCGGTGCAAATGCATTCTCCGGCTGCGCGGGGATCACCGCACTGAATGTCCCGGGCAGCGGCACGACAACGATCGGCATGAGCGCGTTCGGCAACTGCGCGAATCTCCGGAAGGCAGAGCTCGGCAGCGGCGTGCAGACGGTTCAGCCATTTGTGTTCTCCGGCTGCGGACAGATCGCGGAGCTGACGATCCCGTTTTACAGTGTCGCGGAAACCGACCTGCAGCCGCCCGGCATCAGCGCATATTTCACCCTGTCGCCGGATGCGGGGATGTATCAGGTATTTTCAAGCTTCCGCGTCAACGGATACATTCCCGAAACCCTGAAAAAGGTGACGGTTCTTTCCGGTGATACGGTGCCGGGCTGGTTCTTTGCAGGTATGAATACGCTGGAATCCGTGACCGTTTCCAGAGACACGAAGTGCGTGGAGGAAAACGCCTTCAACGGCTGCGAAGCACTCGCGGAGGCGCGCCTGTACGGTACGCGCACAAACAACTGGGATCATGTGGATATCCGGGAGACCGGCAACGAGCCGCTGCTGCGTCTGGTGCGGCGGCAGCATCCGGACGGCTATCACCCCGGCGATGCGAACGGTGACGGAATGATCGACGTCAGCGACGCTGTCCTGATCGCGCGGTTTGCCGTCGGCGATTCCGATGCGAAGATCACGGATCTCGGTGTCATCAATGCGGACGTCAACGGCGACGGCACGGCAGACCTCGAGGATATCACGCTGATCCTGCAGTTTATTGCAAAGCGGATATCGGTGTTTCCCGTGAACGAGACAGAATGATTTTTAGCAATCTCTGATATTTAACAATATCTCCCGGCGCGGTAAGCCTTCGGTTTTCCGCCGCCGGGGGGATTTTTTTGTTCACAAAAGCTTTACAGATTGTTTTTACGCAGGATACTTGACAAAATGAAGGTTCCGTGCTATAATTTACGCATTGCAATATTACAACAAAATATTGCAAAATATCATTTAGGAGAGACAGCTATGGTAAAGAAAACGATTGCCGGTGTTCTGAGCGCAGTCATGTGCGCTACAACACTGCTGTACGATGCTCCGTTCAGCAGCAGGAACACGGCGCAGGAGGAGGAGCAGCTGCCGGCCGCATCGACAGGCGTGCAGGAGGAAATGGGACTGACAGGTTCCAATTCCCTGGCAAGGTATCTGGCAAGGCAGGGTACGGAACAGGCTGCAGAGGCAAAGCCCACAGCACAGCCGCTGAAGGCCGCGGCAGCAGATGCGGTCTATGCGGTAACGAATCTGGATTTTGACCGGGAGACCGGCATCGTTCAGGTGACTTCGACGCAGAGCGAGGCTGCGACGCTGCGCGCATCGTTCATTGATGAGGACAGCCCTGCGAATGTGTATACCGTTGACTACGGTGTGCCGGCGGGCGAATATGTACACAGTACATTCAGCGCGGATCCCGCACAGCTGCCGGAATACTTCACGGTCAGCGTGCAGCTCATCGGCAGAGCGGGTCTGCCGCTTTGCAAGGCGTTTGAGATCAAGACCTATAACCGCGAGATGCAGGAGATCATTCAGACGGAGGCTTCGGACTTTGCACCGGAGCAGGTCGTCAACCTCGACGAGGACGAGACGACCAACTTCATCGTGCTCTCCGAGGACACCGTCCGTGCGGAGACGACTGAGGAAAGCAATGTCCTCGTTTCCGCGGACTACGATCAGAACATTTACGTGTTCGATCACATCGACGAGAGCATCCGCTCGCTGGAAAAGGGGCAGTATTTCTACATCCAGCCGACGGAGAATGACATCATCTCGACCGACATTCAGGAAATCGTGATCGACGGCGACACCGCAACAATCACCGGTACCGGCGAGATCGACGACATGTTCGATTTTATCAAGATCGAATCCGAGACCGAGCAGACGGTCGAAGGCGAGTATTACGGGGCTCCGTATCACAGCGTCAATGCGCAGGTGATCAGCAATGAGGATGAGCTGAACGACAGACTGAAGGCTGTGGATCCGGATGCAGAACTCTCGGAGTATACCAAAAAGAACTCTTGTTCCACGGAGTTCCAGCTTGGCAAAGCTCCGATCAAGATCACGCCGTCTTTGAATTATGAGGTCACGACCAAATGGAATGTTTACAAGAAGTTCCATTATCTGAACCTGTTTCTTGTAACAGAGACCAAGGTCACGATCAATGTGAAGGCGGAGACCGACAAAGAGGAAAAAGAGGAAGAGGACGACAAGAAGAAGGATCATCTGATCGAGCTCCCGATCTACACGAACGGTGCTGTGGACGTCAACTTCATCGGTGATGTTGAGATTGATCTCGACGGTGTGGTTGAGCTTGAAGTCGGTCTGCAGTTCACGAAGGGCTTTGTCTTCGATTCCAAGGACGGACTGGAATTTATTATGTTTGATACCAATCCGATCCTGAAGAAATTTGAGGCACAGGTGGAATTCTCCCTGGAGGTCAAGATCGGTGTCGAGATCAAGGCACTGAAGGGTCTGCTGACGGCTTCGGTCACCGGCGGCCTGAAGGGTACCGCGTCCGTCGAGGCGGAAAACGGTACATTTGAAACGCTGAAAAAGACCGGCAACAGCGTGTTCCTGCCGGATCCGGCCGCATCCTCGGATACGATCCACTGTGACGAGAAGTGCCTGAAGATCCATCTGGAGCTGAAGCTCGTGATCGGCGCAGAGGTCTCTGCGGGCTTCGATATCAAGGATTCCAAGAGCGGCTTCGGAAAGATGCTGAACAAGATCGGCGCAGATAAGCTGAAGGTCTCTAAGGAATACGAAAAGGAATTTGATTCGGTTCTCGGCCATAAGCTGCCTGTCTATGACATGTATCTGTCTCAGAACAGCAGCGGCGTATACAAGGGCATAAAGTTCAACTTTGTGAAGGCGGAGGACGGGCAGGAAACCGAATGCCCGCACAAGGCTTTCCGGGTCACGTTCAATTTCTATCTCGGAAATGCGCCTGCGAACATTCCGCAGCTGGGCATCAAGGTGAATGTGGACGGAACGGACTTTGATGTCACGAGCGACAAGCTGGTGCTTTACGCAATGCCGCGCAGCTCGGCTTACACCTATACCGTTTCTGTCGGCTCTGACAGGAAGACCAGCAAGTCGTTCAAAATCGACGAAACGACGGTGGATATCCCGGTCATACTCACATGGCCGCAGACCGGCACCGGCAAGCCGACCTATGATAACGGCGACATTCAGACCGGCAAGGCGATCACGACTGTGACGGAGCCGAATATCACGGAGCCGTTTGTCTTTGATTATTCCGACAAGATCCCGTCGGCAGAGCTGCTCAACAAAAAGAATCAAACCTATGATCTGGGCGAGCATATCTCCGGCATGTTCAACAATGACGGCTCGTTCCTGGTTTACGGCTACGGCGACATGGATCCAAATGTGTCGATCCCGGCTGAAGTCCGCAAGCAGATCCTTGAGATCGTGTTCATGGATCAGGATCCGTCGGACGGTCTGTACATCAACAACATTGCGAACAAGCTGTTCTCGGGCTCGAAGAATCTTGAGGTCGTTTACATGCCGGCACGCCTTACTGCAATCGGCGATTCTGCATTCAGCAGCTGTGAAAGCCTGAAGTGGCTGCGCTACGGCGGTGAGACGGATACCACGCAGACATTCAAGCTGCCGGAAACACTGACAACGATCGGTAACGGCGCATTCAACGGATGCAGCGCGGCAGAATTCGGCGATCTGCAGATTCCGGAATCGGTCACGACGATCGGATTTCAGACATTTAAAGACTGCACCAAGATCACCTCGGTTTCTGTTCCCGGCAAAAATGTGACATCGATTTATTCCTATGCATTCCAGAACTGTACTGCAATGAAGGAAGCATATCTGAATACGAACGTCAAATGCGCGGATGCAGAGAGCAGCTGCTGGTTCAGCGGATGCAGTGCACTGGAAAAGCTGACGATCCCGGCGTTTAATGTCGGAACCAAGAAGGTCAGCTGGGTTCTTATAGATTTGTTCGGCGCTTATAACAGCGATGTTCCGAAGGTGCTGACAGATGTAACCGTTCTCAGCGGCACCGTCATTCCGCCGAATTACTTTTCAGGACTTTCCCAGCTGAAGAATGTAACGTATCCGGATAATATTACGGAGATCGGCAACAGTGCATTTTCAGGCTGTACAAATCTGCGTTCCGCGCCTCTCCCGGAAACACTGACAAAGATCGATGCCGGTGCATTCAACGGATGCATCACGGCAGCCTTCGGCGATCTGCGGATTCCGGAATCGGTCACGCTGATCGGACATCAGTGCTTCAAGGAGTGTCTCAAGATCACCTCGGTTTATGTTCCCGGCATTCAGGAAACGTCGGTTTATTCCTATGCGTTCCAGGACTGCACTGCAATGAAGGAAGCGTATTTCGGTGCGAATGTCAAATGCGCGGACACAGAGAGCAGCTGCTGGTTCAGCGAATGCAGTGCACTGGAAAAGCTGACGATCCCGGCATTCAATGTCGGAACCAAGAAGATCGATTGGGTCTTTAGAGATTTGTTCGGCGCTTATAACAGCGATGTTCCGAAGGTGCTGACAGATGTAACCGTTCTCAGCGGCACCGTCATTCCGCCGTATTACTTTTCAGGACTTTCCCAGCTGAAGAATGTAACGTATCCGGATAATATTACGGAGATCGGCAACAGTGCATTTGCAGGCTGTACAAATCTGCGTTCCGCACCTCTCCCGGAGACATTGACAACGATCGGTGCCGGTGCATTCAACGGATGCACCGCGGCAGAGTTCGGCGATCTGCAGATTCCGGAATCGGTCACATTGATCGGACATCAGAGCTTTAAGGATTGCTATAAGATCACCTCTGTTTGTGTTCCCGGCATTCAGGAAACGTCGGTTTATTCCTATGCGTTCCAGAACTGCACTGCACTGAAGGAAGCGTATTTCGGTGCGAATGTCAAATGTGCGGATGCAGAGAGCAGCTGCTGGTTCAGCGAATGCAGTGCACTGGAAAAGCTGACGATCCCGGCATTCAATCTCGGAACCAAGAAAGTCAACTGGGTGTTCAGGGACTTGTTCGGTGCATACAACAGCAACGTGTCAAAGGTATTGAATGAAGTGGTTGTCACAGGCGGCACTGTCATTCCCGAAAACTATTTCAACGGTCTGGCCTTTATCAAGTCCGTCACCTTCTCCTCTGAGCTGGAAACGGTCGAAAGAGGCGCCTTCAGCGGCTGTGCAGCCCTCGCAGAGGCCTACCTGATCGGTGAGGATTCCGACTGGGACAAGGTTGACATTGTTGAAAACGGCAACCAGCCGCTGCTGGACATCGTGCGCAAGGGCCGCCTTGTTGCAATTCTCTCCGACCCGAAGGACGCAACGGCCGAGGACGGCAAAACGGCAGTATTTGCCGTGTACGCAGCAGGCAAATACGAGCTTGATTACCACTGGATGTATTCCTGGGACGGCGGCGAAAACTGGATGGCTGTGGATTCCGACGGCACCAACAAGCTGACCGTTGAAGCCTCTCCGGAAAAGGACGGCTACCTGTACCGCTGCGTCATCACGGACGGCGGCCACAGCGGCAGAGTGACATCCGGCGCTGCAAAGCTGACCGTCACGGAAAAGACAGAGACGCCCGAAACCCCGCAGACCCCGCAGGATCCGAAGGAACGTCCCGGCTATAAGCCCGGCGACGCGAACGGCGACAACAGCATTGACGTCTCTGACGCGGTTCTGGTCGCACGGTTTGCAGTCGGCGATGTCACTGCGACGATCAAGGACATCGGCGTCATCAACGGCGACGTCAACGGCGACGGCAATACGGACATTCAGGATGTCACAGTCATTCTGATGTTCATTGCCAAGCGCATCATGGCGTTCCCTGTTGAGGAAACCTGATCTGTTCCGCAAAAGAAACCATATAGAATGCCCCCGGATGTATGCATCCGGGGGCATTTGTCTGCAAAAAACGATCCCTCTGCCGCAGCAAAGGGATCGGATCGTTCAATGGAATGCAGAGGGCTCTGCATCGGAAAGCAGCATGCCTGCATTGTTTTTCACTCTGCGGTAATACTGCGCCGGCAGGCTGCGCTGCACGATGCGCATGGCCTCTGCGAAGGAAAGCGTCTCTGTGATCGCACGCGAGCCGGTCGCGATCAGGTGCGCGTACTGATTGGCCAGCAGATAGATTGCAAGCTTCCGGTGCTCCTGACAGAGCAGGCCGTTCACGGACATCTGCAGCAGGATCCCGGTCTGCTTCAGCGCGATCCAGTCCTCCGGCGACCATGAAGCGAAGTATCTGTCCACATCCGCCGCGATCGGGCAGAGACCGCTGACGATCCGCAGGCGGGTCAGCTGCTCGCAGAGCTCCGCCGTG
Organism: Oscillospiraceae bacterium; assembly: GCA_017545185.1. GTDB lineage: Bacteria > Bacillota > Clostridia > Oscillospirales > Ruminococcaceae > Firm-04. Next base: position 23,988 of record JAFWQJ010000021.1, on the reverse strand, counting down.
ACAGGCGCATCCGGCAGGTCGATCAGGAAATACCCGGAGGAACCGATCGTAAACGGCTTCAGCTGCCGCGGCGATTCCATGCAGTAGGAAAACGGCAGCACGGCACCGCCGACGATCCGCACGGGCACGCCGCATTGCTCCAGTGCGGCGATCTTCTCATCCCGCTGCGCGACAAATGTCTCAGGCGTGCGCTGCTCCGGATCGTAATACGGCGCGGCGACCGCAAGCTTGATGTTGCTCTCCTGAAACACGGCGAGCCTTTCTTCCGCTTCCTTCCCGGTCAGCGTTCCGCCGCCGAGACCCGCCAGCCCCGGCAGAAGATTCGCATGGATATCCACATAATAATTCATAATGCACTGCGCCTCCCCTCCGCGCGGCATGTCAACATTCTACCTTTTTTTTATTGTAGCACAAAAAGTTGGAATTGTCAACGATTTGTGGCTGATTTATGAACAAAATCCGTGCATAAATCCGGCAGTTTCGGAGACCTGCATCGTGCAAAACGACGAAATCACAGAAGCATATCAAAAATCTGCGCGATTTTCGGCAAGAATCACGATTTTCCCATTGACAAATCCGAGGGACTATGCTAAAATAAATATAACTATCCGTATGTAAGCACAGTTTCCATACATATAGGAGAAAGGGGGGATACCTGATGCTGAATGACCGGCTGCTGTTTGCGCTCTGCACATCCCGGATCCAGAATCCGGAGATACTGGAAAGTGTTAAGGCGTTTGTCCACGAGGCACACGCCCGCGGCTACGGCGTGCTCGTATTCAATTCCGGGCTGGATACCAATCTGCAGCCCCGGACGATCCCGGAGGTCAGCAGCGCCAGCGTGTTCGACCTGATCCCGTTCCAGATCGTGGACATGATCGTCGTCATGCACGAGACGATCGACCGCGGCATTGTATCGGATATGATAACTGCACTGGCGAAGGAGCATCATATCCCGCTGCTCAGCTATGACGGCTGCATGGACGGTGTCCCGTCGGTATATTCCTATTCCTATCAGGCATTCGGGAAGCTGCTGGATCATATTTTCGGCGATCATCACTGTAAGCGCGTTAATCTGATGAGCGGCATCCGCGGGCATTACGGCTCCGAGTGCATGGTCATGGCCTACAGCGAGGCGCTGCGCAAATACGGCATCCCGTTCGACGAAAAGCGCCTTGATTACGGCAATTACTGGGACGGTCCCGCGACCGATGCGGCAGAGCGCTTTCTGGCCTACGATACGCCCGAGGCGATCGTCTGCGTCAATGACGAAATGGCGATCGCGGTCTGCTCCGTGCTCCGCAGGCACGGTCTGCGCGTGCCGGAGGATGTCATCGTCACCGGCTCGGACGGCATCATCAAGGAGCATTTCCATTCCCCGCGCCTGACGACCTGTCTCAAGGATTATCAGAAGCTCTGTGCGGCGACCTTTGACACCGCGGAGCTGATCCTCAGCGGTGCGGAGGTGGACGAAAAGACCCGCATAGAGCCGGTCCTTCGGATCTCCGAATCCTGCGGCTGCCGCGTGACCGAGCACCGCGACCAGAACGAAGCGCTCCGCGGTCTGTATCATCAGCTGCAGGCATGCATCTATCAGGAATCGGAGGAGCACTGGCTGCTCGGCGATATGCTGGCGCGCAAGTCTCCGAATGTCATTGACTATCTGGACGTCATGTCCACTTATATCCCGGAGGATTCGTTCCTCTGCCTGCGCGATTCGCTCTGTGCGGAGCTGACCGACAGCAGTCTGCAGCAGTTCGCGGATCCCTCCGAGCTGATGAGCACGGTGATGCACAAGCGCGCGGAAAAACAGTTCGCGATCATCCCGCGCTCCAAGCTGATCCCCGATCTGGCGGCGGTCATCGCGGACGGCAAGGCCGTTTATGTCAATTCCGTTTATATGCTGGGTGAGGTCTACGGCTACTATGCCTTCTGCGGCAGCAATATCGACGAGGAAAGCTTCCGCCTGCCGAAATTCATCCATACCGCGGGCAATGCGATCGGCTGCAGCCTTTCGACCTCCCGCCTGCAGGCAATGAACGAGAAGCTCATGGCCGCAAGGATCCGTGACTCCCTGACCGGTATGCTCAATCTGCACGGCGTCATGAAGATGCTCGGCGAGCGCATCCACGGGGAGAACCATACAGGCGAACGTCTCATCATGATCGTGATCGGACTGAACCGCCTGCGGCAGATCAACAGCATCTTCGGCCGGAACGAGGGCGATCAGGCGCTGCTGAGCCTTGCAAATGCCATTACCGACAGTATCGACAGCGACGCACTCGCTGCGCGCATCAGCGGCGACGAGTTCCTGATCTCGCTGTTCCATTCCGATACCCGCATGAATACGGCGGATGCACTCATCAGCGTGCTCCGGCGCCGCATGATCAGCTACAATCAGGTTTCCGGCAAGAGCTATACGCTGGAAATTTCCGTCGGCAGGGTCTCCGCAGAGGTCACGGAGCATACATCGCTGGAGTCGCTGCTGAATGAGGCCGTCTCGCTCAAGGACGAGCAGCGGATGCATAACCGCGCCGTGGAAAAGCCGGTCGTCTCACAGGCGGATGCTGTCCAGATGGACCGCATCATCAGCGAAAATCTGCTGAGCTATTTCTTCCAGCCGATCGTCAGCGCAAAGAACGGCCAGATCGTCGCTTACGAAGCGCTGATGCGCACGAGCGGCGGCCTGAAGGTCTCTCCGCTGGCGCTGCTGACCCATGCGACCGCGACCAAGCGGCTCTATGAGATCGAGTGGCTGACCTATAACAATGTGCTGAAATATGCGGATGCCTCCCGCGATAAATTCCAGGGGCGGCGCATCTTTATCAACAGTATCCCGGGGCATTTCCTCAATGACACGGATTTCACGAAGCTCTGCGAAAAATACGGCGATCTGCTCCCGCAGCTTGTCGTTGAGTTCACCGAGCAGGCGGAGACCGAGGGCGAGGAACTGCAGATGATCCAGCAGCGGTGCCAGAAGCACGGCATGGACATCGCCGTTGACGATTACGGCACCGGTTATTCCAATGTGACGAATCTGCTGAAATATTCTCCGAATTACGTCAAGATCGACCGCGGCCTGATCGCGAACATCCACGAGGAGCCGAAGAAGCAGCATTTCGTCACCAATATCATTGAATTTGCTCATGCCAACGGCTTTATGGCGCTGGCAGAGGGCGTCGAGACGGCAGAGGAGCTGCGTGCGGTCATCCGCTTCGGTGCAGACCTCATTCAGGGCAATTTCACCTCCGTGCCGAACGCCGCGCCGCTGGACGCGATCCCGGAGCGCATTGCCGCGATGATCGTCAAGTTCAGCGCGAGTGCCGCCAAGCAGATCATGCAGAAGACCTACATGCTCTCCGGCGAGGAGATCGTGCACCTGCCGCGGCTGGAAGCGGAGCATTATACAGACCTGTTCGTGTCGCAGCCGGAGCTTGAGATCATCGGTGATTTCAACGAGGCAAGCGGCATCCACATCAAGGTCCGCGACAATACGGACTGTCACATCATCCTGCGGACGGCGCGCTTCAGTGCACCGCAGCAGATCGTCTCGCCGGCCGTGACGCTCGGCAAAAATTCACATGTGACGCTGGAATGCGTCGGCGACAACCGCATGGATACCGGCGGCATCCTTGTGCCGGAATCGAGCTCCCTGCACCTGACGGGTCAGGGCAATCTCAGCATCCGCGCGGACGATACCAAGACCTTTGTCATCGGCAACGACCCCGATTTTGCCTGCGGCGACATCAGCATTGATCTGGCAGGCTGCCTGAACATCATCACAAACGGCAACCAGTGCGTCGGCATCGGCTCCGGCATCGGCAAGGGGCAGAAGATCTCCGTGCTCGGCACCAAGCTGTTCGTGGAGATGAGCGGCAAGACCGGTGTCGGCATCGGCACGCTGGACGGCACCGCGGAGATCTCGCTTTCCGGCTGTGAGGCGGACTTCACGCTGCGAATGGCAAACTGCGCCGCGATCGGCACGGACGAGGGCTTTGCCAATGTCCGCTGCAATACGGCGAGCCTGTCGTTCCGCGGCTCGGGTACGTCGGTGAGCTGCATCGGCTCGCACACCGGCGGCGGAGAGATCTTCCTGCGCGATTCGATGATCACGGCGGAGCTGACGGGTCAGAATGTGCTGATCGCGGGCTCGGGCGATTCCGCGCCGAAGATCAGCCTGCGGCACTGCAAGGCAGAGATCCGCGCAGAGGGGATGCGCGCCATGGACTTCGGCAGCTATGAGGCGGACGCCGATCTGCTCGTGATCGACTCCGATCTCGATGTGACGATCCAGAGTGCCAAGGCAATGCATTTTGCGGCGGATCCGTCGCACTGTGTCCATACAGGCGGAGAAAGTAAGGTGGCAATCAACCAATGAGTTTACACTGGCTCTGGATACCCGCGGGGTATCTGATCGGCAATCTGAATACGGCGGCGATCATCGCAAGATGCAAGGGCTTTGACATCCGGAAGAAGGGCTCCGGCAATGCGGGCGCATCAAACGCGCTGGTGACCATGGGCAAGGGCGCGGCGGCAGCGACTGCACTGGCGGATATCCTGAAAGCGTTTCTGCCGGTTTTCCTGCTGCTGCATGTGATCCCGCTTCCGGCGGAATGCACGCATGTTCCCGTGCTGACCGGCATCGCAGTCATCCTCGGGCACATGTTCCCGTTCTGGATGCAGTTCCGGGGCGGCAAGGGTTTTGCCTCGCTGCTGGGCTTTTCGCTGGCAGTGGACTGGCGCATGTTTCTGGCATGCATTGCGGTGCTGGCGATCCTGCTGTTCACGACGCGCTACATCGCGCTGGCGACGCTCGCCTGTGCGGTGCTGATACCGGTCTGGCATTTCGTGCGCACGGGTGATCTGCTGGAATCTGCCGCAATCGCGGCGGTCAGTGCGGTCATCGTTATCAAGCATATTCCCAATATCGAACGCATCCGGAACGGCACGGAGATCCCGCTCGGAAAGAAGCTCATCAGGAACAAGCCGGAAGATCCCGCCGGGGACGATGCGCAGAGCACGCCCGGAAAATGACATACACGCGGAAGAAAGCAGAAAAATCAAAAGGACGCTGATACGACGATCAGCGTCCTTTTTCATTCAGTCAGCCTCCGGTGTTTTCAGATACGACATGGCCATGTCGATGAGCATGTTCAGCTCGGTCTTGCCCTCCGCAAAATCGTCCGAGGGAAGCAGATCGCCGCGCAGGATCTTCTTGCAGAGCTCCATCATCGAATGCGCGAACGTCAGATAAAACAGCTTGAAATCAATATCGCTGCGCACCGTGCCGTCCTTGACGCCCGCCTCATAGGACGCCGCAACGATCGGGAAAAAATTGATGACCGAACGCTCATAATCGTAAAGCGCAGCCTTCGGCACCTCCTCGCGGATCAGCATCAGATCAAATTCCCCGAGCAGCCGCATGAAATCCGGATGCTTGTCAAACAGCTGCAGATACATCTTCATCAGATCGTGGATCCGCTTGCAGCCGGTCTGGCTGAGAAAAGCATGTGACTCGAAAATGCCGCGGAACTTTTCCTTCAGATCCGTCCAGAGGTAGGTCATGGCTGCGATCGTGATCGCAGTCTTGGTTCCGAAGTAGCGGTACAGCGTTGCAACGCCGACGCCGCAGGCATCCGCGATGTCTGTCATTTTCACCGTTTCGATACCGCGTTTCAGAAACATATCCGCGCTGATCTCCACAGCCCGGCCGATTCGTTTTGTTTTGAGACTTTCGTGTTGTGTATGTTGTTTTTCCACCTGACAAACCTCCCGTGATAATTGATAGACTGCATCTCAGAGATGATAGTCCGGCTATCATGCCTTATAAAATAAGTCTACCATATTCCGGGCAGTTTGTCAAGCGTCATTATGACAATTTAGGACAAAAAATACAATCTGTACATAAGCAGACGCCCCGCACATTTCTGCACGGGACGTCTGCTCCATATTGCCTCAGAAAGGATATCTGTCAGTTTTCGGTTTCTTCCTGATCTGCTGCCTGTTCCGCAGCGCCGCCTGCCGGCGCATTCATGGTCAGCGTGACCGGGATCTCCAGCTCCTCACCCTGTCGGATGACGGTCAGCGTGACCGTATCGCCTGCATCATGCTTATCCTTCTCTGCTGCAAGCTCCTTGGTATCCTTGACGGTCACATCGTCGATCGCGGTGATGATATCGCCGACCTGCAGGCCTGCTCTATCCGCTGCGCTGCCCTTTTCAATGCCCTTGACATACACGCCGACCGGCAGGCCGAAGCGCTGTGCAATGGACTCGTCCACATCCTCTGCCTGCGTAATGCCGATCTGCGGACCGGTGACATAACCGTAATTGATGAGGTCGTTGATGACCTTCTGTGCGTGGGTCATCGGGATCGCGAAACACAGACCTTCGACGGAAGCCTCATTGCTGTAGTAATTGCTGCTGATCTTCGAGGAGTTGATGCCGATGACCTGGCCGTAGCAGTTGATCAGCGGGCCGCCGGAGTTGCCGGCGTTGATCGCGGTATCGGTCTGGATCAGGCGCATGGACTGGTCGTTGATCGTGACCTCACGGTCAAGTGCGGAGACGATACCGGTCGTGACGGAACCGAACAGCTCGAATCCGAGCGGGTTGCCGATCGCGACGACAAATTCACCGACCTCCAGATCGTTGCTGTCGCCGAATTCAGCGACCGTCAGCTTTTCATCGGTCTTGACCTTCAGAACGGCGATATCCTCTGCAACGTCGTAGCCCTTGACCTCTGCCTCGATGCCGCTTTCGGAAGCGTTCGGGTAGCAGTCGGAATTCAGAACGACCTGCACCTTCTTCGCAAGACCCATGTTGTATTCTTCGCTGGAATCGTAAATGACATGCGCGTTCGTAATGATATAATAGGAACCGTCCTTGTTGTCCCGCATGATGATGCCGGTGCCGGTTCCCGTGAGCTCGCGGTCAGGCGCCTGCTGCTGCTGGGTACCGAAGCCGAAGCCGAAGAAGCTGAACGGATCGTAGGTCATCTGCTGCCGTCCCTCGAGCAGGAAGGTCGAGGAAACGCCGACTGTTGCCGGGGTCACCTTTTTGACGATCTCCGGAATGGTCATTGCGTCCTTGCGTGCGGTCAGCTCAAAGAAGCTCATCGGCTCCGCCTTCGAGGAGGAGGTATCGGAGGCATCCGCATTCTCCTTCGCGCTGCTGTCCGCATCGGAATCCGGACGGGCATCCGCGTCCTCGGAGACTGCGCTGTTCTGCCGGCCGAGGAAGGAACGGATCGACGGGTTCTCGGTCGCATACTGATAGCACTGGATCGAAGCATAAGCGACGAACGCGACGCCCGCGAACAGTGCCAGCGCCTTCAGACCCTTGTGCGGCTTCTTCTTCGGCGGCTCGCTGCCGTCGGAATAACCGCCGGTCGGGGGGATATATCCGCCGCCGGATTCGCCGCTTCTCGGGGAATAATAGCTGCCGCTGACGGACTGTGCCGTCTCCTCCGGCTGCCGCATCAGTCTTTCGACCGGATCGTTTTCAATTTCCTGCGTCCTGCCGAAATCGAACTTGTTATCATCATGTTCAAACATTCTGAGCACCTCTTTCTCATATTGCACGGCCGCGGGTTTCTGCGCAGCCCGTATTTCCTTTGCCCTATGACTTAATTATACCCTGCAATGTGAAAACCGTATGAAAACTGCCAAAAAAGGACGTTAAAGGTACGGAAACACATTCTTCACATTGGGGGAAAATATGTGAGAATACTACATGCAGCGGGCGGAATCTGACATTGTATTCCGGTTTTTGCTGTGTTATAATACGAATGGACGCAGAAACGGAGAGCTGCGTCCGTTACGGGTAAATTACGATATATTTAGGGGGCAACCGAATATGAAAGCCAACAAACTGAGACACAGTCTTGCGCTGCTGTCGGCACTTGCGCTGCTCGGAACATCTGTACCGTATTCCGTGCTGCATGTGACGGCTGCGACCGCAGACCTTTCTAATGCTATGACATGGGGAACACTTCGCATCGGCGGCGGCGGATTCGTCTCCGGTATTGTGACCGGAAAGCAGGTCATGTATGCACGGACAGACGTCGGCGGCGCCTACAAGTACGACTACGACAAGGAAGAATGGGTCCAGCTGCTCGGATTCATCAATGACGCAGACCGCGGTCTGCTCTCGGTGGATGCAATGGCAATTGACCCGACCGACGACAACACGGTCTATTTTCTCTGCGGATGCGCGTATTTTTCCAATGAGAAAACCGTGGTGTTCAAGACGACCGACGGCGGCAAGACCTTCCGCGAGTTCGACATCTCGGATGAGATCAAGGTCATGGGCAACGGCGACGGCAGACAGTGCGGCGAATCCATCGCCGTCGATCCGGACAATCCGAAGATCATCTATGCCGGCGGCGACGTTGCCTGCGGAAAATCCGCACTGATCAAATCGACCGACGGCGGCGAGACTTGGAAGCCTGTCGAAAGCTACGACGCACTCGGGCTGTTCGGCAAGACGACCAAGTGGCCGACATGGACGGAGAACATCGCGCGCTCCGTCACGGACGATGCCTACAACAACCAGAACGGCGTCGCGGCGATCGCGGTCTCCGGCGGAAAGGTCTATGTGGCGACCTCCGCGAAGGGCGTTGTCAATGTTCACGCGGCAAATGTCAGTGACGACAAGTTCTCGGCGCTGTCCGCAGACCTGCCGACGGACGTATTCCCGTCCCGCATCAATCTTGATGCGAACGGCGACCTGCTGATCTCCTATATCGCGGGGCTCGCATTCAACGGCGCATCCGGCGGCGCATACCGCTATTCGCCGAAAACCGGCAAGGTCACGCAGCTGCTCGAAAGCACGCGCGGCTTCGGCTCCGTCTGGGCGGATCCCGCAAACCCCGATCATCTGATCGCGGGTACCTGCGGCAAGTGGGAGGATCAGCTCTGGGAAGCATGGACCGATGAGCACGGTGCCTGCTGGGGCGACCAGTATTACCGCTCGCTGGACGGCGGCAAAACATGGGAGAACATTACGCCCGGCAAGCAGAACGGCTGGGGCGGCCCGCTCGTCGCGGAGTATCTGCAGGACGGCGGCTTCTCGTGGATCCGTGAAAAGGCGATCCACTGGTCGGGCACGGTCGTCACCGACCCGCGCAACCCGGACAGAATGTTCATCACCTCCGGCAACGGCGTCTTTATCTGCGAGAACCTCTGGAGCACCGATTCCGAGAAGATCCCGAAGTTCACCTTCCACCCGAACGGCATCGAGGAGGTCGTGGCACTGGACTTCGCTTCCACGCCGGACGGCCTGAACCTCTCCGCGATCGGTGACTACGACGGCTTCCGGCATACCGCCGTGGACGTCGTCGGCGAGCAGTATCAGCCGAACATGGGCAGCACCTCCGCGATCGCGGTCTGCCCGCAGAATACGGATGTCTGGGTGCGCATCGCAGAGGGCGATACCAACAACACCGCTGCTGCGTATTATACGCTTGACCGCGGCAAGACATGGAAGGGCATGACCCCCGCTGCAAAGGGCGGCAAGGCTGCGATCGCGCAGATCGGCAGCGGAAAATACCGCATCTTCAACACAAGCAAGGACAGCGGCGATGTCTCCTACAGCGACGATTTCGGCGGCACATGGAACAAGTGCGCGGGCATCCCGTCGCAGTACGGCTCCAAGCCGACCATGCTGCTGATCGAGCCGGATGACCCGAACACCGTTTATGCCTACGCGACCTATTTCAACTCCTCGTGGCATTATTCCAAGGATGCGCCGACCGCTGAAGATGCGCAGTATAAGTTCTGCGTCAGCACCGACGGCGGCAAGACCTTCACCTCGACCGACGTCTGCATGTACGACCAGTGCGACAGTGCCGGACGCATCGCATATCTCGGCAAGGGCGAGCTGATCCTCGGCGGCGGCTGGTACGGCCTGTATCATGCATCCGTCAGGAGCGGCAAGGTCACCGTGGAGAAGATCGACGGCGTCAGCTACTGCAAGACCGTCGGCTACGGCGCGCCGGAAAAGACCGGCGGCGTCAACACGCTGTATATGTACGGCAAGCCGCTGGAAAGCGACCCCGAGGGCATTTACCGCTCGACCGATGCGGGCAAGACATGGGTCTGCATCAACACGGAGCATCTCTACGGCGGCACCGGCAACGGCAATTTCCTCGTCGGTGACATGAGCCAGTTCGGCAAGGTGTATATGTCTACGGTCGGCTGCGGCATCGTCTACGGCGAGGTCACGAACAGCAGCGCGGCACCGGGCACGACCCCTGCAAAGACCACGGCGGCTCCGGTCAATACGACGACTGCCGTACCGGACACGGATATCATCTGGGGCGACGCGAACAGTGATACAAAGGTCGATGTTTCGGACTGCGTGCTCATCAGCAGATTCGCGGTCGAGGACACCGGCGCGGTGATCACCGACAGCGGCAAGAAGGCTGCGGACGTCACGCATGACGGCTATGTCCGTGCGGAGGACGCAACGATGATCCTGCGCTACATCGCCAAGCAAATCACGGCTGCCGATCTCGCAGGGAAGTAAAACGGCTGCCAAAAGCAATACTGTGAATCACAAAAGGACGCTGACGATCGGTCGGCGTCCTTTTTTTCGGGAGATGCCGCGTGATATCTCACAGGAGCATCCTTCCGCAATTTTATGAATTGTACCCATTGAATTTTTCCGAAATTGTGTTAGCGGGCAGTGCCCGCCGCCGTTTTAACGCCCATGAAGCGTTCTGCCGTAATTTTATGAATTGTACCCATTGAATTTTTCCGTAAATTGTGATATAATAAATCTGTATATTTTCAGGACGGATCCGAAAGGCGGTGAACAGGCTTGGGCTGGACGATTTTGCTGACCATTCTCTTTGTGCTTGCTGTCATTCTGCTGCTGCCTGTGCGCGTCAAGGGCTTCTTCGCGGAGGGCAAATGGGGCGTTTCCGTGTACTACGCATGGTTCCGGCTCTTTCGTAAGGAATCCGAGGAAAAAGCCCCGCCCGTGACCCCGCCGAAACCGGAGGATGTTCCCGCAGGCGAAACGCCTTCCCCGGAGCAGATGCCGGAGGCTCCGCCCGGTCAGCAGGAGCCCGCACCGGAAGAACCGGCACATCCGCCTGCGGACGAAAAACCGAAGCCCGCTGCTGCGGAGGCAGTCCCGAAGCCGGAAACAGTCACCGCGGAGCCGGCGGACGATGACCCGTTCCTTGCGGAGGAATCCCCGAAGGAGCGGAAAAAACGTGAGAAGCGCGAAAAGCGCGAGGAACGCCGCCGGAAAAAGGAAGCGAAGAAAGCCGAACAGGCTGCCGCAGAGGAACAGGCGGACAGCGAGGATACAGAAGAACCCGAAAGCAGCGAAGATACGCCGAAAAAGAAAAAGCGCGGCATCCGCGGATTCATTGAGCGGCTGAAACCGCATTCCGTCTCCGATGCGCTCGCGCTTGCAAAGGACGCCTGTGCGGCGCTCTCGCCCACGCTGCGTTTTCTGACGAAGCATCTGCATTTCCGGCATATCAAACTCTATGCCGCGATCGGCACGGACGATGCCGCCAAAACCGCCGAACGCTACGGCGCGATTTCGGCGGCGGTGTTCAATTTCATCGGACAGCTTCAGTGCTGGGTCGATTTTCAGGCGGACGAATGCCGCATCCTTGCGGATTTTTACAATGATTCGATCACATTCCGTGCCTCTGGCGAGCTGCGGGTATCTCCGCTGGCTGCGCTTCTGATGGCACTGATCCTCGGCGGCAAATTCCTGTGGCGGACGATCCGCCGGTTCCGCAGAGAGGATAAAGAGGCAAAGCTGCGCGAGAAGGAAACCGCGCCGCTCCCCGCCGAGGCATAAATCACAAAGTACGGCTATGATTCCGAAATTGATATTCAGGAGGTATTCACAATGAGCGAACGCAGCAATGAGCATCCGGTCCACGAGACCATGCGCGTCACAATGGACGAGATCCGCGGCATGGTCGATGCCAACACGATCGTCGGGCAGCCGATCCAGTGCGGCAATGACACGACCGTCATTCCGATCTCGAAGGTATCCTTCGGCTTTGCGTCGGGCGGCTCCGATCTGCCGACGAAGGTCGCAAAGGATATGTTCGGCGGCGGCGGCGGCGCAGGCGTGACGATCACGCCGATCGCATTCCTTGTCATTATGCCGAATGACGTCAAGCTGCTGCAGCTTTCCGTCAATGCTTCCACGCCGAACGCACTCATCAACATGGTGCCGGACGTCATGGACAAGGTCACCGGGTTCCTCGCGGGCAGACAGGCCAAGAACGAGGGCAAGACCGAGGTCATCGAATAAGGTCGGCACGGCAATCTCAATTTCCCGAAGAACGGAGACAAAATGGAAAAAATCAGAGTACAAAAGCTTCTTTCGGATGCGGGCTACTGCTCCCGCCGCAAGGCCGAGGCACTGATCTCGGCGGGCAAGGTCAAATGCAACGGGCATCCGGTGCAGCTGGGGGACAAGGCGCTCCCGACCGACCGTCTGACCGTCAGCGGCGAGGCTGTCTATATCCCGAAGAAAAAGGAATTCCGCTATATCATGATGAACAAGCCGCGCGGCTATGTCACGACGCTTTCCGATGAGCAGGGACGCCGCTGCGTCACTGACCTGCTGGACGGCATTGATACGCGTGTGTATCCGGTCGGGCGGCTTGACCGCAATTCCGAGGGCTTGCTGCTGTTCACCAATGACGGCGCATTCGCAAACGGCATCATGCATCCGTCCAGAGAGGTCGCCAAGACCTACCGCGTGACGGTGCGTCCGCCGGTCTCGGAGGAGCAGCTGACGAAAATGTCTGCGGGCGTGACGCTGGACGACGGATTCAAGACCGCACCGGCGAATATCGTCACGCAGGTGACGGAGCCGAACCGCGTCGTGCTGCTCGTGACGATCCACGAGGGCAAAAAGCGCGAGGTGCGCCGCATGTGCGATGCCGTCGGGCTGGAAGTGGCGCGTCTGCGCAGGATCTCGATCGGGCCGGTCAAGCTTGGAATGCTGAAGCCCGGCGAATGGCGCGACCTGACCACCGAAGAACTCCGCGCCCTCCGCAACGCGATTGGGAAGTAGCGGGCAGCGCCCGCCGGCGATTCCCTCCGGGCGCGGAGCCCGCGCTGGCATTTCCCTCCGGGGACATTGAGCGAACCTCTCCCAGTTTTCGCGGTACACGCCGCGGGGCGGCTTCTGCAAGTCTGCTTCTCCCAATATGGAGCGGTACTGTCCCCAGACCCCGTTATGTGGATATAAGGAACGTAACCGGTCGTGCACTTTGCCGAAAGTACGCAGTCATATCAAAAGTTTTGGTCAAGCTTTTTCAAAAGCTTGCGGGGTCGAGGGGCGGAGCCCTCGTCGCGCTCCGCAGAGCGCGAAACACCCCTATCGTCAGGCGCACCGCAAGGGGGAATTTCAAAAACGCTCCGGGGGAGCGTGTTTGGAAGGGGGACGCCCTGTAAGAGAGGGCGTCCCCAGGCGAATCCCGGAGGGATTCGCAGTGCGCGAAGTTCTCCCAGTTTTCGCGGTACACGCCGCTGAACGCGGCTTCTGTTCGGTCACTGCTCCCAATGCTGAAGCTTTCCGACAGCATACCGGTAATCTTTATTATAGTGAAAAGTGAATAGTAAAAGAAGAACCGCCGTTATTCACGATTCACCGTCCACTGCCATGAAGGCGCGCTTTGTGAACAAAAACAAAAGAGGGAGAGCCGGAAAGCTCTCCCCCTCATGTCACATCATGTGACTGTGCTGTTTGATCGCAGCGCGTGCTTTGTTGACAATGGTCTTATCGTTTTCGTAAGTAAGCATTCGGGCGGCACGGACAATGTCCACCCAGCGGATTTCTGCGATTTCCTCCTCCTGCGGCACGAAATCGTAATTCCGCGCCAGCGCAAGAAAATAGACGACGATCTTCTGTGTATCCCGCCGCGGCGAATAGGACACAGTTTCCCGAAATGTTTGATCTAAAATGACATCCAGTCCGGTTTCCTCCTTGATTTCGCGCCGAGCGGTTTCCAGCTCCGTCTCATCACCCTCCACATGCCCCTTGGGAAACGACCAGTGGCCGCTGTTGACATGTTTGATCAGCAGGATCTCGATGTTTCCGTGAAACCGCCGATAAACAATCGCGCCGCACGATTTTTCATGCAGCATACCAAGGTTCCTTTCATTTTGGTTTTGCAACGGGTAGTTGTTACCCTTATTATACCACAAACCGATTCATTTGTAAACACCTTTTGACGGATTTTCTCCTTCGGGAGTGAATTTTTCAGCAGCTCCGTCTTTTTGGAGCAGCAGCATTTTCAATCAGAAAGGATAATTATTATGAACCAGAGCACCGCATTCAGCGCAGCGGACATTCTGCTGCCGAATCAGAACAGCATGTCGGAGGCATGGGCCGTCTGCGCATGTGACCAGTACACCGGCGAGCCCGCCTACTGGGCAGAGACCGACCGTCTGGCAGGCGACAAGCCCTCGACGCTCCGCCTGATTTTGCCGGAGGTCTATCTTGAGGATGCAGACGTCACCGAGCGCATCGCAAAGATCCAGCAGTCCATGCGGGATTATCTGCAGAGCGGCGTTTTTGCGGAGTACAAAAATGCAATGGTCTACATCGAGCGCATCCAGAGCGACGGCAAAATGCGTGCCGGTCTGATCGGCAAGATCGACCTTGAACAGTATGATTACAACAAGGGTTCCGTTTCGCCGGTGCGTGCGACTGAGGCGACCGTGCCGGAGCGCATCCCGCCGCGTGTCCGCATCCGCAGAGGCGCTGCGCTGGAGCTCCCGCACATCATGATCCTGCTGGACGATGTGAAAAAGACCGTCATTGAGCCGCTCGAGGCGAAAACCGACAGCATGGAAAAGCTCTATGATACCAAGCTGATGCAGGGCGGCGGCTCGATCAGAGGCTGGCTCGTTCCCGCAGAGGAGCAGACCCGCATCCTTGCGGCGCTGACCGCACTCGGCACCGATTCCGGCGAGGCAAATCCGCTTGTTTATGCAATGGGCGACGGCAACCACTCCCTCGCGACCGCAAAGGCGTTCTATGAGGAATGGAAGGCTGCAAATCCCGGCGCGGATACCGAAAACTGCCCGATGCGCTATGCACTGGTCGAGCTGGTCAATCTGCACAGCCCGGCGCTGCAGTTTGAGGCGATCCACCGCATCCTCAATCAGATCGACCCGAAGAAGCTGCTGGAGGACATGACCGCAGCACTCGATCTGCGCTCCGATGAGCTCGCGGCGCAGTCCTTTACCGTTGTCTGCCGCGGCAGAAAAATGGTGTTCTACATCCACCGCCCGACCTCGAACCTGACCGTCGGCAGCGTGCAGATGTTCCTTGACAAATGGCTGAAGGAGAACGGCGGCAAGATCGACTACATCCACGGTGCGGACGTTGTCGAGAAGCTGGCAGCCGACGAAAACAGCCTCGGCATCCTTCTGCCGGATATGCAGAAATCCGAGCTGTTCCCGACCGTCATCAAGGACGGTGCTCTGCCCAGAAAGACCTTCTCCATGGGCCATGCGGCGGACAAGCGCTTCTATATGGAATGCCGGAGGATCACGGCGGAGTAATGCCGGACGGCGTTCTGCGCGGAAAACGGGATTTCCGCTTGCTTTTTAGATAGAGATATGCTATAATAGCTTTGTGTATCCGGACGGATACCGTGCAAGACAACTGAAAGGATTACGAAAAATATGTGTGGAATTGTCGGCTACGTCGGCAGACGAAGCTGCGCGGAGGTTCTGATCGACGCGCTCTCCAAGCTGGAATACCGCGGCTATGATTCAGCCGGGATCGCCGTCTTTGAACAGGGGCAGATCCGGATGCGGAAATCCAAGGGACGCCTTGCAGATCTCTCCGAACAAATGAAGCATACCGGCATCCCGCAGGGGAACGCCGGCATCGGGCATACCCGCTGGGCGACCCACGGTGAGCCCTCCGATCTCAACTCGCACCCGCACCGCGGCGGCAGATATGTCACGCTGGTGCACAACGGCATCATCGAAAACTTCAGGGAACTGAAGCAGCGTCTCACGGAAGCCGGCCGTTCCTTTGTTTCCGATACCGACACAGAGGTCGCAGCGCAGCTGCTCGATCAGAACTATGCAGGCGATCCGCTCGCAGCGATCGCCAAAACCATGGAGCAGATCAGGGGCAGCTTTGCGCTCGGCATCCTGTTCAGCGATTTCCCGGATACGGTCTATGCCGTCCGCCGCGAAAGCCCGCTGATCGTCGGCGCAGGCGAGGGCGAAAGCTTCATCGCGTCGGACGTTCCCGCAATTCTGAAATACACCAAGAACTACTATCTTCTGGAGCATGACGAGATCGCGGTGCTCGACCGGAACGGCATCCGCTTTTTCGACATGCAGTCCAATCCGCTTGAAAAGCAGCTCATGACCGCAGACTGGGACATGGACGCCGCCGAAAAGCAGGGCTATGAGCACTTCATGCTCAAGGAGATCCATGAGCAGCCCGAAGCGATCCGCAGGACGGTTCTGCCGCGCGTTGCGAACGGCCTGCCCGATCTGAGCGAATGCGGCATCACAAAGGAGAATATCCGGGATTTCCGCAATATTTATATTGTCGCCTGCGGCACCGCGATGCACGCGGGCATGGTCGGCAAGAATGTCATTGAGAAGCTGGCCGGCGTGCCGGTCATCGTGGACATTGCATCCGAGTTCCGGTACCGGAGCCCGCTGATCGGTGCGGGTGACCTCATCATCATTATCTCACAGTCCGGCGAGACCGCCGACAGCCTTGCGGCGATGCGCCTTGCCAAGCAGCTCGGCGCAAAGACGCTGGCCGTCGTGAACGCAAAGGGCTCCTCGATCGCACGCGAAGCGGACATGCTGATCTATACGCACGCAGGCCCCGAGATCGCGGTCGCATCGACCAAGGCCTATATGGTACAGATCGCCGTGATGTATCTGTTCGCATTCGAGCTCGCACTCTCCAGAGGAACGATCACAGAGGAGACCTGCCGCCGCCTGACCGCACAGCTTCTGGAAATGCCTGCGGTCATCACGGAGATCCTTGCACGGAAGGATGCGCTGAAAGAAATTGCCGGATCGCTGCTGAAGGCAGAGTCCCTGCTCTATATCGGCAGAGGTCTTGACTATGCACTTTCCATGGAGGGCTCGCTGAAGCTGAAGGAGATCAGCTATATCCACAGCGAAGCCTACGCAGCCGGGGAATTAAAGCACGGCACGATCTCCCTGATCTATCCGGGAATGCCGGTCATCGCCGTCGATACCCAGAAGGCGCTGCATGAAAAGACCGTCTCCAATATCAAGGAGGTCAAGGCAAGAGGGGCTGTGACGATCCTTGTCTGCGGAGATTCCTATCAGCCGGAGGCAGATATCGCGGATCACTGCTTCCGCCTGCCGGAAACAGCGGACGATCAGCTGATGCCGATGCCGGCCGTTGTCCCGCTGCAGCTCATTGCCTATTATACGGCAGTGCTCCGCGGAAACGATGTGGACAAGCCGCGAAACCTTGCGAAATCGGTCACGGTCGAATAACAGCAGGTTCTGACATTCACGCACTGCAAGTACCGCCGGGGCGGAAACAGGGGACGCTTGCCCCGTTTTCGCCCTTTTATGCATTTTCATTCGGGAGGGAGATCTGAAGATGAAGCTTCAGAAAATTTATCGCAGCGGTGCACTGTTCTGCGCGGCACTGCTTGGATTTGCAGCCGCAGCACTGCCGGCTGCCGCAGAGATCGAGCTGGAGGATGACGAATATATCCTTCAGGACGGCGACGACGACACGCCTCCGACCTATGAAAGCGGAGACTATACCTACACCAAGCTGGAAGCTGCCGATGACAGCGGTGAACAGGCTGCCTGTATCGAAAGCTTCAACAGCAGAGTGACCGATCTGGAGATCCCGTCGGAGCTGGACGGTCTGGCAGTCGTGCAGCTCGGCAAGAATGCGTTTGTCGATGCGGATTACCTGCAGACGGTGACGCTTCCGGCCACGCTGACCTCGCTCGGGGATTACGCCTTCGTCAACTGCCAGAAGCTGACGGAATACCGTGTGGAGAGCGGCAATCCGGTCTTTGAGGTGAAGGACGGCGTTCTGTACAGCGGAGGAGGCACGGTTCTGGAGCGTTATCCGCTCGGCAAGATGCCGACGGATGTCGTCATTCCGGAGGGCATCACGGGCGTCGGCAATGTCGCCTTTGCCTGCTGTGAATCCATGACTTCGCTTTCGCTGCCGGATTCCCTGAAAAGCATCGGCATTGCGGCGTTTTCGGACTGCCCCGGACTGAAATCCGTGGTGATCCCGGACGGCGTGACGGAGCTTGCGGATTTCGTGTTCAACAGCTGCAGCAATCTGGCATCGGTGCAGCTGCCGGCGAAGCTGCAAAGCATCGGCTTTGCGACATTTGCCGCAACCGCGCTTTCGGAGGTCACGCTGCCGGAGACCGTTACAACCATCGGCAGGCAGGCATTCGCGCAGACAAATCTGGCTGAGATTCTGCTCCCGAAGTCCGTCGAGGAGATCGGGGAAAAGGCATTCGGCTATACGCTGGATGAAAACGGCGAGCTGCAGATGAATACGGATTTCATCATCGGCGGCGAGCTCGGCACCGGTGCGGAGCAGTATGCAAGAAGCGGCGGCGAGAACAGAGCCTTCAATTTCGTGAACACCGGCGCTTCCGCAGAAGAGATCGAAGCGACCGAGAAGAAGAACAGCGCAGTCCGTGTGATCGGCATCATTGTCTGTATTTTGCTGCTGCTCGCCATTGCGGTGTTCGTATTCATCACCGGCAAAAACAAAAAGGCGCCGGAACAGAAGCAGGATTCTGCGAAAGCTGCCGGTCAGACCAAACCGGAGAAAGCCGAAGCAGAAGAACCGGAAGCCGCCGATGCAGAAGCGGCTGAGCCGGAGGAGGACGCGTCTGAGGAGGAAACCGGCGATGAATAAGCTGATTCGCTGTCTGACCGGCATCGGCGGGAGCCTGCTGCTGGCCGGCAGCTGCATGACCGGCCTGTCTGTTTCTGCGGATGCGGAGAGCAGCTTCACCGAGGGCAGCATCACCTATACGATTGCTGCGGGCGGCGTTGCGGTCAGCGGCGCGGACAGTGCCGCCGAAAAGCTGACGATCCCCGCGGAGACGAAGGACGGCAAAAAAGTGCTCCGCATTGCGGACAATGCACTGAGCGGCTGTGCGTCTCTGAAGGAGGTCACGATCGAGCCCGGCCTGACCGAGATCGGCAGCGGCGCATTCAGTCAGTGTGCGGCGCTGGAATCCGTCAGCATTCCGGATTCCGTCACGGCGATCGGTGCGGGTGCGTTTTATTACTGCATGGCGCTGGAATCGCTGGAGCTGCCGGATTCCGTCAAAACACTCGACGAATATGTGTTTTCCAACTGCTACGCGCTGGAGAGCATCCGTCTGCCGCGCGGGCTTGATACATTGCCGCCCTATGCATTTTACTACGATATCGGTCTGAGCGAGATCACACTGCCGGACGGCCTTGTGCACATCAGCGAAATGAGCTTTGTCAACTGCATGTCGCTGAAAACGCTCTCGCTCCCGGCATCGCTCACAGACTTCGGTATGTATTCGGTGCTCTCCTGCATGGGTCTGGACGAGATCAAGGTCGATCCCGCAAACCCTGTTTACCGCACGAACGATCAGGGCTGGCTCGTCACGAAGGACGGCAAGGCGCTGGTGCTGTATCCCGCAGGCTGCGAGGAGCGCTCGGCAACTGTCGCAAACGGCATCGAGCAGATCATGCCCTATGCGTTTTCCGGCGCACTTGCGCTGGAGGAGGTCCGGCTGCCGGATTCCCTGACGGAGATCGGGGACGGCGCCTTTGCCGACTGCCGGATGCTGAACAAAATCAATCTGCCGTTCCGCCTGACGTCGCTGCCGCCGAGCCTGTTTGCGCACTGTGCGAACCTCTCCTCGGTCACGATCCCGGAGAACATCACCTCGATCGGCAGCTATGCGTTTTTCTGCACCGGCCTGACCGGGGTCACGATCCCGGAAGCCGTGACGTCGATCGACGGCTATGCATTCTGCGGCTGCAGCAATCTGCGGGAGGTCTCCGTCCCGAAATCCGTCACGGAGATCGGTGAAAAGGCATTCGGCTATGCGGTCAGCTCCGAGGAGGAGGGCGCAGAGCCCACACTGGATCCGACCTTTGTGCTGCACGGCAGACCCGCTTCCGCCGCCAAGAAATATGCAGCGGAATCCGGCGTCACCTTCCGGCAGCACGGCATCGACCCCACAGTGCTGATCTGCGTGCTCGCCGTCGCTGCTGCCGTTCTGATCATCGCAGGCAGCCTGATCCTCGGCAAAAAGAAGTCCGTGAACGCTGCGGATGCCGCAAAGGGAGCGTCCGCGCCGGAAAAGATCAGCGATCCGAACTACACCAGCATCCTCGATGAGGATGACGGCGATCCCTACGACAGAAGCTACGGCTTCTCCGCGGAGGATGATGCGGAGGATGATACAGAGGACGATGCAGAGGACACCGGGGCAGAGACAGAGCCGGATCAAGAATAACAGGAGAACCATTCTATGGAAAAGAAAGAAAACCGATTCGCTGCACTGACGGAAAAAGCAGCGCTCTGGGTCGTAGGCATCCTTTCGGCGCTGATTGCGTTTTTCCTCTCGGCAGTCAGCCTGCTGCATACGACAGCCGTGGAGGTCGTCAGGGAAGGCGAGGGTGTTTACAATGTTGTCTGGGATATCAAGGAACGGCTGGAATCCGTCATCTACTACAATGACAATTTCATTCTGAACCTGATCGTGCTCGGTCTGGGGATGCTGCTGCTGTTCCTGCTGACCGCGAAGGTCAGGAAAATCCCGCTCCGCACGCTGCAGATCGTACTGTTCGTGTGGACGTTCCTGCTCGGAACGGTCTGGGTGCTTTCCTCGCAGACCTGCCCTTCGGAGGATTCCTTCACCGTGACCTCTGCGGCGCTGGAATGCGCACAGGGCAACTTCGACAGACTGATCAGCGGGCAGTATTTCAAGAATTATCCGTTCCAGCTCGGCTATGTGCTGTTCAATGAGGGCGTGTTCCGGTTTATCAGTCTGTTCAAGCATCCGGATACGGTCATGGCGCTGGAGGTGCTGAACGCATTTTTCCTCGCGATGATCAATGTGCTGCTGCTCTCGATCGGCGCAAAGCTGTTCAGGGATCACCGCGTCGATCTCGTCACGACGGTGCTGCTGGCACTCAGCGCGGCGCCGGTCATTGACTGCGCCTTCACCTACGGACTGTTCCCCGGCATGGCCTTTGCGCTGCTGGCGGTCTATCTGGAGCTGAAATGGCTGATCGACAGCAAACCGCTCTGCTGCATCGGCGCAGCGCTCAGCATCGCACTTGCGATCATGCTGAAATCGAATTATCTGATCTGGCTGATCGCGCTGGCGCTGGTCTGGATCGTCAAGATCCCCGCACGGAAAAAATACCTCATGGATGTTCTGTTTCTGGCAGGCACTGTGATCCTCAGTATGTGCGTGCAGCCGGCCGTCAAGCGGATCTACGAAAAGCGCACGGACTTCGAGTTCGGTGATTCGATCCCCTATTCCTCGTGGATCGCAATGGGTCTGAGCGAAACGGACTTGGCACCCGGCTGGTACAATATCTATATTACCGTTTCAAACTTTGAGCAAAGCGGTTTCGACGCGGAGGAAGCCGGCAGACGCTCCACGGAGCTCATCAAGGAACGGCTCAGATACTTCCGCGAAAATCCGCAGTATACCAACGATTTCTTCTACCGCAAGATCGTCTCCCAGTGGAATGAGACCACCTATCAGAGCATCTGGAACAATACCGTGCGCTACCAGTATAAGGACAAAAACGCCTTTGCGCACTGGGTCTGCTATGAGGGCGAGCGCCCCGTCAAGCGGTATATCGACTGCTATGCGCAGCTCGTGTTCTTCTGCTTCTTCCTCAGCACGCTGTATCTGCTGAAGAAAAAGCAGTTCCTGTTCTCCATGCTGCCCGTGGTGTTCCTCGGCGGATTCTTCTATCAGCTGATCTCTGAGGGCAAGGCACAGTATATCATCCCGTATTTCATTCTCATGAGCGGATACGCTGCGTTCGGCGCGGTCTGCTTCTATGATTTCGCCGCGGCGCGCATCCGGCCGGACAGCCTGCTCGGAAAGCTCTGCGCGGCAAAATATCCTGCCGTTCCGGAGACGGCTGCGGAGGCTTCTGCTGATGCGGGGACAGAGCCCGAAGAAGCAGCACCGGAAGCATCCGGCGAAGCAGCGGAGCCTTCCGGCACGGAGCAGGAAACCGCCGAAGATCCGGCGGACACTGACGATACACCGGTGCAGTCCGGAAAGGATCAGACAAACAGGAAAGAAGGAGCAAAGAAATGAGTACACCGGAAATCCTCTATATGGTCGTCCCCTGTTATAACGAGGAGGAGGTCCTGCATGAGACCGCAAAGCGTCTGAAGGAAAAGTACCAGTCGCTGATCGAACGGGAGCTGATCTCCGAAAAGAGCCGCGTTGTGTTTGTCAACGACGGCTCCAAGGATAAAACATGGCAGATCATTCAGGAGCTGCATCAGGAAGATCCCGCGTTCTTCTCCGGCGTCAACCTCGCGCATAATGCGGGGCACCAGAACGCCGTGCTCGCGGGTCTGATGACCGTCAAAGAGCTCTGCGATATGGCGATCACCATGGACGCCGACCTGCAGGACGATATCAACACGATCGACGCAATGGTCGAGAAATACTACGAGGGCAATCAGGTCGTCTACGGCGTTCGCAGCGCCAGAGATACCGATACCTTCTTCAAGCGCTTCACCGCAGAGGGCTTCTACAAGTTCATGAAGGTCATGGGTGCCGATGTGGTCTATAACCACGCGGATTTCCGCCTCATGAGCAAGCGCGTCCTCGCGGAGCTCGCCAACTTCAAAGAGGTAAATCTGTTCCTGCGCGGCATGGTGCCGCTGATCGGCTTCCAGAGCTGCAGCGTCTACTACGAGCGCGCAGAGCGTTTCGCCGGCGAAAGCAAGTATCCGCTGAAAAAGATGCTCGCCTTTGCGATCAACGGCATCACCTCGTTCAGCACCAAGCCGCTGAAGCTCATTACGACGGTCGGCGTGGTCATGTCGATCCTCAGCGTCATTGCGTTTATCTGGGCGTTCATCGTCAAGATCGCAGGACACTCCGAGCTTGGCTGGTCCAGTACCATGTGCTCGATCTGGCTGATCGGCGGCCTGCAGCTGCTCGGCCTCGGCATCATCGGTGAGTATGTCGGCAAGATCTATGCGGAGGTCAAGGCGCGTCCGCGGTATATCATCGCCGATTTCATCAACGATACCGATGCGGAAGAATGACTTTTGAAAAAATATTCGCCGGTGCTTGACCTGCGCCGGCGAATGTGCTATAATATATAGGTGATTTGCCCCAATAGCTCAGTAGGATAGAGCGAACGCCTCCTAAGCGTTAGGCCATCGGTTCGATTCCGGTTTGGGGTGCTGGATCCCGGCGAGGGTGACTTCGCCGGGATTTTTGTAACAGCAGCCGGAATTGACATATTGTCAGTTCCGGTTTTTTCATATCTCATACGCGCTCAGCCCACAGTTTCCCAAAAGAACTGTGAAAACACATCTGTTATCATATCGCGGAACAGGTCTCCGCAGCGCGGCACACCCCGCCGTGACAGACGCAGAGCACGGTCATCCCGGCGTACTGCTTCCGGATACCGTCGGAACAGCTGTAAACACGGCGGCAAGCTCATTATCAATTGGAATTCGCAGAGACTATAAGGTTGAGGAACAACCGAAGCAGGATATCAATTATTATTCGAAATATTAGAGCAATGTCTTATTCAATCATGTACATATATGATTTCTACGGCTTTCATCGGAAACCACATTTAATGGATACAGGTATAAGATTAGACAGTCATATTCGATAATAATGTATCGGCACTCTTTTCCAGCCGCTCAATGAAAAGAGTGCTTTTCTTTTTTCACTTTTATATTGAAAATTATGACGAGATGT
>JAFWQJ010000020.1 GCA_017545185.1 Oscillospiraceae bacterium | reverse complement strand
GATAGGTGCAAGGTGTAAGCATGGTGACATGTTCAGCCAGCGCATACTAATCGGTCGAGGGCTTTTCCTTCGCTTGATTCCACAGCGGTTTCACTTGCTTTCAGTTTTCAGGGTATTGAGTAAAAGTAGCCGGTGTTAATGGCAATGAGGATCCACCCGTTCCCATTCCGAACACGGAAGTTAAGCTCATTCGCGTCGAAGATACTTGGCTGGAGGCGGCCCGGGAAAATAGATCGATGCCGGCACAAAACCCAGAGTTCGCTCTGGGTTTTCTTTCTATCTGCGGGCCATTAGCTCAGTTGGTTAGAGCTCCCGGCTCATAACCGGTCGGTCCCGGGTTCGAGTCCCTGATGGCCCATTCTGCGTCCCGGCTTTAGTCGGGACGCTTTTTTGTTATACAAAGGAGGAACCCTATGGAACCCGTATGCGAAATGATCGCACGCCAGACTGATGCGAACTTTGTTAATCTC
Organism: Oscillospiraceae bacterium; assembly: GCA_017545185.1. Lineage (GTDB taxonomy): Bacteria > Bacillota > Clostridia > Oscillospirales > Ruminococcaceae > Firm-04. The sequence goes on along the minus strand of JAFWQJ010000020.1, from coordinate 78,159 downwards.
ATCATCGCGCTGAAAACTTATGACCGCAATGCGCCGGTAAAGGGTGCCCCTGCGTGGCGGTTCGTTTATCACACGCTGCATTCAGCGGACAAATGGTATTTCAACCCGTTTCAGTATACCGAGCGGGCTGGGTTTGAGCTGGGTTCCGATAACCCGTTCAAGCCGATCACGCATGAATGGAGCGATGAGGAGCTGCTTGACCTGCTGGAATCCGTCCGTACAAAATCGATGCGTTATCTGGAAAATCTGACAGATACCATGCTGAACGAATGCCCGCCTGAATGTCCGTACACACGGCTGGAGCTGATTCTGATGCAGTTCCGGCATATCTCTGTGCATATCGGGATGCTGCACGGCCTGACCGTCGAGAAAACCGGCCGCTTCCCGCAGTATGTCAGTCCGCATTCGCTTGACCGCCTGAAAAACGGTTACTGGGATGAATAATCTTTTGAGCATACACTTCCGGTGTATGCTCTTTTTTATAAAAGGTCTTGCAATCCGGCATCTGTTGTGTTATAATTTTTATAAGGCATCTGCCTGACTGATAATGAAAGGGTGATTATGATGAAAGGGAGCCGATTGATCGCGATGCTCTGCGCGGCGGTGATGACAGCTGGTTCGCTGACGGTCTCTGCAGAAACGCATGCTGCCGGCAAATCTGTTCCGGTTATGCCGAAGATCGTGGAAGGTGTCGAAATCTATTGGAAAAGCGGCGAGGTTCCGGCGAATTTTGTGATCCCGTCTGAGTATGAGGGACAGAGTGTGGTTGCGGTCGCTAAAAATGGATTCAGCAGCAGCCAGACGCTTGTGACGCTGACAATCCCGGAAAGTGTTGCGTTTTTGTATGATAACTGTTTTCAGAATTGTACGAAATTGAAAACGATCAATTTTTCTTCCGGTCTGTCAGTGATTTATGATAAGGCTTTCCAAAACTGTACATCCCTGACTGCGCTGAATCTTCCGGATTCGCTGAGAAATATCGGAAGAAGTGCATTTGAAAACTGTAAATCCCTGCAAAGTGTCCGGATTCCTGCGGATATGTCCACAATCGAATTTGATGCGTTTAAGGGCTGCAGTTCGCTTACGGAGGTCACATTTCCCGAGGGTACTTCTATGGTTTACAGCGGGGTGCTTTCCGACTGCACTGCTCTGAAAACTGTGACGTTTCTGGATCGGAAAACTTTTATTTACAGTGATGCAAATACAATCTGCAACAAATCGGATGAGACCGGCAATCAATGTGTATACACCGGCACGATCCGGGGCTATGTCGGTTCCACGGCGGAAACGTATGCCCAAAAGAACGGGTACCGCTTTGAGCCGCTGGATCCGGAAAATGTCGTGACGACGACCACCGGTCTTACCACGACTACAACAACGACGCAAACGACGACTACGGTCACGACGACGTCCCGTGCTGAGACAGAGCCTGTACCGGATTGGTGGTGGGGTGATACAACGGCTCCGGATCCTTCCGTGACGACAGCGAACCCTGTGACTACTACTACGACGGTGACAACTGCTCCGGTCACGACGACCAAGCCGGTCACGACGACGACCTCGCCGTTTGATGCGGAAAACAAGCTCGTATCGGACGGCATCGTCTATCAGAAGAAAGGCAGCTCGATCACGGTCTGCGGGTATAAGGACGGTGAAGTCCCGAAGAATGTTGTCATTCCGGAGGATGTTGCGGGATTTCCCGTCCGGACGGTCGGGGAGAAAGCCTTTGCGAAGATGAAGGGTGTCGAATCCGTGCTGCTGCCGGTGAATGTGACTGCGATCGAGAAGGATGCGTTCTACTGGTGTTCCGATCTGAAAACGCTTACGATCCTGAATCCGGAGGTCACGCTGAACGGCGATTTTACGCTGATCTGCAATGACGATCTCGGGATGTATACCGGCGTATTGAGGGCGTATTATCCGAGTGAAACTGCCGGGTTCTGTTCCTCGCATGAGATCCGGTTTGAGGAGCTGCCGGAGGTGCGCGGCGACATCACGCTGGACGGCATTGTCAGCATTGAGGACGCGCAGATTACGCTGAAGGCGTATACGGAGGTGCTCGCGGGCAATCCGAGCACGCTGATCGCGCTGCAGAAGCGGACGGGAGATGTTGACGGCAGCATGACGATCAGCGTAGAGGATGCGCAGCTGATTCTGAAGTATTACACAGAGCGGAGCGTGGCCGGCAAGAACACGACATGGGAAGAACTGCTGGCGCGGTAATTTGATTTCAAGGCACTGACTGCGGAAGCGGTCGGTGCCTTTTGTTTTTGGGAGTGTTTTGTTTTATGGAATCCTTTTGCATCCTCGCTTGATCGTTTGTCCGGATGTAAGATTTGGCTGGGCGCGGGGCGGCGGGCAGTGCCCGCATCCGTTTCCCTCCGGGAGCATTCGGCATAACTCTCCCAATATATGACTTCGCACGCCGCTGTTCGCGGCTTCTTTGAATCTACGTCTCCCAATGCTGAAGTACACCGGAAACGAACTTGTTAAAAAACAAAGGACGCCGACTTCTCTGCCAGCGTCCTTTTTGTTCATCATAATGGGGTCTGGGGACAATGTCCCCAGCCTGGTTTGGGGCGGAGCCCCATTTCGGATCATCGCGAAGCGATACCGCTTTTATCCGAGGACAATGCTGATTTCGTTGACAGCTTCGAGCTGATCGGCGGGCAGGAAGTTGCCTTCGATCTGCTTGCCGTTGACGGTCATCGCCTTGACGCCGCTCTGAACGTGGTTCGGGTTCTCAATGCTGATATTCAGCTTTTTGCCGCGGAACAGCTTATGGATCTTGAAGCCGTCCCACTTGGACGGGATCGACGGGTCAATGCGCAGGCCGTTCAGCTCGGTGCGCATACCGCAGATGCCCTCGACACAGCCGACCATGACCGTCGAAGCGGTACCGGTCAGCCAGTGCACATGGGAGCGTCCCGCAAACGGCGAGCGCTTGCTCTCGGTAAACTGTCCGTGGACATACGGCTCCATGACGCGGATCTCGGCCTTGTCGTTCATGGCAGCCGGAGCGGTCTCCATGAAGTATTCAAACGCTCTGTCGCCGTGGCCGAGCAGCGATTCCGCGAGGATCAGCCAACCCTGCGACTGCGAGAAGATACCGCCGTTTTCCTTGGTATCCGGATTGAAGATGTGCATGAGTGCGCCCTCGAACGGGTGGTCGATGTAGGGCGGCTCCAGCAGCTTTGCGCCGTAGGGCGTATTCAGGATGCGGTGAACGCTCTCCATTGCGGCATCAGCCTGCTCCGGAGAAGCAAAGCCGGAGATGACCGACCAGCTCTGCGGGTTCAGCCACATATTCGCTTCGGGGTCCTTCTTTGCGCCGACGATCACGCCGTTTTCGCGGATGCCGCGGATGAAGCGGTCCTCGTCCCAGCAGGCAGCCAGTGCCTCGGAGAGTGCTTTTTTGGTCTTGTCGAGATATGCAAGATATTCGGTGTCGTTCTTGGACTTTGCCATTTCCTGCATTTCGCGGATCGCGTAATAAAGCTGGAATGCGACGAACGTGGACTCGCCCTTTGCGCCGAGCCGCAGGCAGTCATTCCAGTCCGCGTGCAGACCCGCCGGCATATTGTGTGCGCCGAGCCGCTCCATGGAGAATCTGATCGCGCGCTTTAAGTGATCGTAAACGGTATCCTCGCCGCCGTTCGCATAGACGATGACCTCATCAAGGAATGCCTGATTGCCGCTTTCGCCGATATACTTGACGATCGTCGGGAACAGCCAGAGCGCGTCGTCAGCGCGGTAGGACGGATGACCGGTCTCCTTGACGTATGCAGGATCATCCGGCGTATTCTCGTGGCCTGCGTTATGCGTGAACTTGACCAGCGGCAGACCGCCGCCGTTATCGACCTGTGCGGACAGCATAAAGCGGATCTTGTTGAGTGCCATTTCGGGATTCAGGTGAATGATGCCCTGAATATCCTGCACGGTGTCGCGGTAGCCGTAGCCGTTGCGCTCGCCGCAGTAGATCAGCGAAGCCGCACGGCTCCAGATCGAGGTGATGAAGCACTGATACGCATTCCAGACGTTGATCATGTTATTGAACTCGTCGGACGATGTCTCGACCTCAAAATGCGAGAGCTGCTCATGCCAGTAGCTCCGCAGGTTTTCGATCTCCTTGTCCGCGGTGCCTGCTGTCTCGTACTTTGCGAGGATCTCGGCAGCCTCTGCGGAATTTTTCTGACCGAACACGAAGGTCAGCACTCTGGTCTCGCCGGGCTGCAGCGCGATATCGGACTGCAAAGCGCCGCAGGAATTGCTGTTATAGTTCATCATGCCGTCGCAGACGCCCTTTTCCACCGCGATCGGGTTGGAGTAGGTGCGGTACGGGCCGATGAATGCGGAGAGGTCGCCGTTCGCGGAATTGACCGGTGCGCCGACCATACCGAAGAAGCGCTCCATGTGGTTGGAGCCTGTCTCATCTCTGCCGCTGTTCTCGTTGATATGCTGGACGATGCGGTTTCCGCCGTCGAAGCTGGTGCGGGAGATAAACAGCGTATACTGCAGGTTGACCTGATCCTGCTGATAATTGCTTTCGTTGGTGAACTCGATAAAGCCGGTGACGGAGAGCTTCCGCGGCTTATCCGAGGTATTGGTGACCTTGCACTGCCAGACCTCATACTGTGCGGGTACATAGTAGGTCGTTTCGGTCTTGATCCCTGCATATTCCGAGGTGATGACGGTATATGCGGTGCCGTGACGGCAGACGCTCTTATACTGATCGAGCGGCTTGCCGACGGGCTGCCACGAAGCAGACCAGTAATCCTTGGATTCCTGATCGGTGATGTAGATGTAGCGGCCGGGAAGCGCCATCATGGAGTTGAAGCGGAATCTGCCGATTCTGCCGTTTGCGCCGCTCTTGACGAAGCTGTAGCCTGCGGCATTGTTTGTGATGATCGCGCCGTATTCTGGATCACCGAGGTAATTTGACCACGCTGCGGGGGTATCGGGACGCGTGATGACATACTCTTTGTTTCTGAGATCGAAATAGCCGTAATTCATATCTTTCCTCCTAATATACAGGCATCTGTCTGTAAAAAACCCGTACTCATATTTTATCATATATCCGGAGAGATTGCAAGGGGGTGAGAGGCTTATTTTCAGTTTGTTCATATTTAAGGCAAATGCTTGATATTTAAGTAGCGGATTTGATATTCCGCATCGGAACGGGGGCATTTTCGGTCTAAAATAATGGGGGCTTCAGCATTGGGAGAAGTGACCTGTCAGAAGCCGCTCCCCGCCGGGCACTGCCCGCCTGCCCCAAAGGGCTTCCGCCCTTTGGAAACCTGAACGCGCAGAAAGCTTCCTGCTGACTTCGTCAGCCTGACGCTTTCTGCGCGGCTGCGGATTGCTCTGCAATCCGCCTAGGGAGGCCCTCTCTTACAGGGCCCCCCTCTCATCAAAACGCTCCCCCGGGGCGTTTTGATGATTCACCCCTGCGGTGCGCCTGACGATAGGGGAGTTTCGCGCTCTGCGGAGCGCGACGGGGGCTCCGCCCCTCGACCCTGCAAACTTTTGAAAAAGTTTGATCAAAACTTTTGTGCGGCTGCAGACCGGAAACAAGTAATTCTATTTTTCGCATGGCGTAACCGGCGGGCTTTAGGAATTGCCAGCGCGGGCTCCGCGCGGTTTGGGGCGGAGCCCCATTTTTGATCCGCCGGAGGCACCGCTGCTACTTCTCCCGGGCGCGAAAGAGGAGGGAGGCGAGGAGGCCGAACAGCATCGCCGCGGTGATGCCGCCTGCTGCAGAGGTCAGCCCGCCGGTCAGGACGCCGAGCAGCCCGTTTTTCTGCACATCCTCGCGGATGCCCTGCGCCAGCAGATTCCCGAATCCGCTGAGCGGCACCGATGCCCCCGCGCCCGCAAGTGCCGTCAGATGCGGATAAATGCCCAGCGCACCGAGCACGACGCCCGCCGTCACATACCCGACAAGGATCCGCGCAGGGGTCAGCTTGGTCTCGTCGATCAGGAGCTGTCCGATCACGCAGAGCAGCCCGCCGATCACAAAAGCCCATACATACGTCATAATTGCTCCTTTCCGTCCGTGTGCGAAAGATGCACGAGATGACAGATGCCGGGGATGCTCTCGCCCTGCTGACAGAGCATCGGGGAGAGCAGCGCGCCGGTCGCCGCATACAGCACATTTCTAAGCTCGCCGCTCTGCAGCTTCGGGAGAAAATACCCGCATATAATGCTGGCCGAGCAGCCGCATCCGGAGCCGCCCGCGTGGGTATCCTGTGTGCTGCTGTTGAACATCATGACGCCGCAGTCGCGGTGTACGCTGCGCAGGTCGTAGCCGTTCTGCTCCATGAGCTTCAGCATCAGCCGGCTGCCGACCGCCCCGAGGTCGCCGGTCACGATCGCGTCATAATCCGCGGGACGGGTGCGCGTCGCGGAAAGATACCTTGCGATCGTATCGGCCGCAGCGGGTGCCATGGCCGCGCCCATGTTGCTCGCGTCGGTCAGCCCCTGATCGCGGATGCGCCCGATGCAGATGCCGCGCAGATAGGGCGGGGCAGCGGACGGCGTCAGAAGTGCCGCACCCGCCGCGGTACAGGTCCACTGGGCGTTCGGCGTGCGCTGTCCGCCGTAGGAGAGCGGGAACCGGAACTGCCGTTCGGCGCTGGAAAAATGCGAGGACGTCAGCACGGCGCAGCGGGGCAGCTCCATGCCGCTCTGCATGACGGCGGCGAGTAGCAGTCCCTCCGCGAAGGTCGCGCACGCGCCGAAGATGCCGAGATACGGGATATCGAGATGCCGGAGCGCGTAGGTCGAGCTGGTGCACTGGTTGATGAGATCGCCCGCAAAAATGCAGCTGATATCGCCCTCCGAGCAGCCTGCCTTTTCCAGCATCAGATTGAGCGTGCGCCGCTGGAGCTCGCTTTCGGCCTGCTCCCATGTCTCCGCCCCGAAATGCCCGTCCGGCTCGATGCGGTCGAAGTACGGCGCCATGGGGCCTTCGCCCTCCTTTTTTCCGGCGACGCTGCTCCATGCCGCGACGGTCGGCGGCGAATTCAGCCGGATCAGATTTGCATATTCGATCATGCGTATTCTCCTTTTTGAGTTTGGTATTATCTTGTGCATTCTGCGGCAGAATATGCAGCAGATTTTTGCAGTACGGCACACGCAGCCGGAACACCGCTTTTTGACGAATCTGTGTGAAATGTCAAGCGGGGATTGCTTCCTCTGCCGCGATTTGTCGCAATCGACAAAACCGGACTTCCTTCTTGCATTTTCCGCACGATTCTGGTATAATATAATCTGTATAGTTATCTCGATCTATTTGACGAAAAAAGGAGGATCTCACATGGATTCTTCATACGATATGATCGCGGCACTTGCCGATCTGCGCGGCGTTTCCGGCAGGGAAGCGGCAGTCGGGCAGGCGGCTGCGGATCTTCTGCGCCCGTTTGCGCCGGACGCCGTTTATCATGACGGTTCCGTCACCGCGCACATCGGGCAGGACAGCAGCAAGCCGACACTGCTGCTCTGTGCGCATCTCGATCAGGTCGGCTTTCTTGTGACAGACATCACGCCGGACGGCTTTCTGCGGATCGGCGCGGTCGGCGGCATTGACCGGCGGCTGCTGCTCGGACAGCCCGTGCTTGTGCAGGGCGCAGAGACGCTCCGCGGCGTGATCTCCATTCTGCCGCCGCATCTGCTGACCGGCGAGCAGGCCGTCCCGGAGGAGACGCAGCTCTGTGTCGATCTCGGGGTCTCGTCTGCGGAAGCGCTCAGCGGAAAGGTCGCGCGCGGCGACGCGGTGTATTATGACACGGCCTGCAAAAAGCTGCTCGGCAGCAGAATGACCGGCTCTGCGCTGGACGACCGCTGCTGTGCGGCGGCAGTCATCATGGCGGCGGAGCAGATCAGCAAAAAGCCGGATCTTCCCTGCAATGTGACGGTCGTGTTCAGCGGGCAGGAGGAGCGCGGCGGACGCGGCGCAAAGCTGGCTGCGATGAACGAGCATCCGGATTATGCGATCGCGGTCGATGTGACCTTCGGCATGGCACACGGCGAGGACCCGTCTGAATGCTACGCGCTCGGCAAGGGGCCGGCGATCGGTATTTCGTCGGTGCTCTCTGCGGAGCTTTCCGATGCGCTGCTTGAAACGGCAGCATCTGCGGGCATTCCGTATCAGACAGAGGTCATGGCCGGTACGACCGGCACGGATGCGGACGCGCTCGCGCTGGCACCGTCGGGATGCGCGGCGGGAACGGTCTCCGTGCCGCTCCGGTATATGCATACGCCGGTCGAGGTCATCGACATCACCGACATTGAGCAGACCGCTGCCTTGCTTGCGGCTTATGCGGAAAGGTGCGGTGCATGATGGATCAGAAACGCTTTGAAACGCTCTGCGGACTGCTCGGCTCATCCGGCCGGGAGCACGCAGTCCGCGCATATATCCTGAACGAGCTGCGGCAGATGAATCTGCCGGCGGACGCCGTTCAGGTTGACCGCCTCGGCAATATCATTGTCACGAAAAAGGGCGCAAAGCCCGCCAAGCGCAGACTGCTCTGCTCGGCACACATGGACGAGGTCGCGCTCATGGTCACGCAGATCAACGATGACGGCTCGCTTGCCTTTGATACGGTCGGCGGCGTCAGCGCGGCTGCGGTGATCGGGCGGCAGGTGACGGTCGGAAAGCAGCAGCTTCCCGGCGTGATCGGCTGTAAGCCGGTGCACCTGCTCAGCAAGGACGAGCGCAAAAAGCCTGCGGATATCCACAGGCTGTACTGCGATATCGGCAGCGGCTCGAAGGCGGAAACGGAGCAGTATGTCCGCCCGGGCGACATCATTTATTTTCAGGAGAACGCGCAGGTGTTCGGGGACGGCTCGTTCCGCTCCAAGGCGATCGACGACCGCTTCGGCTGTGCGCTTCTGCTCGAACTGCTTGAACAGGATCTGCCGTATGACACGGTGTTTTCGTTTGTCGTGCAGGAGGAGGTCGGGCTCCGCGGTGCCGGTGTGGCGGCTGCGGCGGCAGACCCCGATTTTGCGCTGATTTTTGAGGCGACGACCGCTGCGGATATTCCGGGCTCGGAAGGCGCAGACCGCGTCTGCACGCTCGGCGGTGGCGCGGTGATCTCGTTCATCGACGGCCGCACGGTCTATGACAAGGCACTTTATGATCTGGCCGTGCAGGTCAGCGAGGAAAACGGCATCCCGTGGCAGACCAAAACAAAGATCGCCGGCGGCAATGATGCCGGTGCGATCCAGAATGCGGGACGCGGCGCAAGAGTGCTTGCGGTCAGCGTTCCCTGCCGGTATCTGCACGCGCCGGTCTCCGTGATCCGGCTGTCCGATGCGGAGGCCTGCATCGCGCTCGCAGCGCAGATGCTCTCCGCGGTACAGGAGGCAGAATTATGATCGCAGAGCTTCGCCGTCAGACCGAGATCGACCGCAAGTCGCTGGCTGTGTGCCACTACGGGCGGAAGATCCTCTGCAACATGGTCGCTTACGGCACAAAATACAGCTTCTGCCGTTTTTTCCGGCTGCGCTCGCATGACAAGACCGCATGGATGATGCTGCAGAACAGCACGCTTCTGGTCAGCACACAGGCGGATTTCTCGAAGGATGCGGAAGCCCATGCAGAGCTTTCGCTGTTTGTGGAGATGCATCAGCCGTTCCGCGTGGAGGGCGCACAGTCGCTGCTCTCCGGGCTGCAGCTCAAGGGCTATCAGCAGCTGCACCGGTCGGTGTTCCGGCTGGAACCGGGCGGCATCTCTCCGGTATTCGACCCGGAGCAGGTTGACCGCGCCCCCCGTCTGGACGACGTCTACGAGATTCTCTCGGAGGGCTTCCCGAATCTGATCGCACATGATATCTGGCTGACGGACACCTCGCACATGGTGCGGCGGGGACTTCGCCAGTGCTTTACATATTTCAACGTCACGGCGGCGACCGCGATCTACGACTACGGCGATCAGGTGCTGATCGGACAGGTCGCGACGAAGGTCGCAGCACGCGGCAAGGGCTATGCGCGGGACTTCCTGCACTGGATCGCGAACGATCTGGAAGCGCGCGGCAAGACCGGCATCCTCTACGCGCTGGATATCCGCAAGAGCTTTTATGAGGAGATCGGCTTCACGCTGATCGAATCGGAGTTTGTCTGGGAGCGCATCCACGCGGCAGAGCCGGACGGCGGAAAGGGTATCCTGTGATGCGCGCGGCAGAGCAGACGGCCTTTTCAGTCGTGATCCCCGCGCACAACGAGGAGCAGTATATCGGCAGCTGTCTGGCGGCCGTGAAAAAGGCGGCGGAGGCGGTGCGGCCGTGCAGAACGGAGATCATCGTCGTCGCGAACCGCTGCACCGACAGAACGGCGGAGATCGCCGCGGAATACGGCGCGGTCGTCCTTGTAAATGACGACAAATGCATCAGCAGCATCCGGAATACCGGCGTGCGGGCTGCAAAGGGACGCATCATCGCGACGGTCGATGCGGACACGCTGATGCCGGAAGGCACGCTGCGGGAGATCCGCTCCATGCTGCGCACAGGGCGGTATATCGGCGGCGGCGCGAATCCGAAATTCGACCGCATGTCGCCCGGCATTTTCTGTTCCACGCTGTATGTCGCATGGAATCTGCTGCCGGTGATGCTGAAGGAGCACGCGTATCTTTCCGGTGCGCTGTTCTGGTTCCGCAAGGCTGATTTTGAGCGTGTCGGCGGCTTTGACGAGACGCTTGTCTCGCTCGAAGATATGGATTTTGCGCGGCGCATGAATCTGCTCGGAAAAGCGGAGGGCAAGTGCTGGGGAACGCTGAAACAGTCGCGCCCGGTGACGTCCAGCCGCAAATTCGATCAGTTCGGGGACTGGTATCTGATCCGGAACCGGAAGCTGACGAAGCAGATCTTTTCCGGCAGAGACCGAAAAGCTGCCGATTCATTCTATTATGATATGCGGTGAAGCATATCGAACATCAGGGAGTACGGCATGAGTTCAGTATTTTCATTTGACGACAGACTGCTTGCGGCGGCTGCTGCGGCAGAGCAGGCGGCAAGACCGCAGTTCGAGGAGATCGACCGGATCTCCCAGCACGGCACCGCAAAGGTGCTGAAAGCATTTCAGTCGCAGCAGGTATCGGCGGCCTGTTTTGCCGGTGCCAACGGCTACGGCTACGACGATGTGGGGCGCGATAAGCTTGACAAAGTCTGGGCGGAGGTGTTCCATACCGAGGACGCGCTGGTGCGGCATCATTTCGTATCCGGCACCCATGCGCTCTCGACGGCATTGTTCGGCGTTCTGCGCACGGGCGACAAAATGGTCTCCGTGACCGGTGCGCCGTATGACACGCTCGAGGAGGTCATCGGCATCCGCGGCAAAGGCAACGGCTCGCTTGCCGATTACGGCATCACCTACGGGCAGGTCGACCTGAAACCGGACGGCACGCCCGATTTCGACGCGATGCCGGAGGCGGTCAGGGGCGCGAAGGTCGTGTATCTGCAGCGTTCCCGCGGCTATTCGCTGCGGCCTGCGCTGACGGTCGCGGATATCCGCAGGATCGCGGTGATCACCAGAAGCGTGAATCCGGATGCAGTCATCATGGTCGATAACTGCTACGGTGAATTTGTCGATTACGAGGAGCCGACCGATGCGGGCGCAGACCTGATCATCGGCTCGCTGATCAAGAATCCGGGCGGCGGCATCGCGGAGACCGGCGGCTATATCGCCGGCAGTGCGAAGCTGGTCGAACAGTGTGCCTACCGGCTGACCTGCGTCGGCATGGGCAAGGAGGTCGGCTGCTCGCTGAACCAGTGCCGTTCGATGTACCTCGGTCTGTTCATGGCGCCGGAGGTCGTTGCGAATGCGCGCAAGACCGGTGCGTTTGCAGCATCGTTGTTCCGCAGCCTCGGCTTTGAATGCCTGCCGGAGCAGGGCAGGACCGCCGGCGATATCATCACGGTTCTGGCACTGCGCTCGCCGGAGGCAATGGAAGCATTCTGCGCGGGCATCCAGGCGGGTTCACCGGTCGATTCCTACGTCACGCCCGAGGCATGGGATATGCCGGGCTATGAGAGCAAGGTCATCATGGCGGCGGGTACGTTCACCGGCGGCGCCTCGATCGAGCTTTCGGCAGACGGCCCGATGCGTGAGCCCTACGCGGTCTATCTGCAGGGCGGCATCACCTACGGCAGCGGCAAGCTCGGCATTCTGACCGCTGCACAGAAAATGCTCGAACGCGGGCTTATCACCTTTGCATGATCCGGGAACTACGATAAAAAAGGGGAAAGGATGTTTACTATGGCAGGCAAGGACACAACCGGCGAGCTCTCTATGGAGAACTATTTTAATGAAGGTCTGGCAGACCGCACGGAGCCGAACAATCCCTTTGAGGTCGCGGAGCAGGATCCGCCGAAGCGCAGCAGATCGGGAAAGAAGCGCGGCAGCAGAATGAGCGGTCTGAAGCGTGCGCTCATCATCGCGGCCGTGATCGCGGTGCTCGGGCTGGCACTGTTCCTGTTTATCGTCATCAGCCGTCTGCGCAATGACGGTGCGCGCTATGCGAAGAAGCTTTCCGAGCGGATCGGCTCGCAGCTCAGCGTCGCAGAGAAGTCCGCAGATATCACGACCAAGAGCGAATCGGATTATCCGACGCTGAAGAATTTGTTTGCGTCGTTCCAGGCGATCGCCGAGAGCAAAAAGAGCTGCCGCATCGAGGGCGTGAAGCTGCCGCAGTGGGCGATCTTCTGCAATACGGATGCGGGCGATCTTTCCACGGTCACATATTATAATTACAAGGTGCTCGAGAAAAACATTTTCGGTACGGAGCGCAAATCCTATATTGATCCGCAGCTTGTGAGCCTCGGCTCGTCCGTTGAAGATACGGAAGCAAAGCTTGAACTGGAGCCCTACCGCATCCAGTATCTGCAGGGCAAGAACGAGCTGCGCGAATACCGCTATTGCTATGAGGATAAGGATTCCGGCGATATCGTCGCTTATGTCATCACCGGCATCTGGGACGAGAGCGGTGCGCTGACCGCGATCCCGGATACCAGAAAGAACTATATCGGTTCGCTGCTGGCCAGCCCGGAGACCTGAATCCTGCAGGGGAATCCTGACGAAATGACCGGAATTTCGTACAATTCGCCCGAAAACATTACAAAAAAGCTACAATTTAAAAGCAAATCGTTTTATTGGCCGGAAACGTATTGACAGAATGCCGGATTCCTGATAAAATGGTAATTGATTATTGCAAAGTATGCTCGCGCGTTGCGCAGATCCGGTGCGCCTGACGGATGCGCGGGTACGGAAGGAGTTAATGCAATGAGCGATCTCAATCTCTGCTACGGCTGCATGGAGCCGCTGGGCAGTGACAGCGTTTGTGCGCATTGCGGATATGATCAGAATACGACCTCACTGGCAAATTATCTGAAGCCCGGTACGATGCTCCATGAGCGGTTCTATGTCGGCAGGATGATGGAGGCGAACGGAGAGGGCGTGACCTATATCGGCTACGACACCTCGACCGACTGCAAGGTCCTGATCCGCGAGTATTTCCCGGAGCGGCTCTGCAGCCGTGTCCCGAACAGCGCAGCCGTCAATGTCAAGTATGACCATCTTGCGCAGTACAAGGCACTCATGGCGGAGTATACCGAGCTGAACAAGGCACTGGCGCGGCTCCGGCATCTCAGTCACCTGAATCCCGCGCTGGATATGTTCGCGGAGAACAACACGACCTATGCGGTGTATGAGTATCTCGAAGGCGGCACGCTGCTGGAATACCTCAAGGAGAATGCCGGCGAGCTGAGCTGGAACATCGTCCGGCGGATCTTCCCGCCGCTGTTCACGACGCTCAGCCTGCTGCACAATGCAGGCGTGCTGCACAGAGGCCTCAGCCCGGAGACGATCTATGTCACGGAGCGCGGCGAGTTAAAGCTGCTCGGCTTCAGCATCTCGGCCGTCCGCACGAACGATACCGAGCTGGATGCGGAGCTGTTTGACGGCTATGCCGCACCGGAGCAGTATTTTGCAGACCGGCAGCAGGGCACATGGACGGATGTCTACGGCATCTGCGCGGTGCTGTACCGCATCCTGACAGGCTGCAGAGCGACCGATGCGATCTCCAGACAGGATTACGATATCCTTGTTCCGCCCGCAGAGCTGAACCCGCAGATCCCGGAGCATGTCTCCGAGGCGATCATGCAGGGTCTGAAGCTGGACAGCAATGAGCGCATCCGTTCGGTCACCGATCTTGTGATGCTGCTCTTTGATAAGGAACTCCCGGAGCAGGAGAACGGAGACGATGTCCCCGCAGGCGCACCCGACAAGGAAGCGACCGCGGTGTTCCAGACACATACGCAGCGCGGCCAGACCGGGCAGCACAGAGCATCCGGAACAGGCCAGCAGCCGGCACAGCGTCCGCGCAGCAGCAGCGGCAGTCATCCGCAGCAGGGCGGTCAGCGGCGTCCGCAGAACGGCCAGCACAGACCGTCCGGAAACGGTCAGCGCAGACCTGCCGGCAGCGACCGGCAGAGAAGCGGCCAGCAGCGCGGGAACGCAGCGCAGAGAAACGGTGCACAGTCAAGAAATCATCCCGCGAACCGCGGCGGCGCACCGAACCGTTCCGCAGCACAGCGCAGAAATCCGCAGCAGGGACGTCCGAACAGCCGCCGTCCGCAGAATAACGGACGCTACCGGGAAGACGAGCTGACGGTCTTTGAGCGCATCCGCACACCGCTGCTCATTGCATTTTTGTTTATTGCGATCGTCACGATCGTGGTCATTGCACTTTCCAAGATCCTGAACCTCAACAAGAACAATATGCTGATGGAGGAAGAAAGCTCTGTGACGGACAGCCTCGATCTTCCGGAGGAGAGCAAAGCCGATCCGACGGCGCGGTTTGATTTTGAGGTCCCGAACCTCATCGGCATGAACTTCCAGATCAAGCGCGATGAGATGAAGGAGAAAATGGATCTGGATCTGGAACCGGAATATGATTTTGACGATCATATCGCGAAGGATCAGATTTTCTGGCAGGAATTTGAACAGGGTACCGAGATCGCTTCCGGCTCGTCCATGAAGGTCAAGGTCAGCCTCGGCCCGTCGATCATCACGATCCCGGAATTTAACGGACTCCGGCTGCAGTCCTATCTGAAAAAGCTGGAGGAAATGGGTCTCTCGAAAGCAGTTGACGGCGGCGGCTCGAACAATATGGGCAACGGCACGGTGCTGGGCACCACGTCGAACAATCAGAACGGCAGTTCCGAGCCCGTCATGACCTCGAAGTACGGCAACAAGGCCAGCGTCATTTATAAGGCGACGGTCAATTACAACTTCAAAAACGGTTATGTCTGCGCCGTCGAACCGGAGGTCGGCAAGCTGCTTGATGCAATGGACGATTATGAGATCATCGTCTATTATGCGTATAATCCGGTGAATGAGCCGGTCGCAAACGCCAGCACGATGTCTACGTCCGGCAACGGCAAAAAGACCACCAAGACGACCAAGACCACCGCAAAGACCTCGCATACCGAAGCAAGGGGCACAGAGGCGCAGCAGCCGCAGCATACGCAGGCGCCTGCACAACAGGCAACGCTTCCGCCTGTGACAAATCCGCCGGCTCCGGATGTACCGCCGGTCACGAATCCGCCGGTCTCCGATCCGCCCGCGCCGCCTCCGGTCTCCGATCCGCCGACACCGGTCACGCCGCCGGACAACGGAGCGGAAACCCCGCCGTCCGAATAGCAATGATGCAGCCTGATGAGAGTCAGGCTGCATTTTATCAGAAGATGCAATAAAAAAAGGAGAAGAATATGAAGAATCCGAATCAGAAACTGATCTGCATTGCGGTCTGTGCCGCGGGCCTGCTGACCGGCTGTACGCGCGGCGGTGAGCCGGAGCCGGAAGCCGCACCGGCGGAGACGACCGCCGTGACCGAAGAAGCAGCGGCAGAAACGACCGCCACGGCAGCGGAAACCGAAGCTGTTACGACGAAAAAGACTGAACGCACGACCGCTGCATCCACTGCAGCCACGGCTGCGGAGACTTCTGCTGCGGCGACGGCTGCTGCAACGACTGCCGCGGAGACGACGAAGGCACCGGAAACGACGCAGGCTGCGAAGTCCTATTCGGACGATGATCTCATCA
Source organism: Oscillospiraceae bacterium (assembly GCA_017545185.1). Taxonomy (GTDB): domain Bacteria; phylum Bacillota; class Clostridia; order Oscillospirales; family Ruminococcaceae; genus Firm-04. Next base: position 62,057 of record JAFWQJ010000020.1, on the reverse strand, counting down.
CAATGGCGCGCCGGTATTACGGCTCCCGCACGAACCACATCCCGCAGTTCATCGACGTCGATACGGAGCAGAACGGCATTGTGACGCTGCATCTTTATGACCTGTTTGACAGCCACACCGCGACCGCCGCATGGTATTATGTTGATCGGACGACCGCTGCCGGACGGGATATCATGGATCATCTGATCAACCTGAACGATCTGGAGGGATCGCTCTGGAATCCGGAGGTCACGCTGCGCAGGGCGTTCGGCGACGATGATTTCTGTGCGGTGCAGTATCTCGGCAATACGGATACAGACCTGCGGGAGACGCTGCGCAGAAATGTTGCGCTCATGGAGCTGCCGATGCAGAATCAAGAATATGCGTGGTTTTCGGAGCTCCCGGAAGCGAATTATGCGGAAACCGACGGCGGCGAGATGTATCTCATCATCCCGCGTGACAGCGAGGCACATGTCGTCATCACCGCGGTTGACCCGGTGCAGAATAAGGAATACGGCAGAATTTACAGCAGCTATAACGGTGCGCCGGTGCTGCTGCGCTGCAATCAGAGCGAGATCGCGAGCAATGTTGAAATACAGATCACGGACAATTCCGGTGAGCATCCGGCATTTTCGCCGTATCTGAGCGGCAGGGACGGCAGCCCGGTAACGGACAGCGACCATGTGAAGATCCTGAACGAATCATAACAGACAGCAAAACGCCCTCTGACTGAAAAGGTCAGGGGGCGTTCGTGTCAGCTGAAAAATATGGTCTGTATCGCGGCAAAATCAGCATCGTCATCCTGTTTCAGCAGAAGCTGCGGGCGGTATTCCTTCGGGATGCGCTGCTTTTTTCCGCGGCGGTAGATTCTGCGGGAGATCAGCCACGACAGGCCGTACAGTGCCAGCGAGAAAAGCGGTACGACCCGTTTTGCGATCCGCAGCGCCTGCCGGACGACCGCCTGCGTGATCTGATACCGTTGCCCGCCGATGACAATGAACATCAGGGGCACCTCGCCGGGCGGGTTTGCAATTTCGGCCATGCTGAGCAGAAATGTCGGCAGAATGAAAACCGTCAGCACGAGCAGGGGCGTTACGATTACCGTAATGACGACACCGGACAGCCACCTTCTGCCGTGCCGTTTCGTCCAAAAGAGCAGCGGGAATGAAAGCGCACTGACAAAGCAGGGGATAAAGAACAGATAAAGCGCAAAAAACGGGCTCATGTGAAGCTGCCGATCCCCCGGGTGCCGCAGAATGCTGACCGTATATTCCGCCGCCAGCATCAGCCCGACTGCCAGAAGCAGCAGCAGCTGAAACAGATATTTCGCATCAACGATCTGGTTCCGGGTAAAGGGGAGCGTTTTGGAATACGTCCACCAGCGGGCGCTGTCATCCTTTGTATGGAAGCTGAACGGCAGTATGCAAACGGTGAGCGCATAGGAAAACGGGATCGCAGACCAGTTCAGCAGGATCGCAGGCAGCGCGGAAAGTGCCAGGATCAGCAGCGTTTTTTTGCCGCCGAACAGATAAAATTCCTTGCGGAGCAGTGCCTTCATTCGATCACCTTCTTTTGTTTGAAGCCGCAGCAGTAGAATGCGCGGGAGAGCAGCCATGAGAGCAGCAGCAGAAACGGCGGGCCGAGCAGGGTGAGCATTTTTTCTTCCGGGGAGAATATGACGGTGCTGTCTGCAGTCGGGATGAGGAAAATTGCCAGGATGACGATTTTGAGCAGGCCGGCATAAATGATGATGTAGCTGATGCCAAGCGGCCATGTACTGCCGATGCGCTCCGCGAGGAATGTCAGCGGCAGGATGAGCGCGATGCCGCCGAACAGATGCGCGGCCAGATACAGCACGACAAACAGATACCCGTTCAGGACGGAATCCCGATGAATCACGAAGAACAGCGCAAACAGCAGCGTGATCCAGACCGTAAAGCAGGCCGCGGCTGCGAGGTAAAAGAGATACCGGGCAGCGACTGTCTCAAAGCGGGAATACGGCAGCGTCAGCGTATAGCGGTCAAAGTGTCCCTTGAGACGCTGCAGGCTCATCAGCTGCGGCGCGAGTGCCAGCAGCAGAATGCCCGCGATGATGTAGAACATCAGGAAAGCCGGCGGCAGAACGGTCGTCAGCAGCCCGATGCCGAGTATGATGCCGTAGAGCTTTTTCCCGCCCGTCATGATGTATTCGAGATACAGCAGCGCCTTCATGCGGTCACCTTCTTTCTTCCGCGGCGGCAGTACAGTCTGCGGGACAGCAGCCACGAGAGCGGATAGCAGACGGCTGCATCCGCAAGCATCCAAAGCGGCAGCTTTTGTGTATTCTTCAGGAAAGCGGTTGTCTGTCCGTCTGCCGCTTTAACCGGGACATACAGCAGATACGGGAGCAGGAGCAGCACGAGGAACGCCGCAAAGACCCCAAACGATTTCAGACTGCTGTTTCTCCGGTAAAAGACCTGGTACAGAAATGCTGAGATCTGCAGCACGGCTGCGGCTGCCGTCACCGCGAACATCAGTGCTGCTTCCGCTGCGGACGTATCCGGAGATCCGGAAAGCAGTGCCGGATTCCGCAGCAGAAGCACCGGAAGCACGGCTGCGGCAGGAACGGCGGCAAATGCGGCATACAGCAGCGAGAACAGATATGCGGAATCGACAAGCTGCCCGTCGGAATACGGCAGTGTTTTTGCGTATTCCTGCCAGCGGCTTCCTGATTCGGCAGCGCTGACAAAGAGCGCGTCGATCCCGAAAACAAATGCGGCCATGATAACGGAAGGAAATCCGTCGGATACTCTGAGCACGGATTCCGCTGCAGGCCGGATCAGAGCATACAGGAGCGACAATGCTGTCCCGCGTGCAGCGATTTTCAGTTTGCCGGACAGGTAAAACCGGATGCGAAGCAGTGCCTTCATGCGGTCACCTTCTTTCTTCTGCGGCGGCAGTATGCTCTGCGCGTGTACAGCCAGGAGAGTGCAAAGCAGATCACGGCCGGTACAAGCAGCAGAAACGGGATCATCAGCGCGGTCTGTGAGACCGGTTCCCATTTGCAGAGATACAGGTGATGCGAAAGATACGCAAGGATGCCTATATAGATGCAGACAAACGGTGCGCCGACTGCCGTACCGGCGAGATAGGTTCCGATGCCGCCGCGCCGGATGAAGAACAGCGGAAGCAGAAATGCGGTCATTTGCAGAATGGCGGCGGCGGTCAGTGCGGCGTACATCAGCATGAGAAATGCAGCGGGCGGCGCGTAAGGAAATTCGTTCATCATGTTCGGATTGCGAAGCTGAAAGTACGGAAGCAGAAGCAGCGCAGCCAGCACAGCCGGGATGACGGTCAGCAGAGAATACAGGAATTTCGCATCGACCTGCTGTCTGCGCGTATACGGCATCGTTTTGATGTAGCTTTTCCAGCGGCTGACGGATGTGGCTTCGTGTTCCCTGACCGGCATCATTCCGGTAAAAATCGAAATATACGCGACGAACATCATGCAGGTACTGATATTCGGCGGGTTTACCGGCAGCAGGGAGATCAGAACCGGGAATCCGAAATCAAGCAAAATGATCCAGTACCCGCCGGAGAGATAATGTGTGACGCGGAGCAGCCCTTTCATGCTGACACCTCCTTTTGCAGTGATGTTTGATACGATTCAGAATTGCTTGCGGCGATAGATGATGACGGAAACTGCCCACGAAACTGCCATGATGACCGCGGCGGCTGCGACGAACAGCAGCGCGAGGATCTGCGGGCTGAACTGCAGCTTTGCGAGCCATGCGGTCACATTGAAGGGGCTGTCGCTGTTTTCAGCGTTGAATGCAGTCGCAGCCATGCAGCCAAAGACGGCCAGCAGGACAGCGAGTGCCAGTCTTGCCTTTGCCGTGCCGAATTTGAGGTTCAGCGGGAGCAGCACGGAGGGCAGGATCAGGCTGACTGCGAACGACGCAGCGATCAGCAGGAGCATCTGCGGAACGGTCAGCGTGCTGCGCATGACGAACACCAGAATGGCAGAGGTCAGCAGAACGCCGCTCAGCACCAGCAGCAGGCTCATCAGATATTTCGCGGAGACAAGATCCTTGCGGCTGTAGGGCATCCCGAGCGCGAACCGCTCCCAGCGGCTCGTTTCGTCAGTCGTAATGAGCGAAACAGGCAGAATGCCGATATACAGCGGAAGATACATCACCATGAAAAAGTTTTTGGAGGTGATGCCCATGACCGCGAACAGGATCAGCGGAATGAGGATCATGATCGGTTTGTTCCAGAGCACAAACCATTCTTTTTTGAGCAGGCCTTTCATTGTTACCCCTCCTTGGCCATAATGACAAACAGCTCCTCGATCGAGATCGGGCGGGTGTCGAAGGACTGCGGGATCTTCTCGCGGTCAACGATCGCCTCCGCGCCGTAATCGGTCACGCGCTTGCCGAGGACAGCGCCCTCCCCCAGATCGTTCAGGACATCGGGCGTCGTCTGCAGAATGCCGTACTGCTCAAGCAGACGGTCCTTTTCCTCGCAGAGCATCAGTCTGCCCTTGTGCAGGAATGCGATATAGTCGCAGATCTTTTCGAGGTCGCTGACGATATGCGACGAGATCAGGATCGCGTGGGATTCGTCGCGGGTAAAGTCGTTGAGAATGTTGACGATCTCGTCACGGACGAGCGGGTCAAGACCGCTGGTCGGCTCATCGAGGATCAGCAGCTTCGCCTCATGGGACAGCGCGATCGCGATGCCGAGCTTCATTTTCATGCCCTTGGAGAAATTCTTGAACGCCTTTTTCTCCGGCAGGTCAAACTTCTTGATATAGTCCGCGAACACATCGCTGCGCCAATTCGTGAAGGTATCGCGCATGATCTTTTCGACATGGCGGACATTCAGCATCTCCGGCAGACCGATCTCGTCGGGCACCACGCCGATCTCCTGCTTGACCGCAGCAGCGTCGCCGCTGATCTCTTTGCCGAGCAGCCTGATGCTGCCGCCTGCGGAGATCATGCCGAGCATGGCCTTGATCGTCGTGCTCTTGCCTGCGCCGTTTTCTCCGATCAGTCCCATGATGCAGCCCTGCGGCAGGGTCAGGTCAACCGGCCCGAGCGTAAAGCCGCCGTAATTCTTCTTCAGTCCTTTTATTTCGATCGCGTTCATCGTGATACTCCTTTCGGTCAGTTGTCATCCAGCATTTCAAACATGCTGAGGATCTCTGCACGGCTGAGCCCGCACGCAGCGGCAAGCTGCCGGATCTCAGTGAGATGTGCTTCGATCTGTTTCAGGTGCTCCTCGCGGAGCAGCTCGGTGTTCTTGGGTGCCACAAAACAGCCCTTTGCAGGTACCGTATAAATGAAGCCTTCCCGCTCCAGTTCATCATAGGCGCGCTTGGTCGTCACCACGCTGATGCGCAGGTCCTTTGCCAGACTCCGGATCGACGGCAGAGGATCATTTTCCAGCAGTGCGCCGCTGATGATATGCCCCTTGATCTGGGTGTAGATCTGGTCGTAGATCGGCACGCCGCTTTTGTTGTCTATGAAGACAGTCATGCATACACCTCCTTGCCAACTGTTCATATACAGTATACACAGTTAGTACGGTTTTGTCAAGGGGGTTCCGGAAAAATTTTTCCCGCGGCTGAACGGCTGCAACGAAAAATCGCGCAGATACGTCTGATTCCGACACATAAAAATTTTTCTGCCGATGCGGTGAGAAGCGTCCTGTATACATCCGAAATATTTTGCAAGCAGATACGCCGATTTCACGCTATTTTGAAATAATATTGTGTTTTATGACATAGATTGAAAAAGTGAGGAAAACGGAGATATCGTGAGCATACGAAGCAAAATGTGAAACCGTCCCGCTGACGGCATTTTCTCGGGCTTTGCGCTTTCTGTGTATCTGTGGTATGATACAGTCATCGGGGAAAGAACCCCCATCAAACCGCAGCGGCCCGACCGGATGCCTGCTCTGTCTGAGAGCACACAGCGGAGCCGGCAGAGGACGGTGCTGCGCATGAGACCGGAAACAGGCTGGTGCCGGACGACCGGATGCGCGATAAGAAGAATGAATGGTATGGATTGGAACAGCGCAGAAGGCCGCCGGCACAGCACAGCCGGTTCTGACAGTGCCGGTTGACACAGGAGTATTGACATGAAAAAAGCAACAAAGATCATTGCAGCGTTCGGCGCAGTGCTGATCGCGGGCTATGCCGGTTTGATGTGCTTCGGCGGTCAGCTGTATTACCGGAAAGCCGAGAAGGAATTTACCGACGATTTTCTGGAATGGAACCCGGAGCCGTGGCAGTTCGCGGGCAAGGGCACCGTCCCGGACGGCGAGCAGCTGACGCTGAACGGTGTTTCGCTGACCGTGCCGAAGGGGCTTGCACAGAGCCCGGACGAGCCGCGCACTTACAAGACAGCCCCCGATGCGGAAGGCGGACAGCGCCTTGTGATCTGCATGGCACCGGAGGAGTGGGGCGACTTTACCTTTGATGACATGAACCCGCTGATCGGAAAGCGCGTTGAGAAATATCTGCATTCCGTCGGGCAGGAGATGCCGCATACGCAGGGTGACCTGCACCGGCTTCTCTTTACGCTGAAAAAAGAGGACGGCAATACGCGGAACTTCATAGATGCAGGCATTTTCTACAAGCTGGAGAAGCTCAAGACAGAAATGATCTTCCCCGGAAACGTGCATTATCTGATCGACAATCCGGCCGCGGCCGGCATTGCCGGTGTGGTCAAGCCGCACGAGGACACGGTGACAGGTTACAGGATCTATCTGGATGTGTTTGATCCGAATGACAAAGACCGCTCTAATCTGATTGTCCTCGGCGCACCGGATTTTGACACGGTCTGTCAGATGGCCAATTCCGTTGCACTGGTGCCTTATGAGGCATCGGAGATCATACAGTGATCTGACCGCGCAGCAAGGAGTATTGACATGAAAAAAGCGACAAAGATCATTGCAGCGGCCGGCGCATTTGTTTTGCTGCCGGAACGGATCGGCGAGCTTGACGCGGACGAATAACAGGCAGACAATTTCCTCCATTCCTTCTGCAAATCCCTGCGTGCTTGTCAGGCGCGCAGGGAGGAGCCCGAACGGAGGCACTGAATAAAAGACAAATCCTCTTTCTGGATAGACAACTTCCTCCATTTCCTTCTGCGGAGCCCTGCACGTTTATGCGTGCAGGGTTTTCGTGTTGTATGATAATTTGTTCTGTATCCGTCCGCCCCCGCATAGAATGCAGCAAAGGGGGGCATAGCGATGATGCGAAAGCTTGCGGCGGTGACGGCGGCGGTGACTGTCCTGTGTATGCCGGTTCTGCGGGTATCCGCGGATGTGCCGGAGGTCTCGGCGAAGGCATTTGTGCTGCTGGATGCGCAGTCCGGACAGGTCGTCTGCGGCGATCACGCAGAGGAAAAGCGCCCGATGGCGAGCACGACGAAGATCATGACTGTGCTGCTGACGCTGGAAAGCGGGGAGCTTGACCGGCCGTTCACGGTGGACAGCGAGGCGATCCGCACGGAGGGCTCGTCCATGGGGCTGCAGGAGGGCGACACGGTCACGAAGCGCGCGCTCTGCGCGGGAATGCTGCTGCCCTCCGGCAATGATGCGGCAAATGCCGCGGCGGTCGCGGTGGCTGGGGAGCAGTCCGCCTTTCTGGACATGATGAACCGCAGAGCAGCGGAGCTCGGCATGACGCATACCTGCTTTGCGTCTCCCTCCGGACTGGATGCCGAGGGGCACGGCGCGTCCGCGCATGACATGGCACTGCTTGCGCGGGCGGCACTCCGGAACGATGATTTCGCGGAGATCTGCAAAAAGCAGCAGATGCGCGTCTGCTTCGGGAACCCGCCGTATCTGCGCACACTGACGAATACGAACAAGCTGCTTGCCATGGATGATACGGTGATCGGCGTCAAGACCGGCTTTACCGATGCGGCGGGGCGATGCTTAGTCAGCGCGGCGGAGCGGGACGGCCGGCGGCTGATCTGCGTGACGCTGTTTGACCGCAATGACTGGGCAGACCACGAAGCGCTTTACGATTACGGCTTTGCGTCCGCGCAGCCCTATCCGATGCCGCTGCCGGAGCTTCCCGCCGTACCGGTCGAGGGCGGGGACGCAGACTCCGTGCAGGTGTATCTGAAGGAGCCGCCCGTGCTGACCGCATGGCGCGGGGTGCCGCCCGCATATCAGATGACCGTACTTCTGCCGCCGTTCCTGACCGCACCTGTTCGCAAGGGGGAGCCGGTCGGGACGCTTCTGGTGACGAACGGGTGCACGGTGATCGCGGAGCTGCCCCTTTGTGCAAATGTTGAAATTATACAGAATGAACAAGAGCCCATTCCTCAAAATATGATTCTGCGTATAATTCATGCGTTTTTTAATGTATTTTTCAATTACAGATAGTATATGCGCTGTCGTTTTATACAACGATTTCGACCGAAACTTAGCCATAATGCCGATTTTACATGAATTGCGAAAAAACCTCTTGACGTATTTATACAAATCTGATATAATATAACCAAGGCGAGCAAAAAGCTACGGCATCCAAATGCTACGGCATCCATCCTTTCCTCCATAAATTGATTTATCATTGCCCGCCATACAAGATAAATCAATCGCCCTCTCGAATTTACCCGTAAACAAAGAAGCCTTCTCACCGTGATGAGAAGGCTTCTTTGTTTGTATTTGCGGAAACGGATAGAATCGCTGTATCAGTGTCCTTTTTTCATCATGCCTGCGGCGGGCTTCAGTATTGGGAGAAAAAAGCCGCAGAAGCCGCGTCTAGCGGCGTGCAGGAAAGAATGTTGGGAGAACTTCGCCAACCGCCCCCGGAGGGAAACGGCTGTCGGCACTGCCGACCGGGCGCTGCCCGGGCACTTGCATTTCTGCAGGAATCGTGGTATAATGCTATCTGACAACGGATTTCAAAGTCCTTTTGGGAAATCGGGCTGCTGAGATCAACCGGAATATGTTTCAATGAGAAAGATCATGATATAGCCGGAAGGATCATAATATGGAAAACAAGATCGGTGAAATCGAATCGAATATATCTTATGAGGAATATAAACTTGGCGTAAGATGCAGATATAAGCATGGGGACAAATGTATCTTAATCATTGCGGTCATTTATGTCCTGTCATCTGTTATCATCAGAGCATTTGCCCCGAGCTTTGATTTTTGGGCTACTCTGTTTCTGATTTTGGGTACATTTATTCTTGTGTCATTTTTCTTTTCGGGACGAAACATAAAAAAAGCGTATAGGGTGTTACAGGAAAACAGATGCAATACAAACCGTTACGTTTTTTATGACGATCATATTTTCAGAGATCATGAAACATCTACCTCAAAAATCTACTATGACAAAATAAGCGAAGTGTATGAAGACAGCGAATACATTATCTGTTTCACTGAGATCAATAAGATGATGATTTTCAAAAAGAACGATTGTTCTGAACCGATCCTGAACAAGTTAAGAGATACGGTAACAGAAGAAAAGAGATCAGAACAGAAACTCCATAATATGAAAGGGAATATCGTTTTCATTCTGCTCGGGCTTATACCGATCATCGTTACAGCACTTGCTGTAATCTGTAAAATCTGATTTACCGCAGAAACACTTTTCTGAAACGGGAGATTCCAAAAGGAGGAATGCAGCCGATGCGAACGGTACCCCGCGTGGCCTGTATCAATGATCTGTCGGGCTTCGGCAGATGTTCCCTGACGACGGCACTGCCGGTGCTTTCGGTCATGGGCGTGCAGGCCTGTCCTGCACCGACGGCTGTGCTTTCAAAGCACACCGGCTTTCCGCAGTATACCTTCACCGACCTGACCGATACGCTGCCCGCGTATTTTGAGAGCTGGTCGGATCTTGATTTTGACTGGATCTACAGCGGCTTTCTCGGGTCGCTCGGGCAGATCGGGATCGTCAAGCAGTTTTTTCATACACAGAAGCAGAAGAACCCGTCCTGCAAGGTGCTGCTTGATCCGGTCATGGGCGACGACGGCAGACGCTACAGCACCTATACGCAGGCGCTCTGCGACGCGATGCGGGAGCTGGTCTCGGAGGCGGATGTCATCACGCCGAACATCACGGAGGCCTGTCTGCTGACCGGCACGGAATACCGCGGCGAATGCCTGACCGAACGGGAGGCGGAGCAGCTCGCGGAAAAGCTGATGACGCTCGGCTGCGGCGCGGCGGTCATCACGGGCATCGTGCAGGAAAACAAGATCGGCAACCTGACCTATCAGAACGGCGCATCGGCGTATTCCGCCGTACACCGGACGGAATGCCTGTTCTCGGGAACGGGGGATCTGTTTGCGTCGGTGCTCTGCGGCGCGCTGGCAAACGGCGCGGCACTTGCGGATGCGGTATCCGCAGCGGGCGCATTTTTATCGGAGGTCACGCAGGACACGCTGCGGCAGAATACGCCGGCAGCGGAGGGCGTGCTGCTGGAGCCTCTGCTGTACCGTCTGGGAGGGATGCGGTTTGGCACTGAACAGGGAAAATGAAAAGCTGGTCAACACGGTCTATGCGGGGCTGTTCGCCGCGCTGACGGCATTGCTGACGGCGGCGCTGCATATCCCGGTCGGGAACGGTTATGTCCATTGCGGCGACGCGGTGATCTATCTGGCCGCGGCGATGCTGCCTCTGCCCTATGCGGCAGGCGCGGCGGCGGTCGGGGGCGCGCTGGCTGATGTGCTTTCGGGCTATGCGGTGTACGCGCTGCCGACCTTCATCATCAAGGCGATGCTGGCGCTGGTCTTTTCGGCAGTCAGCGGCACGCAGATGCTGGAAAAGCGGCGGATCCTTGCAATGATCCTCTGCGGGCTTGTATCCGTCACAGGCTACTGGCTCACGGCGGTGATCCTGTACGGCGGCTGGGCGGCGCAGTTCGTTGAGACGGTGCCAGGCAACTGTGTGCAGGCGATCGCATCCGGCATCGTGTATGCGGTGATCGCAGCGGCCATGGCGCGGAATCCCCGCGGGAAAATGAAAGGATAAACAAACTGACACCGACTGCATCCGGCCGGTGTCTTTTTTGCGAAAAATATTCTCCGATTCCTTGCTTTTTTGTGCAATATATGTTATAATGTTTACGATGCGCGTTCTGCACAGCGACAGTCAACAGAAAAACAGAAAGGAAAGCGTCATGAAGGGTATTGGAACATTCGCGGTATTGCAGGCAGCCTGCCTGCTGATGACGGGCGGCGCGGGGATGCTCCCGGTGGACCCGCTGACGGTTTTTGCCGCAGATAAAACCGTTTCCGGAGAGTACAACGGCATGACCTACGAGGATTACGGCACCAGATGCATGATCAACGGCTTTACGTCGGAGCTCCCGGCGGATCTGGTCATCCCGGAGAAGATCGGGGACATGACCGTCGAATGGGTCGGCGAGGAAGCGTTCAAGGGCTGCACGAAGCTGAGATCCGTCACGATCCCGAAAACGGTCGGCTATGTCCTTGCGGGCAGCTTTGCAAACTGCACCGATCTGGAGACCGTGACGTTTTCGGAGCGCACGGAGCGGGTACATTTTTTTGACAATCCCTTTGCGGGAACAAAGTGGTATGCGGCGCAGAAGGCGAAGGACCCGCTCGTGATCGCCGACCGCACCGTCATTGACGGCAAAAGCTGCACGGGCACCGTGACAGTCCCGGAGGGCACGGAGGAGATCGTGACCGGCGCGTTTGCGGAAAACACGGCACTGACAGGCATCACGCTGCCGGAAACGCTGGCCGTGATCGGCAAGGAGGCGTTCCGCGGCAGCGGCCTGAAAGAGATCAGCATTCCCGGCGGTGTGGAGACCGTTGAGGCAAAGGCGTTCCAGTCCTGCACGGCGCTGACGGATGCGTCATTCGGCGAGGGCGTCAGGATCATTGAACAGTTTGCGTTTGAGGACTGCACCGCACTGAAAACGCTCAAATTTCCGGAAAGCCTGCGGGAGATCCGGCTTTATGCATTTCACAGATGTGCGGCGCTGGAAGCTGTCGTATTGCCGGCGTATCTGCGCGGTATCGGCGCAGGCACGTTTGCGGAGTGCACATCCCTGAAGGAAGTGACCTTTCAATATTTTTATACGAATCTGGCAGGCAGCAAGGTGCCGGCGGACGTCAATTATGACTACGGCATTTCGATCAGCAACACCGGCGAATATTCCAAAAAGTTCAGCTATACCGGCGTGATCAAGGGTTATGACGGTTCCATTGCCCAGATGTCTGCAAAGGAACTCGGCCTGCGGTTCCAGTCGCTCGGCGCACCGCCGAAAACGGGCTATCTCGCAAAGGAAATGGTCTGGGCATTTGAGGAAGACACGCTGTATATCGAGGGACACGGCGATATGGAGGAGTTCTCCGGCTATGATCACAGTAAGACAGAATATATTTCGGAGTGGATGCGCCTCTGGGACGTTGCGCCGTGGTTTATGTATCGCGACAAGATCAAGAACGTCGTGGTCGGCGCCTATGTGGATGATACCGCGATCGGCGCGTTCAGCGACCTGCCGGTGCTGGAACGCATCACGTTTCATAATCCGAAATGCATGATGAGCAACCAGATCAGCAACGGTGCGGATGAAAACGGCCGGGGCTATTATACCGGCGTAGTCGTCGGATTCAGAGATTCAATCGCGCATCAGATTGCGCTGCAGAGAAACTTCCGGTTCGAGGCGCTAGACCCGCCGGAAAACGCGTATCAGCGCGGCGATGTGACCGGTGACGGTGATATCAGCATTGACGATGTGCAGACCGTGCTGAAGGAGTATACCGAGTGTCTTTCGGGCAAGGCGGCGACGTTCAATGAAAAGGAAACGACCGCCGCGGATGTCGATGAAAGCGGCAGGGTCAGCATCGAGGACGTCCAGCTGATCCTGAGATATTACACGGAAAACACGGTCGCAGGCAAGCATGTCACATGGGAAGAACTGATGAAATAAGCGCGAAAGAGAGGAAAAAGAAACATGAAGGGTTTGCGGAAAATTGCAGTAATGCAGGCAGCATGTCTGCTGATGACGGGCGGCGCGGTGATGCTCCCGGCGGCACAGGAGACAGCGATGCTCGCCTCTGCCGCGGATTATACCGAGGAGGAGTACGAGGGCTTTACGATCCGGAAGTATGAGACCTATGTGGAGATCGTGAAATATAAGGGCAGCCAGACAGAGGTAACGGTTCCGGACTATATTGATGAACTGCCGGTGCTGAGTCTGGCGGATGATGTGTTCAATTCGTATGTATTCCCGGACGGCAGCAGCAACAGCACGATCCTCTCGATGACATTGCCGAAAACCCTGCTGAATATCGGAAAGAATGTTTTTCACGGCTGCACCAAGCTGGAAACGATCGCGATCCCGGATTCCGTGACCGTGATCGGAGAGGGCGTGTTCAGCGGATGCAAGGCACTGAACAGCGTACAGCTGTCGAAAAAGCTGAAAAAGATTCCGGACAGTGCGTTTGAGAGCTGCATCAGCCTGACGGGCATCGGCATTCCGGAGAAGGTCACCGCGATCGGCGGCAGTGCCTTCAAAGGCTGCACGGCGCTGAAGGAGATCTCGCTGCCGGACTGCTGTACGGCCGTCGGCGAACGGGCGTTCATGAACTGCACGAATCTGAAGGAGATCGTCCTGCCCGGGAATGTCGCCGCACTGGAAGCGCAGGCATTCAAGGACTGCGCCAGACTGGAACGCGTGATCGTCCTGAACCCGCAGTGCACGTTCCCTGAATCGGAAAATCCGGATACAATCTGCAATTTTACGCTGAACGGCACCAGCTATTATACCGGAGCGATCTGCAGCTATGAGAACTCTGCGGCGAAGCAGTATGCGGAGGAAAACGAGCTGGAGTTTATATCCCTCGGCGCCGTCCCGCCTGCAACGACAGCCCCTGCCGTGACCACTTCGCCGGCCGTCACAACGACCAAGACCGTGACCACAACGACGGCACCGGTCACAACGACCAAGACCGTGACCGCATCGTCCGCACCGGTCACGACGACAAAGGCAGCTGTCACGACCGTGACCGTTCCGGCATCGACCAAGCCGGCCGACACGACCGTGACCGCAAAGCCGGCCGTCACGACGAATGCCGCTGCATCGACTGCAAAGCCGGTCACGACCGCACCCGCACCGACGGCGCCGGTCACCACGACGACCAAAAACCCGTATACCTCATACATCACGGGCGATGTCAACGGCGACGGACAGATCAGCGTGGACGATGCTCAGCTTGCACTGAAGGAATATACCGAGGTGCTTTCGGGCAAAAAGGGTGTGCTGTCCGCCAAGCAGCGGGACGCCGCGGATATCGACGCGAACGGCAAGGTCACTGTCGAGGACGTACAGATCATCCTGAAATATTACACAGAGCGGTATGTCGCAGGCAAAAAGATCGACTGGGCGGATCTGCTGAAATAAGACAGGAAGACTGCCGCTGCAGCATTTTTGCAGCGTGCAGTCTTTTTTTGAAACCAATGTGTAACCTTTCTGCCGGGAAGCGGTCAATATAGGCAGAGGCGAAAATAAAACGCGCGGTTTTCGCCGGTGTTTCCGCCCGCTGAAAGGGCAGCACAGTCAGAAAGGAAGGTTATTATGAGATTTACAAGAACTATAGCAGCATTGAGCGCAGCTTGTCTGATGCTCTCCGGAGGCGGAGCAGCATTCACCCCGCTGACGGGATCGGCCGTCTGCGCAGCGACAGAAGCAGCCACCGGCGTTGTGGACGGACTGAAGTACACAACGGAAAACGGATACGGTATGATCACCGGCTATACCGACGAGCTGCCGGAGAATGTCATGATCCCCGAGCAGGTCGGCGGCAAGGATGTGGTGCGCATTGATTCGGAGGCGTTTGCGAACTGCAAAAAGCTGCGTTCCGTGATCATGCCGGAGACGGTCAAAGAAATCGGCTTTGCCTGCTTCCGGGACTGCGTCAATCTGGAGGAGATCACATTCCCGACGGAGATCGCGGATTTCGGGCAGTATGCCATTCAGGGAACAAAGTGGCTCGCAGACCGGCAGGCGAATAATCCGCTGGTGACAGCATCCAATGTTGTGGTAGACGGAACCGGCTGCACCGGTGCGGTCACCATTCCGGAGGAGATCACGATCATCGGCATTCAGGCGTTCAAAAACAACACGAAGCTGACCGGCATCACGCTGCCGGAATCGCTGGGCTGTATTGAAAGCTGGGCATTCAAAGGCTGCACCGGCCTGAAGGAAGTGACCCTTCCGGGTACGCTGGACAGCTTCATCGAGAGCGGCTGCTTCGAGAACTGCACGGGTCTGGAATCCGTGGTGCTCGGTGACGGCATCCGCAAAATTGAGGACGACGTATTTTCCGGCTGCACCGCGCTGAAAAGCGTCAGCTTCCCGTCGACAATGGTGCGCATCGGCAGTTCGTTCAGCGAATGCAGCGCGCTGAAAGAGGTCACGATCCCGGCAAGCGTGAAGCTGGTCGATCCCGAAGCGTTCACGGACTGTGAGAATCTGGAAACCGTGACCGTGGAAGGCTATTACACCTATCTCTCCGATCAGGACTGGAACGCAGTTGCGTTCAGCAATTCCGGGCACTGGGCGGATGATTTCACCTTTACCGGCAAGCTCCGCGGCCTGGAAGGTTCGCTTGCGCAGGAATACGCAGAGCATTTCAACATCAGCTTTGAGCCGGCCGGTGAAGTACCGACGTCCGGAGAATGCGGCGGCGGCCTGAAATGGGCGCTGACGGGCGATACTCTGACGATTTCCGAGAACGGCAAAATGGATGATTACACCGGTCTGGTAAAGGTCAACGGAGAGATCACCGGATCGAGCTATCAGGATGTGGCACCATGGTTCATGCACCGCGACAGGATCAAGAATGTGGTCGTCGGCCCGGCTGTGATCGATATTGCCCCTGGTGCACTGGCGGATATGACGGCAATGGAATCCGTGACATTCGAGAATCCGAACTGCAGGATCCCCACCGGCAGATTCACGATCAGCAACGGCGTTAACGAAGCGGGCAGGCGGTATTACAGCGGCGTGATCCGCGGCTATGACGGATCGAGCGCGCAGGGATATGCAGATCAGTATGATATTCCCTTTGAGACACTGGGAGAGTCTCCGATTCTCATTATGACGACGGCACCCGATCCCATGACAATGCCCGGAACAACATTCTGCGGCGGAGACTGTGATATCACGACACCGGCACAGACGACCGTGATCCCCGGCGTGACAACGACCGCGGCTGCAAAGACGACCAAGCCCTACACGAAAGCGACGTCGATCGCAAAGGTTTCCGTCGGGACAAAGACAACGGCCACGACCGCCAAGACACCGGACAGTGCGGAGGAAACTGGCACGACCTTTGTGACGACAGGCACGGATGTCCTGACGGATGATAAGCTGTACGGCAAATGCGGCGAAAACGCAACATTCTCGTATCACATCGTATACGGAGAGCTTTCCTTTGACGGCGAGGGCGATATCGCGGATTACGACGTCAGCAAGGGAAAGCCTGCACCGTGGTATTATGAAGACGGGTTCGGTGCATTCGGGAATTACAGCTTCCCGAACACGCTCCGGTTCGGGGACGGCATCACCGGCATCGGCTCCGACGCGTTTTACGGTTGCGATAGACTGGAGAGCGTTGCTGTTCCGGAACATGTCAGCCGGATCGGTGCAAACGCATTCTGCAGCTGCACCGGACTGAACCGCATTGAGATCCGTGATCCGGAATGCAAGATCGCGGATACAGACCGGACGATCTGCAGCGGCATCAAGGATGGCCGCGCATACTTCAACGGCACGATCGCAGGCTACAAGGATTCGACCGCGCAGAAATATGCGCAGAAGTACGGTTATCAGTTTGAGGCGCTGGCGGCTGAAACCGCGGCCACAACTGCAGTGACCCGCACCGAAAAGCAGACAACTGCAACGACCGCAGCGACAACCAGAATCACCGGCGTTACGACAACGACCGCTGCATCGACAGCGACGGATATCCCCGGCGTGACAACAACTGAGACTGTGGTCACGACACACTTCCCCGATGATACCTTCCGCGGCCAGTGCGGTGAGCACGCAACATGGGCATATAATTTTGTGCTGCAGAACCTGGAGATCGAAGGCTCCGGCGACATGGATGATTACGACATCAACAAGGAGGAGACCGCACCGTGGTTTGAATATGCGATCACAGGCGATCCGTACTTCAACCGTTCCATCAGAACGATCTTTGTCAATGACAGCATCACCGGCATCGGCGCAGGCGCATTCTTCAGCTGCGCATCCGTGGAGAACATTGTCCTTCCGGAAAGCGTCGGCAGGATCGGCGAAAATACATTCTATCTCTGCGGCGCGCTGAAGCGCATCGTCATCATGAATCCGGAATGCGACATCGCAGACACCGAATGGACGATCAGCAGCGGCATCCGGGCAAATCGCGCATTCTTCAACGGCACGATCGCCGGATTCGAGGGTTCGACCGCGCAGAAATATGCGCAGAAGTACGGCTACCGGTTTGAGCCGCTGACAGTTGAGCCGGAGAGCAAAGAACCGGTCAACGGAATGCAGATTTCCCTGAAGCTGGTGCCGTATCTGAAAACAGACGGCTATACCGCGGCAGAGCAGGCGGAATATCAGAAGCAGGCAGACGAATTCATGAAGAAGGTCGCGCAGATCAACGTCACCGGTGACCTGTTCCGCGTGAATGAAGCCGATCCGGAAAACTACGAGCCTTACCGCAACGTCACGGATACCCTGAAGGACAATGCTGCGGAGATCGCCGCACTGAGCGCGTATGACAGCGCACCGCTTTCCTGCCGCGTGCAGACCTACTGGGAGTACTATGAAGTGAACGGCAAGGCGGAGGCAGTCTTTGAATTTCTGGATGCATCCGGCAATGTGCTGATGTACGTGAATGCAAATCCGGTCGCATTTGTCGTCCGCGACGGCGTCACGACCTATTATGACAAGTTCATGAGCGTTCTTGATCTGAGCAAGGCTCTGTCGGACAGTCCGGCGGAACGTGCATCTGCACTCAGACTGCTGAAAGGCAAGACCGTCAGCGGACAGTATGCCCTTGCGGATTACGATTGCGAGACCGCACTCGGCGATACCGACGGCGACAATGACGTCTCGGTCATCGACGCACAGCTTGCACTGAAAGCGTATACCGAGGGACTTTCGGGCAAGCCGAACGGCCTGACGCAGGCGCAGGTTCAGGCGACGGACATTAACCGCGACGGCAAGGTCAGCGTGGAGGACGTCCAGCTGATCCTGAAATACTACACGGAAAACACCGTTGCGGGCAAGACCGTGACATGGGCACAGCTGCGGAACGCATGAGCGCAGAGCAGCAGGGGCGCCGGCTTCGGCCGGCGTCCTTTTTTGGCTGAATGCTTGATTTTTCTTCAAAAAGCTGTTATAATCGAAGTAACCGGGGGATGAAAACAGAAAGGCGGGATCATCAGATGAAACAGTTTCAGAGGCTTGCGGCTTTTATCACGGCCTGTGCGCTGCTGACGGGAACGGCGGCAGTGCTGCCGTATGAACCGGCACCGGCGGCTGCTGCGGTCAGCGCGGCAGAGGCGGTCGAGGCAGCGGGCATTGTGTATACGCTGTATGCGGATCATGCGGAGGTCAGCAGATATACGGGTGAGAGTGCGGCAGTCACGGTGCCGGGATCGGTGCGGGGCGTGCAGGTCACGGCAGTCGCAGACGGTGCCTTTGCGGGTACGCTGGTGCGGCATGTTGAGCTGCCGGAGTCTGTCTGCAGGATCGGTGCGGAGGCATTTGCGGCGTGTGAACGGCTTGTTGTATGCACATTCCCGGACGCACTGACGGATATCGGCAGGGATGCGTTCCGCGGGACGTTCTGGCTGAACAAGCAGCAGAAAACCGGCGAGCCGGTCACGGCAGGCCATGTTCTGATCGACGCATCAAAATGCAAGGGGGTCGTCCGCCTGTCCGAGGGGATCACCGCGATCGCGCCGTATGCATTCAGCGGCAACACGGCGCTGACCGGCGTGCGGTTTTCCAACGGCCTGAAAGAGATCGGCGAGGGCGCGTTTTCCGGCTGCACGGCGATCAAGCAGCTGAGTATACCGAAAAGCGTCACAAAGCTTCCGGCGGAGATGTGCGCGGGCTGTTCGGCAATGCTGGGACTCATTCTGCCGGATACGCTGACGGAGATCGGCGCGGGAGCATTCCGGGAGACCGCTCTTGAATATCTCACGCTGCCGGAGAGCATCACCGACATTGCGCCGGAGACCTTTTCCGGCTGCGGGAAGCTGCGCGGCTTCACCGGCATGAACGTGAAGCGGATCGGTGCACGCGCGTTTGCGGGATGCAGTCTGCTTTCTTCGGCAGACGGCGTGTGTAATGCCGAGGAGATCGGCGAGGAGGCTTTTGCGGGCTGCACCGGATTGCAGTTTTTTACCGAAACGGCGATGCTGCGGATCATCGGGCCGGGCGCATTCCGGAACTGCACGGGACTGCACAGTGTCGTGCTGTATGAGGCGGTCGCTGAGATCGGGGATGAGGCATTTGCAGGCTGCACGGGCGTCGGGGAGTTCCAGGTGTTCAGTGTATTCCCCTCGTTCGGGAAGAACGTGCTTCCGGATTCGCCGGAGCTGACCCTTTATGCGTATGAAGGCACGAGCACCATGAAGTACGGGGAGGAAGCCGGCGTGCAGATCTTGTCTTTGGGGGAAATATACCGCGCGAAGCCCGGCGATGCAAACGGGGACACCGCCCTCTCCGTGGAAGATGCGCAGTTAGTCCTGAAGGTATATACGGAGCGGCTCGCGGGCAGGGCGTATTCCCTGCCGGATGCGCTGGAAACGGCGGCGGATGTTGACGAGGACGGCGCGCTCACCGTGAAGGACGCGCAGTATATTCTCCGGTTTTATACGGAGACCGTTGTCGCGCACAACCCTGTCGGCTGGCAGGATATCCTGGATATGGAGTGATATTGCTTTTTGCAATATCATGAAAAAGCGGCAGCGTTTTCGGAGTTGTGCTGTATTTTGGCCGCCGGATTTGTGCATGTCTACAGCTTTAACTAAATTTTATTGCAATTTCCTCTGAATTGATGTATAATATAGACAGCAGCGGGATTGACTGCAAACAATACAGAAAGGGTGAGGGAAATGAAATTCAGGAAACAAATTGCAATTGCATCGGCGGCATGTATGCTGCTCGCGGGAGCAGCTTCACCGGCCTTTGCACTGACCGTCTCCGCGGAGGAGACACAGCAGCATCCGACAAGCGGCACCTACAAAAACATCACATGGAGTTTTGATGAGGCATCCAAAACGCTGACGGTCTCCGGCACCGGTGACACAGGTTCGTATTATAACACGGTCTCTCTGCTGTCGGCAGACGGGTGTCCGTGGGGCGCGTTCTGCAATGACATCGAAAAGATCGTCGTCTCGGAGGGCATCACGAAGATCGGCATCGGTCTGTTCGCATTCCATTATTATGTGAAGAGCGTGCAGCTGCCGGAAAGCCTGACCGCGATCAGCGACAGTGCGTTTGCGGAATGCTGCTGCCTGTCGGAGATCAATATTCCGGAAAGCGTGACGGAGTTCGGTGCCGCAGCGTTCTATGATACGGCGTGGCTGAATATCCGGCACAGTCAGAAACAGATGACAGGCAGCGATTTTGATTGCTTCATTGCTGAGAACGGCGTGCTGATCGACGGCACACTGTACGGAAGCTACAGGAGAGCCCCCGGTAATCCGGCTGATGCTTTATCTTCCGGCAAGCTGAAAGCGATCGGCGGCGGCGCGTTCCAGGGCGCGGAATATATCGGAGATGTGGAAGTTCCTGATTCCTCCGGCATTGACCGCATCGGTGACTGGGCATTTGAGCGCAGCAGCATCACATCGCTGACGCTTTCCAAAAACATCACGAGCATCGGTGTGGATATCTGTTATTGCTGCCCGGATCTGGAAAAGGTCACGATCGAAAATCCGCTGCTGGAGATCCCGGCGAGCGCAACGACGTTCTGCAATACCATTACAGGCGACAAGCTTTTCAGCGGCACGATCTGCGGCTATACGGATTCCACCGCACAGGCTTATGCTGTGAAAAACGGATACAAATTCGAGTCGATCGGCGATGCGCTGCCGGTCATGCAGGGCGATTTTGACTGTGATGAAAAGGTGACGCTGGAGGATGCACAGGGCGTGCTGAAATACTACACCGAGACAATTTCGGGGAAGGAGCCTCTGATCGCCGGTACGCAGAAGAAGTGTGCGGACGTCAACAGCGACGGCAAGGCGGACGTCATGGATGCACAGTACATCCTGAAATACTACACCGAGAATGAGGTCGCCAAAAAGAACACCGCATGGGAGGAGATCCTCAAGTAATCATCATGCTGCAGAACAGGTGCTGCACCGCTTCAGAACGGTGCAGCGCTTTTTTGCGCCTGTGAAAAAAACAAAAGAATTTTTATCGTCTTCGCCCATTGTTTTTTTCTGCGATATATGTTATAATAACAGTGTATACATTGATTCTATCCGAAATTCTGTAAATTTTTCCGTATCCGGACATCTTTGGCATCCGCCTGCCGGAACAGGCGGCGCACGGTATCAGGCAGCCGTGCGGGAAGGAGCCTCAACATGCAATGTGAATGTACGAAGCAGAAAAGCGACCTCTCACTGCTGGAGCCCGTACTCGCGGAATACGCGGCGGTGCCCGGCAGCCTCATTACGATTCTGCAGCACGCGCAGGAGATCTACGGCTATCTGCCGACGGATGTGCTTTACCGCATCGCGGAATGCACCGGCAATTCTCCGGCAAGGGTGCTGGGCGTTGCGACCTTTTATACACAGTTCCGGTTTCAGCCGGTCGGCAAATATCTGATCATGCTCTGTGACGGCACGGCCTGTCATGTCAACGGCAGCGCACGGATCGCGGCAGCGGTGCAGGAATACCTGCATGTGGAAAACGGCGGCACCACGGAGGACGGCCTGTTCTCGTTCAGTATCGTCGCATGTCTGGGCTGCTGCTCGCTGTCGCCGGTCATGATGATCAACGGGGATACCTACGGTTCCCTGACACCGGAGCAGGTGCTCGAGATCCTCAAGGATATTCAGGCAAAGGAGGCGGCGGAATGAGTATCAGGCTTGCTGTCGGGCAGGGAAGCTGCGGCATCGCGGCAGGCGCGCAGAAGGTCGCAAATGCGCTGCGTCCGCTGCTTGCAGGCTCGGAAGTGCAGCTCGGCACGGTCGGATGCATCGGCATGTGCTGGCTGGAACCGATCGTCGATCTTTACGAAAACGATACATTGAAGGCGCGTCTGGTCAGAGTGCAGCCCAATCACGCGGAGGCGATCGCGGAAGCGGCAAAATCCGGCGACCTCTCCGGCATTGCGGAGCTGGTCATTCAGCCGGAGGACAGCGCCTTTCTGGAACAGCAGACCCGCATCGCGCTCCGGAACTGCGGCATCATTGATCCGGAGTCTCTTGAAAGCGCAAAGGCTGCGGGCGCATATTCGGCACTCGGCAAGATCCTCAGCACGGGCATGACCCCGGAGGATGTGATCGAAGTCATCAAGGTTTCCGGCCTTGCAGGACGCGGCGGCGCAGGCTTCCCGACATGGTTCAAGTGGAACGCGGCGCGGCAGTCCGCCGGCGACGAAAAATATCTGATCTGCAATGCGGATGAGGGCGACCCCGGCGCATTCATGGACAGAGCGGTCATCGAATCCGACCCGCATACGCTGATCGAGGGTATGCTGATCGGTGCCTATGCGATCGGCGCAAAGGAAGCGATTGTCTATGTCCGTGCGGAATATCCGCTGGCGATCCGCCGTCTGGAAAACGCGATCTGTGACGCGAGAGAAGCGGGATATATCGGCAAAAACATCATGGAAACGGACTTTTCCTGTGAGTTCCGCATCAAGGCGGGCGCGGGCGCGTTCGTCTGCGGCGAGGAGACCGCACTGATCGAATCGCTGGAAGGCCAGCGCGGGATGCCGCGGCTGAAACCGCCGTTCCCGGCGCAGTCCGGCTACTGGAACAAGCCGTCGAACATCAACAATGTCGAGACCTTTGCGAATGTCGCATGGATCATCAGCAACGGCGGCGAGGCGTTCGCGGCCATGGGCACAGAGGATTCCAAGGGCACGAAGGTCTTTGCGCTGACCGGCAAGATCCGCCGCGGCGGTCTGGTCGAGATCCCGATGGGCATGACGCTCCGGCAGGTGATCTTCGAGATCGGCGGCGGCATCCGCGACGGCGGCACGTTCAAGGCCGTGCAGATGGGCGGGCCTTCGGGCGGCTGCATCCCGGCATCGCTGCTGGATACGGTCATTGACTACAAAAAGCTGGCCGCGACCGGCGCGATCATGGGCTCCGGCGGCATGGTCGTCATGGACGATTCGACCTGTATGGTCAGCATGGCAAAATTCTTCCTTGATTTCACTGCGAAGGAATCCTGCGGAAAATGCGTGCACTGCCGCATCGGCACCAAGCGCCTGCAGGAGATCCTGACGCGCATCACGGAGGGCGAAGGGCAGGAAGGCGACATCGAGCTCATGGAGGAGCTCTGCAATGCGGTGCGCGACGGCGCACTCTGCGGCCTCGGTCAGACGGCACCGAATCCGGTGCTGTCAACGCTGCGGTATTTCCGTGACGAGTTCGAGGCGCATATTCGGGACAAGCGATGTCCTGCGCATACCTGCACGGCGCTGCTGCATGTCTCGATCGACGCGGAAAAGTGCCGCGGCTGTACGGCCTGCGCACGGAACTGCCCGGTCTATGCGATCTCCGGCGCGGTGAAGGAGCCGCACGAGATCAACGCAGATGCGTGTATTCACTGCGGCAGATGCAAGGCAGTCTGCAAATTCGGAGCCGTTATTGTCGAATGACCGGATGGAGACGGTCAGTCGGTTATCATGCGCGCTGAACGGATGGAGACGTTCAGGGCAGCAGACGGCGGTTTTCCGGCTGAGCTCAGCAGCCCTCAATTCTGAGCGCAATTTGTAAGGATAATGCGAGGCTATGGAATCACCATGAATCAAATACATTTTACGATCAACGGCTTGCCCTGCGTCTGCGAGGCGGGTGCTTCGATCCTGCAGGCTGCAAAGCTGAACGACATCGAGATCCCGAACCTCTGCAATGACGAGAGCGTGCGCGTTTACGGCGCGTGCGGTCTCTGCGCGGTCGAGGTGCTTGACGACGGCAGGGGAAAGCCTGTCCCGAAGCTGCTGCGCGCCTGCTCCGCAAAGGTCATGGAGGGCTATGTCATCCGCTTTGATACCGAGCGCGTGAACCGTTCGCGGAAGATCGCGCTGGAGCTGCTGATGAGCGACCACACCGGCGACTGCCGCGGACCGTGTCAGCTGAACTGTCCGGCAGGTACAGACTGTCAGGGCTATGTGAAGAAGATCGCCGGCGGAGATTTCCGCGGCGCGGTCGGGATCATCAAGGAAAAGATCCCGCTGCCGGCGTCGATCGGCAGAGTATGTCCGCATCCCTGCGAGCAGAACTGCCGCAGAGGTCTGGTCGAGCAGCCGCTTTCGATCGCGTTCCTGAAGGCACATGCAGCCGACCGCGATCTGGCAGGGGAGACCTACCGTCCCGAACCGGCGGCGGAGACCGGCAAAACGGTCGCAGTTGTCGGCGGCGGCCCTGCGGGTCTGACCGCGGCGTATTATCTGCGGCTGAAGGGTCACAGCGTCACGGTCTATGACGCGGCGGCCAAAATGGGCGGAATGCTGCGCTACGGCATACCGGCGTACCGTCTGCCGAAGGATGTGCTGGACCGCGAGATCGCGGAGATCGCGCGGCTCGGCGTCAGCATGAAGAACAATGTCCGCATCGGCAAAGATATCACGCTGGAGCAGCTCCGTCAGGAGAGCGACGCGGTGATCCTTGCGGCGGGCGCGTGGAGCAGTATGCAGATGCGCGTGCCGGGCGAAGATCTGGACGGCGTCACGGGCGGCATTCAGTTCCTGCACGATATCAGCTCCGGCGAGGGTGAGATCCCCGATCTGACCGGCAAAAAGGTCGCGGTCTGCGGCGGCGGCAATACCGCAATGGATGCCTGCCGCACGGCGATCCGCTGCGGCGCGGAGACGGTGTATGTCATCTACCGCAGAACGCGCAGCGAGATGCCCGCGGAGGAGATCGAGATCGAGGAGTCGGCCGAGGAGGGTGTGACCTATAAGTTCCTGACGAATCCCGCGGAGATCGTCGGCGAAAACGGCCGTGTGAAGCAGATCAGACTGCAGATCATGGAGCTCGGTGAGCCGGACGCATCCGGACGGCGTTCGCCGGTTCCGGTCGCGGGCGCCTTCGAGACGCTGGACGTTGATCTGGTCATCATGGCGATCGGGCAGAAGCCTGACACCGCGGGTCTGGACGGCGTCACGCTGACGAAAAAGGGCACGGTTGCAGCCGATACCGCAACCTTCCTGACGAATCTGCCGGATGTGTATGCGGTCGGCGATCTGACGAACCGTGGCGCGTCCATTGCGATCGAGGCAATCGGCGAGGCCGGACGCTGTGCGGCAGTCGTTGATTCCGCGCTGCGCGGGGAAATGAAGCCGTATTCTGCGCCGTATTATTCGCAGAAAACCGTCACGGCGGAGGATCTTGCCGGGCGGGAAAAGCAGCCGCGCTGTCAGATGCCGGTGCGTCCGGCGGCGGAGCGCGCAAAGGATTTCGCGCCGGTCAATCTGGGGCTTTCCGATGAAACGGCCGTGCAGGAGGCAAAGCGATGTCTCGAATGCGGCTGCCATGATTACGCGGAATGCAAACTGATCCGCTACGCACAGCAGCAGGAGATTCATCCGGAGCGGCTGCGCGGCGTGAAGCATACGCCCGGGCAGGAGCGCAGGCTCGTCTGCATCGAGCGCGACAACGGAAAATGTATTCTCTGCGGCCTCTGCGTCCGCATCTGCGACGAGGTCGCAAAGCAGGGGATCCTCGGTCTGGTCGGCAGAGGCTTCCCGACAGCGGTAAAACCGGAATTTCAGGATCCTGCGGCTGTTGCGATCTGCAGATCCTGCAAAAAATGTGCGCTGGCATGTCCGACCGGTGCACTCAAAATCATTGAGGATTGAGGTGATCCCATGGACGCGATTTTTCAGAGAAAAAGCTATCGCGGTGCCTATCTGCCGGATCCTGTTCCGCGGGCGGATCTGACTACTTTGCTGGAAGCCGGGCTTTCGGCGCCGTCGGGCTGCAACAAGCAGACGACCTCGCTGATCGCGGTAGACGATCCGGCGCTGCTCCGGGAGATTTTTTCGATCATGGATCTGCCGGACTGCAAGTCTGCGCCGGCGGTGATCTGCGTGCTGACCAAGCATATCGCGGCTTACCGCGACGGCTGGGGCAAGGAGCGCTGTTACAGCGTACAGGATTATGCGGCGGCGATCGAGAATATTCTGCTGGAGGCGGTGCAGCTTGGCTATCAGAGCTGCTGGATCGAAGGTCATGTGACCGATGCCGACGAGCAGGGCAAGCGCATCGCGGAGATGCTGGCTGTGCCGGATTATTATGAGCTGGTCGCTGTGCTGCCGATCGGCAAGGCTGCGGAGCCGCTGCAGTCCGTGCAGAAGCGTCCTTTCTCCGAGCGTGCATGGTTCAACCGCTTCGGCCAGGAATAGCGGGCAGCGCTCGCTGGCATTTCCCTTCGGAGACGGTGAACGAAGCTCCCCAAATTAGGCAAGTACACGCCGCGGGGCGGCTTTTGTAAGGTTACTTCTCCCAATGCTGAAGCCCGCCGGAAATTTACCTGAAAAGCCAAAAAGGACGCTGATGCTGCATCGGCGTCCTTTTGATATCTTTTCAGTGGATAACGAATTGTGAAGCTGTCCGGGAGATGACCGCGTATAAGCACAGGAAGCCCATTCGGGAGATGCCCCCGGCCTCGCGCACCGCGCCCAACCAAATTCACTACGGACAAAAGGATAGAGCGAGGATACTGAACGATACAAATATGCAATATTGAACGCAGCATCAAAACCGCCAAACAGCCCCGATTCTGTCTTATCATCTCCGAAACACTGTGCTATCATCGACAAAAACAAAAAAGTTGCACCGAAACGTGCAACTTTTTTCGTTTTCTGCACCCTAAGCAGAGAGCGATACGGGCATTTGCGGGCATCCGGGTTTCCGGAGCCGGAATGCGCCGGCATGTGAGCAGACCGGACGTCGTCATTGGGGTCGGATCGTTTCCGGGAACGCCGAAGACAGGATGCGCTTTGGTACTTTGACAATTGAATATTGCAGTTGTTGTGTGTCTTTTAGCATTCTCACTTTATTTTTTGTCCGAGGTTGATTTTGGCTGGGTGCGGGGCGCAAATTCTGAGAGGAAACCACAAGAGAGGGGCGAGAAGCGCTCCTTCGTCGCTTATTCTCTCCCCTCTCTTAAGGTTTCCTCTCAGACTCTCTTTCCTTATCTCTCCCCTCTCTTGGAGCGCACCGCATACCTTTGTCTGTTTGGCGATTTCAGCTTTGCGTATCGTTTCGTTTATGCGCTGTGAATGGGGTCATCTCCCGATAAATCACGATTCACTATTCACCGAAATAAGGGTTACCGGTTTGCTGTCGGCGGGCTTCAGCATTGGGAGAAAACACTCCGCAGAAGCCGCTTTAGCGGCGTGTGCTTCGCTTATTGGGCGAGCTCCGCTCACCGTTCCCGGAGGAAAATGGAGGCGGGCACTGCCCGCACGGAGGGAATCGGCTGTCGGCCCTGCCGACCGCGGGCTCCGCGCAGAAGCCGCTTTAGCGGCGTGTGTTTGAATTGTTTTGGGTGCTGCAATTCCCGTGCATCGAACAGCCCTGACAGTTTCCGCAGCAGCCTTTCCCGCTGCGCTTTTCTCTGATAAGATACCGGATGATCGCCGCAATGACCGCGAGCAGCACCAGCAGCACAGCGATCGTTCCGGCATTTTCCCGCAGCCAGTTCAGCACAGTCTCACCTGCTTTCAATTTTTCGCACGCTTCGCCGCATTCGGATCCTGCCGGAACAGCATATAGCCCGCAAACACAAGAATCACCGCGGAAAGCAGTATACCGAGGGCGCTGGTCTCCGCACCGGGGATCAGCACCGCGCCGAGCTGATTGCAGACAAACGCGGTCAGATACGCAAACCCGCACTGATAGCCGATCGCGAACAGCGTCCACTTGGGGCTGTTCATCTCGCGCCGGATCGCGCCGATCGCGGCAAAGCACGGCGCGCAGAGCAGATTGAACGCGAGGAAGGAATACGCCGCCGCCTTGCTGAATACGCTGCTGACCGCCGCGTACGCGGAGCCCTCACTGCCGTACAGCACGCCCAGCGTACTGACGATGTTCTCCTTTGCGACCAGTCCGGTCAGCGAGGCGACAGCCGCCTGCCATGTGCCCCAGCCGAGCGGCGCGAACACCCATGCGATCGCCTTGCCGAACGCCGCAAGCATCGAGCGGTCCATCTGATCCGCACCGAGCATTCCGAACGAGCCGTTCACCGTACCGAAGCGCGACAGGAACCAGAGCACGACCGTGCACAGCAGGATCACGGTGCCCGCCTTTTTGATGAAAGACCAGCCGCGGTCCCAGACCGTCCGGAGCAGATTGCTCAGCATCGGCATGTGATATGCGGGCATCTCCATGACAAACGGGGACGGGTCGCCCGCAAAGAGCTTCGTCTTTTTCAGGATGACGCCGGATACGATGATCGCCGCCATGCCGAGGAAATATGCAGAGGTCGCGATCCATGCGGAGCCGCCAAACACCGCCCCCGCGATCATCGCGATCAGCGGCACCTTTGCGCCGCAGGGAATAAAGGTCGTCGTCATGATCGTCATGCGGCGGTCGCGGACATTTTCGATCGTGCGCGAGGCCATGATGCCGGGAACGCCGCAGCCCGTTCCGACGAGGATCGGGATGAACGATTTGCCGGAGAGCCCGAATTTCCGGAACAGCCGGTCGAGCACGAATGCAATGCGCGACATATAGCCGCAGGCTTCGAGGAACGACAGCATAAAGAACAGCACGAGCATCTGCGGGACGAATCCGAGCACCGCGCCGACGCCCGCAACAATGCCGTCGAGGATGAGACTGCGGAGCCAGTCCGCACAGCCGACGCGGTCGAGCAGCCGCCCGATCAGCACCGGAATGCCGGGGATCCACCGGCCGTATTTTGCCGGATCGACAGCACCGCCGTTTGCAGTGAACCGGTCGATCGCCCGACCGATCTCCGCCGCAGATGCGGTCTTTTCGGTGACGGCAAGCGTTTCTTCATCCGTCGTCTGATAGGAAAGTGCTGCGCCGTCCGCCGTATACTGCGATGCGACCGCCCGCAGCGATTCGGCAGCAGAAGCGGCGTTTTTCTGTACGTTGTCGGCCGCCGTTTCCGCGGCATCCGTCTGAATGCCCTTTGCAGCGGCACTGTCCAGCAGTCCGCGGATGATCTCATCGGTATCGCCGTAATCCGTCACGGCAGCTTCATACTGCTTTGCGCCGATGCCGAACAGATGAAAGCCGTCACCGAACAGGCCGTTGTTTGCCCAGTCCGTTGCGGCGGCGCCGACCGAAATCATCGCAACATAATACACAAGGAACATGATCACCGCAAAGACCGGCAGGCCGAGCCAGCGGTTCGTGACAATGCCGTCGATCCTGTCAGAGACAGAACGCTTGCCCGCATCCTTCCGGACATAGGCGGAGCGGATCACCTGTGCAATATAGTTGTATCTCTCATTGATGATGATCGCTTCTGCCTCATCATCCATTTCCTGCTCCGCCGCCTGAATATCCTTTTCAATATGTGCAAGCTTTTCCTCGGAGAGGCCAAGCTGTTTGATCGCCTTTTCGTCGCGTTCAAACAGCTTGATCGCGAACCAGCGCTGCTGCTCCTCGGGCATATCATGCACGGCAGCTTCTTCAATATGCGCGATCGCGTGCTCGACGGCACCGGAAAACGAATGCGTCAGCACGGGCTTGCCCGCTTTTGCCGCCTCGATCGCCGCATCCGCCGCTTCCAGAACATTGTCACCCTTCAGCGCGGAGATCTCGACGATCCTGCAGCCGAGCGCCTTGGAAAGCTGCGGGATATGGATCTCGTCGCCGCGCTTCCGGACGACGTCCATCATGTTGATCGCGATAACGACCGGAATGCCGAGCTCGATCAGCTGCGTCGTCAGATAAAGATTGCGTTCCAGATTCGTGCCGTCCACGAGATTGAGGATCGCGTCAGGCCGCTCGCCGATCAGATAATTCCGCGCGACGACCTCCTCCAGCGTATACGGCGAAAGCGAGTAAATGCCCGGCAGATCGGTCACGGTCACGCCGTCCCGCTGCTTTAATTTGCCCTCTTTCTTCTCGACCGTCACACCCGGCCAGTTGCCCACATACTGATTGGAACCGGTCAGCGCATTGAACAGCGTGGTCTTGCCGCTGTTCGGATTGCCCGCAAGGGCAATGCGCAGATCCGCCATGGTTGACACCTCCTGATGAATTACTCGACCTCGATCATTGCCGCATCGGCTTTTCTGAGGCTCAGCTCATAGCCGCGCACGGTCAGCTCCAGCGGATCGCCCAGCGGCGCGACCTTTCTGACCGTCACGGCGGTGCC
Source organism: Oscillospiraceae bacterium (assembly GCA_017545185.1). GTDB lineage: Bacteria > Bacillota > Clostridia > Oscillospirales > Ruminococcaceae > Firm-04. The sequence continues at coordinate 31,539 of JAFWQJ010000020.1, read as the reverse complement.
CTTTGTCATGCCCATGTCCATGATCCTGCGCTTGATCGCGCCCTCGCCGTGCAGCTTTTTCACGGTGACCGTTGCGCCGACCGGCGTATCCTTCAGTGTATTCATATATACCCTCCGCAAATCTCCAATAGGTTAGGTTTAGCTAACTTTTATACCGTAAAGCAAGGCCGGTCGATGTCCGGCCTTCTTGCAATAGGTTAGGTTACCCTAACCTATAATCATTATAGCGGATGAAGGCGGATTTGTCAAGAAGGAAGCATCAGATTTGACAGATTGCCAAAACGCGGAACGGGGCTCTCAGAGACTTTGTGCGGTTTTCATAAGGCGGCTGCGGGAGGGGAGCGCCCCGCCGGCGCAAATGCATCTCGCAATGCCGGAAAAGATTTCATGCAATATCACAAAAATCCGAATGCCGATTGACTTTCAGGCCGATTTATGATATACTGAAGATGTCCGATACACCTCATCTCGATACACAGTGCAGGAAAGGTTGATTTGATGAATATCTGGCATAATATAAACCCGAAACGCATCACGCCTGACGACTTTGTAGCCGTTGTCGAGATCCCGAAAGGGAGTAAAAATAAATATGAGCTGGACAAGGAGACAGGTCTGCTTCAGCTGGACCGCATTTTGCATACTTCCACGCATTATCCCGCAAACTACGGGCTGATCCCGCGTACCTACGCGGATGACAATGATCCTCTGGATGTGCTGGTGCTCTGCTCCGAGACGCTCTTTCCCATGACGCTGGTTCGCTGTTATCCGATCGGCGTCATTCGTATGCTCGATCAGGGTCACCGGGACGACAAGATCATTGCGATCCCGTTCGATGATCCGAATTACAACAGCTATCACGATATCGCGGATCTTCCGCCGCATATCGTCGAGGAAATGGTGCATTTCTTCTCCGTCTACAAAGAGCTCGAGAAGAAATCGACAGCAGTGGATGAATTCGGAGACGCCGATGCAGCCCGCGAGATCATCCGCGCGGATATTGACCGCTATGTGGAATACTTCTGCAAATGACCGAAGGACGATACAGCCTGCCGCATAAGGGCTGACTGTAAAAAAATGAGGAATGGAAAGGAAGTACCGGATTATGTCTGCTGCTGCTGCTACTGATGAGCTTTATCACAACCGAAAGAGCGTTGCCCCGCTCGGGATCATTGCGATGCCCGGCGCGGAACAGCTCGCTGAAAAGGTCAACAGCTACCTCGTTGCATGGGCAAACGAAAACGGCTTTCCGGACGAAAGCTATCTGATCGAATGTGAATGCCCGCGCTTCGCCTCCGGTGACGGAAAGGGACTCATCAAGTCCACGATCCGCGGCCTGGATCTGTTCATTGTCATTGATGTCGGCAATTACAGCATCCAGTACAAAATGTTCGACAAGGTCAACTGTATGTCCCCGGACGACCACTATCAGGATCTCAAGCGCATTATTCAGGCGGCCTCCGGCAAGGCGCACCGCCTCAACATCATCATGCCGCTCCTTTACGGCGGCAGACAGCACCGCAGAAACTACCGCGAATCCCTTGACTGTGCCTGTGCACTGCAGGAGCTTCAGGCAATGGGCGTTGACAATATCATCACCTTTGACGCGCACGATCCCCGCGTGAACAATGCCGTTCCGCTCATGGGCATCGACAACGTCATCCCGTCCTATCAGGTTCTGAAAACCATGTTAAAGACCTTCCCCGACCTCGATATGTCGCCGGAGAAGTTCATGGTCATCAGCCCGGATGAGGGTGCACTCGGCAGAAACATGTACTACGCGACCATGCTGGGCGTCAATCTCGGCATGTTCTATAAGCGCAGAGACTACTCCCGCGTCGTGGACGGCAAGAACCCGATCGTCGCACATGAGTACCTCGGCAATCCGGTCGAGGGCAAGACCGTGTTCGTCGCTGACGATATCATCGCGTCCGGCGGCTCGATGCTCGACCTTGCGCAGAACCTCAAATCCCGCGGGGCTTCCTGCATGATCGCTTATGCGACCTACGGTCTGTTCACGCACGGTCTTGAGCAGTTCGACAAGGCCTATGCGGACGGCACGCTCGATGCCGTGTTCGGCACGAACCTGACCTACCGTATGCCGGAGCTGCTGAAGCGCGAGTGGTTCCATGAGGTCGATGTTTCCAAGTACGCGGCCTACTTCATCGCGGCGATCAATCACGATGTTTCCATTACCACGGTCATCAATCCGCACGACAAGATCCAGGCACTGCTCGAGAAGCAGCGAGCTGCAAAATAACTGACAAACATCCGGTATTGCAGTGACGCAGTACCGGATGTATATTTTATTTGAAATATTACATTAAATGCTTATTCAGGATTATCTTGCGGTGATATCGGAAATACTTGAAAAATATAAAATGGGTATAAAATAAGTTAATACTGTTTCAGTTTTGTTTAAGGTTGATATGGCATGATATAGACAGAAAAGAGCGGTAAGCTCCGATGTCTATGGAAATGCGTAATCTTCAGAAGGGGGTATCAGGTATGATACAAAAGACATGCCGCCGCGCAGCTGCGGCGGGACTCAGCGTGATGCTTGCAGCAAGTGCATTTTCGGCAATGCCGTCGTTCTCCGTGCTTGCAGCAGGCAGTATCGTGATCAATGAGGTCTGCACCAAAAATACAACAGTCGCGGCGGCAGACGGTCAGTTCTACGATTATGTGGAGCTCTACAACACCAGCGGTTCTGCGGTCAATGTCGGCGGCTTCGGCATCTCCGACGACGACGCGCAGCCGATGCGCTACACGATCCCGGCCGGCACGACCATTGCAGGCAACGGCTATCTGACCGTTTACTGCGGCGTCGAGGAAGGCAGCAGCGTTCAGGGCGCAGGCTTCGGCCTCTCCAAGAGCGGCGAGAAGATCCTGCTTTCCAATTCCGGCGGCGGTCTGCTGGAAACCGCGGATGTTCCCGCACTCGCGGATGATACCGCATTCGGCAGAGTCCCGGACGGCAGCGAGACCTTCGCGGTCCTGAACAAGCTGACCCCGGGCAGCACCAATTCTGCCGGCGCGATCGAGCAGATCATCGTTCCGGAGCCGACCTTCTCGCAGGACAGCGGCTTCTATTCCAGCGGCTTCAATCTGACACTGAGCGGTCAGTCCGGCACGTCGATCTACTACACGCTCGACGGCAGCGATCCGACGACCTCCTCGACCCGGTATTCCGGCGCGATCCAGGTCTATGACAAGTCCTCCGAGGAAAATGTCTATTCCGCGATCACCGATATCGCTGACGGCTACAAGGCACCGGAAAATCCGGTCGATAAGGCGATGATCGTCCGTGCGATCGCAGTCGATGCAAGCGGCAATGTTTCCGATATCGCAACAAAGACCTACTTCATCGGCTATACCCAGAACGATTACGCGATGAATATGCGCGTCATCTCGCTGGTCTCCGATCCGGACAATCTCTTTGACGATGAAAAGGGTATCTACGTCAAGGGCAAGATCTACCGCGAATCCGGCGGCGGCGGAATGGTGATGTTCGGCGGCGGCAATCATCCTGCAAACTATACGCAGGAAGGCAGAGAGTGGGAGCGTCCTGCACATATCACCGTCTTTGAAAAGGGCAAGGCGACCTATTCCGCGGGCGTCGGCATCCGGATGCACGGTGCTTGGACGCGTGCGGCCGCACAGAAGAGCTTTAACCTCTATGCGCGCGCCGATTACGGCACCGCAAAGCTCGATTACGATTTCTTCAACGGCCAGCTGACCAACATCAACGGCAAGGTCATTGATTCCTTCGATAAAATCACGCTCCGCAACGGCGGCAACGATGACAAGACCAAGATCCGCGACCGCCTGAATCAGGAAATGGTCGGCGACCGTGCATACGGTACGCAGGCACAGACTGAATGCGTCGTCTTCCTCGACGGCGAGTTCTGGGGCACCTACAATATCGTTGAGAAGATCGGCAAGGAGTACATCGCCGATCACTACAAGGTCAAGCAGGGCAGCGTTTGCATGATCAAGACCGATGAGCTCTCCGACGGCACCGATCAGGGCTGGGCGGATTACGAGGAGCTCAAGCGGCTCGCGAATTCCGCGAATTACAGCGACGCAGGCATCTACGATCAGTTTGAAGCACTGATGGATCTCGAAAGCCTCGCAGATTACTTCGCGACGGAGCTGATCGTCGGCAACAGCGACTTCGGCAACAATAACTACGCACTCTGGAAAACAGAGGTCGTCGATCCGAACAAGCCCTATGCGGACGGCAGATGGCGCTTCATCCTGTTCGATACCGAATACTGCGCAGGTCTCTACGGCCAGAGCAATGCAAGCACCAATGCGATCAACTCCCTGCGCTCGAAGAACACATGGATCACCAAGCTGTTCTTCGGCCTGCTCGAGAACAACGAGCAGTTCCGCACCATGTTCCTGACCTGCTACAACGACCAGTGCGATAACTGCTATCAGGCATCCAAGGTCGTGCAGCGGATCAACCAGCTCGAATCTGTTTATCAGACCTCGATGATCGCGACGCTGGAGCGTTTCTCCATGCAGCCGGATAACGGCGGCTGGGGCGGCTTCAACATCGGAGACTTCAATATGGGCGATTTCAACATGGGCGACTTTAACATGGGTGACTTCAACATGGGCGACTGGGCCGGTCAGCAGCAGGGTGCTGCGGACGGTCAGGGTGCCGAGGCGGGTCAGCAGCCCGGTGCAGGCGGCTGGCAGCAGGGCGGATGGCAGCAGCCCGGTGCGGGCGCACAGCAGCCGGGAGCCGGTGCACAGCAGCCGGGAGCCGGTGCTCAGCAGCCCGGCGGCGCATGGCAGCCCGGTGCAGGTCAGCAGCCGGTTTCCACAGAGCCGGTCGATTATACCGAGATGTTCAAGAATGAGGTCGAGAAGATCCGTACATTCTGGAATTCCCGCGCGGAAAATGCCAAGACCCAGATGACCTCGTTCCTCAGCGGCAAGACCACGACTGCAAGCGGCGCCTTCACCAAGACCGATGTGCAGCGGCTGCAGAGCTATCTGCTGAAGAAGGGCACGCTCTCCGAGGCAAACGCGAAGAAGTATGACCTCGATAACTCCCAGACCATTACGGTCAAGGATCTCAGCCTGCTGAAAAAGCGTGTGCTCGGAAAATAAGATCAAACAAAACAACAACCGGAGGCGGGGACGTCTCCGGTTGTTTGTGTTTATTTGCGCTTTTTCTTTTTGTGCTTTTTCGGCGGGGGAGCAGATGCGGATTTTTTGTTGGTGCTGTCGTCTGATTCGGAGACGGGTGCTTCTTCTGCGGGGACGGGCGGAGGAACGAGGGTATCGTTTATATCTACTTTTATCATTTGGTTGGCTTGAGGGTTAAATCTGCTAGGAAAGTTGGTATGTGAATTATGTAAACAGCATTCTTTGATTCCGAATTCGTTCACATGTTCACATTTTTCAGCAAATGAGCATAAACCATTTGGGGATGAAAGACAGTATCTTGCTTTTTTCCATTTTGCTAATGAAAGATTGTATGATTCTTTGAAATCAGTTCCAATTAAACAAGCTCTGACTAGTTTAGTATTAGCTAAATTGACGTTGTGAAGAATCGCGTTCTGCAATCGTGCTTTTGTCATATTGGTGCCGATTAAAACAGCATTAGTCAATGTTGCGTTTGTTAAGTTGGCTCGGGATAAGTTTGAATTGTTTAATTTTGCATCGGTTAAATCTGTATCAGTCAAGTAAGCTTTAACTAGGTTTGCGTTAATTAGACTTGCGCCAGTTAGAATGGCGTGCTGAAAACTGGCATTAGCTAAATGAGTCCATTTTAGTTGTGCTTTTTTCAAATTGGCATGAACAAAACTAGCAGTATTAATAAAGGCATAGTCCAAAATGGCTTCGGTTAAGATAGCTCTGCTTAAACGTGCACCATTTAGGTTCGCAGATGTTAAATCAGCTCCGTTTAATTTAGCATCCAATAGTGTAGCATGAAATAAATGAGCTCTGTTTAATTTTGCGCCGATTAATATAGCTTCAGTTAAATCTGCATGTGCTAAATTTGCACTTTGTAAATCGGCATTACTTAAAATTGCGTGACTTAATGTGGCACTGGATAAATTAGCACTGTGTAAATTCGCATCTTTTAAATTAGAAAATGACAAGTTGGTATTTTGCAGGTTTGTGTTGACAAGTCGAGCTCCTATTAAAGATATATGGTCGAGTTCCATAGATGAAAGATTTAATCCGGATAAATTAATATTTATGAGATTTTCATTTTCGGCACTGTTAGCAGGATAATTCTTTAGCCATTTGCGAATGGTAGCGGAATCTGTTTGTAAAATTACGAATAAGTCTTTCATGAAGTATGATTCAAGCGATTTTTCAAATCCGACGGAATTGTGGGATGCGAAATCGTGATTTAAGAAGCATTTTAGTAAACCATTTTGTGGCTCACCTGTATCTTCATCTTTTTTAAATAGTAAATCATATTTTTCCTTGAAGAAAATTTTATATGTTACAAAGGCTAGTAAACTGGTGTTAGATGCCATTTTTTTAAATTTCATATAATAAACAAAAAATTCATTCTCAATGTCGCGCAGTTTTCTATAATCATAAATGTATTTACCGATTTCTGAAATGAAATTAGATTCAATACTATAATTTTCGAATGTTTGACGGATTGTTTCCGAGCTGTTCGTAAACCCAAGCTTCGGCAGCACGGGGATAATCACGTCAAAGAACTTGTAGGGGTCTTTTTCGGAAATCGTTTTGCTGCTTTCGGAAGCATCAAAGATGCGGTCATTCAGCAGGTAAATGAATTTGTAATGCAGGCCGTAGCCGCCGTGCTGATTCCGGTAACGGTTGTTCAGCATACTGTTGATCTGTCTGAGCTTCGTCAGAATCGGAATGCAGATATCCGAGGGGTAGCGGTCAAGGTCTTCGATGATAAAAACAGCACGCCGCTTTTTGAACAGATGCTTTTTCTTTGCAAGCCGCTCAAACAGATAGAGGATCTCGTGGAGGTTGGTGTCCAGCGTTTCGGGTTCCAGTGTCTGCGGATTGATCTCAGCACTCGCGGAATAAGTCTTGTCCGTGCCGAACGACAGCTTGGAAAGCCGGTAATTCTGAAACAGCCGGTTGCTCCAGAACCAGACGCTGAGTCCAAGAAATCCTGCAAGGCCGATCCATGGCCACAGCGAAAGACTGCCCGGATAAACGGTCTGCGCTGTCAGTCTGTTGACGGCCAGCATTCCGCCGCAGAGCGCAGAGATGCCGCAGAGGAACGAATACGCTTTCAGCAAAAAAGGCGAGCCGTTCTCCGGCACCATACGGAACCGGCTTTTCGGGATATCCGAACGCCTGCAGAGCGCGATCAGCTGCACCAGCAGATCCTTTTCCAGTCTCCGCTGAATCTCCTCGTTGCGCTTCTGTTCCGCTTCGGCATCCGGCTGCTTTTCGTCAAACCGGTAGCCCAGATCACTCGCGGAGAGATAGATGAACTTGTAATGCTTTTGGCGCTCAAACGTGCGGACGACGCTGCTTTTGCCGATGCCCAGATCGCCGGTCATGGCGATGTTGCCGAAGGTATCGCTGTTTTCGCCGCTGACGATCCCGTCCAGCCATTCGATATACGATTCCACGCCCTTGATGTCATTCGCGGGCGCAAGGGATTTGAAATGATTTTGCTGCAACCGAATCACCCCGTTCGTCTTTTTTCTACATTATAACATATTATTTCGTGAATTTCAATGGGAGCGGGAGAAATCATGATTTTGCAAAAGGATTTCTGAAGAATCATAATAATGCTTGATTTTCCGGCGGATATGTGTTATAATTACAGTAATTATACCGAAACGGAACAGCCTGCCAAAGAATCCCAAGATCAGGACGGTGATGAACATGCAGACAGCGCATATCCGCAGCATTGCTGTGGTCGCGGCAGGAACAAACGAGGAATATCAGAGCAGCGTGCTCAGCGGCATTACCGATGAAACAAAGGAACAGCAGATCAACACCGCCTGCTTTGTTTCGTTCGGCGGCGTGCTGGGCAATACCCTCAGCGATGCGGGCGAAAACGCGATCTACAAGCTGATCAATTTCCGCAAATTCGACGGCGCAATCCTCATGACCAATACGGTCATGGATTCGATCACGCGCGCGGAGATCACCGAGGCGGTCATGCAGGCCGGGATCCCCGCTGTCGTGCTGGACGACAGCAGCAATCCTGCGTTTTACAATATCTGCATTGATAACGAAAAAGCCATGCGCGAGCTCGTGGAACATGTTGTCACCGTGCATGATGCGAAAGCGCTCTGCTATATCTCCGGGCCGCTGGATAATCCCGAGGCGAACAGCCGCTATCAGGCTTTCCTCTCCGTGATGAAGGCGCACGGTCTGCCTGCGGGCAGAGAGCAGATCTATTTCGGGGATTTCCGGCCGGTCAGCGGAAAGGAAGCGGCAAAGGCGCTGCTTCGCTCCGGTCAGCCGATGCCCGATGCGATCATCTGTGCGAATGATGCCATGGCACTGGAGGCGATCGCCGTGCTGCGGAAAAACGGCATCCGCGTGCCGCAGGATGTGATCGTCACCGGCTTTGACAACACCTATTTTGCGCAGCATCACAATCCTTCGCTGACCTCGGTCGCACGGCCGCTTTATGAGGCCGGCAGAGTGGCCGTGAAAATGCTGATGCAGATTCTCGACGGCGAGCCCTGCGAAAAGACGGTCACGATGGAGACCGTTCCGGCGCTGCGCGAAAGCTGCGGCTGCGTCAGTGACAGGGACATGGATTTCAAGGAATACCGCGAAAGCGTTTATGATCTGATCCAGCGCACCCGCGCGGATGTGTCGCTGTTTGACCGCATGATCTCCGCACTGACCGGCATCGACACGACGGAGGACAATGTCCGGCTGCTCGGACAGTATATGCAGGAGCTTGGCTGTGAGGAATGCAGCATCTGTCTCTGCGAAAACTGGCAGCACGCATTCTGCGGGGACGCGGAGCAGTCTGAGGCCGAGGGCTATACCGAGATCATGTCCGCGCCTTACGTCCGGACGGAGCGCGGCAGCGGCTCGGTCGAATCGTTCCGGTCTGCGGATATGTATCCGATCCCGCCGGCGGACGGCGGCAATATCAGCTATTTTCTGCCGCTGCATTTCCGGGAGCACTGTCTCGGATACTATATTATTACGAACGGGGACTTCCCGATCCGGAGTATGCTGTGCCATACCTACATGCTCGGCATCAGCCAGTCCTTTGAGAATATCCGGAAACTCACGAACATGAACAATGCGATCCGCGAGCTTGACCGGCTCTATGTGATCGACCAGCTCTGCGGCATCTATAACCGGAACGGCTTTATCCGGCTGGCGGATCAGATCTTCCGGCAGTGCATGTGCTCCGGCGAAAAGCTGATGATCGGGTTCATCGACATGGACGGCCTGAAGTACATCAACGATAATTTCGGGCACGATGACGGCGACTTCGCACTGAAAACACTTGCCGATGTCATCGGTGCGTGCTGCGGCAGCAGGCTGACCTGCGCGCGCTTCGGCGGCGATGAGTTTATCGTCATCGGCTGCGGCATGACGGCGGAGGAAGCCGAGCAGTTTGAACGCGATTTCCATGAGCAGCTCAGAGCCGTCAATGCGGTGACCGGCAAGCCCTACCGCGTGGAGGCGAGCATCGGCACGTTCGTCACGAAGGTGACGCCGGAGATGCGGCTCTTTGAACTGATCACAGAAGCGGATACGATCATGTACGAACAAAAAAAACGGAAGTCAACTTCCCGCTATCTTCGGCGGGACTGATTCCGGAGAAACAGAGGTAAGAACCATGCGTGAAAGCGGAATCCTGCTGCCCGTGACGGCGCTGCCGTCGAGACACGGTATCGGAAAGCTCGGGCAGGCAGCTTATGATTTTGTGGATTTCCTGCGGGATGCGGGCTGTCATTACTGGCAGGTGCTCCCGCTTTCCCCGACAGGCTACGGCGATTCGCCCTATCAGTCCTGCTCGTGCTTTGCGGGCAATCCGTATCTGATCGACTTTGATAAGCTCGCGGCCTGCGGATGGCTGACGGCTGCGGATTACGAGGGCATCCAGTGGGACGAATCCTCGGATACGATCGAGTATACGCTGCTCTATGAGCAGATCATGCCGGTGCTGCGGATCGCGTTCTACAATTTCCGCAGGAAGAAGCCTGCCGGGTTCCGGAAATTCTGCAGTCAGCAGAAGACATGGCTCGGGGATTACGCGGCGTTCATGGCGCTGAAAGACCTGAACGGCAGCCGGCCGTGGTATGAATGGGAGCCCGCGCTGGCGCGCTGCGAGAAAGCCGCCGTCACGGAGGCAAAGAGCAAGCTTGCGGAGGACATCGAGTTCCACAGCTTTGTGCAGTACTGCTTCTTCCTGCAGTGGGAAGCACTCAAGAAATACGCGAACGCGCACGGCATCCGCATCATCGGGGATATCCCGATCTATGCGGCATACGACAGCGCGGAGGTCTGGGCAAAGCCGGAGCTGTTCCGGCTGGACAAAGAGAAAAAGCCGGTCGCGGTCGCGGGATGTCCGCCGGACTGCTTCTCGGCGACAGGACAGCTCTGGGGCAACCCGCTCTGGGACTGGGAGGCCATGGCGAAGAACGGCTACGCATGGTGGCTTGACCGCATCGCGTTTACGCTGAATATGTACGACACGGTGCGCATTGACCATTTCCGCGGCTTTGAAAAGTATTACGCGATCCCCTACGGGGACGAGACCGCCGAGCACGGCAAATGGACAAAGGGACCCGCATTCGCGCTCTGGAAGGCGGCGAAGGAACGCTTCGGGGAGATGAACGTCATCGCGGAGGATCTCGGCAACATCACGCCGGCGGTCGAGCGGCTGCTGAAGCGCACCGGCTTCCCCGGCATGAAGGTGCTGCAGTTCGCATTCGACAGCGGCGCGGAGAATCCGTATCTGCCGCATAATTTTGAGACGGCAAACTGCGTCTGCTATACCGGCACGCACGACAACCATACGCTGCGCGGCTGGGTGCGGAGCAATCCTGAAGAGGTCAACGCCTACGCAATGGCGTATCTCGGCGTCAAGAAGGAAAAGCGGCTCCCGAAGGCGATGCTCCGGGCGGCATGGGGCAGCACGGCGCGCATTGCCGTCGCACCGCTGCAGGATTTCCTGAATGCGCCGCCCTCGGCACGCATCAATACGCCGTCCACGCTCGGCGGGAACTGGGTGTTCCGTACCTCGAAGGCGGATTATACGCATAAGCTGAAGGCGTATATCCGGGAAATGAACGAGATCTACGGCAGACTGAATACGGCTGCGGCTGATAAACAGGAGACATAACAAGCGCGCGGAGCTGTCCTTTTGCAGACAGTTCCGCGCGGCGCGTTTTGACGCAGTGCTGCATTTTTCCGGCTGAGTCGGGGAAAATGTATGATTTTGTCGGTCGATAAACAAAAGAATCTGGTATATGCCCCAAAATCCGAAAGATTCTTGACATCAGGCCGAAAACGCGGTATAATAAAATGTACGACTGTATCAAAAATGATCGGTTTTCCGGTCAGAGAGAGAAAGGCGTTTGGAATGAAACGTGCCAGAAAGTATGCAAAGAGGAAGAAGGACACCCAGATCAGTGACAGCATGATGAAGACCGCTTATATCTTCGGCGGCGGCCTTGTCGTCGCTGTGCTCGCCCTGATTGCGTTTTCCGTTGCGACCGGCAGGGGAGAAAGCAAGACCGTTCAGGCGGCGGGCGGCATGGACTATGCGGTCAGCCGGCTGGAAATGTGGGAGGGCGAGGCGATTCCGCCCGCGGATACATTTCTGTATGACAATACCCGTTCGCTTGTGACGGAAACGCGCTATCTGGTCATGCCGGAGGAAAAGACCGGCGATCAGGACGTCGCGATCCTGATGCAGCTGGAGGACGGCACGACACGCACCGAAAATGCGGTGCTGGCTGTGAAGGAGCTCGTGCTGCACTATGAGCTCGGCTCCGATACCACGGCTGCGGAGCTGCTCGGCAGAGGCTTTGAGGAGGCAGAGATCTCCAAGCCGCTGAAGGAGTTTTCTTCGGTCGGCTCCTATCCGCTGACCGTGACGAACAACGGCCGCGAAAAGGAATTTACGCTTGTGGTGCAGGATACCGTTGCACCGGTGCTGACCTTCAAGAATGAGCTGAAATTCTATCGGCACCAGAAGCTTTCGGTCATGGACTTTGTCCAGAGCTGCGAGGATAAATCTTCGGTGGAATATCATTTCTCCAGAGAGCCTGACACGATGACCGAGGGCATCCATGAGGTCACGCTGGTCGTGACGGATGCTGCGGGCAACAGCGCGACCGCCGAGGTGCAGTATATGGTCGAGGGCGACGGCGAGCCGCCGGTCTTTGAGGGCATTGAGGAGATGCACACGATCGCGGGCATTCCGGTCAGCTATATGCGCGGCGTGACTGCGACCGACGGCAGCGACGGCGAGGTCGAGTTCACGGCAGCTGAACCCGAGGGCTTCAGCTTCCGCAAGGCAGGCACTTATGAGATCACCTATACCGCAGAGGACAAGGCCGGCAATGTCGCAGAGGCGACTGCCAAGCTGGTCGTGCTCCCGGCGATCTCGGATATTGAAAAGCTGACCTCTGACGATGTGTTCCGCATCGGTGACAAGATCATCGAGGGCATCAAGCAGAATACAAATCAGAATGATCAGAAGGCATTTGCAAGAGCGATCTATAACTATGTGCAGGAGCACATGTTCTACAGCGACAACAAGGATATCCTTGACTGGCAGCATGCTGCGGTCATCGCGATCTATAACGGCTACGGCGACTGCCGCAACTACTACGCGTTCGCAAGACTGCTCCTGACCTGCGGCGATATTGAGAATATGACCGTCGAGAAGGAGAAAACTGCCGACTGGCAGAATAACCATTACTGGAATCTTGTCAAGATCAACGGTGCATGGTATCACTTCGATACGACGCCGCGCTTTGACGTTTCCGACTTCTTCATGTGGACAGACGCACAGATGGACAACTACTCCGCACGGAATCAGGACTGCTTCAACCGCGACAAGAGCCTGTATCCGCCGACACCGAACTGAGGCGCCGCATGAAGGAAAAGCTCGGGATCATCGGCGGGCTCGGCCCGATGGCGTCAGCACAGTTCCTTGAACTGCTGACCGACCGGACCGATGCCGCGACCGATCAGGAGCACATTGAGGTGTTCCTTTACAGCCGCCCGCAGACGCCGGACAGAACGGCGTTCCTGCTCGGCAATTCGCCGGACAGCCCGTACCCGGTGCTGCTCGATTCCGGCAGAAAGCTTGAGGCGCTCGGCTGCGGGGTGCTTGTGATGCCCTGCATGACCGCCTACAGCTTTTATCCGGAACTGAAGGCGGAATTTCACGCAAGGCTCATCAATCCGATTCTGGAGAGCGCTGCCGTTCTGCAGAAAAGGGGACTGAAAAAAGCCGGCATCATGGCGACCGACGGCACACTGCAGGTCGGGACGTTCCAGAAGGCGCTCGCGGAATGCGGCATTGAGCCGATCGTGCCGGATGCCGCCTATCAGGCGGAGGTCATGGGCATCATCTATGACGATGTGAAGTCCGGCCGCCCGGCGGATATGGAACGGTTCCATTCCGTTGCGCACTCGATGCGTGCCAAGGGCGCGGAATGCGTCATCCTCGGATGTACGGAGCTTTCGGTCATCCGGCAGACGCAGAAGATCGGCACGGGGTTCCTCGATGCCATGGAGGTGCTCGCGGACTGCGCGATCGAGGCCTGCGGCTACCGCGTCAAGGCGTTATGATGAAGGAATAAGGAAGGCATTGAACATGCAGACCAATTTACTGGAATATCTGGAGCAGACGCTCCCGCGGGTGCCCGATAAGGTCGCATTCGCGGACGATCAGACACAGCTCACCTTTGCGCAGGTCTCGCAGAATGCACGGGCGATCGGCTCGGCACTCGCTGCGGACGGACTTTCGGGTGAGCCTGTCGTTGTGTTTATGGAAAAATCACCCGCGGCGATCAATGCCTTTTTCGGCGTGATCTATGCGGGCTGCTATTATGTTCCGCTGGATATCGAAATGCCGGCATTCCGCATTGAGATGATCCTCGAACAGCTGCAGCCGCGCGCGGTCATCTGCGACGGCACCACGGAGCCGCAGCTCGCACAGTTCGGCTACACCGGCAGGACCTATCTCTTTGACGAGACCGTGAAAACGCCGGTCAGCGATGCGGCACTCGCGAAGATCCGCGAAAAGCAGCTCGATATCGACCCGATCTATATTGTGTTTACGTCCGGCTCGACCGGCGTGCCGAAGGGCATTCAGGCATGTCACCGGTCGGTCATCGACTATATCGAAAATCTCTCGGAGACGCTCGGCTTCAGCGAAAACACCGTGTTCGGCAACCAGACGCCGCTTTATTTCGACGCCTGCCTGAAGGAGCTCTATCCGACGCTGAAATTCGGCGCGACCACATGGCTCGTCCCGAAGCAGTGCTTCTCGTTCCCGATCAAGCTGGTCGAGTACCTGAATGCGCATCAGATCAACACGGTCTGCTGGGTCGTTTCCGCGCTGACCATGATCTCTGCGACCGGCACGTTCAAGACCGTGAAGCCCGAAACGCTGCATACCGTGGCGTTCGGCAGCGAGGTTTTTCCGGTCAAGCAGTTCAAGCTGTGGCGCGAGGTCCTGCCCGATGCAAAGTTCACGAACCTCTACGGCCCGACCGAGGCGACCGGCATGAGCTGCTATTATCATGTTGACCGCGACTTTGAGGATACTGACGCGATCCCGATCGGCAGACCGTTCCGCAATACCGGCATCATTCTGCTGGACGAGAACAACAATGAGGCAAAATACGGTGAGCCCGGCGAGATCTGCATCCGCGGCACCTGCCTGACCATGGGCTACTTCGGACAGCCGGAGAAAACCGCCGAGGTCTTTACGCAGAACCCGCTGCAGAAGCGCTATCCGGAGCTCATCTACCGCACCGGCGACATCGCGCATTATAACGAGGACGGCGACCTTGTGTTCGTCTCCCGCAAGGATTATCAGATCAAGCACATGGGGCACCGCATCGAGCTCGGCGAGATCGAGATCAACTGCGGTCTGTTCGAGGGCGTCGAAGCCGTCGGATGCATCTATGACAAAGGAAAGGGCAAGATCGTTCTGTTCTATACCGGTCCGGCGGAGAAGGCGGCACTCGCTGCCTATCTGAAGCAGCGCCTGCCGCGCTACATGCAGCCGAACCGCATCCGGCAGATCGAATCCATGCCGCATACGCCGAACGGCAAGCTCGACCGCAAGGCGCTCACCGCGATGTACGAGCAGGAAGCATAACAAAAACGGAGGAAGCTAAGATGAACGAGATTCGCGAAACGATCATCGGCATCCTGCAGGATCTGCATGAGGATGTTGATTTTGAAAACGAAACCAGACTGATCGACGGCAAGATCCTGGACTCCTTTGACATTGTGACGCTCATTTCCGAGCTGAGCAACGAATTTGACGTGACCATTCGGGCGGACAAGATCGTGCCGGAGAACTTCAACTCGGCGGATGCACTCGCCAATATGATCGCGGAGCTTGAGGACGAATAATGCTGTTCACCGATTCGCTCTTTATCTTCGGGCTGATCCTGCTGTTTTTCGTCTATTTCCTGATCCCGCAGAAATTCCGCTGGATGCTGCTGCTTGCGGCAAGCATCGCGTTTTATGCGTATTCCGGCTGGACGAATCTGCTCTATATCGGGGCGACTGCGGCGACGACATTCTTTGTCACGAAGCGCATCGAGAAAATGGCGGCGGCGGCAAAGGATGCCGTTTCTGCGCATAAATCCGAATGGAGCAGGGACGAGAAAAAAGCGTTCAAGGAAGCCGAAAAGAAAAAGCGCAGACGCTGGCTCATACTGCTGCTCGTGTTCAATTTCGGGATGCTCGCCGTCATCAAGTACGGCGCGTTCACGATGAACAATCTGAACGGCATCATCGGCTGGTTCGGGGAGCGCGGGACGCTGCCTGTCCCGAATTTCCTGCTGCCGATGGGCATTTCCTTTTATCTGTTCCAGACCATGGGCTATGCGATCGACGTCTACCGCGAGAAATATCCCTGCGAAAAGAATTTTGCGAGACTGGCACTGTTCGTGTCCTTCTTCCCGCAGCTCATTCAGGGACCGATCTCCCGGTATGACGACCTTGCAAAGGGGCTCTATGCCGGAAACGGATTTGACGCGGAGCGCGTCCAGCTCGGCGTGCAGCGCATCCTCTGGGGCTACTTCAAAAAGGTCGCGCTGGCAGACCGCATCCTGCCCGCCGTCACGCTGCTGATCTCCGATCCGGAGCAGTATCAGGGCATGTACGCGCTGCTCGGGATGCTCTACTATACGCTGCAGCTTTACGCCGATTTCACGGGCGGCATTGATATCACGATCGGCATCGGGCAGGTGCTCGGCATTCCGGTCACGGAGAATTTCCAGCGCCCGTTCTTCTCGAAGAATATCACCGAATACTGGCGCCGCTGGCATATCACGCTCGGTACGTGGTTCAAGGACTATCTGTTCTATCCGGTCAGCGTGGCGCAGCCGATGCTGAAGCTCTCCAAATGGAGCCGCGAAAAGCTCGGCAAGAACATCGGCAAATATCTGCCGGTGTATGTTTCGACGATCGCCGTCTGGTTCGTGACGGGTCTCTGGCACGGCGCGGCGTGGAACTTCATCGTCTGGGGTCTGCTGAATGCGGTCATCATCCTGATCTCCGAGCGCTGCACCCCGCTTTACAACAAATTCCACAAGAAATGTGCGTGGAGCAATTCGCGCCCCTATGACGGGTTCATGGCGATCCGCACCACGCTCATGATGGGCTGCCTGCGCATGTTCGACTGCTACCGCGATGTGCCGCTGACGTTTAAGATGTTCGGCACGATGTTTACCATGTGGAATGTGCAGATCTTTACGGACGGCAGCCTGATGAAGCTGAAGCTGACTGCGGCGGATTACGGCGTGCTGATCGCCGGAACGCTGATCCTGTTCACGGCAAGTATGCTCGGCAGAAAGGGCAGCGTCAGAAAGCGCGTCTGGGAAAGATCCCGCGTGCTGAGCTGCTGCCTGACTGTCGTGCTGCTGCTGACCGTGCTGATCTTCGGTGCCTACGGCATCGGCTACGATTCCAGTCAGTTCATCTACAATCAGTTCTGACGGCAGGCTTTGAGGAGTGACCATGGCAAAGAATAAAGTGCTGATCGCCGGTCTGGCCATGACGCTGACCGCCGGTGCCGTGCTGGCTGCCTATCAGCGGCTTGTCCAGCCGAAATATATGTCCGATGTGGTCGAGGGCAATCTCATTGCGGATTACTACAGCAGCGGCATGGATCATGATGTGCTGTTCGTCGGCGACTGCGAATGCTACGAGAATTTCTCGCCGGTGACGCTCTGGCGCAATTACGGCATCTCGTCCGCGATCCGCGGCTCTGCACAGCAGCTGATCTGGCAGTCCTATTATCTGCTGGAGGATACGCTGCGGTATGAGAAGCCGAAGGTCGTTGTATTCAACGTGCTTTCGATGAAATACGGCGAGCCGCAGAATGAGGCCTATAACCGCATGTCCATTGAGGGGATGCGCTGGTCGTCCTCGAAGATCGGCAACATCAGGGCGTCCATGACGGATGAGGAAAGCGCGCTTTCCTACGTCTTTCCGGTGCTGCGGTATCATTCCCGCTGGAGTGAGCTGACATCGGACGATCTCAAATATTACTTCGGGGCGGAGCCGAATTTCTTTTCCGGCTATTATCTGCGGGCGGATGTGAAGCCTGCACAGAAAGTCCCGAATCCGACACCGCTGACCGATTATGCGTTCAGCGATACCTGCTGGGATTATCTCGGCAGAATGATGCAGCTCTGCGCGGAGAACAATATTCAGCTGGTGCTCATCAAGGCGCCGTCGCTGTATCCGTTCTGGTATGACGAATGGGATCGGCAGATCACCGACTACGCGGAGAAGTATCATTTACCCTATGTCAACTTTCTGAATGATGACAAGCTGGAAGCGACAGGCATTGATTTTGAGACGGATACCTACGACGGCGGCCTGCACCTGAATGTGTACGGTGCGGAAAAGCTTGCCGACTGGTTCGGCGGGTATCTGAAGGACAGATACGATCTTCAGGATCGCAGTCAGGAGCCGGTGCTTCAGGCAGAGTGGAACGATATCTGCGCCAGATATGACGCGGAGATCGAACGGCAGCTGAAGAATCTGGAGCAGTACGGCAATGTCAAGGGAGAGGCGTGAGCCTTTCAACACAAGGAAAGGAAGATCACACATGAACAGAAAAGCAATCCTCGCAGCGGTGCTCGCTGCGGCGATGCTCACGGGAATGACCGGCTGCGGCGGAAATACCGGCAGCAGCACGGCGGATTCGTCCGCAGCGGGTGACAGCGCGGCATCGGAAGCGGCTGACAGCGCACAGAACGAGCTGCCGGAGGTCATGCCGGACGATGATTTTGAAACAGACAGCGCAGAGCCGGCAGAAAGCTCTGACAGCGAAGCACCGCAGGATACGCCCGCGGATGCAGGTTCGATCGCGTTTGACTATGTGCTGAACGGCACGGCGATCGTCGTCGGTGAGGAGGCCGCACCGGTGCTCGAAAAGCTCGGTGAGGCGGAAAGCGTCTTTGAGGCGCCGTCCTGCGCCTTCACCGGCTCCAGCTATTACTACACCTACGGCGGCGTACAGGTCGTCACCTATCCGGACGA
The DNA here is from genome assembly GCA_017545185.1 of Oscillospiraceae bacterium. Taxonomy (GTDB): domain Bacteria; phylum Bacillota; class Clostridia; order Oscillospirales; family Ruminococcaceae; genus Firm-04. The sequence continues at coordinate 12,822 of JAFWQJ010000020.1, read as the reverse complement.
GCACGATCAGTCGCTCAACCGGCTCTATGAGGTCGATCTGAACGACAGCTCCGCTGCAACGAATGAGGGCATCAAGGTCGGGGATTCCTATGATGATCTCATTGCGAAGTACGGCACGCCGACACAGGAAACACCGGCCTACGCAAGCTATCAGACGGAGGGGAAGGCCGTCAGATTCTTCCTGAACGGCGACAGCATCAAGCAGATCGTCTACACGATCGTGATGTAAGGGAAAGCCGCCGTATTGGGGAGTACGGCAGCATTCCGTTTTTTCAGTGATGGGGTTCGCGGCAGTACCGCGTACTTGCATAAAATATCATCTTTGAATGGGATTGGGGTATTTATCATGGGTTTATTCAAAAAACAAAATGCGGAAAAGATCCGTTACCGCAGAGCAGACCGCGTTGACCGCGCCGAGTTCCGCGGACGGGAGATCACAGAGCTGGAAATGCCGGATTCTGTCATCATCATCGGTGAGAGCGGATTCCGGGAGTGCCGGAAGCTCAGCCGTGCAACGCTTTCCAATTCGCTTTGCGAATTGGGCGCCTATGCGTTCCGTGACTGCGATATGCTTGAAAACGTCGTGATGCCGGGTGAAATGCGGTATCCGGACGGTGCGCCGGGCGTGATCGGGATCGGCTGCTTTGAGGGCTGCGGTCTCCTGCGGGAGATCACGATCCCGGAGGGCGTCGCGGTGATCGGTGCAAACGCGTTCCATAACTGCGCCGCGCTGGAGGCTGTCACGCTGCCGCGCTCGCTGCGTGCGATCCGCACCGGTGCGTTTTCCGGCTGCGCAAGACTCAAGACTTTGCGCGTCGCATCCATGCCGGATCTGATCGCGCTGGACGCGTTCGTCAATACGCCGCAGCAGGAGCGGATCCTTGCGACCAGAAAGCGCGTGCTGACGATCACGCATACGAGATCGTATACGCTGCCGGAGATCTATCAGTTCTCCACATCCGCGCATCTGATCGGGACGGAGCAGAGCGAGAGCAATATGTCCGTCATGCTGGATGCCGTGGACGATACCGGCATCAGCTTCCGCATCACGCAGTATAAGCACGCGGGCGGACGGCATACCGTGCCGGTCAATACGCCGACCAGACTGTTCTATGAGGAGTATGACTGCTCCGACAGAGTCGGTCTGCAGAAGGAAGAAATCATTGCGATGTATCGCTGAACACAACGGGCGCTGTCCGGGGCTGCGGGTTTCCGCAGAGGCTCCGGACGGTGCCCGTGCGCTGTTTTCCGGAGGGAAACCATGCTCTATATCCAGTTGATTACGCTGCGCTGGCAGAAGGATGTCCGCGATCCCGTTCATGCGGCAGCGCGAAAGGCGGTACGCTTCCGGCTGCTGCCGCAGGAGATGCCGGAGGAGGATGCCGTGCTGATCCATTCGGTGATGCTGCGGCAAAATCAGGCGGGCATTGCCTGCACCGGTGAGACTGTCCGTACTTACGGCGCAGAGATTCTGTCCGCCGAACCGCTGCGGAAGCCGCCGTATCCGGCAAGGCTGCAGATCACGGAAGCAGACGGCGCATACCGGGTCGCATACTGCGGAAAGGAAAGCGACGGGCTTTACAGCGAGAAAATGCGCATCCTGCCCGGCGGATACGGCAGGATCGTGTACAATCAGCGCGGGGCTTACGACTATACCGGCATCTGGTATTATGATCTGACGGTCTGCAATTTTGTCTGTGCGCCGTACTGCGAATACCGGCCGAAGCTCTTTTTCCGGAAGGAGCCGGATTCCCTTTTTGAGGATCTCCGGTATCTCCGGTACTGCTGAACCGCAAAAAAAGACGTTTTTTTTCTGTGATCCGCAACAAATTTACCGGAATCGCTTGCAAAATTCTCCGGTTTATGGTATACTTAATTGATAAGACGGATGTTCGTCCTGAACATTGCGAATGAAAGGGATAACCATGAAGCTGACATTCAAACGGCTGCGGGAATCCGCCGTGATCCCCGTGCGCGCAACTGCCGAAAGTGCCGGACTCGACCTCTCGGCCTGCCTGGAGGCGCCGGTCGTCATTCCGCCGCATGAGATCCGCCTGATCCCCACGGGACTGGCTGCGGCACTCGACCGCTGCGATGCGATGCTGATGCTCTGCGCACGCTCCGGACTGGCTGCAAAGCACGGCATCGGCATGGCAAACGGCGTCGGCATTGTCGATACCGATTACCGCGGCGAGATCTGCGTGCCGCTCATCAATCAGAGCAGCGTGCCCTTTGAGATCACAGACGGAATGCGCATCGCGCAGCTCATTACGGTTCCTGTTTATCTGCCGGAAACGGCGGAGGCCGACACGCTGCCGGAAACGGTACGCGGTGAGGGCGGCTTCGGCTCGACCGGAAGATGACCATACAGAAAGAACAAAAGAAAACCAAAAGAAAGGATACTGCCAAATGAAACTGAAGCTGACATATTTGTTCCTCATTATCATTGCGATTTTAGTCGGGCATTACCTCGGCAATGCCTGTCTCAATGTGAGTGAGCCGGCGCTTCGCTGGCTCGGAAAAAGTCTGATCTTCGATATCGGACCGGCGACACTCGGGCTCAGTGCGCTGAAGCTGACGGTGGAGCTGAATGTCTCGATCAATTTCCTGCAGATCTTCTTTATCGCGCTGGCAGTCGCCATTGCACCGAAGGTCTCTGATATGATCAAATAAACGGAAACGGCATGTACCGTCGGGGAAACTCTGCGGCACATGCTGTCTGCGTCAGGAGCGGAGGCATGTTCTATGATGCGCTGGGAAACGCATATGCACACCGCGGAGGGCAGTGCCTGCGGAAAGGCATCTGCTGCGGAAATGGCTGCGGCCTGCAAAGCGGCAGGCTATGACGGGATGATCGTCACCGATCACTTCTGGCACGGCAATACGGCGGTGAACCGCGATCTGCCGTGGGAGGAATGGGCGCGGCAGTTCTGCCTCGGCTATGAACATGCAAAAGCGGCAGGGGAGCAGATCGGCCTGCGCGTGTGCTTTGGCTGGGAATACACATGGGAGGGAAACGACTTCCTGACCTACGGCTTTTCCCCGGAATGGCTGATCGCGCATCCCGAGACCGTGACGCTTGCACCGCTGGACTATTTCCGGATGATCCGCGGCGAGGGCGGATGCATTGTCCATGCGCACCCGTTCCGGATCGCACATTATGTGCCGTATCTGAAGCTGCTTCCGGATAAGGTCGATGCCGTGGAGACGTATAACAGAGGCAATTACGAAGAAATTGACAATGAACGGGCGGTGTGGTATGCCGAAAGCTACGGTCTGCTGCAGACCTCCGGTTCCGATGCACATGCACCCGGGGCGTTCGGCGGCGGCATCCTGACAGAGGCCGATATCCGCTCGTCAAAGGATTATGCAGACGCGGTTCTGCAGGGGAAAATCGCCGGGTTGATCCGGCCGGATATAAACAGGGGGTGAACTGCATTGCAGGAGAAAGAACCGGAAATGCAGGCAGAGAAAGAGAATCAGCCGGAGGCGGAGCAGAACAGTCAGCCGGAGGCAGAGCAGGAAAATCTGCCCGCCGGAAAGGTCTCCGCATTCCGGAATGCGGCGGAGCAGCAGGCAAAGCTGCGACGTGACGAGGAACTGAAGGAGCGCAGGCGTCAGCAGGCTGCCGAGGAGGCCGCCTACCGTGCACGCGAGGAATATGCAAAGGAGCTGGCAGAGGAAAAGGTCGATCTGATCCGCCTGAAGCAGGGCGTCATCACCGACAGCGACAAGGTGTTCCGCGAGGAAGATGCACCGAAGAAGTATACCCTCTGGCAGCGCATCGGCAACTGGTTCTATCACGCAAAATGGTGGCTCGGCATTGCGGCGTTTGTGGTATTGCTGGGCGCATTCCTGATCTATGATTATGTGACGCGTGTCGATCCGGATTTCCGGCTGCTGCTGCTCTCGGAGAATGCGGAGTTTGAATCGGATTCCTATCTGGTCAGCGACTGGCTGGCGGGCATGGTGCCGGACTATAACGGCGACGGCAAGCAGATCGCCGAGGTGCTCTATGTTCCCGTTTCCAAGGTGACGATGGAAATGGGCGGCACGGCGGTCGCGGCGTATAATACGCAGCTTTACGTGCAGTTCCAGAGCGATACCTGTATGCTGGTGCTGGCCGATCCCGATGCGGAGGAATATCTTCAGCCGGCGGATATGTTCGTCAGCATGAAGGAGCTGTATCCGGACTGCCCGTTCGCGGAGAGCTTCCGGCTGCACATTGACAAGACGAATTTCACGGATCTTGCAAATGTGGAATCGCAGCTGAAAGAGGGCAGCTATCTGGCACTCCGCATCCCGGAGGAGACCATGAACAGCAAAGAGGAAATGCAGGCGGCCTATGACAAGGCCAAGGCAGTGCTCGATCAGATCGTGCCGCAGCTTATGCCGAAATCGTGACAAAAAACGCAGCAGGGGAGTTCCTGCTGCGTTTTGTTCAGGTGTTCAGTTTTTTCGCGATCTCCGAGATGCGCTGCATTCTGTGATGGACGCCGGAGCGCGAAAGCGGGGGACTGCACTGTGCCCCCAGATCGCTGAGGCTTGCTTCGGGGTCGCGCAGTCTCGCCGCGGCGATCTCCTGCAGGTTTTCCGGGAGCTGCTCCAGCCCGATCGTATCGCGGATGCGCTCAATGTCCTGTACCTGCTGCGTGCCCGCCGTGATCGTCTTGTCAATGTTGGCGAGGTCGCAGTTCATGCGGCGGTTCGTCTGGCTGCGGAAGCTTCTGTAGATCTGCTGCTCGACCAGTGCCATAGACGCGTTCGGCGCGCCGATATAGGTCAGCGCATCGCAGATCTGCTCGTTCTGCTTCAGGTAGAGCAGCGTGCCGCCCTTGCGTACCGTTGCTTTTAGCGGGATCATCGGCTGGATCTCCGCAAGCCGTTCGCGGAGTGCCTCTGCGAGTGCCGCGTCCGGCAGCAGCATTTCGAGATGATAGCCGCGTTCGGGGTCGGTGATGCTGCCGCTGATGACAAAGCATCCCGCGAGTGCCGCAGCAAATATCTTGACCGGCAGGGCGCTGACGCTCTCACTGCGCGCCGTCTGCGAAATGCCGAGTGCCCTGCAGAGCGCGGCGGTCTCCGCCGTTCCGCTGACCGTAAAGCACCAGACCGGCTGCTTGCCGCTTCTGCCGCGAAATTCGGTATCGTATTTCAGCTTCGGCGCTGCCTCGCGGATGAGCTGCGGGAACAGTCCCGCCAGCGCCTCACATTCGGTCTGCAGGACGATCTCCTCTGCGGAGAACCGCCTTGTACCGAGCAGAATGCCGGTCAGGAATGCGCGCCGCTCCGCTGTTCTGCGGATGCCGCCGCAGATCTCCTGCTTGGTCTGATTGGAAAAGGAAGTCAAAGCTTCTCACGCCTTTCACATGGGATTACCGCCCGTAGCGTGCAAGAAACGCCTTCTGCTGTGCGCGGCGTCTTGCAATGCGGCTCTGCACCCAGATCTCGTAGGGCATCCAGCGCGGGTCTTTTTCCGCACAGGAATCGTCCACGCCGTCGGTGCTGTATGTGAAGATATAGCCGCCGTCGTAGATCTCAAATTCGATCTCGCGCAGCGTGTCTCCGGTGTAGCCGTCGATCCGGCCGTCTGCCGTATACAGATGCTCTGTATCCGCATCCAGACCGCCCGGAACAGCCGATTTCCGGATATTGTTCAGATAATACGTGACGCCGTCGGCGTCCTTCAGGATATAGCTCTTGCCGGAGGGATCCGGGTCATCGTGCAGGCCGCCGTCGTCAATGATCTCGGCGTCCGCGATCGTGACGAGCTCAAAATCGCCGTAGGTCTTTTTCTGCCACTTCGGCTCCTTCATCTCGGGGGCGGGGACTTCGTCAAAGTCGTCCGCCGTCAGATGCAGCGCGCCGATCGCGGAAAAGATCTCCGCCTTGGTCTCTGCCGCCGCGGGAGAGATCCACGCCGCATCGGAAAGCGGCGAACCGCCCTTCCATGCATCCCAGTCCTTCCGCATCGCAAGACGCTCCGCATAGCTTTCGCCGAGCGTCAGCGATTTTTCGTCAAGATACGTATAAAATACATGGTACTGCAGCACCACGAACAGGCAGTTCACGAACAGCGCAAGCGTTTCGCTGTCCGGCTCCTCTGCCAGAAATGCCTGCATTGCTTTGTCGATTTCCTGCTCTGCCGCCTGCTTGTCGCCGCGGTGCAGTGCGCCGGAAACCGCTTCCAGATCGCAGTATTCCGCGATCAGCTCCTCCGGCCGGATCCCCATTGCCATAGTCAAGTCCTCCGTTTTTCTGAATTGTATTCATTATAACACAGTTGCGGGGGAATGTCAATCGGGCGGATTCCTTAGGAGTGGGTAATCGGGAAGTTTATCACTTCGTATCCGGCGATGTCAAATCAAAAGTTTTGGTCAAGCTTTTTTAAAAGCTTGCAGGTTCTTAGGGCGGAGCCCTAAGTCGCGCTCCGCAGAGCGCGAAACTCCCCCAGCGTGCAAAGAGCCAGACGGGCTTGGGGACCTCACGTTTGCCGAAGGCAAACTGGCACAGTTTCGCTTCGCGAAACATGGGCGATCAGAGGCCCCCATTCTTAAATAGCATCCGCGAAGCGGATACCTTTTTTATTCATTATTCATCAAGTCTGCACTTTATCCATACCATGCTTTGCAAAAAAAAAGAAAATGCTGTGACGCACCCCATGCTTTTTCTGTCGTAAAGGATAGAGGGACCTCAGAAGTCAAAACATAAGGAGTGAAACCGTATGCAGAACATAGCCGACGACCAGATCATCGCGCTGTATTTCCGCCGTGACCAGCAGGCCATTGCACATACCGAGAAAAAATACGGCGGGCTCTGCCAGAGCATCGCAAAATGCATTCTCGGCAGCCGCGAGGACGCGGAGGAATGCGTCAACGATGCGCTGTTCAAGCTGTGGGAGGCGATCCCGCCTGCCAAGCCGCAGAACTTAGCCGCATTCCTGACTGTTACGGTGCGGAACATGGCGTGCAACCGCAGAGCACAGAAAAAAGCCGCCAAGCGCGGCGGCGGTGAGGTCGCGGTCGCGCTGAGTGAAATTGAGGAGGTGCTCGCCTCGCAGGATAACCCCGAGGCGGAGCTCGATGCACGCGCGGTCTCCGAGGAGCTGAACAGCTTTCTCGGCGATCTGCCGGCTGAAACCAGAGTTATGTTCGTGCTGCGGTACTGGAGCAATCTCAGCATCAAGGAGATCGCAGACAAGTGCGGGGTCAGCCAGAGCAAGGTCAAAATGACGCTGCTGCGTACCCGCAACAATCTGAAGGAGCATCTCGGAAAGGAGGGATTGCTGTGAAAGAGCAGGATTATATGAATATTATGAGTTCCATTCGCGGCGAGTATCTCGAGGAGGCTGTCTCGTGGGACGGCTCCGAACGCCGCAGGATCCGGCAGATCCGGAGAATGACCGTCAGCTTCGGCGCGGTCGCGGCAGCCCTTGCGGTCGTCGTCGGCATGATCGCATATAAGGCAAACAAGGATAAGATCGACACTGCACATTCCGATACCGAAAGCAGCATGGTTGACGCTCCCGAAACAACGGAGAATCTCTACGGCGGACACGGCGCGCTGCGGCAGATGACCGGCAATTACGGCACGGTCTGCTATGACGATGAGAATGTCTATTCGGGCGATGCGAAATGGTCCGTCAAAAGCGGCGGCAAGGTGACTTATATGGACGAGAATCCGTGCAAGAATGGCCTTTATATGGACGGCAAACACCTGCTGCGCCTGCATGACGGCAAAATCTTTGAGACGGACAGCTTCGGGAAGGAGACAGAGCTCATTGACATCGAAGCATTCCAGTTCCCGATGCAGATCGATCCGGAACGGATCGTCAAACTGCGGAAGCTCAGCGACCGGCTGCTCTGCATTGACTACAATGAGGATGCACAGTATCCGACGCTGCTGATCGCAGACCTTGCGAACAGGGTCGCCTATCAGCAGGAGAACCCGACCAGCTGTATGCTGTTCCCGGACGGCGAAACAAGCTACTACGGATTCAGCCCGGTGACAAAAGCGCTGACGCATTATGAGCTGAAAACCGGTTCTCTGACCGAGGAACCGCTCTGGATGGCCGATGAAGCCTATTTTGACTGCAGTGCTGCTGCGGTGCAGAACGGCTGTCTGTATCTGACCGCAAAAAAGAACGACGGCAGCTACGAGAACCCGAACGATGCGCCGGAGCGCTATATGGTCGTGGAGCTCGGCAGCGGGCGGCTCCGGACGGATGCTGTGCTTGCGCCGGATGCGCGCTGCTATGTCGGAAAGGCATTTTACGCGGCGGAGATCAAGAACGGCGTTTTCTGCCTGTACAGAAATGACCTCGACGATTCGGAAGATGAGAAGCTTGTGTATTCCGTGCCGGTTGATCAGTATTATGATACGGAACGCTACGGAATGCCGGATATGGCGGCCTTCCTGGGCATGTACGAGTCCGATGACCTGATCATCGTGTATCTGCCGATGACGTCGGACGGTATTCCGCGTCCCTCGAAACACGGCGAGGACGGTGCGATGATCGACCTGAAAACCGAAAAGGTGCTGTACTTCGGTGAGAATTACAATTACAGCACGCCGGACGACAGCAGCAGTTCTGCGGAAGTGACCGTGACGACTGCTGTGAGCGGCGGCGGTACGGATACCGGCGTGACCGGTACGGCCGTGAGCGGAACCGCTGCGGAGACGACAGCAAAGACCGCGGCGCAGACCACGGGTGCTCCGGCATTGACCGCTGCGGACGGCTCCAATATCTTCGGCGGCAAGGGCGCCCTGACATGGCTCTGCGGAGATTACTGGGCAGACAGCGCGTATGTCTACAGCAGTGACGGCTCCCGTTTCACCTATCACAGCGAGGATTCCGTGATGCTGAACTATCTGGGCGATCTCTGCGATAAAAAGGACTGCCGGCATGACAGCGAGAGCTGCCCTGCTTATCATTTCAATATGCGGCAGAGCCATCCGGATTCCACTGATTATGTCCGGAACGGCAAAGTCGAGATGCCCCTGCACTGCAGCGGCGATACCGCTATGTGGATGCAGCGCGGCAATGACCTGTACCGCGTCAATATGGAAAACGGAACGGAAACGCAGATGTTCCGGATCACGCAGATCAACGGCATGACGGTCGGTGCGGATGACCTCTATGTCCGGCAGATCGTCAGTGTTACCGGCGCAGGCGGAACGGCAACCGGAAAGTATCTGGTCACCGGTTCGGTCGGTCTGAACGTGCCGGGTGTCGATCCGGATGCGACCTATATGATTCTGGCGGACACTGTCAGCGATACGCAGAAGCTGGTCGCACAGCCCGGTCCGGAGGGCGTTGACAATGCGATCGGTGTGCTGCTCGCGCAGGGCAGCGCGGCGGACGGCAACTTCTATTCGGTAAAGGACAGCAATGTCATTATACAGTTTGACGGCAGCTTTACGAACAAAAAGGAATACCGCCTCCCGGAAGGCGAGCTTGTACAGAACACAGAGCTGTGCTGCGTTCACGATCATGTGTTCTGGTTCAAGAATACCAAAGAGCAGTGGTGCAGCTATGATCTGAATACAGGCGCGTTCAGAGCCGTCCGGGAGAATGTCCCGGTTTGCCAGTACGAGGCCTATGCGCCGGTTCTGTACTGGGACGGTATGTTCTTTGCAATCAGGTCGTCGGAGGACGGCTACAGCAGAACAATTCTGATGTTCCGCTATGACTGGGCGAACAGCGAGGAGCATCACATTCAGAATATTACGCCGCTGATCGGTCTGTGGGATGATGTCCGGATGTCCGGCAACACCTGCTACGTTCCGTTCAGCACACAGGACGGCACCGGCATCTTGGTTACCGATCTGCCGGAATGGGCACCGCGCGGCTGATGCAATTTCCCATTTTTCATGATATACGCAGAGAGGCGCTCCGTTACGGGTGGCGCCTTTTCTGCACTTTATGATTGTGCAGTCTGACAGCTTTACCAAATTTTTGCCGCTTTCCGTTTGCTTATTTGTGAGAATCTGACCGGATATCTTGATTTTTTTGTGCATTTGTGATATAATCAAACTACGGACGGCGGAACGGGCACCGCCTTCTGCATGAGGAAAGGGGTATTCATTATGAAAAGGATTTACAGGCGTCTGACGGCGGCTGTTTCTGCTGCGGTCATCGCCGGCGGTGTGCTGGGAGCACTTCCGGTGACGGCTGCCGATCAGGATCTCGTGATCCTGCATTCGGAGGCGGAGGCGCTGCCGGTCACGACGGGCGGACAGGTCGCGACAAAGGTCTATAACGACGAATATCCGGGCTTTTCCGGCGAGGGCTTTGTCTGGGCGCAGGGCTCCGGCGGCGTGAAGTTCGAGGTCGATCTGGAACAGGGCGCGATGTATGAGGTCAAAACGCGCTGTTTAAGCTACCTCGGCGACCGGCTGCAGGATCTTGCCGTGGACGGTGAAAAGGCCGCGGAGATCAATATTCAGCAGACCGATACGTGGACAGATGTCAGCTTCGGATTCTTCTATATCCCGGAGGGAAAGCACACGATCGAGATCGGCTCGACCGGAAGCTGGGGCTACATCCTCTACGATACCGTGACCTTCGGCTATGCAAAGATGCCGGAGATGAAGATCTCGCCGGTGCCGTGTGATCCGAAGGCGACCGCAGAGACAAAGGCACTCATGAAGTTCCTGACCGACAACTACGGCAAGCGCGTCATCACCGGCCAGCAGGAGATCTACGGCAGCGGCCATGACGGCAATTATGAGTATGAATTCGATTACCTCAAGGAGACCACAGGCAAACTGCCGGTCGTCCGCGGATTCGATTTCATGAACTATAATCCGCTGTACGGCTGGGACGACAATACCACGGAGCGCGTGATCGAGTGGTGCAAGGAACGCAACGGCATCGCGACTGCAAGCTGGCATCTCAATGTGCCGATCGACTTTGCAGGCTATACGCTCGGCGACGCGGTGGACTGGCAGCAGTGCACCTACAAGAACTATCAGGCGTCCAACAGCACGTTCAATACCGCCAACATCCTGAAAGAGGATTCCAAGGAACGGCAGTATTTTGACGCGGCTGTCAAGATGCTCGCGGAGCAGCTCGGACGCGTGCAGGATGCCGGTGTGCCGGTCATCTTCCGCCCGCTCCATGAGGCGCAGGGCAATTACGGCAGATACGGCGACGGCACCGCATGGTTCTGGTGGGGCGACCGCGGTCCGGAGGTCTACAAGGAGCTCTGGAAGCTGCTCTATACGGAGCTGACCGAAACCTACAATCTGCACAATCTGATCTGGGAGATCAATCTCTACGAAACGGATACCTCGGATGAATGGTATCCCGGCGGCGAATGGGTGGACATGATCGCGTATGACAAATACGAGGGTTCGCCGACACGCTGGGGCACCGATCCGGCGACATCCGTGTTCCTGAAGCTCGTCGGTTATTCCGGCGATACCAAAATGGTCGCGCTCGCCGAATGTGACCGCATCCCCGATATCAAAAAGATCACGAACGAGGGTGCATGGTGGTCGTACGTCTGCCCGTGGTACGATGAGTACATCACCGGCGAGAGCAATAACCCGAAGGATCTGCTGAAGGCGTTTTATAACAGCGAGCAGGTGCTCACGCTCGACGAAGTGCCCGCAGATCTCTACAGCGTGGATGTTCCGCAGCAGACGACGGAGCCGGCAAAGACGACCGGGCCTGCTGAGACAACGGAACCCGCAAAGACCACGGCAGCCCCCGAAACGACCGTATTGAGCAGTACGGCTGCCGGAGCAGCCACGCTGCGCGGCGACGTCACCTGCGATACGAAGGTCGATGTTTCGGACGCGGTGCTGCTGGCACGCCTGCTCGTGGAGGATCGCGAAGCAGTCGTGACGGAGCAGGGGATCCTCAATGCCGATATGAATGAGAACGGCTCGCCCGATCCGGACGATATCACGCTGATCCTCAAGAAAATTGCCAAAATGATATGACATCGTACTGTACAGGTACCGCTCCGGCGGTATCTGTGCAGTCATTCTGCTATTCTGACAAAGGAGTATGAACATGAAAATCAAAATGCCGAAATTCCAGTATAATGCACCGGTCATCCTGACCATGACGATCGTTTCTGCCGTTGCGCTGGTGCTCAACTACCTGACGGGCGGTTGGAGCAACCATGCTTTGTTCTCCGTTTACCGTTGCAGTCTTGCCAGTCCGCTGACGTATCTGCGGTTCTTTACGTTCGTACTCGGCCACGTGAATTATACGCACTACATCAATAATTTTACGATGATCCTGCTTGTCGGCCCGATGATCGAGGAGAAGTACGGATCCAAGCAGTTGCTGGAAATGATTGCGATCACCGCCTTGGTAACGGGTTTGATCCAGTTCATCTTCTTCCCCAAGGAAGCGGGGCTCGGCGCAAGCGGCATTTTGTTTATGATGATCTTGCTCAGCTCCTATGCCAACTATAAAAAAGGATATATCCCGATCACGCTGATCCTTGTCGCGATCTTTTATCTGACCGGTGAGATCATCAACGCGGTCGCAAAACCGAATGACGGCATCTCCCAGATGGCGCATATCATCGGCGGCCTCTGCGGTATGCTGTTCGGCTGGGTGATCGCAAACCCGAAGGAAGAAGCGGAGAAGCCCGCTGAGATCACCGATCTGAAGATCTGACAGAAATGCTCTGCGGCGTTTTTTGCTGCAGAGCAATTTTCTTTTCTTTGGGGCTTGACAAACGCGCCGGAATGTGGTATAATAATCAGGTAACCAATTCGGAGGCATAGCTCAGCTGGTTAGAGCGCACGGTTCACATCCGTGAGGTCGCGGGTTCGAGTCCCTCTGTCTCCACTTTT
>JAFWQJ010000019.1 GCA_017545185.1 Oscillospiraceae bacterium | reverse complement strand
CTGGTCTGGATCTCGGGCATCGAGGCGACCAACGTGAAGAACCTGCCGGACGGCAAGTACAACCTCCATGAGCAGGTCAATCCGGAAGGCTATGAAGTTGCAAACGACATGACCTTCGAGATCGAGAACGGCAAGCTCGTGAAGATCAACGGTGAGGCTGTTGAGGACGGCAAGGTCATCGAAATGGTCGATGAAAAGATCATTGTGACGACGACCACCACCGCAACGACGACGACTACCACCACGACAACCACGACCACGACAACCACGGCACCGGTCACGACAACAGTCGTTACCACGACCGCGGCACCGACGGCAGACGTCAAGATCGACAAGCGCGACAACGGCGGCGCAGAGGTCAAGGGCGCAAGCCTGACCCTCACCGGCAAGGACGCAGACGGCAACGCGATCGTCTTCCCGAAGAACACCGTGGAACTGGGCACCGGCGCAGAGCTGGTCAACGGCAGCGGCGAAGCACTGGTATGGATCTCCGGCGAGGCTCCGACAATGATCAAGGGTCTTGCGGACGGCACATACGTCCTGCATGAGCTTGCAGCACCGACCGGCTATGAGGTCGCAACCGACATGACATTCGAGATCAAGGACGGCAAGATCGTCAAGGTCGGCGGCGAGGACAAGGAGACCGATACGATCATTCTGATCGACGAGCGGATCGTCACCACGACCACAACGACCACCACAACGACGACTACCACCACGACAACCGAAATCACGACAGATGAAGTGATCGGCCAGGTCGAGACGACGGAGACCGCTCCGGAAACTGCTCCTGAGACCACTGTCACGGAGACCGCTCCTGAGACCACCGTCACGGAGACCGCTCCTGAGACCACTGTTACGGAGACCGCTCCTGAGACCACCGTCACGGAGACCGCTCCGGAGACCACCGTCACAGAGACTGCTCCTGAGACCACTGTCACGGAGACCGCTCCGGTCACCACGATCTCGGAGACCGCTCCGGTCACCACGGTTTCGGAAACTGCTCCGGTCACCACCGTACCGGTCACGACGACAGAAGCCGAAACAACAACGCAGATCACGACGATCGTCGTTGACGATTCTGCAAATGCAGGCACGACAAGTGCTCCGCAGACGGCCGAAAGCCGTACAACCGCGGCACAGACCGTTAAGACAACGGTGCCGAGCGGCGGCGTCAACACCAAGACCGGCTCCGTTCAGACCGGTGATGAAGCTCCGACCGCAATGGTAGTGACACTTCTGGTAATGACCGCAGCGGCATTCGTGTGCAGAAAGCGCAGCGAAGATTGATCCGTGAACCGAACAGCATCAGACATAAGCAAGGAGCCGCTGCCCAGCCCGGGCGGCGGCTCCTTTTTCTGATACAGGCCGCGGTCGGTGCACAGCCGGTAATTTCACGTAATGCTCCCATTGAAATTCTCTGCATAATATGGTATAATATAACCGACAGGTCTGCCTGTCAGTATGCTGCAGCACAGCAACGATCCGCACGGGCATCGGAGGATGACCCGCTTTCCGCACCTATCGAAAAAGGAGCAGCGTATGGCAATTCAGGATTATATGAAGGCACAGAAGCTTGCCGAAAAGCAGCAGCGCACAGCCCCGAAGGATGAGCGCTGTCTTCCGGTGCTGGAGGACAAGCTCAGAGGCAAGGAGACCGAGGGGCAGATCCCTCTGGGGCAGATGGAGATCCCGCTTTCCATGATCGCGGGTACGGCGCAGGCCGAGCGCACTTCGGCGTTTGCGGGGAACTTCATGCCGCTGCTGGACTACGACACCGAGTTCGGCAACAAATGGTCCCTGCTCTGCGATTCCGTCAGAGAGGTCGGCGTCAATGAGCCGATCACCGTGTTCGAGTACATGCAGCGGTTCTATGTCGCAGAGGGCAACAAGCGCGTCAGCGTGTCAAAGTATTTCGGCGCCGTCAGCATCTGCGCGGTCGTCACGCGGATCATTCCCAGACAGGATGATTCCGACGAATACAAAATCTACAGCGAATTTATGGCATTCCACCGCGTTTCCGGCATTTACGAGATCGAGATGAAGCAGGTAGGCGGCTTTACGCGGCTGATGCAGGCGATCAGACCGGTCGAGCTGCCGGACGATGCCGACGGAAAGCCTGTTCAGCCGGAGCCGTGGGACGAAGATCTCCGGCGCGACGTCAAATTCCTGTATTCGGTCTTTGAAAGCTACTATACCGCGAAGATCGGCCGGAATCAGGCGCAGATCAAGACGGGCGATGCATTCGTGCATTTTCTGGAAATTTACGGCTTTGCGCAGATCCGCGGGCTTTCGTCGGCGGAGCTGCATCAGCATATCGAGCGCATCCGCGGAGAGTTCGGCGTGCTTGTCAATGACAACCCGACCTCTCACATTCTCAATCCGACCGAGGGCTCGCAGAAGATCGCGCTTTCCAGAATGATCCTTCCGGGCAGCCCGGGGCCGCTGAAGATCGCGTTTCTGTATCCGAAAAAGCCGGAGGAATCCGGCTGGGTGTATAACCACGAGCACGGCCGGCAGCATATCCAGCGCAAATTCGGAGAGCAGATCGAAACGGAATATTTTGTATGTCCCGCAGAGGACGGAGAGGAAACGATCGCAAAGGCGATCGCGGACGGCTTCCGGCTGATCTTCACGACCTCGCCGGTCTATCATGCGTGCAGTATGCGCATGGCGGTCGCGCATCCGGAGATCATCATTCTCAACTGCTCGGTGAACACCGCTTATCAGCAGCTCCGCACGTATTATCTGCGTATTTACGAAGCCAAGTTCATCACGGGCGTCATTGCGGGCATCATGACCGAGACGAACCGGATCGGCTATATCGCGGATTATCCGGTGCTCGGAACGCCGGCCTCGATCGCTGCGTTTGCACTGGGCGTCGAAATGGTCAATCCGCGTGCCAAGGTCTATCTGGACTGGTCAACGCTTGAAAATCATGATCCGATCGCCTGCTTCCGCGAAAAGAAGATCGACCTGATCTCCGACCGCGATATCAACGCGCATCTTTCCAAAGAAGCGGACTTCGGTCTGCACGCGATCTGTGTGGACGACCAAAACTCGTTCCCGATCGCGGCGCCGGTCCTGAACTGGGGCAGCCTTTATGAGGATCTGGTGCGTTCGGTGCTGATCGGCGCATGGAAGAACGACGCCAATCAGAACGAAAAGCAGGCGCTGAATTATTACTGGGGCATGTCGTCCGGCGCGGTCGGCGTCAAATACTCCAAGGATAATCTGCCGCGTGATCTGCAGAAGCTTCCGCGGCTGCTGCACAATCAGATCGCGCTCGGCGAATTTGAGCCGTTCAGAGGGCCGATCTCCAGATCGGACGGCAACTACATTGTCCCGCCGGGTCAGAACCTGAGTGCGGACGAGATCATTGCGCTGGACTGGCTGCCGTCCAATGTAAAGGGCAGGCTGCCGGAGATCGGTGAGCTGGCACCGCAGTACCGTGAATTTGCGCGTTGGCACAGCATTCATAAGCAGGACAGTGCCGGACTGTTGAAATAACCGGATAAAAAACAGGGACGGGGAAAAGCATGAAAATTATGGTGATGTCGGACGAGGAGTCCAAGTATATCTGGGAGCATTATCAGCCGGGTATGTTCAAGGGGATCGACCTGATCATTTCAGCCGGAGATCTGAAGCCGGAATATCTGCAGTTTGTCGAGACGATGTCCAATCTGCCGCTGCTCTATGTGCACGGCAACCACGACGAAAAATATGATGTGACGCCGCCGGAGGGCTGCGAATGCATCGAGGATCAGATCGTGACCTACAACGGCATCCGGATCCTCGGGCTGGGCGGCTCCATGCGCTACCGCAGCGGAACGCATCAGTATACCGAAAAGGATATGCAGCGGCGCATCCGCAGATTAAAGCTCCGGCTGAAGCTCTGCGGCGGGTTTGATATTCTTGTGACCCATGCGCCGATGGCGGGCTTTCATGACGGCGATGATCTCTGCCACAAGGGGTTTGAAGCGTTCCACGGCCTGCTTGAGCAGTATCAGCCGAAATACTTTGTGCACGGCCACATTCATCAGAATTACGGGATGAAGGCGCCGCAGCTTTCCCTCTTTGGGGAGACAGTGGTCATCAATGCGTACCGGACCTATACGTTTGAATACGGTGACTCCGCCGTCAGACAGCAGGCAGAAAAACATAAAGACTGAGCAGCCGCCCCTTGCTTCGTATATGAAGCAGGGGGCGGAATTATTTTATAGTGAAGAGAAAACAGTGACGGGATTGCCTGCGGGGGCTCCCCGCATTGCGGAATGTTCATAAAAAATCCATTTACAAATGCGAGAATTTGTATTATAATAAGAATACCGGAAAACGCTGTGCAGTGCGTTTTTTTCGGAAAGCGCCGCAGAATGTCCGAACGGATCCGATTTCGCCGGGACAGGATTTTGCTGAACGGAGCAGGATCCCGGAACGGCAGGTACGGGAGGGGGATCCCGCCGGAGCGATGCGGCAGAAACAGACAGCCGGAAGGTACGGCCGGCCCATGACATACGAAAAAAGGATGGAACGATTATGCAAAAAAAACACAGTAAAGCGGTGATTGCGAGCCTGCTGGCTGCAACGATGACCGTTTCTGCAGTATTCCCCGCAATGCCGGTTGTGGCCGTTACAGAAGGGGAAATTCTCGGAGAAAGTACGTTTGATTACAAGATGATCCCGTGGCATACGGTCTCAGCCTCCCCTGCAAAACAGGATTTCAGAATCGAGGACGGCGCCGTGCACATCACGATCATTACGGGGACTGGCGCCGAGCACATGCAGTGGGATCTGCAGTTCCGGCACAGAAAGCTGAACTTCCAGGCAGGTCATACGTACAAGGTCAGCTTCACGGCAAAGTCCAGCAGAGACGGCTTTCTGATCAATTCCTTCATCGGCGATACCGGTGCACCGTATCAGGAATACTGCTGCCTGAAAAAGGAAGGCTTCGTGCAGGGGCCGCACATGGGCGGCGGCGGTCAGGGCTGGGGCGAGCCGGTCGCGCTGACGACAGAATGGCAGACCTTTGAAGGCACCTTTGAATGCACTGAAGACCTGCGGGGCAAGGAATGGACATTCTACTATGCATACGGCGAAAAAGGAAATGCAACGGACGGCGATGAGATCTGGTTCGACAATATGTCGATCGTTGATCTGGACGGCAGCTCCGTGACTCCGCCGGGGCCGTACTACGGCGTCACACGTCTGGGCAGCGGCCTTGTGAATAACTATATCTCCGTCAATCAGGTCGGTTATTTTGCGGACGGCACAAAGACAGCAGTCCTCGGCGACGACGCCGGCAATATCCAGTACAACAGGCAGCCGATCAAGCTGGAGGATGAAAGCTACACCTTTGAGCTGGTCAATACATCCGGTGAGGTCGTGTATACCGGCCAGACCGGCAAGAAGTTCTACGACAAGGATTCGCAGGACAATGTCTGCAGGATCGACTTCTCCGATTACAAGACCCCGGGCAGATATTATCTGCGCATCAAGGGAAAGGACTGGCGTTCCTTTGAGTTCAATATCAGCGATAACGTCTATACCTATGAGAAGCGCGACGACAACGATAAAACGAAAGATATGCTGACCAATGCGCTCAATTATTTCTATCAGAGCCGCTCCGGTAAAGCTGTTGAGGCACAGTACATCACCTCCGGAGACAAGGACGTACTTGCACACAGCGGCACGCACAAGGGTGACAGGGCGATCGTTCAGACACAGTGGTTTGATGACTACTATAGCGCGCAGGATGCGGCAGAGACATACCGCTCCTCCGTAATTGACGTGACCGGCGGCTGGTACAATGCAGAGGATTACTGCAAATCCATGGTCGAAGGCGGCATGACCGTCTGGACGCTCCAGAATCTGTATGAGAGAGCTGCACAGACGGAATCCGGCAGAAAAAAGTTTGAAGACGGCTCCGGCGTCTGCATTGTGCCGGAAGCGGACAACAAGGTTCCGGATATCCTCGACGAATGCAGATACGAGCTTGACTTCATGGAGAAGATGAAGGTCGATGCGAGCGAGAAAACATGGGGTGAGCTGGCCGGCCTCTACTATCATCAGGTGCAGGACTACAAGCCGGTCGAGATCGGAGCCAAACCGTGGAATTACATCGAAGAGTATGAGCCGGTGCGCATCGTTAAGCCGCCTACCTTCGCGGCTACGCTGAACTATGCGGCATGTGCGGCACAGGCGGCAAGACTCTGGCAGCCTTACAATCCGGATTATGCCGCAGAGCTGCTGAAAAATGCGAAGGATGCTTATCAGGCATACATGCTGCATTATTATGAAGCGGATCTGACAGAGACGACACATCCGGTGTATAAAGACAGATGCGCGCGTGAAGAGGTCAATGTGAAATCGCAGTATGCGCCGAAGTATCAGGCGCGTGCCGCACAGCCCTACAGCGATACCGAGGTGCGTGACGATGCCTACTGGGCAGCCTGCGAGATCTATATCTCCGCGAAGACAATGGGAGATTCCGCAGCGGCGGATTATCTGAAGGCGCTCTCCGAATACAAGGACGCATTCAAGGTGCCCGAGCGGATCACCGGCGGCGAGAATGAGACCGGCGAAGGTTCTCTCACGATGCTGAACTGGGGCAACACCGGCGCAGCAGGCTCCCTGTCGCTGGCACTGCACAAGGATCTGCTGACCGATGCACAGCAGAAAACGCTGAAAGAGTCGATCCTTTCGACTGCGGACAAATATATCGGCATTGCGAATGATCAGGGCTACGGCATTCCGTATCTGTATGACGGCCCCGGCTATCAGAGTCCTTATGAAGGGTTCTATTCCCCGGCGTATTTCGTCGGCTTTGAGTTCGGCTCCAATGCAAGAGCGGTCAGCAACATGCTCGCACTGGCATATGCATACGATCTGACCGGCGATGCCAAGTATTTTGACGGCGTCACATCCGGCATGGATTATCTGCTCGGCAAAAACCCGCTGTCCTTCTCCTTTGTCACCGGTTACGGTGACTACAGAGCCCAGTATCCGCACCAGAAGTTCTGGGCGTATGAGATCGACGATACCCTCCCGATGGCGCCGGACGGCATACTGGTTGCAGGCCCGACCGTATATGTGAATGATCCGTATATGCGGGCACTCGGCTTTGATCCGTGGAACCGGTACAATCCTTCCGAGCGGTGCTACACGGACGACATTGAGTCGTGGTCAAGCAACACGATCAATCTCAGCTGGAACGCAGAGTTTGCATGGCTCGTTTCCTTCCTGCAGGAGCCGACGGATCCGGTTCCGCCTCCGGCAGAGACCACAACGCAGCCTGTTGTCACGACGACGCTTGAAGGCACCCCGCAGGACTTTTTCTGGGGCGACACGAACGCCGACTGCAAGACTGACGTTTCCGACGCGGTTCTGCTTGCACGGTATCTGACCGAGGATTCCGAGGCAGTCGTCACCGAAATCGGCAAGGCACAGGCGAATATCGTCTCCGGCAAGCTGGATTCTGCCGATCTGACCGCGATCCTCATGCTGATTGCAAAGAAGATCACCCCGGAGCAGCTTCCGCTGGCAAGTCTTCCGAGCGTTCGGTAAAGCTTCCGGCGAACAATGTCAAAGCAAAGGCGTCAGCTGATGATCTCAGCTGACGCCTTTTGTATGCCCGGGCTGCGGTCAGACCGGCCGTAAGCAGGAACCCTTTTTCCGGCTTATCCGCAGACGGCATATATGCAAAAGGACGCCGATCGCGTGGATCAGCGTCCTTTTTTGATGCATAAGATTTTCAGGGGACAGCGGCACTCAGACGCTTGCTTCCGGTTCCGCGTCAACGATCCGGCCGCTTTCAAGGCGGATGATGCGGGAGCCGTAGGCGGCGCATTCGGGAGAATGCGTGACCTGCAGCAGCGTGATGCCCTTCTCCTGATTGATCCGCCGGAACAGCTCCATGATCTCTGCGGTTGCCTTTGCGTCCAGATTGCCGGTCGGCTCGTCTGCGAGCAGGAGCTCCGGCTCTCCGAGCACTGCGCGCGCGATCGACACGCGCTGCTGCTGACCGCCGGAAAGCTGATTCGGCTTTGCGCGGCGCTTTTCGGTCAGGCCGGTGATCTCCAGGATCTCGTCAAGCTTCTTCTTATAGGCCGGCACATCGAGCCCTGCCATTTTGACCGGCAGCAGAATATTCTGCTCCACGGAAAGATTCTGCACGAGATTGTAAAACTGGAACACAAAGCCGATCTTCCGCAGACGCAGCTCCGCCATTTCCTTTTCCTTCAGCGACGACAGTTGCTTGCCGCAGACCTCGATCTGCCCCTCGTAATCCGGATCCAGACCGCCGATGAGATACAGCAGCGTAGATTTTCCGCTGCCGGACGCGCCCATCAGCGAGACAAATTCGCCCTTGCCGATCTCAATGGAAACGCCGTCCAGTACCTGCTGAAACGCATCGCCCTTTCCGAATGATTTTCTGACATCCTGTGTTCTGATGATGGATTCCATTTACCGTGCTCCTTCATGTAAGAGTGATGATGCGGATTCAGCCGAGCGTCAGTCCGGAGCCGCCCGCCAGATACCGGCGCAGGACAACGACGTCCTTGAGGTCGAACATGCCGTCCCGCGTGACATCCGCGTTTTGCTTATCCGCCTGATCCGGCCAGCCGCCCGCTAAAAATCTGCGCATCACGACAACATCCTTCAGATCGACGGAGTTATCCTTGTTTGCGTCTCCGCGCCGGATGCCGGAGGGCTCCGTTGCGGAGAATATGCTGTAGCATACATTCACATGCACGGGGCCGGAGATGCCGGGAACGGTGCCGCAGTCGCTGTACTGCCAGACCGTGCAGCGGTCGGCGTAGTTATAATAATCGGGGTCTGCCGCCCTGTCCGGGAGCGGTCTTGCTTCCAGCCAGATCTCGCTGCCGTCTGCGTGCAGGGCATCTGCATCGAGATAATTCGTGAACCAGTTGAGGTTTGCGTAAACACCCGGCTGATAACCGGCCTTGCGCAGCAGGCTGCAGCCGTATTTCGCGAGTGCGGTCAGCTTGTCCCGGCCGAGCTCCTTCTGCCGGTAGGACTGTCCGAAGCTGAGATAGACCGGCAGTTCAAACTGCTTGCCGGAGAGCGTTTTCAGCAGCGCCTCGATATTCGCCTGCATTTCCGCTTCCGTGTTCGCGCAGGTGTAGAAATAGGTGCCGACATAGACGCCCGCAGCCTTTGCCGCGGCATAGTTCCGCTCAAACTTCGCATCTGCGGCATATTCCGGATCTTCCTTTCCGGTTGCCGCACTGCGGATGACCGCGAACCGCACGCCGCCCTCTGCGGCAGCTTTCCAGTCGATCTGCTCCTGCTCCTCGGAAACGTCAATGCCTCTTTCAAATGCCGGATGATCGGCAGGCCCCTGCGTTGTTGTAGTGGTGACGGTCGTTGTGAGGACTGTCGTCACCGTGGTAACGCGGACTGTCGTCGTCGTGGTCGTTGTTGTTGTAGTTGTCTTTGCCGTGGTGGTCGTCTTGGCGGTTGTAGTTGTTGTACGCGGGGTCGTTGTCGTCTGAGACGATGTCGTCGTCGGCTGTGCGGTCGTCGTGATCGGCTGTGTTGTCGTTGTTGTGGTCTGGGCATTCAGCTTATTGAGGACCGCCTGCACCAAAGCATTGCGCGTGTCGGTATTCAGGACGCCGGTCGCATTCAGATTATGGTCAAGCTGGAACGCGCGTACAGAGGCCTCGGTCGCGGGACCGAAGCTGCCGTCCACGCCGTCGCCGCCTGTGCCGTAGCCGCCGCCGTCATATCTGAGCTGCACAAACAGGCAGTACTGGAGCCACATAACGCTCTCGCCGTTCATGCCGCGGGAGACATCCGCCGTCGGCCGCACATACGGTGCGATCGGCAGATCCTTGCCGGTGACCGGTGCAGTCGTGACGGGCGCTGTTGTGGTCTGTGCGGTCGTGGTCGTGCTGCTGCTCAGCGCGATTGCCGCCTTGACGGCCTCGACGAGCGCGTTTCTGGTCTGCTCATTGACGATGCCGTTTTCGGTCAGGGCGTGCGCCTTCTGGAACTGTTTGACCGTCGCTTCGGTCGCAGGGCCGAAGCTGCCGTCCACGCCGTAAATGCCGCCGTCATACTTGAGCTGATTATACAGGCAGTGCTGCACCCATTTGACGTCATCGCCGCTCATGCCGCGCTTGACGTCCGCGGTCGGGCGCTTATAGGGCGCGATCGGCATATCGTCCTTGGCCGCGGCAGCGAGTACCTTTTCCACAGCCTTGACGAGCTCCGTCCGGGTCTGCTGCCCGACGGCGCCGTCCACGGTCAGATTGTGTTCGGTCTGGAACTTGCGCACGGCTGTTTCCGTCGCGCCGCCGAAGCTGCCGTCCACGCCGTCGCCGTTTGCGCCGTAGCCGCCGCCGTCATAGCCGAGCTGCACGAACAGGCAGTGCTGCACCCATCTGACGCCGTCGCCGCTCATGCCGCGCTTGATGACCTCGGTCGGGCGGGGGTAGGGCGCGATCGGCAGGTCGTTTGCAGCGGCGATCTGCACGCTGCTGCCGCTGTAGCGCGGCCAGTAGACCGTTTTTGCGATGTAGCCTCTGTATTCCGATTCGGTCTTGCCGATCTTGTCCTCCGGGCATTTGACGATGCCGAACTGCGTATACACATCGTATCCGCCGTTCTCGGCAGGATTGCCGTCCTTGTCGTACTGTCCGTGCGGGGTGCTGCGGTAGGCCGGGACCTCGTAGTACATGCACCAGTAGGCGGCTGCGTTCTCCGCGCCGTCCGCGGTGTCCGGGATCTCGGTGATCTTCTGCAGCGTGTTCTTATATTTGGTATCGGTCTTGTCCTTCAGCTCATGATCCAGAAAACGGAGCTGACTGTAGATCTGCCCTTCGGCCGAATTGGCGTCAAAGCCGTTCGTCTGACACCATGCCTGACACCATGCGAGCATCTCCGTGCGCGCCGTGCCCGACCACTGGCAGAGGCCGTAACCGCCTGCGCTGCCGGCGTCCGCTGCGGGGTTGAAGCCGGATTCCTTGTCAATGTTCGCCATGATCGCGCAGGCTGCGGCTTTTTTGTAGCCGAGCGTCCCGGTCAGATAGCTGAACACGATCTGTTCATTGGTTGCCGCCAGTGCTTCCATAGGCAGATACATTGCCATGGTGAGCAGCATCACGAACGCGGTGATAACGCCGCAAATTTTACGTCCTTTCATGATTTTCTCCTTTTTTTATTCGTATTTGATCTCGTTCGCGGTATTCATGCGCTTCAGTCTGCGGATCGGCGTCCGCGCCGTCAGCATGATGATGACCCAGATCACGGCGAGGAAGCCGAGCATCGGCCTGAACCGAATCGTCAGGCTGAGTCCCATGCCTGCCGTATTGAACACCCTCTGGATCAGCATTGTGACCGGAATGCTGCACAGCACGGCCAGCAGCACGGAGCATCCGAAGGTGAATCCGTTTTCGAGGAAGATCAGCCGCGTGATCTGCTTTCTCGTCATAGCAGTGGAATGCAGCAGCGCGAACTCCTTGCGGCGGGATTCAAAGCCGACGAGCTGATTGCCCGAAATGCCGATCATGGTGAGGAACAGTGCCGCCGCGATGACCGCATACAGGCCGAGGCGCATCGTGCGGCTGTCTTTCTGACGCTCCGCCGTATATTCGGCGCGGTCCATGATCTTGACGCTGTCGGTGATCGCGAAATCCGCGGCATCCTTTGCGGTCTCCGGATCGGACGACCGGATCAGGATGCTGACGGGCTTGGTGCCGTAGAGCATCCGGTACAGCTCCGGGCTGATGACAATGCTGCCGCCGTCGGTGAAGGACTGCGTCGAAGCATAGCCGTTCAGATGAACTTCACGCGTGACCGGAACCAGACCGTCGCAGCGGAAGGTCAGCTCCTTCGTATCGCCGGGCTTCATTTTGTACCTGTCCGCGATCACGCGGTCCATGAGCACCTCGTCATAGCCGAGCGTATCCGGCAGATCGCCGGCACCCGGCAGCATGTCGGTATGCGGAAGTGCCATGACATGTGCCATGTCCTCTGAGGAGAGTACGAACAGATCGTTCTCCTGCTCGAATTTGCCGGGCTTGACCGCGTCAAAATCGTCATAGATGAACACGGCTTCGTCCACGCCCTTCAGTTCATGGATAAAGTCAAGATCCTTTGCTTTTTTCGGCGTCTCAAAGTCGGTGATCACAAGGTCAGCGTCGTAGGCGGGGCGGCTTGCCCAGTAGAGCATATCCGCACCGATCAGGAAAACCGCCGATGCCGCAATGACCGTCGTGACGATCAGCACGGCATTGCCCATATTCGTTTTCTTGCTGCCTGCTTCTTCGGCGGCAAACTCCGCGACGGGCATTCCGCGCTTTTCAAAGAACACGGAGAGCTTCGCCGTCACAAAGCGGATAACCGCCTGCACTGAGAATGCCGTGCCGACCGTGATCAGCAGGACAGCAGCGATATTGCAGATCAGATTGCCGGTCAGGAAGCCGCAGACCAGTCCCGCAGCGATCATGCCCGCACCGAGCACCGTGCGCTTTTTTGAGACCTGATATTCGGTATCGCGGTTCGCGAAAATGATGTCGCGGATCGGCGTTCTGACCGCGCCGATCACGGCGGAAAGCGGGATGATCATTTCGATCAGCACGGCGCTGAGGATCACCGCCGGATAGAGCAGCGGCGAGACCTTTCCGGCCAGCTGATCGGCGCTTGCGGTGATGACCTCCGAAGTCATCATCATCTTCGACCAGAGCGGCCGGATCAGTGCATACAGGCCGCAGCCGGCGGCACTGCCGATCAGGCCGTAGCAGAGGTTTTCCAGCAGCAGGATGCAGGTCGTCTTTCTGCGGGACATGCCGATGCTCCGCAGCGTGCCGATCACGGACATGCGCTCCTGCACGATCTTTTCGGTGAAGCTTGCGGTCACGAAGATCACGAGCAGGAAGGTCAGCACGAAGATCATGGCACAGACCGCCGTCACATTGTTGATCGTCTTGTCGAGATCCTCTCCGATGAACAGATCGGTGATTTCGCTGTCGGGGTTGTTCTCAAGGAACTGCTCCTTGAACGCCCCGCGCTGCGTGTCGTCCGCAACGTCGATCATGGCATCGCCGAAATCGTCCGCGCCGTTGATGCGCGCCGTGACCTCCTTCGGCACGATCATCGTCAGGCCGCTGCCGCTGTCAAACAGCCCCTTGCCCTTGAACAGGCTGCATACCGTGACGGTGAATTTCTGCTTGTCGCGGCCGGTCAGCGTGATCTTGTCGCCGACCTTGTAGCCGTATTTTTCGCTGTAGCGGACGGTGATCGCCGCTTCGTTTTCCTTCAGCGTGACGTTTTCCGCCAGCAGACC
This sequence comes from Oscillospiraceae bacterium, assembly GCA_017545185.1. GTDB lineage: Bacteria > Bacillota > Clostridia > Oscillospirales > Ruminococcaceae > Firm-04. Next base: position 2,774 of record JAFWQJ010000019.1, on the reverse strand, counting down.
GATCTGCTGCGCCTTCTGCGGATCGTCAAACGACCAGAGCACCACATTCTCGCTGATGACGTAGGTATAGAGCGATTCGTCGCGTTTGTCCTCGCGGCTTGACGCATTCTGCACATAGAGGATATTTGCGTCGGGACAGCCCGCAAAGCATTCGTCCGAAAGCTTCTTGTCCGTGCTGATGAAGAAGTCCACGGAACCGAGCATCTCGCTCATCATTTCCGTCATGATGTTTTTCAGCGTACCGCCGATGTCGATCGCGAGGCATCCCGCAAAGGAGGCGACGGTCACGCAGAGCAGCAGGACGAACAGCCGGAGCGGCTTTTCAAACATGTTTTTCAGTGTAAATCGCAGCAGCATCTTACCACCTCCGGAGCCGGTTTTCCGGCGCAACATAGAGCGCATCGGTTTCCTTCACGCCGTAGATCTCGTAGAACGGATCAAAGCATGCGACCACCGCATTGATGCGCACAGAGGCGGGGGAATGGGAATCTTTGTCGATCTGCGCCTTGGCTTCCGTGTCGATGAGCAGCTCCTCCCAGACCTTTGCGTAATGCTCCAGCACGGTTTTCTGACGGTCAGGCGTTCCGGCGATCGCCAGCACGCACTGTACGCCGCTGATATCGGCAAGGTTTTCGCTGAGCGTTTTCTTGCCGTTGACGCGGTGCGAATCGAGTGCCCGGAAGCCGTTGTAGTATTCGGTGACCTTGTCGGTCAGCGCCTTGAACGCGTCCCTGTCCGCCTGCGGGATCCAGTCCGGGCGGTAATTGCCGTTCGCGTCGTAGCGCATCCCGTTCTCGTCAAAGCCGTGGGAGATCTCATGTCCGATGACCGAGCCGATGCCGCCTAAATTTGCGTCATAGCCTGCGTTCGGATCGTAGAACGGCGCCTGCATGATCGCGGCGGTCACGTTGAATGCGTTGATATCGGGCACATAGCAGGCATTGACCTCCTGCGGCACCATGGAACGGAACCCGTTTTTATCGGTCGGCTTGCCGAATTGACTGAGCTGTTCTTCCCGCCCGAGCCGGTTGGCGGCGCAGCAGGTCGAAAGCAGCGAATCGCCGATCTGCTCTGCGTTTTTGGGGTCAATTTCACGGGGCTCGTCCGCGCCGATAAAGAGCTGCATCGCGCTGAGCTTTTCGCGGAGCGCCTGCTTGCCCTCGGCGGACATCCAGTCATTCGCCGCGATCAGCTCCTCATACTTCGCAATGATATCCCTGCTGATCTTTGTCACATCGCGGACGGTCTGCGCATCGCAGTAACGCTCCGCGTATTCCTCGCCGAGCTCGACCTGCAGATACTGCCGGACGATATCCGCCGCATATTCGCTGTCCGTCTTGCCGCTTTTGAGCGCCTCGCCGCGGTATTTCGGCGGCAGCATATCCGAGAACTGCTGCAGCAGCGCACAGACCGTATAGTCCTTCCACATCGGGAGATGTTCGTCATCCAGCAGCCCGTCCATGACCGTGAGCTGCTCGGGCAGCGCGACGGAAACCGTCTCCGGCATTTTGAAGGTGATGCCGTTCATTTTGAGGATCTGCTCCGGCGTGATATGTTTCAGTTCGGTGCGGAGCTGCTTCGTTTCATACGGGTGAAAGGTCAGATCCGGTGTGCCGTCCTCAAGTTGCTCGAAATCCAGCACGGCGGCCAGTTCAGTCTCCGCGATCACGATCTGCACGGCGCGCTTGCGGCTTTCGGAACGGCTGACGCCGCTCTGTGCCAGCAGCGTTACGAACTGATCGCGGGTGCGCGCGGCCTCCATATCGTCCTCGTTGATATCCTCCAGCGATATGCTGCGCGGATAGGCACCGAAGGAAAGGATCGTTTTGTCGGCGTGATACAGGTCTGTCTCCACGGAGACCGGGATCGGGACGCCGTCAAAGCCGAAGTCCTTTGCCATTTCACCCCAGAGCGCGAACAGATCCTCAACGGAACCGGTGCCGTTGATCTTCCCGATCAGCCCGTCAAAGAAGGCGGTATCGGCTTCCTCGGTTTTGAGCGTCCCGGCGTTTGCGTCCGCCGCGAGGTGATAGAGGTCGTGGATGAGCTGCTCGTTCGAGCCCTTTTCGTAGCCGGAGCCCGCAGCGATCTCCTCGATGATCTCGGTGATGCGGTCGTCGGTTTTTTCGCTGATCTGCGCAAAGGTACCGGTCCGGGTCTGATCCTGCCGCAGAGACATTTCCATCAGCTCCGCGGCGTTCATGAAGCCGTAGAAATCGTCACCGGGCGTCAGCTCCGATATTTTGATTTTTTTGATATCTTCAGTATCGGAGCCGGAGTCCGGCAGCGGGAGTTCCGCACAGCCGGTCAGCAGGGAGCAGGCCAGCAGGAGCGGAAGGATTTTTTTATGCATGATTGCCTCCGTTTTTCAGGTTTTAGGTATTCTATTATTGTACCATTTTCTTCCCCAAAAGTCAAGCGCGGATCCCCCGCTGGCTTTTCCCTCCGGAGACGGTTGGCGAAGCTCCCCCAATATGCTAAGTGCACGCCTCGGAGCGGCTTTTGTTAGGCATCTTCTCCCAACGCTGAAGCCCGCCGGAAGCGTACCGATCATCCTTTTTAGTGAATAGTGAATAGTATTTCCGGGAGATGCCCCTATTCACAGCGAGCAGCGAAACGATACACAAGACTGAAAACAGCGAACAGATAAAAGGGATGCGGTGCGCCCCAAGAGAGGGGAGGAATAAGGAAAGAGAGTCTGAGAGGAAACCTTAAGGGAGGGGAGAGAATAAGCGACGAAGGAGCGCTCTCTCCCCTCTCTTGTGGTTTCCTCT
>JAFWQJ010000018.1 GCA_017545185.1 Oscillospiraceae bacterium | reverse complement strand
TGTTCGCCTTCTTGGAGAAGTAGGTCTTTTTCTGGATCGTGCCGTACTGGACGCCGCCGCGCTCCTGATGCGAGCTGTTCGGCTCGTTGTTGACAAGATACTTTTCGCATTCCGGCGTATACTCGGCGATCGAACGCATCTGGCCTGCCGGCTTTTCCGGTGCCGGCGGGATCTCGGTCTCCTGCTTGGTCAGGTACTTGACGAACCATGTGATATCGTCCTTCGTGACCTCGCCCTCCTGCGTGACGTCTGCGCCCTTCTTGGCGCCTGCCGCTGCAAAGCTGCCCTTGATGATGCCGCGCTTTGCAAGGGTCAGGTCAACCGCATTCGTGAAGCCGTCGCCGTTGACGTCCGCAACAGCGTACTTTACGGGCTTCGGGCCGGAAACCGCGGTGCCGCTCTTTGCGACGATCATTTCATCAACATAGAAATCATTGGTGCTGCTGTCGGTCTCAATATAGATCGTGCAGTCGGTCGCACCGGCCGGGATCGTAAAGGACGGATTCGCGAGCTGTACCCAGTCGCCCTTTGTGACGGTCTCGGTCGCGATCTTCTTGTAGCTGGTGCTGCCGTCGCTGTACTGCAGCGTGAAGTGGAACGTATCCGACGCGGAGCCGGACGTATACTTGACAACTGCGCTGAAGCTGTAGGTCTCACCTGCGGAGCAGCCGGACGGGAGCGCATGGGCTGCGCCGTTCCAGCCGTCGGTTCTGCCGGAGCAGAGCAGGGACTTGCTGCCTGCATAAGCCTCGGAAGCGGTCTTGACGGAAGCGCCGCCGCGGCCGGTGAAGTCCTCATCGCCGTTTTCAAAGGTATAATGTGCGATGTAGCCGTCCGGATCGGTCACGGTGACCGGCGGGGTCGTTGTGACAGGCGGATCGGTCGTGCCGGGATCGGTCGTGCCCGGATCGGTCGAGCTGCTGCCGCTGCCTGCGATCACGAAGGTCGTGACGGAGTTGCCCGGAAGCTGTGCGGAGAAGCTGCTGCCGGATGCGGATACAGAACCGATATCCTTGATGTTCTCATTGCTGCTGGTGCGGTAGCCCTTCACGCTGGTGATGTTTGCCCCCTTGACCGTGAAGTTCTCGCTTAAATTGCCGCTGCTCTTGTTGATCGCGACGATCGCGATGCTGCCGTCGGTGTTCTTATAGGCAGAGACCAGAACATTGTTCTCCGGAGACTCGGTCGCGTCGATGCGGACTGCGCCCGGACGCACCCACTTGGAATACTGCGCCATGCAGTAGCCGCGCTTGGAGATCGTGCCGTCGTCCTTCATCGGGCTGTACTTGCGGCGGATGAACCACCAGACATACGCGTTCATGTTGCCGACGACGAGGCCGTTGTGGATGTTCTCCGAGACCTGCAGCGCCTGCGGGTAGGTGTTTGCATCGGAGCTGGAATCCGGAACATAGACCTCTGTCATCCAGATGTCCTTGCCGCAGTTTTCCAGCGCCGGGAAGTTCATGTCATTGCGGGATGTGCCGTAGAAATGTGTGCCGAACAAGTCCGTGTTCGCAAATGCCTTCTGATTGTTCAGGATCGCGTTGTAGGTCTCCTTGCGGTACTGGAAGCTTTCCGGCGACATCATTTTGGCATTGGTGCCCTCGGTGACCTTGTCGCCGTAATCGGCAAGGAACGTGACCAGCTCGTTCGTGCTCCAGCCGGTCCAGTCCTGTGCGTAGTCCGGCTCATTCTGCACAGAGACGGAATACAGCTTGACGCCCTCGCCCTCCATATACTTTATATAATCGTTGAGATGCTTTGCGTAATCGCCGTACTGGTTGTTGTTCAGGTGATACTTGGAGCCGTTTCCGTTGGAGCGCATACTTGCGGGCGGATACCACGGCGAAGCAAACACCGTTGCGCCGAGCTTCTGTGCGGCCAGCGCGGTCGGGACTGCAGTCTTCCACTGGCTGCTGTCGTCGCTGATGTAGATGCGCAGGATCGTCAGGCCGAGTTCGTCATTGCCGTTGCCGAACGCCTTTTGCACCTGCGCTGCGGACATGTCCGCGGTCGTGCCGGACGGCAGATTGATCGCCTGCCATTCCGGAAGGTTGATTCCGCCGAAGCCGCGGATCGTCTGATACGTTTTCCCCGTGTCGATCGTACAGCTTGCAGCGAAAGCGGTCTGTGACGGCAGCGCAGCGGACATCGTGAACAGCATGGTGCTGCTGATGAACGCGGCGGCTGCTCGCCGAAGCGTCTTTTTCATAAACACTCCCTCTTTCCCAATCTGAAATAAAATGAATTTGTACTGTGCTGCCGACTGCAGAGCGAGCCCGTGGCAAAATGGTCACTCTGCACACAATACTACTTTCATTATACACGAGTTTTTAACGGATTGCAATGTACAATATGCAGAACTATATGGATAAAATGCAGTTTGCACAAAAATGCCTGCGGACATGTTAAAAATGATACCGCGAAAAGTTGTACGGCATTTCAGGTGTCTTGTATGCATGGAATCCTATAATTATCTGCAACATGTATGCAAAAAAGTATGAAAACGGGGTAGTCAACTGCACTTTGTCCATGTTATCTACAAAATGTACATTGCAAAGAGGGAGAATTTCGGCTAAGATAAAGACAGATATAAATATTGCATTTATATCAGCTTGTGCAGACAAGAACGGACATGCAGCAGAATCATAAATCCCACCCCTTCAGGATGCGTGATTCTGCAGCATGATACCGGACTTGGGACTGTACATCGTCCGCAATGATTTCATTTTCGAGATCGTGATGATCCAGTATGGGGGAATTGACTATGAAATGGAAACGCTTTGCAGCGGCTGTGACCGCTGCGGCATGCTCGGCGGCGATGCTGACGACCATGCCTGTGAGCCTGGCAGAGGCCGCGACCGCTGTCAGCAACGATTTCGAGGTCGAGTATGAAGGCTGGTATTCCACCTCCGATGCAGCAAGCCTGACGGCTGTTGAAGGCATCGGTTACGGCGGATCCAGAGGCATGCTGATCTCCGGCAGAACCGCCCCGCAGGACGGCGCAGCCTCATCCAAGGGCTTCTTCCTGCACGGCGGCACGAAGTACGACTATTCTGTAAAGGTGTACAGTGAAACGGCTGAGACCTTCCGCCTGACGCTCCTGACCAAGGACATCGACACGGGCGAGGAGACACTCAAAGTCCTTGCCGAAAAGACTGTGCAGCCCGGACAGTGGGCGACCCTGTCCGCATCCGATAGAGCTGCTTACAACAGCGGCGAATACAAGTTGACCATTACAACGGACAGCACCAATGATTTCCGGTTCGATGAACTGAAGATCACAACGAAGGAAAAGCAGATCGTGGCAGATGCTGCGGAGCTCGGCCTGAAGGACGAGTTCGCGCCGTATTTCCGCATCGGCAACATCCTGAACGGCTCGACGGTCAACGATTCCGCGATCAAGAATATCCTGCTCAAGGACTGCAACGCGATCGAGTGCGAGAACGAGACCAAGCCGGATCAGACGATCGTCAGAGGCAGCGTTTCCGGCACGGATCTGAAGGTTTCGCTCAATAACTGCGCTGCGATCTGTGACTGGGCTTCCAAGAACGGCATCGCATTCCGCGGCCATACGCTCGTGTGGCACAGCCAGACGCCGCTCGAATTCTTCCAGTCCAACGGCAACTGGGTCGATAAGTCCACAATGAGCAAGCGCATGGAAAATTACATCAAGGCGATGTTCAACGCGTTCAAGACGCAGTATCCGAACCTGAACCTCTACGCATACGACGTCTGCAATGAGTGCATCAGCGATGACGCAGGTGCCTGCAACAATGGCGACGGCGCAAGAGCCAAGGGCTACAACGACGGCAAGTCCCCGTGGGTGCAGATCTACGGCAATAACAGCTTCATTGAGGAAGCTTTCGGTTATGCGAAAACCTATGCACCGAAGTCCTGCAAGCTCTTCTATAATGACTATAACGAGCACGCTTCCTACAAGCGCGACTGCATCTACAGAACCTGTAAGAACCTCTTTGACAAGGGTCTGCTGGACGGCGTCGGCATGCAGTCCCATGTGACCGCAAACGCCAATGACTGGGCGGGCGGCACCGAAGCGTATCTGAATGCAATGGACAAGTACCTGAGCATCGGCTGCGACGTTCAGGTCACCGAGCTCGACGTTTCCGTCAAGGATTCCAATGAGAGCGCACAGGTCACCAAGTACAAGACCATTTTCGAGCACGCGATGAACTGGAACAAGAATCATCCGCGTCCGAAGAACCGCGTCACCCTGATCCAGATCTGGGGTCCGAACGACGGTCACTCCTGGCTGTCCTCCGGCAGCAACGGCCTGCTTTATACGAGCAGCAACCAGCCGAAGTCCGCATACAACGGACTGGTCGGCATGATCCCGAAGTCCGAGTGGGGCGACGGTACGCAGTACAGCGACGAGGACTTCACGCCGATCCCGCGTGAGCCTGCAAAGGTCGATTCCAACGGCTACTGGTTCCATTACGATTTCGAGGACGGCACGCAGAGCTGGGGCTCCCGCGGCGGCGAGACCGTCTCGACCAGCAGCAACACCCAGTACGGCAGCCAGTGCCTCGCGGTCTCCGGCCGTGAGAACGCATGGCAGGGCCCGCAGGTCGAGGTCGATACCAGCGTCCTCGAACCCGGCAAGACCTACAGCTTCGCTGCAAATGTCATGTATGATTCCGGCTCTGAGAGCTCGAAATTCCACTTCACCATGTCCTACGGCTCCGGCGACGATACCGTCTACACGAAGATCGCGACCGAGACCGTGAACAAGGGTCAGTGGACACAGCTCGCAAACCAGAGCTTTACGATCCCGTCCGGCGCGACCTCCAATGTCCACATCTATCTGGAAACAGATACCGACATTCAGGACTTCTACATTGACGAAGTCGTCGCGGCACCGGAAGGTACCGTTATCACCGGCCCGAAGGCAGTTCCGCCGATCCTCGGCGATGTCAACTGCGACGGCCAGATCTCCGCAGCAGACCTCTCCGCACTGAAGGCAGCACTCCGCAATGACGGCAAGTTCGCTTCCTCTCAGGCAAAGAAGAACGCTGACGTTGACAAGAGCAGAAAGGTCACCGCAACGGATGCACAGCTCCTGCGCGATTTCCTGCTCACTAAGATCACCGACTTCCCGCAGGGCGAGATCGAAGTCGAGGAAGTTGACTTCTCCGCAATGGAAGCAAAGTTCCGCGGCATCACCCTCGCATCCTCGATCAAGAAGGACAACGAGAACAACCCGATGACCACGCAGCGCTTCGGTGCAGACCCGGGCTTCATGGTCTACAAGGGCAGACTCTATGTCTACACCACGAACGACGCGTTCGAGTACAACGGCAACAACATCAAGGAGAACTCCTACGCGGTCCAGACGATCAACTGCGTCTCGTCCGCTGACCTCGTCAACTGGACAGACCACGGTCCGATCCCGGCAGCCGGCAACAGCGGCGCCTGCAAGTGGGCATCGCGCTCCTGGGCACCGGATGCGTGCTGGAAGACCATCAAGGGTCAGGACAAGTTCTTCATCTACTTCGCAGACTCCGCAAACGGCATCGGCGTTATGGAAGCGGACAGCCCGACAGGCCCGTGGCATGACCCGATCGGCAAGGCGATCGCCAACAGACAGACCAACGGCTGTCAGGACGTTGACTGGATGTTCGACCCGGCAGTCCTCGTCGATGACGACGGCACCGGTTACCTCTACTTCGGCGGCGGTATCGAGAACCATCCGGCAAACGATCCGGGTACCGCAAGATGCGTCAAGCTGACCGACAACATGATCGGTCTGGCAGGTACGCCGCAGCAGATGAAGCCGCCGTACCTCTTTGAGGACAGCAGCATTCTGAAGATCGGCAATACCTACGTTTACTCCTACTGCACCAACTTCAATGTTCCGAACGGCGCGAATGTCAACGGCAAGACCTTCGGCAGCGGCGATATCTGCTACATGACCTCGGACAGCCCGCTTGGCCCGTGGGGCAGCTCGAACTTCCAGGGCGTCATGTTCAAGAACACCGGCGGACAGGGCCTTGACAACGGCGGCAACAACCACCACTCGCTCGTTTACTTCAAGGACAAGTACTATCTGCTGTATCACTGCCGTCAGGCTGAGATCCGTATGCGCGGCAAGTCTGACAACTACCGCTCCACGCAGATCGACTACGCGACCGTCAACGGCACGCAGATCTCCGTCAAGGGTACGATGGCAGGCGTCAGCCAGATCGAATCGCTGAATCCGTATGAGACGGTTCAGGCTGAGACCATGGCACAGCAGGCAGGCATCCAGATCAAGGGCCTCGGCGATACCGTTGTCACGGATATCCAGAAGGGGGACTGGATCAAGGTCAAGGGCGTTGACTTCAGCCAGGGCTGCAAGGCTATCACGGTGCGCGCTGCATCCAGCAAGGGCGGCGTCATCAAGGTCACGACCGGTTCCCCGAGCGGCGAGGCATTTGCTTACGTCGAGGTGAACGGCAGCAGCATGCAGGAATACACGCTCGCCTGCAACAATATTGATGGTGTCAATGATATCTGCTTCGTGTTCAGCGATGAGCTCGAATTCGACAGCTGGTCGTTTACCGCCGGCTGACCGCAGAATCAGGCAAGCATAACTACCTCCCCCCAACGGCCGTGTGGCGCTGCTTCGTGCAGCGCTGCACGGTTGTTTTATATTTGTACGTACAACCCCTGCATTTTGTCTATCAATTCTGCGAAAAGTACATTGACATTATAGGAAAAATCATATAAGATGTATATAGGGCTGATTATACCTGCGGACAGATGATACTGCGGGGGGCAGCCGAAGGAAATAGGAAAACCGGAAATTATTGAATCAGGGGGAAAGAGAATATGAAGCACACAAGAGTTCTGAGTGCTGCTGCCGCACTGCTCTGTGCGGCAGGTCTGCTCACGGCATTCCCGCACGTTACAGAGCCGCTGACCGCAAACGCTGCGGCCACGATCGCAAACCCGTTCATCTGGTCGGACGTACCGGATGACGATATCATCCGTGTCGGTGATACGTACTATATGGTGCATACAACTATGTATTTTGCACCGGGCGCACCGATCATGAAATCCAAGGATCTGTTCTCATGGGAGATGTGCAATTATGTGTACGATACCTATGCGGACGGCGCAAAGCAGACACTTTCCGGCGGGCAGCATGACTATTCCCACGGCCAGTGGGCGACGAGCCTGCGCTACCACGACGGCAAGTATTATGTCTTTTTCGGCAGCTACGGCACCGGAAAATCATACATCTACCAGACAACTGACATCGAGAACGGTCCGTGGACGCGCTCCGAGGTCAACGGCATGTACCATGATGCTTCCATGCTGTTCGATGACGACGGCAGAAAGTATCTGGTCTACGGCAGCGGCGAGTTCCACATCAAGGAGTTCAACGACGACATGACCGGCTTCAAGTCCGGCGGTCTGGACAAGTCGCTGTTCAAGACGAACCTCTCCGGCCTCTCCGGCGAGGGCTCGCATATCCACAAGATCGGCGATTACTACTACATCTTCATCATCGCGTGGCCGAACGGACATCCGCGCACCGAATACTGCTACAGAAGCAAGTCCCTGACCGGTACATGGGAAGGCAAGACCGTCCTCGAATCCGGCCTCGGCACCTACGGCAGCGGCGTTGCGCAGGGCGGCATCATTGATACGCCGGACGGCAAGTGGTACGCACTGCTGTTCCAGGATCACGGCGCCGTCGGCAGAGTGCCGGTGCTGGTACCGATGACATGGCAGAATGACTGGCCGGTGCTCGGCGAGGGCGGCAAGGCGCCCGTCACGCTGACCGTTCCGGATTCCTACAAGGGCACGTTCATGGCGAAGGACGACGATTTCTCCTACGACACGAACAAGCTCGATTTGCTCTGGCAGTGGAACCATAACCCGGACAACAGCGCGTGGTCCGTGACCGACCGTCCCGGCTATCTGCGCCTGACCAACAAGACGACTGCGAACGAGCTGCTGCACGCCCGCAATACGCTGACGATGCGCACCGAGGGTCCGTCCTGCTCGAGCGTGGTCAAGCTCGATACCAAGGGCATGAAGCCCGGCGATTACGCGGGACTTTCCGCATTCCAGTTCAAGTACGGCAATGTCGGCGTTTATGTCGGCGATGACGGCAGCAAGAAGGTCTATATGGCTGTCAACGGCGGCGACAAGGTCGAGAACAGCAGCAACAAGATCGTTGCACAGCAGAACATGTCCGGTGATGAGGTCTACCTCAAGGTCGATTTCAACTTCAACACCGTGGACAGCAGCTTCAATGTGTCGAACAACATCGACAAGGCGAATTTCTACTATTCGTTCGACGGCAGCAGCTGGACGAAGATCGGCGATACGCTGAACATGAGCTATGACCTGACGCTGTTCACCGGATACAGAAGCGGCCTGTACAGCTACGGCACCAAGTCCACCGGCGGCTATGCGGATTTCGATTTCTTTGACTATGAGCGCGCAGAATGGAATGTGCCGCAGGTCGTTGAACCCGATCCGGACGGCTACTGGCTCCACTGCACGTTTGAAAACGGCGTGGACGGCTTCCGCGCAAGAGGCGGCGAGACCGTCAGCTCGACCTCCGCGGAGAAGTACGCGGGCAGCAAGTCCATGCTGGTCTCCGGCAGAGAGGCCTCGTGGCAGGCAGCCTGCCATACGCTGAGCACTGCGGCGTTTGAGCCGGGCAAGGCTTACAGCTTCAGCGCGGATGCGATGTACAAGACCGGCTCCGATACCGATACCTTCCACTTTACGTTCCAGTATACCGGCACGGACGGTGAGGTGCACTATGCCAAGATCGCGACCGAAAACGCGATGAAGGGCGAATGGGTGCAGCTCTCCAATCCGGCGTTCAAGATCCCGGCAGACTGCGCCGGCGAAATGTATATCTACGTCGAGACGGCGGAATCCAGCGTGGATTTCTATGTCGATGAAGTGATCGCGGCACCGGAAGGTACGGCGATCGCAGGCCCTGGCAAATCCTCGTTTGTCCTCGGCGACGTCAACTCTGACGGCGTCATCAACGCGATCGACCTGTCCCTCGCAAAGAAGGGCATCCTGACCGAGAAGTTTGCAAGCTCCGTCGCGCAGAAGGCTGCGGACGTTGACCGCAATGACGTTGTCCGCATCGCAGACGTTGTCTGGATCGCAAAGTTTGTCACCGGTCAGACCAAGGAATATCCGCCGCAGGGTGAGCGCGAGACGCCGCCGCCGAGCGACTATATTTATCCGAGCAATCTGCAGTATAAAGAGGCACCCGGAAATTATTTCCGGCAGCCTGCAAATCACGGCACGGTCGTGAAGGAAAACTACACCGGCATCAACGGTGCCAAGACCATGTATGTGTATCTGCCCTACGGCTACAACGAGAACACCAAGTACAATGTTTTCTATCTGATGCACGGCGGCAACGAGAGCGAAGAGACCTGCTTCAACGACAGCAATATCGACATTGATATCATGCTGGACAATATGATCGCGAACGGCGATATCGAGCCGATGATCGTGGTCACCCCGACGTTCAACAGATGCCCGGACGGCGCAGGCGATGTCTGGAAGGAAATGCGCGAGACGATCATCCCGTATGTCGAGGGCAAGTATTCGACCTACGCGGATTCGACCTCGATCTCCGACCTGAACAAGTCGAGATATCACCGTGCATACGGCGGCTTCTCGATGGGCGGCGGCTCCACATGGAACTGCTTTATCAACAACCTCGATATCATCGCATACTTCATGCCGCTTTCGGGTCACTGCTGGAGCGGCCGCGACGGGATCGACGCCGCGATCGACAAGTTCGGCTATCAGAAGAATGAATACTTCGTGCTCGCAGCGACCGGTACCGAGGATATCGCTTACGGCAACATGGTTCCGCTGGTCAATGACCTCAAGCAGGATCCGCGCTTTACCTACACGAGCGATTTTTCCAAGGGCAACTTCTACTTCCTCGCGGCGCAGGGCAATGTCCACTGGTGGCCGCAGGTGCGCCATTACATCTACGACGCACTCCCGCTGTTCTTCCACGAAGGCGTGTAAGCCTGCGCGGAGCCCGCGCCGGCGTTTCCTTCCGGAGGGCGGCAGCGAAGCTCTCCCGGCAATTGAAGCACACGCCGCGGAGCGGCTTCTGAAAGGTTCCTGCTCCCGGTGCTGAAGCACGCAGTCAGTACAAAATGAACAAGAAACGGACGCTGATGATACGGTCGGCGTCCGTTTGTTTTATTCATTACGCGGTCAGGGACAATGACCCCGGGCGGCGCCCCGTTTTTGATGCATCGCAGATATATTTAGTGTTTTCTGTTTCAACGGCGTCTAAGATACAGAAAGGAAACAGCATACTTTCGCGAAAGGAGAAACCGATGGACAAGGGGGCAGGCAGCTACCGCCGCTATCTGGACGGCGACGATTCCGGCATGGCAGAGCTGATCCGCGATTACAGGGACGGCCTGCTGCTGTATCTCAACAGCTATCTGAACGATATCAGCCTTGCGGAGGACTGCGTGCAGGAGACCTTTATCAAGCTTGCAGTAAAAAAGCCGGCATTCCGCGGGGAGAGCGCCTTCAAAACATGGCTGTATGCGGTCGGGCGGAATCTGGCGGTCAGTGCGGTGCGGAAGGCCGCAAGGCGCGGCGATGTGCTGCTGGATGTCTGCGATGCGCTGAAAGCGGAGACCGATCTCGAACGCGCATATCTGAAGGAGGAGCAGCGGATCACGGTGCACCGTGCGATCCTGCGCCTGAAACCGGATTATCAGCGCGTGCTGCATCTGACCTATTTCGAGGGATTCAGCAATGCAGAGGCAGCGGGCATCATGCATAAGACGAAAAAGCAGATCGAAAACCTGCTCTATCACGCAAGAAAAACACTGCGTTCAGAGCTGGAAAAGGAGGGCTTTGACTATGAAGAGCTATGAGGAGATGACCGCGTGCGTACTCGCGGCAAGAGACGCGATCCTCAGAAAACGGCGGAGGCAGCGGACCGTGCTGCTCTGCTGTCTGCCGGTCGTATTCTGTGCGGCGGCTGCCGGGGGATTCCGTGCGTACCTGCAGCGAAAGCCGCTGACCGTTCAGCAGAGCGACCCTCCTGCAGTCAGCATTCATGCGGAGACGGAGCATCCGGCAGACAAAGAGAAACAGTCTGCGGCAGGGGAGCAGGCATCGAAGGCGCAGGCTGTACAGACAGAACCGGATAACAGCGGAGAGATTTCTGCGGCGGCGGTCACAGAACTGCCGCATGATGTGCCGCAGACGGAGCTTGCCGATCAGCCGGACAATGAAACTGCACCGGAGCCGCTGACCGAAGCGGACGGCTGCCCCGATACACATGCATACCGCCCGTGGGATGATCTGGCGGTCAATCAGCAGTATTTCGGTGCGGATATCGGGCAGATTCCGGCGGAGAACGGTGCGGACACGGTATACTATCAGACCGCGGAGCAGGCGGTTCCGGCGGCGGAGGTCGGGGAATATCTCTGCGAGGCGTTCATGAGCGGATATGATTTTTACGATGCAGACGCAGACCGATATTATCATTGCTATGCCAAGGCGTACCGGATCACCGGCCACGAGCCGGGGGACGCGGTCGCGATCCGGTTTGCGGAGGACGGCGCGTATTATTTGTATGAGCATACGCAGCCGGCAGACGGTGCGGCAGACGGTCTGACGGGATAAGCGGTGCTGATTGTATCCGGTTTGATTGTGGCTGCAAAAAAAGCAGGCGCTGACCTTTGGGGTCAGCGCCTGTTTGTGATACAGAATAATGCTTGCGGCGAGCACATCCGGGGATTCGCCGGTGACGATGCTGTTATACCATATTCGTCATCAGCAGCGGGGTGACGGCGATCTGCCGCTCGTCGGCGTCCCAGAACATCACGCCGAGCAGATCAAATTCCCGCAGGCCGCAGCGTCCGAACTGGACATCCCGCCGCAGAATATCGCGGTGACGGCGGCGTTCCTGCCGGATGCGGAACAGACGCATCTGAATGTTGATCTGTTCGCCTGCATAGGTGTAGCTCTTGCGCACGATGACAGGGCCGCTCTCCGAGCCGCTCGAGATCCATTCCGTGTGCGTCATGCGCAGGGAGATGAACCGGCAGGGTCTGCGCTCCGCAAAGCCGCGCATCGCATCCTCCCATGAGGTGCAGAGCTGTCCCTGCTCCTTGAGCAGCTGCTCCAGCCTGTCCTTCGCGTCGATGCAGGCGGCCTTGTCGGAGAAGCTCAGTGAATCCGCGATCTCGTCAAAGCCCGGGACCTGCTGCATCCGCGAGCGGATCTCCTCCGGCTTGGCGCAGTAATAATACTCGCTGCTTTCATACCGCCGGTATTTTTCCAGCGCATCGTGAATTTTATTGTAGATCATCTGATTCGGGCAGAGCCGGTAATCGGCAAAGACGGAAATGCCGTCATGCGTGAAATGCTCCTTGATCGCTGCCGCACAGCCCGCAGAAATGCTGTCGCCGTAATCGCACTGGCAGATGATGTCCTCGCCTGCGCGGTAGACCTCGTAGATAAACGCCGCGATGTCGTCCGCCTCCGGGAAAAAGCTCTCGACCGTCAGGCCGTAATCGCTCAGGTCATTCGGGTCGAGGTCATCGACCGCGGCCTGATAAAGCCGGCATTTCAGGCGGGAATAATCCGGCACGGTATAATGCGCACTGCGCAGCCGCTTGTCCGGCGTATCGTAAAAACTGATAACGGCGGTGTTCTGCGGAAATTCTCCGCGCACGGTCAGCGTTTCCATGTCCCGGCGGGAGCAGATCATGACTTTCATATCCTGCCTCCAAAGCATTGTGATCGAAAAAATCGGTACCTTTCTATTATAACACATTGTTTGCCGATTTGTGCCGGAAATCGCAGTTTATACGCAAAATCTGTGTTTTGCATAAAACGCCGCCGCCGATTTTGTGCAGAATGTTAAACGTGGTAGCTTGCAAACGGGGAGAGCAGATTGACCATGCCCAGAAAATCATCCATGTAACCGGAATTGTACTTGAAAATCTCCCGATACAAACATTCCAAATTCGTTATATCTTTGATCAAAACGCCAAGTGGTTTCATTTCGCCTTGAAAATGATTCATGATATATTCCTTCGCCGCCTTTGACTGCTCAAACAGCTCCGTCAGCGGCTTTGCGTTCCGTCCGCTGATAAACGTATCATACTGCCCGGAATCTGTCATTTTCAGTACAAGTGTAATCGGCAGCAAGATATAATAACAGAACACGTTGACGGAATCATAAACAGCAACTGGATAAATTAAATCTTCGGATTTAAGCCCCTTTTGAACAAAATAATGAACCCTAGTAATCTGATATCCTCCGATTGTTCTCAGTGCACGGCAAAGCTTTTCGATTTCACGCAGAGACAGATTGTATTTTTCTGCCAGCGAGCGCAGTATTTCATCTGAATAGATTTCCTGCGTTTCCTTCTCGTCAATAAACTGCATCTGCTTCAAATACAGGCTGATATCCGCCTGCGGAAGTCCGATGCGGAAATCAAAGAACCGATCCAGATAGCGCGTTGCATCAAACTCCTGTCCGTAAACAGCACGGATCGTATGGATCAGCTCCACGGAATTGATCGCCAGCACAAAGGTGACATTTTTCGTATGAAAATAATGCTTGATCCGTTCCAGCAGCTGCACGGCGAAGGTCGGCTTGCAGCGGTCGAGCTCGTCGATGAAAATGACGAGTCGTTCTGCCTTCGGTAACGTCTTTTTTTCCTCGTCTTTTCCCAAGCACTCTGCAAGAAATCTGCTGATTTCTTCTTCCAGATCTTTCTCTTTTTCGGTATCACCAAGCGGATGATCTGTTTTTTTCAGTTCCTTCATGTACTTGAAAATCGAATCAATTGCTGTTCCTGCAGCTGTCCCCGCTGCAGTTCCGACCGCCTTCCCGACTGCACCGCCTGCCGCCTGTCCGGTCAGGGTTCCGAGCGCTCCGCCGATCTTCCCGCCGATCGCAGCGATGCTGACGGATGCCGCTGCTGCCGTCAGCTTGTCCCGAAACGACGGATTTTTATCAAAATAATCCTCTTTGTTTATCCGTTCATCCGATGCGATCGTATAAATCAGCGACAGCAGCGGATCAATTGCGTTGTCATTCCGCCAGGCATCATAATAGATCGGCAGAAATCTGTGCTGCATCTCAAGCGGTAACGGTAAATTCAATACATCGTCCTTCTGCCGGATCATCGGATTCTCTGCGGTCAGAATCATTTGTGCTTCCTTCACAAAGAATGTTTTTCCGGAACCCCAGCGGCCGTCCAGCGCAACCGCACACGGATAGTCGATCCGATCCAGAAAGCGAAGGAAATCGTACAGCGCGTCATTTCTTTTCAACGAATCGCTTTTCAGCACCGAATGCAGGTTCTGTTTCGTCGGATGCTTCTCAAATGATGCCATAAGCGAAATTTTCAGTACATCCTGTTCCTGTGCGGGGTCAGCAGTTTTTGCCATATCATTCACCTTCCGTGTCTGTCAAAAAATCAGAAGCAGCAGCGTTTGCTGCGCATCCATTCTCTATGGTATCATGAAGCGCAGGAAAAAGCAATACGGAAAATGCGACAAAAATCGACGCGCTGCTTTGTGGATTCTGCCAAACAAAAAAGGTGCCGTATGCGCATCCATACAGCACCTTTGATTTCTGCTTTCCGGCTCATTCCGCCGGGACAGTGACATTGATATCGACCTTCGGCTTGTTCTTGTCCGTCTTAGAGACCCAGACGATTCCGGCATTTTCCGGCAGCTGCACGCTGAGCTCCACATTATTCCGGCCTTCATTCGCGTTGAAGACGTCCGCCGTCAGCTTCAGGTCATCCTCCTGGATCCGGTCCACATCCTCCGGCCGGCCGATCAGCCACACGCCGGTCTGGCCGTTCGGCTGATCCAGCTGATACTGATATCCCGCGCGCGTGGTCTTGGGTTTGATCTTGCTGTTCGGGATCCAGATCAGCCGCTTGGTCAGGTCGGTATCCTCCAGCGAAACATAGATCTCGCTGATATCCGTCAGAACCTCATAGTCGCTGACCTCGACCTGATCCCGGTGTTCCTCGTCAATGGAGAGCTCGTTCAGCGGGAAGCCGAACGCAGGGAAGGATTCCGCCTCCAGTCCCTCCTTTTTCGCCTTATCGTCTGTCCGCAGCGCAAGGAACAGATTGTTTTCCGTCCCGTCGCCGCTGCTGTCGCCGTAGCCCGGCAGTGTGTACAGCCCGTTCTCCGTCCGGATACGGATCCTCTGATAGATAAAGTTCTGGAACTCCTCATCATCCGGCATTTCCGAGATCGTTCCGGAGACAGGCAGGGTACGCTGGTAATACACAGGGATCGTCACGGAGAAGCTTTCCTTCTGCAGCGAGAACAGACCGGCGCTGTTGTCGATCTCCCGCCCGCTGCTGTCCATCAGCGTGAAGTCGGAAACATCGTTGAAGGTTTTGGTTTCCGTCAGCTTGCCGCTGCTGCTGACCGTCAGGGACACATGGTCGATCCGGTCGATCTTCGTAGACGGCCCCTTGACAATGACCGTTGCCGGATCGACAATGACTTTTGTATCGTCGATGCGGGTCACATCGTCCGCCGCGACCAGATCCGGATGCAGGACTGTCTTGCTGACCGGAACGGTTTTGCTGTCGAACCGGTCAAGGCTGACAATGACGGTCGGCGGATCAATCGAAACGGTCGTTCCGCTTTCGTTTTTGATCTCCTTGCCGCCGTTCTCTCCGTCCTTCTTATAGCGGAGTCCCAGACTGAGCTCCTGCTCACCGGGTTCCTTCTTTACCTTTTCGTAATCGACATAGACCTCAACATCATCAGCCTCAAGGCCGCCAATCGCGGAGATATTGCCCGTGATAACGACACTGACCTTTTGCTTTGCGAGTGCAGCCTCCGATTCCGGCAGAAGCTTCAGATTGTAGCTCTCCGCCTGTGTATCTGCGGGATCGGCGGAAATGCCCTCCAGCTTGATCGGGATTTTCTGATCCGGCACCAGGAATGCCCAGAGCAGAACGGCTGCCGCAAACGAAACAATCAGCAGAAACAGGTTTGCGCGGTTCGGCTTATGCAGCTTCGGCAGTGCGGAAAGCAGACCGCCCGAGCGCTTCGGGGCTTGTTTCTGTTCCATCGGTCAGCCCTCCTTTCCGCTGACAGAGGACTGCTCCTTCGCAGCGGCCTGCTGCTCCGGCTCTCCCTCTGCTTTTTTGCGGAAGAACGGGATGATCGGCTTGCCGCGCAGGGCGTCCTTCTCCTGCGGGATCAGAACCTCGCGCAGCAGCTTTTCCAGTGTCAGCTTGGTATAATTACGCGTCAGGATGCCGTCTCTTGCAACGGAGATCTGACCGGTCTCCTCGGAAACGACGATGACAAGCGCGTCGGAGTTTTCGCTCATGCCGATGGCCGCGCGGTGACGGGAACCGAGATGCTTGTCGATCAGCTCCTCCTTCTGCGGCTTCGGCAGGAAGCACGCCGCCGCCCAGATAATGCCGTCGCGCATAATGACGGCGCCGTCGTGCAGCGGGGTCTTGTTGAAAAAGATATTGCCGAACAGTTCGACGCTCGGCTCCGCTTTCATCACGGTGCCGTTGGAGATCTGTTCGCCCAGTCTGGAAGCGCGCTCAATGACGATCAGCGCACCGGTTGCCGTTCTGGAGAGCTGCGCGACAGATTCCGAGATGATCGGGATCGCGCGGTTCCACTGTGCAATGACGTCCTCGCTTTCGCCGATCGTCAGCTTGGAGAGCCGCGAGGTCGTCGCGCCGAATTTTTCAAGGACGCGCCGCAGCTCCGGCTGGAACAGCACGATGATCGCGATCAGTCCGACATTCAGCGCCTTGCCGGAGATCCAGTTCACGACCTGCAGATGCATCCAGTCGCTGAGCAGATAGACACCCACCAGAATCAGGATGCCCTTGAGAAGCTGTCCGGCGCGCGTTTCGCGGACAAGCTTCAGGATCACGTAGATCATGCCGGTCAGCAATGCAATATCCAGCAAATTGGCCGGATTGCTCATCGACTTGAACAGATTGTAAAGCTTATTGGACACGGTTCCCGATGCCAGCTGCATCGCCGTGAGATTGAGAGAAGTCAGAACACTGCCGAACACGCCGCTCACTCCCTTCCGTCAGCCGGGCACCGGCCTTGATTGACATTTGTCTGGCACATTCCGTATTCATCCAAATTATAGTATAACATATTTTTCGCATGATTTCAACCACTAAAACGAATTTTTTTCATACGTTTTTCTTTGTAATTTATTAAATTTTCATGTAGGTGCAGAGCGTGCGGCGAAAGAAGATTGCCGCGGTAAAAGGGAATTGGGGAAGCAGCCTGTCAGAAGCCGCCCCGCGGCGTGAACTGCGAAGGCTGGGAGAGGTTTGCCAACCGCCTCCGGAGGAATTAACCCTCGGGGACTTCAGCATTGGGAGAAGCTGCCTTTCAGAAGCCGCGTTCAGCGGCGTGTGCTTCGCTGCCGGGGAGAGCTTCGCTTACCGCGCCCGGAGGGAATCGCCAGCGGGCGCTGCCCGCCCGGAGGGAAACGCCCGCGGGGGCTCCCCGCCCGCTTGACTTTTGAACAGAAATGCAGTATAATAGTGTCAGCAGAACATTTGCGATCAAACCGAAAGGAATCATTCCTATGGAAACCAGAGTCGCAGTCATTGCGATCATCGTGCAGGACAGCAGCTCCGCCGTGAGCATCAACTCGCTGCTGCACGAATACGATACCTACATCATCGGGCGCATGGGCGTCCCGTACCGCTGCAAGGGCATCAGTATCATCAACATTGCCATTGATGCGCCGCAGGATGCGATCAACCGCCTGGCCGGTGCGATCGGCAGACTGAACGGCGTCAGTGCCAAGACGGTCTATGCACCGGCAGCAGAAAACTGAATCCGGACGCTTCTTCTGATGCCAAAACGCGGTTCCCAGCCTTGCGGCAAAAGTCTGATAGCGGATGCACGTACCAGTATCAAAGATACGGCAGCCCTGTCTCACTGTCAGAGGAGGGCTGCCTTCATTTTTCATGAATATCATCGAGGAGTTTTGTTATGATCAAGCTTGCGGTCTACGGCAAGGGCGGGATCGGAAAATCCACGATCTCCGCAAATTTATCCGCGGTGTTCGCGCAGAAGGGATACCGCGTCATGCAGATCGGCTGTGACCCGAAGGCCGATTCCACGGCGCTGCTGCACGGGGGCTCCCGCATCCCGACAGTGCTGCAGCTCGAACGCGAAAAGGGCAGCGGCATCACGCTTTCCGACCTCGTCACGGAGTCGGAGAGCGGCGTGATCTGCGTGGAAGCCGGCGGCCCCGTCCCCGGCGTCGGCTGCGCGGGCAGAGGCATCATCAATGCGCTGGAAACGCTGAAAAAGCTCGGCGCTTATGAGGTCTACAAGCCGGATATCGTCATTTACGACGTCCTCGGCGATGTGGTTTGCGGCGGCTTCTCCATGCCGATGCGCAAGGGCTATGCCGACCGCGTGTTCGTCGTGACCTCCGGCGAAAAAATGGCGCGTTATGCCGCGGCCAATATCTGCATGGCGGTGCAGAATTTTCAGGGCAGGGGATATGCATCCCTCGGCGGACTGATCCTCAACCGGCGCAATGTCGCGGACGAGGACGCCGCTGCCGCGGAGCTCGCCAAGGATTTTGACACGCGCGTCATCGGCGCGATCGACCGATGTCCGGAGATCCAGCAGGCCGATGACATGGGCGTGCCGTTCGTGAATGCGTTTCCGGCATGTCCTGCCGTACAGCAGCTCCGGCAGCTTGCGGACGCCATGCTTGCGGAATGCGGAGGGCTCTGATATGCTGAACAATCCGCCCTTTGTGCGCATCGCGGAGGCCGACCCCGCACACCTGTTTCCGGCGGGACTCGAATATAACCCGCCCGCACGCGGCATGTGGAACATCGTGCAGATGGGAATGCTGATCCCCGGCGCGCATCAGGTCTACGGCTGTGCGCAGGGCTGTCTGCGCGGCGTCTGCCTGACCGCCGCCGAAATGAACGCGCTCGACCGCCTGAGCTGGATCTCCCTGACCGAGGAGGACATGTTCAACGGCACGCTGGAGCAGAGCCTCGTTGACGGCGTTTCCGAGATCGTGACCCAGCTTGACCCGCACCCGCCCGTCGTGCTGCTGTTTCTGAGCTGTATGCACCTGTTTGCGGGCTGCGATTTTGACGCGGTGATCGCCGACCTTTCCGCGGCGTTCCCGGATATCTGCTTTGTCGATTGCTATATGACGCCGACGATGCGCGAATCCGTGCCGCCGGTCGTGCAGACCTGTCGGCAGATGTATACGCCGCTGAAAGCTCTGCCGAAAAATCCGAAGGCCGTCGGCATTGTCGGCAATGACCGTCCGACCGATGAGGATTCCGAGCTTATGAAGATATTGCGCGGCGCGGGCTTTGCCGTCCGCGACCTGACGCTTTGCAAAACGTATGACGAATATCTGCAGCTTGCGGATGCGTCGCTGAATCTGACCTATATCCCGACGGCTCATGCTGCGGGCGAGCTGCTCACGGAGCGGTTCGGGACGCCCTGCCTGCATCTGCCGAACAGCTTTGACTATGATGAAATTGCAGAGAATTACAAGACGCTCTGCGGGGCACTCAGCATTTCCTGCCCTGATTTTTCGGCGGAAATGCAGGAAGCGGATCGTGCGCTGGATGCGCTGAAACAGGAGATCGGTGATATTGCCGCCGCGGTCGATTACACCGCCGTGACGCAGCCGTTCTCTCTCGCCGCGCTGCTTTGTCAGCATGATATCAACGTGAAATACATCATTGCGGACACCGTCGGCGAGGACGCGGACGCCTTCCGATGGCTGCAGGAAAACCGTCCGGAGCTGCTGATCTACGCGCCGGCCAATGTCAATATGCTGCATCAGCATGAACAGGCAGCGGAGCCCGTGCTCGCGATCGGGCAGAAGGCGGCGTACTACTTCGCGACCGATCACTTTGTCAATCTGATCCTGAACGGCGGGTATTACGGCTTCTCCGGCATCCGGAAAATCGCGGCGCTGACCGCAGAGGCTTACCGCACACCGAAGGAACGCCGCACCGTGCTCCGGCATAAGGGCTACGGCTGCGCGTCCTGCCTGCTGTGAAAGGAGGACGGCTGTGAAGCATACTGCAAAAATCATTCCGTGCTACGCGGCGGACAGTGCCGGTGCCTGCTCTGCGCTCTACGAGCTGGGCGGCATGACCGTCGTGCACGATGCATCCGGCTGCAACTCGACCTTCGCGACCTTTGACGAGCCGCGCTGGTGGGATCGCCAGTCGATGACCTATATCTCCGCGCTGACCGAGCTGGACGCGATCCTCGGCAATGACGAAAAGCTGATCGCCGATGTGACCGCTGCCGCCGCTGACCAGAACCCGAAGTTCATCGCGGTCTGCGGCTCCCCGATGCCGATGATGATCGGCGTGGACTTTGACGCCGTCGCGTTTGAGATCGAGCAGCGCACCGGCATCCG
>JAFWQJ010000017.1 GCA_017545185.1 Oscillospiraceae bacterium | reverse complement strand
TACGCTGGTCAAAATCATCGCCGCCCAGACGGTTGTTTCCGCTGGTCGCCAGAACCTCGATAACGCCCTCACCGATCTCGATGATCGATACATCAAATGTGCCGCCGCCAAGGTCATAGACCATGATCTTCTGCTCATCTTCCTTGTCGATGCCGTAGGACAGTGCCGCGGCTGTCGGCTCGTTGATGATACGCTTGACGTTCAGGCCTGCGATCTGGCCTGCGTCCTTGGTTGCCTGACGCTGGCTGTCGGTGAAGTATGCCGGAACGGTGATGACCGCTTCGGTGACCGGCTCACCGAGGTAAGCCTCTGCATCTGCCTTCAGCTTCTGCAGGATCATTGCGGAGATCTCCTGCGGGGTGTAGGCCTTGCCGTCGATCGTGACCTTCTCGTTGGAGCCCATCTTTCTCTTGATCGAGATGACGGTGTTGTCCGGGTTGGTGATCGCCTGACGCTTTGCGATCTGGCCGACGAGACGCTCGCCGGTCTTGGAAACTGCGACCACAGACGGCGTGGTTCTTGCGCCCTCTGCGTTCGGGATGACAACTGCGTTGCCGCCTTCCATAACAGCGACGCAGGAATTGGTTGTACCGAGGTCGATACCGATAATCTTGCTCATAGCTTTATCCTCCTAAAGAATGATCTTTTCAGTTTGCTTATAAAATGCCGTATCCGGCTTCTGCGGGAGCCCTCCCGCCTGTCAGTCTAGTTCGCAACGGATACCATTGCGCAGCGGACGATCCTGTCTCCGAGGCGGTAGCCCTTCTGATAGACCTCGCAGACCGTGGATTCACCGAAGTTCTCGTCCTCGATCTGGCGGATCGCGTTGTGCACCTTCGGATCAAACGGCTCGTTCAGTGCGGGGATCTCCTCGACGCCGAGCTTCGCAAGGATCGCGGTCATCTGCTGGTAGATCTTTTCCATGCCGCTGCGGTAGGCTTCATCCGTACACGGGGATTCCATTGCACGTTCAAAGCTGTCCACGGCGGGCAGCAGCTCTAAAACGGTCTTTGCAACGGCATCCTGATAGGTCTCAGATTTCTCCTTTGCCGTGCGCTTGCGGAAATTGTCGAACTCCGCAAACAGCCGCATATACTTGTCGTTCGCCTCTGCCAGTGCTTTTTCGGCTGCATCGGGTGCATCGGCTTCCGCCGGTGCTTCCTCCGCATCCTCCGCGAACTGCGCCGCTTCCTCATCGGTCAGCACTTCGGTCTCCGCTGTCTCCCCCGGTGTATCCGCGGGATCATGCAGACCGCTTTCCTCGAGGGACTCGAAATCCTCGCAGCCGTCCGCATCACGGATCTCATCTGTCATGTGTCGTCATCCTCCTTTTCGGAGATCAGATTGCTGATCTTCTCTGTGAAATACTCAAGATACGGGATCACCTTTGCGTAATTCAGCCGCATCGGGCCGATGATGCCGAGGCGTCCGGCGGTCTTGCCGTCCTTCCGGTACTGCCCGACGATCATGCTCGAATTGCCGATCACGAAGGTCTGCTGCGGATGCTCCCGTTTGGCATCCTCGCTGAACATCACATGAATGCCGCTGAACGTATCGTTGAGGATCGGCATGATGACATCCTGATTCTCCATAAATTCAACGATATCCTGTGTTTTCAGCTCCTCGCAGGTCAGCAGGTTGCGCGTGCCGTTGACGGTCAGCTCCTGCCGCATCATATCGCGGCTCAGTTCGTAGAGCCCCTGCACCAGCGGACTGAGCGTCGCCATATAGGCGCCCATTGCGGTGACGAGCTGATCGAACATTTCCGGCGACAGATCGCTGAGCGATACGCCGTGCAGATGCTCCGTCAGGAACGCGGTAAAGAACTGCAGCTGTTCATCGTTCAGATCAAATTCCAGTCTGCAGGCTTTGTTTTTGATATTGCCCGCCGATGTGATCAGCAGAATCACATACAGCCGCTTGCCGGTCGGGATGACCTCGACCTTCGAGATCACCGAGAACTGCGGCATCGCATTGACGGCGACGGCGGCACATTTTGTGATCTCCGCCAGCGCGGAGGTCGCGGACTGGATCAGTCCGTCCTCGGTCAGCGCGGCATCGCCGGCAAACATACTGTCGAGCCGCTGCTTTTCGTCCTCCGGCAGGACAGCGCCGGGCATACATTTTTCGATATAGAGCTTATAGCCCTGGAATGTCGGCACTCTGCCGGCGGAGGTATGCGGCTGCTCCAGCAGGCCGAGCTGTTCGAGCACCGCCATGTCATTGCGGATCGTCGCGGAGGATACATTGATATCCGGCAGCGCGGCAATGGTTTTTGAGCCGACCGGTTCGCCGGTTGTGACATATTCATCCACCACGGCGGCAAGGATCCTGAGCTTGCGGTCGTCCATTCGCGCCACTCCTTTCCCGCCGCAGCCCCGCCCGGAACGCTCCGGTTGCAGACTGCTTTTTGATGTGCTAGCACTCTGTCTCTCCGAGTGCTAAATATAAGATACCACTTTTCCGCCCGCTTGTCAAGCGTTCCCGCACAGTTTTCACAAACTTCGTCAACACGCACAAAGTCTGCGGCTTTCTTTATGATATATCGTTGAATATTGAGAACGGCAAACCGGGTATCAGAGGATGATTGTGCAGAATCCCGCGAGCATTGTTCATTGCGCCGCACAGGAATCCCTGCTATAATGAAAGCGGAGCGATACAGAAAGGCTCCGCAGCCGATCCGATTGATTTGATCTCAGGGAGGATACCATGATGCAAAATGCAAAAAGAAAGCTTGCGGCACTGTTATGCTGTGCGGCGCTGGCAGCCGGTACGGCACCGGGCGTCCTGTCCGCGCAGGCAGCGGGCGGCGTTACGCTGAAAACCGCGCAGGGCGCCGCAGAATCCGCCTTCTGTGAATGGGAGCCAGTCTCCGGCGCAGAGGGCTATCATGTCTATGCAGACGGCAAACCGCTCGACAGCCTGCTGATCCGGCAGTACAGCGGATATTACCGTGCAGACGCCGTCGGACTGAAGGCCGGTAGCCATACGCTCAAAGTTGTGCCGCTTCGGAACGGGCAGGAGGATGCTTCCGCCGCCGCAGAGCAGACCGTCACCGTCACCGCGCATGACCGCTCCGGCTTCGGCTTCGTGAACGGCTCCGCGTCCGGCGCCTATAACGATGACGGCACGCTGAAAAGCGGCGCGGTCGTGCTGTATGTCACAAACGGGAACAAGGACACCGTCACGCTGGACGTCATCACCGACAGCAAGGGGACGACAACCGCCTGCACCGGCATCCAGAATATCCTGACGGCCTATCAGAAGGGCACGGACAGCCGCCCGCTCGATATCCGCTGCATCGGCAATATCACCGATCCGGCGGTGCTCATGGACGGCGACCTGCTTCTGAAGGGCAGCGGGGCGTCCAAGCGGCTCTCCTGCGGCGTGACCGTCGAGGGTATCGGCAATGACACCGTATTCAATGGCTTCGGCCTGCGCATCGCGAACTGCTCCGGCGTCGAGGTGCGGAACATCGGCTTCATGAACTGCAACAGCGGCGAGGGCGACGACATCGGCCTGCAGCAGAATAATGATCATGTCTGGGTACACAACTGCGACCTGTTCTACGGCGACGCAGGCTCCGACGCCGATCAGGCCAAGGGGGACGGCGCACTTGATACCAAGACCTCGACCTATATCACGCATTCCTACAATCACTTCTGGGACAGCGGCAAATGCAATTTACAGGGCATGAAGTCCGAGAGCACGGAAAACTGCATCACCTATCACCACAACTGGTACGACCATTCCGATTCCCGGCACCCGCGCATCCGCACCTGCACCGTACACATCTATAATAACTATTACGACGGCAATGCGAAATACGGCGTCGGCGTGACAATGGGCGCGTCCGCGTTTGTGGAGCAAAACTATTTCCGGAACTGCCCGAAGCCGATGCTGAGCAGTATGCAGGGTACCGACGCGCAGGGCGAGGGCACCTTCTCCGGCGAGACCGGCGGCATCATCAAGGCATACAATAATATCATGACCGATGCCAAGAGCTATATCACGTATCAGAAGAACCCGTCCGGCTTTGACGCCTACGAGGTCACAAACGCGAAGGACACGGTCCCGGCTTCGGTCAAGACGCTCTCGGGCGGCACATCCTATAATAATTTTGACACCGCAGGCAGTATGTATGCATACCGTGCGGACAAGCCGGCGGATGTTCCCGCTGTTGTCACCGCAAACGCCGGACGGCTGCAGGGCGGCGATTTCAAATGGACGTTCAACAATGCGTCTGACGATGCAAGCTATGCGGTCAATGCGGGACTGAAATCCGCGCTGGTCAATTATCAGTCCTCTGTCGTGAAGATCGGCAGCGGCGCATACATCCCGACCGCCGACCCGCCCGTCACCACGACAGCACCTGTCACGACGGCAGCGGTTTCTGGCACGACCGTCACCGCACCTGCGCAGAGCGTTCCCGCGGGCGGCTGGATCCATGTTTTTACCGCAAACGGTCTGGAAAGCAGCTTCTATGCGATCACCGGCAATCTTTCGACGTCGAAGGGCACGGTCAGCTATGCGGGCGAAACACTGACGCGCTGCCTGAAAATGGAATCCGCCACTAGCATTGCGTTCACCGCCCCCGCAGACGGCACGCTGACGCTCGTGTTTATCGAGCCGGCCGGCAGCATGAAGCTGGACAGTCAGAAGTATGCCGCGGACGGCTCCGGCATCCTGACGGTCCCGGTCAGCGCGGGCAGCCATACCGTCACCAAGGCGGACAGCTGCAATCTGTTCCGCATGGAATATGCAGCAGCCGCAGCCCCCGCAGCAACGACAGCGCCCGAAACGGCAGCCGTACCGGAAACGACCGCCGCAGAGACCGTGCAGGGCGTCAAAGGCGATCTCAGCTGCAACGGCAAGACGGATGTCTCCGACGCCGTGATGCTGGCGCGCTTCCTCGCAGAGGATACGGGCGTGACCGTGACAGAGCAGGGTCTTGCGAACGCAGACTGCGACGGCGTCAGGGGGCTCTCCCCGGACGACCTGACCATGATCCTCCGCATCATCGCGAAGCTCGTCGCACTGTGAGGGGAGTGGAATCATCGGGGATTTTAACACTTCGCTTCCGGTGAGCAAAATCGAAAATTTTGGTCAAGCTTTTTTTAAAGCTTGCGGGGTCGAGGGCCGGAGCCATCGTCGCGCTCCGCAGAACGTGAAACTCCCTTTGCGTTCAAGCGCACGCGGGCTTGGGTGCCTGTAAGAGAGGCACCCATTCTGAAATAGCATCCGCGAAGCGGATACCTTTTTTCATTATAAAATCCTCGCTTTAGCCGCTCCCCGCTGTAAGCCGAACCTTGACAAAGCAGGCTTTCTCTGATATAATGACAGTAAGGCTGTTCGGCAGCCCGGAAGCATTACGGGAAGAAAAGAGAGGTACGAGCATGAAACCGATCCTGATATCCATCAGCCGCGAGTACGGCAGTGGCGGCAGAGAGATCGCACAGAATATCTCCGACCGTCTGGAGCTGCCGGTCTTTGACAGAAAGCTCATCGACCTGACTGCGGATCAGTGCGGCTATTCGACCAAGTTCATTCAGGAAAACGAGGAGCGCATGACCAATTCGTTCCTGTTCAATGTTGCGGTCCAGGGGCCGTACTCCCCGTTCACCGAGGCCGAGGCCCTGCCGCAGGACTATGTCTTTCTGACGCAGAGCAAGATCATCACGAAGCTTGCCAACGAGAACCCCTCTGCGGTGTTCGTCGGACGCTGCGCGGACTACATCCTGCGGGATCATCCGAGCCTGTTCAGCGTGTTCATCACCGCGGATATGGATTACCGCGTCAAGCGCGCCGTGGAGTGCTACGACGTTCCGCCCGAAAAGGCATATACGATCGTCAGCCGCCACGACAAGCAGCGCAGACGGCACTATAATTACTATACCGGCATGGAGTGGGGCTCCAGCTCCAATTATCACCTGATCCTGAACACCGGCAAGCTCGGGATCGCGACCGTGACGGATATCCTGATCGAGCTCATCAAGAACGCCTGAATCCCTGAAAAAAATGTTCCGGGATACCCCGGTAAGAATGATAGCCAGCCTATCAATTTTGTCATATTTGCAGATGAAAAAGATGCCCGTCTGACGCGAAAGACGGGCATTTTTGTATATGTTTCACGATAATTTGTCCGCAATTACAAATAATTATAATCAGTTTCCGTACAACTTTCCGTAAAACGTCACAAAAAGCGGGCAGTCGTTTTGTACAAGGTGCAAGAACTTTCTTTTTTTCACAGAAAGCTCTTGCTTTTTTTTGGAAATTATGGTAGAATATACACATTCCAGCAAGCCGTTCACAGAACGGCAATATTATAATATTTTTCAGCATAAGATTGAGTATCACAGAATGGAGGTTGTATTATGAAACGGTTTCGCGGAAGCGTCGCGCTGCTGCTCGCAGCAATTATCTGGGGCACTGCATTTGTTGCACAAAGCGAAGGCATGAATTACGTGGAGCCGTTTACTTACAATGCCATTCGCACACTGATCGGCGGAATCATTCTGATCCCGTTCGTCATCGGCTCCCGCATCAAGGAAAGCAAGCCGCCGTACGTGATCCCAGGTCCGGATCGCAGAATGTCAGTCAAGGGCGGCATTCTTTGCGGCATTTTGTTATTTGCGGCAAGTTCCTTACAGCAGCTCGGAATTACGATGACAACAGCAGGCAAAGCGGGCTTTGTTTCCGCGCTGTACGTCGTGATCGTCCCGCTGCTTTCGCTGCTTTTCCACCGCCGCCTTCCGAAGCTGATGTGGGCGTGTGTTGCAGCAGCAATCGCGGGATTTTATTTATTATGTATGACCACCGGCTTCCATGTCAATGACGGCGACCGCCTGATGCTCTCCTGCGCGGTGTTCTTCGCGCTGCACATCATGGTCGTTGACCGCTTCAGCAAGCGTTATGTGGACGGCACCCTGATGGCATGTGTCCAGTTCTTCACCGCCGGCCTGATGATGACGGTCTGCATGGTGCTGTTCGAGCATCCGCAGATGTCCAGCATTCTGGCGGCAAAGCATACGATCCTGTACGCAGGCGTCATGTCCTGCGGCGTTGCGTATTCCCTGCAGCTGATCGGTCAGCGCAGGACTTCGCCGGCCGTTGCGACCATGCTGATGAGTCTCGAAGCCGTCATCGCGGCACTGTCCGGCTGCATGATCCTCCACGAGCGCATGACGCTCCGCGAGGTCGCCGGCTGTACGCTGGTATTCGGCGCCGTGCTCTTTGCACAGCTCCTGACCCAGCCGAAGTCCGCAGTCATCGTTGCCGGCAAGATCGTCGAGCAGCCTGACGAGGACGAACCGCAGGAGTCGTTCAAGAGCGACCGTCCCTACAGCCTGCCTGCTGCAAAGCTTTTCTCCAAAATGCGCTCGGATATGCGCACGGATCCTTAACGAACTGACAATGCCCGCGGTGCTTCGGTACTGCGGGCATTTTGTTTTGGGTGAGAAATTATATTAAATTTAAGAAAACCTTTATAAAAATGTGCTTGCATCTTTCGGCAGAATCCGCTATAATAGTAGTGGTACGGGAAAGGAGTGACTTTTCATGGAAACAATTTTGATTTGTGACGATGAGCGTGATATTGTATCTGCCCTGAATATTTACCTGCGGGCAGAGGGCTGGAAAACGGTTTGCGCCTATTCCGGCAAAGAAGCACTGGAGATCGCTGCGACGCAGAATATCCAGCTGATCCTCATGGACATCATGATGCCCGAAATGGACGGCATCACCGCAATGACGGAGATCCGCAAGACCAGCAATGTGCCGGTCATTCTGCTGACGGCAAAGTCGGAGGACTCTGACAAGATCCTCGGCCTGAATGTCGGCGCGGACGATTATATCACGAAGCCGTTTTCTCCCGCGGAGGTCGTGGCGCGCGTGCGCTCGCAGCTCCGCCGCTATCTGCGGCTCGGTGCCGCGGAGGCAGATGACCCCAATGTGCTGACGGTCGGCAGCATTGCGCTGGACATGAAGGCGCGCTCGGCAACGCTGGACGGCGTGCCCGTTCCGCTGACACCGATCGAATACGAAATTCTTTCGCTGCTGATGCACAATGCCGGAACGGTCTTTCCGCCGCGCGATATCTATCAGGCTGTCTGGAAGGCGAACCCGATCGGCTCGGAGAACACCGTCGCCGTGCATATCCGGCATCTGCGCGAAAAGCTTGAGATCAACCCGCAGGAGCCGCGCCATATCAAGGTCGTCTGGGGACAGGGTTATAAGCTGGAGAAGCCGTAAACCGGCTTCTTCTGCATGGGACAGCGCGCAGCTGCAGGCTGTCCCGTTAGGAGGTGCACTTTATCTGAAATGGCGCGCAAAAACGTACACAGTCCCATTTTCCGCGGCCTGTCCGTAGTTCTGTCGATTCTGTTCATGTGGGGCTTCGGGCTTTCGCTGCTGCTGGTTTTTATGAATATCTCGATCGGCTTTGCGGATAACGATGAGGATTTCCGGCAGGCCTTTCTGGAGCAGACGTTCAGGAAGGAAAGTGCTGATCTTGAAAGCTATATCGGGGCCTATCTGCAGAAGAACCGCGATGATTCCGATCAGTATCTGATCAGTATGCAGAAGCAGTATGCCCCGGACAATACGAATTTCCGCTTTGCTGTCATGGATCCGGAAGGAAATCTTCTGATGTCCAACGATCCGGACTACAGCGACAAGACCCCGATGATGGTCTCCAATATCTCGCGTCTGCCGGTTCTGCTGGATTCGCAGCAGTATCCCGTGCAGAAATCCTTTGAGAACCCGATCTCGGCATACAGTGAGATCATCAACGGTGATATTCCGCATCTGCTGGATCATCCGGAGGAATTCGATGTCTGGTACTTTACGGATGATGCCGTACAGAACGCCCATAAGAACGGGCTGAACGTCAGGGTCTATTCGGAGCCGGTCAGCGATTACGAATTTTTCAAAACGGAGGAAGAAGCAGAAGCCTTCGATTACAGCACAAAATACAGCGATCTCGCAGAATGGGAGATCCTTGCGGCGAATGCATCCAGTCCGGCGCTGAATCAGCTGCCGGAAAACGGTCAGACCGGCGTTCCTGCGGAGACCGTCAAACGCAGCGATGCGGATAAGGTCGTCGTGCTTGTGCAGGGCTACAAAACAGTCGAGCAGCTTCATGTCACGCTGGAAGAATACTACGACAGGAAGGTCGTCGGCGAGCCGATCGTCGCAGCCGATGCAGAGCTTGAAAACAAGCTGATGAACAGTCTGGACATCACGATCCGCGGCCGCCGGAATACCTATCTGGAAAGCCGCCTGCTGATCTATCTGCCGACACAACTTGAGGTGCAGGACAGCATCCGTGCAAACTATACCGTGTATCATTCCCTGTTCCGTCACGGAGAGCTTTCTGTTATCATTATGTTCGTCTGTCTGATCCTGACGGTCATTTCCTGCATCGTCATGTGTACGGCTGTCGATCCCGCAGACAAAAACGGCCGGAACCGTGTATCCCGCGTGCACAGCATCTTTTATGAGCTGTTCTGGCTCCTGCCGGTCGCGCTGCTTGTGCTCTCCGCGCTGACGATTGATCTTCTGTATGATCAGGACTGCTCCTACCGGATGATCGTGATTTTCTGCGCCGGCATGGTGCTGACGATCGCCGCCTCGTGCGTGCTCTGGCTGTACACCACGGCGATCCGTGCAAAAATGGGGACGTTCTGGTCAAGCTTCGGCACTTACCGCTTCTTCCGGTTTGTGCTCTCGCTGTTCAGCAATGCACCCGGCTCGACCTTTGCAACGATCGCATTCGCGATCATTCTGTTCGTGCTGAACGGCGTTGTCGTTCCGAGCATGACACACAGCGGTCTGGGACGAACGGATAAGATCATCATGTTCCTGATCCTCGGTCTGGATCTGCTGGGACTGCTCTTTCTCACATACTGCATTTACGCTTATTTCGAGCTGCATAAGCTTGTCCGGAAAATGGAGACGGGCGATTTTACCGCGGCGGAGCATACCGTGCCGCTGGCCGGCGATTTCGGCCGCTTTGACCGCTCCCTCAATGAGATCACCGACCGCGTCGGGGAGATCGTTGCAAGGCAGACCAAGGCGGAGCATCTGCGGACGGAGCTCATCACGAATGTTTCGCATGACCTGAAAACGCCGCTGACCTCGATCGTCAATTATGTCGATCTGCTGAGCCGCGAGCCGATGCAGACCGAGACCGCTTCGGAATATCTTGAGGTGCTGCAGCGGCAGGCCGCAAGGCTCAAAAAGCTGACGATCGACCTCGTGGACGCGTCAAAGGCCTCGACCGGCAACCTGACCGTCGAGCTTGTCCCGACGGATATCCGCGTGCTGCTCTCCCAGCTTTCAGGCGAATATGAGGAACAGCTTGCGGCGCGTGACCTGATGCTGATGCAGAATCTCCCGGAGGAATCGGTCACGATCCTCGCGGACGGGCGGCAGATCTGGCGCGTGTTCGACAATCTGCTGAACAATGCCTGCAAATACGCACTCCCCGGCACACGCGTGTATCTGGACGTCAAATGCGACGGCGAGACCGTCGAGATCATCATGAAGAATATTTCCGCAACACCGCTGAATATTTCCGCAGACGCGCTCATGGAGCGGTTTGTCCGCGGGGATGCGTCCCGCCATACGGAGGGCAGCGGACTGGGACTTTCCATTGCAAAGGATCTGACCGCGCTGCAGAACGGCGTGCTCGATCTGAAAACGGACGGCGACCTGTTCAAGGCGATCCTGCGGTTCCCGGTCTATCATGTGCCGGAGGAACCCGCGGAGGAAGCCGCAGAGCCGGAAACACCGCCCGCAGAATAAAAAAACGGGCGGAGCTGCCCGGTCAAGGAGGAGCAAACATGGAACGAACCGTAACAGTGACCGGCACCGGAGAGGTGCGCGTGAAGCCGGATATCATCCAGATCTCCTTTGTGCTGAACGCAAAAAACACGCATTATACCGACATGATGCAGCAGGCGGATACGCAGCTCAGCGCGCTCCGTCAGGCGCTGCAGCACTGCGGCATCCAGCCGGAACAGCTCAAGACCTCGGACTACAGCGTCCAGACGGCCTACGAGCATCTGCCGGACGAGAACGGCAATTTCCGGCAGATCTTTTCGGGCTATGTCTGCCGTCAGGCGCTGCTGCTGGATCTGCCGCTGAATATGATGAAGCTTGCGGAGATCCTGCGGGCAGCGGAAAACAGCCTCACCGAGCCGGAATTTCATATTTCGTTTTCGGTGCGCGACCGTCATGCGGCAGAGGCACAGGCACTGAAGGCTGCTGCGGAGCAGGCACGCTACAATGCGGAGGCACTCGCGGCGGCGGCGGGCATCCGGCTCGGAAAGCTGATCTCGGTCTCCAACAGAAGCGGCTCGCCGGATCTGGTCTCTCCGACCAATTATACGATGATGCGCGCGAAAATTCCCGTTGCGGCCTGCGATGCCGCGGCGGCGATCACGCCGGAGGATATCTGCACGGAGGAAACCGCAGAGCTCGTCTGGGAGATCCTGGATGCAGAACCGTCCCCGGCAGAATGAACACGGCGCAGCCGGCAGTTCCCGTTTTGCATAACAAAAGGACGCTGATTTGCAGGTCAGCGTCCTTTTTATGTTTCTGTCATGTTTGCGGCGTGCTTCAGCATTGGGAGAAGCAGCGCCGAAGAAGCCGCCGCACGGGCTGCGATGCCTTAATCATTATACGTATCGTGCACGGCAAAGCGTTCGCCGCCTGTCGTCATGTAGACCGCGATCGCCGTCAGACCGGGCTTCATCTGCTTGTAATCGAGGAACACCGGCACATAGTAATCCGTGCCGAGCGTGTCCTTCATCAGATAGGGCGGTCTGCCATCGCCGCCGGACAGCTGCCCGACCGTCACAAACTCGCAGGTAAACTCCCGCCGCTTGAACCGGTTGATCAGCGCCCGCGAGCCGAATTTGCTCTGATAGCCGGTGATGAGCAGAATGACCGTCGTAACCGCGCAGATCACCCACAGATAGAATGCGGCATCCGAATACCGGTTGCCCGCATGTGCGGACATGCCGACATTCTTGGAATATGCCATATTGGAAAGCGTCACCAGTCCGGGGATCGCCAGCAAGACCGTTCCGCCGATGCTGACATACAGCCTGTGCATGAACTTGCTGCGCTGCTCATCCAGAAATTCAATGATCCGCTGATACTGGTCCTCGCGGAGCTCCGCCCTTCTTGTCATTTCCATGCTTATTCTCCTTATGCTTTTCCGAACGGTACAAGACTGTCACCGACATCCGTGACAGGGCGGTAGCCCGCGTGCAGGATGCGCTGTTCCAGACATCCCCTGCACTGTGCGGCCTCCTCGCCGGTACAGATCTTGTTTTCGTAGAGGTCATACAGCTTCCGCACAGCGACCGGCGAAAGATTCGGCATGACCACATTGCCGCCCGCCTTTAGTGCAAGCTCCCGTCCCTCCGGATGCAGCGAGCCGAAGGCCGTCGTCGCGGGGATCAGCGCCTGCGGGAACAGCAGACGCAGCAGCGCGATGATCTTCAGGCTCCGGTGCAGCTCCCCGGACGGCATCTCCGCAAAGGGCGTTTCCCTGTGTGTGATATACGGCCCGACGCCGATCATGGCCGGCTGCAGCGCCTGCAGAAAGCGGATATCCGCGAGCAGACACGCATCCGTCTGATACGGTGAACCGATCATGAACCCGCTGCCGACCTGATAGCCGATCGCTTTCAGATCAAAGAGGCAGCGCTTTCGGTTTTCCAGTGACATGCTTTCCGGATGCAGCTGCCGGTAATGTACGGGGTCTGCGGTCTCATGCCGCAGCAGATACCGCCTTGCACCCGCATCGTAATACCGCTGATAGCTCTCCTTCGGCTTCTCCCCGATCGACAGCGTAATGCGGCAGTCCGGGAAGGCTTCGGCGATCGCGGAGACGGTTTCGCAAATTCTGTCGTCAGTGTAAAACGGATCCTCACCGCCCTGTAAAACAAAGGTGCGGTAGCCGAGCGCATAGCCCTCTTTGCAGCATGCAAGGATCTGTTCATCCGTCAGGCGGTAGCGCTCCGCATGGGGATTGCCCGCCCGGATGCCGCAGTAATAGCAGTTGTTTTTGCAGTAGTTTGTAAACTCGATCAGTCCGCGCAGAAAGACCCTGTCGCCGTAATTTGCTCTGCGGACGGTATCCGCAGCAGCAAAGAGCTCCGCCTCGGGCTGCGGCTCGGAAAGGAACCGGAGCAGTTCATCATCGGAAAGGTCATGCGTCCGGATCAGTGTTTCAATCAGCTCTGACAAGCGTTTTCCTCCTTTATCCGTTTACTGCACGCAGGAAACGGCGCAGCTTGCTTTCGTCTCCCCGCAGGTCAGCGTCAGGATGCCGCGGAACGGATACGGCGGCATCAGGAAGATCAGCTCCGGCGGAACACCCGGCGCGACCGTCTCCGGCGCAAGCGTCCGCTCTCTCAGGATGCGGTTGCCGCGGTCGTCATGCAGCGTATAGGTGATCTCCAGCCCCGGCTTTGCAGCGGACGGGTCAATGATGAGCGGCATTCTGGTCGCGGTGCCGGCAGGCAGATACAGCAGCTCCGGCACAGTGAGCACCGGCTTTCCGTCCTGCGCCGACAGCAGGAACTCCGGCAGGACGCCGCGGCTGTCGCGGTACATTTCCGCGTAAGTGCGGATATGCGCAGCACCGGTGTTCTGCCGTTCCAGCTCCGCGGACCAGCGGCGGATCTTCTCCGCGCTCTCCTGCGTGAACCGCTCTGCGTCGTAGGTTTTGGAGAGCCCCGCAAAGATCTGCCCGTCCTCATAGAGCACATCGTAGAAGTTCTCGAACACCAGTGCCTTCGGCTGAACCGTCAGCCGCCAGTCCGAGATGCTGCCCGGCCAGCTCACGGAGAGAAACCGCTCCGCCGCGAACATATCCGGGTGCTTCGCGATGCAGTAATCGAAATAGCTGCTCCATTCGTCATCGCCAGTCATCTCGATCCCCGGGAATGCGTCCAGCATTTCGAGATAAAGCCGCCGGTCAATGATCTGCGGCTGATGCGACGCATACATCAGCGTCGGCAGCCGGTGTTCCGTCAGCAGATCGCGCGTGCGGAACATGGAGCGGTCAAACGAGGAATAATCGTCCTGCGTGCCGCGCCAGTCCTTCAGGTCGTAGCAGTAATACGCCTGATATCTGCCGTTTCGGATGAAGCATTCCTGCGTGACCGGCATCAGCGGCCGGTAATCGTCATCGGTCATGATGAACACATCGTCAAGCGGTGCGCGGCGCATCATCAGACAGCGCAGGAACAGGTTGCGCATGCTGTGATCCTCCGGCAGGGCGGCGCCGTCCAGAAGCTGCTCGTCCGTGAAGAAGGAGAGCTGAATGCGCCCGTGCCATTTTTCTCTGAGCTCCGCGACATTCCGCTCCGGACAGCAGACCAGCAGCCGCTCGATGAACGGCATACAGACGTCCAGATACGGCAGCGTGCGCAGCAGATCGGCATTTCTGGCGGTGAGCATCACCATCTGCGTGACGCGGGTATCCGCCGGAACGGTGCCTTGAATGCGTCCTGCATTCCGGAGCGCCTGCGCCATTTCCGCCGCAGCGGTATCCCATGTGCGCGGACGGTATGCCGAAATCGCGGCGCGCTTTTTCTGATAGGCGTCCGGGTCCGCGAGCAGCGCGTCCACGGCAGCCAGCAGCGAATCGACGCTGGTATTGTCAAAGTAATCGGCCATATCGCCGCCGACCTCGCGCAGCACCGGGATATCCGATGCCAGCACCGGCGTGCCGTTCAGGAACGCCTCCACGATCGGCAGGCCGAAGCCCTCGTTCTTCGTCGGGAACGCGACCGCAAGCGCATTCTGATAGAGCCGCTGTACCGTTGCGTCAGAAGGCCCCTGTACAAAGAACAGGTCTTTGCCGTTCTTCGGGTGCTTTGAGATCTCCTTCACAAACTCGTTCATGTTCCAGCCGACGCGCCCCGCAAACACGACCTTGATGCCGCGCTTTGCCAGATCATTGACGGCATCGAACAGCAGCCGGTGATTCTTGCGCGGCTCGACCGTGCCGACCATGAGCAGGTAGCGGTACGGCGTCAGCTGTGCAAAGAGGTTCTCGTCCGCCTTGCCGTTGTCGGCGGCTTTTTTCGCGAAGTCTCCGCCCAGCGGCACGACCGTGCAAGGCGGCGGCTCCAGTTCCAATTGTCCGCAGAGCGTATGCAGCGCGGCTTTCGTCGCCTCCGCATTGCAGATGATATGGTCTGCATACTGCAGCACGGCAGACGTCCACGAGAGGAACTGCCGGAGCGTCTGCGAATGGAAATACTGCGGCTCGGTCACGGGGATCAGGTCGTACAGATGCGAAACGACCGTCACGCCGCGGTTTTTCAGCTGCGGGAACAGCCAGCTCCGCTGCATCGGCATATTCCATGCGCTGTCGATATCGAAAAAGACCGCATCGGAGGGAATGTCATCCGGTCTGATGATCTGCGGGATGCCGCTGCCGTAGGGGCTGCCCTCCTGCTCGGTATAAAACTTTGTGAATGCCGCCTGCGGCAGTACGCGCCATGCCGTATGGGACGGCAGGTCTGCCAGCAGCGTGACGGACAGTGCCGGATCCTTCAGCATCCGCAGCACGATCTCCTTTGCGACGCGCTGGATACCGGTCGTGAAGGGCGTCAGGCAGAGCCGCGACAGGTCGATATAAATGCGTGTTTCTGCCATGCGCTTACTCCTTCCCCGCCGCTTTTTTCGCGAGCTTCTGCATAAAGCGCGGCATTTTCTGGTACATGCGCACCAGACGCTGCGGCATCGCCTGCGCAGAGATCAGCAGATTCTGCTGTGTCCCGTCCGTGATCTGCAGCGGACAGTCCGTCAGCGGAATGCGGTTGCTTTTGTATTCCCCGGACTGCATGATCGTTTTCAGCACGAGCGTCTGCAGCTCCTGCGGCGGCAGAGTCAGGCTGCCCTTCCACGATTCGCGGGAAGGATCGTCAAGCGGTCTGCCGAGCAGCAGCAGATACGCCGCCTCAAGAAAATCCGCGTTGTCCAGTCCCGCAAGCTGCCGGTAGGAGACTTTGTCGGGCGCGGCAGCCGTGACCGCGGAAAAAACCGCTTCGGTGCAGGGCATCTTCCCGCCGGCATTCTGTATCCGTTCCGCGGCAATGCGGTAGATCGTGCGCGCAAGCGCATCGTCGGTATAGGTTTTCATCCGAATACCTCCGGTATTATGGTTTCAGTTCCGTCTCAGCGAGCACAAAGTCAATGTTTCCGCTGTTGACATCGGCGCGGGTGATCGTAACGCGCACCGGCATCCCGAGCGTGAACGTCCGGTTCGAGTTGACAGCACGCATCGAGAAGAAGTCGTCCGTCTGATACTCGTCCAGCGGGAGCGAATCCAGCGAGATCAGTCCCTCCGCCGTATTCGGCAGCATGACGTAAATGCCGAAGTCCGTCAGGCCGGAGACCGCGCCCTCAAATTCCTCACCGGTATGCTGCTTTGCCCATTCCGCACGGTAGCGGTCGTCGCAGTCGCGTTCCAGCTGCATCGCGCGCTGCTCGGTGCTCGTACCGGCCTGCGCGGCATCCTCCGCGAATTTCTTTGCATTTTCGGGCTTCTCCCCTGCCAGATACGCTGACAGGATCCGGTGGATCGCCAGATCGGGATAGCGGCGGATCGGGGACGTAAAATGCGCATAGTCCGTCAAAGCAAGCCCGAAATGCCCGATCGGCTCGGTCTCATAATCCGCCTTCGCCATGCTCCGCAGCACCATCTGATGCACGGCGGGCTTCAGCGGACTGTCTGCCGCATTGCTGAGCACCTGCGCGTAATCCTTCGGCTTCGGGTCGTCGAGCGCAGGGTGCGGGATCTCCAGACGGTTCAGTGCCTCGGCCAGCCGGATCGCCTTTTCCTCCGGCGGCTTCGCGTGTACACGGTAGACAAACGGCAGGTGCTTTTCCTTTGCGAGCCGTGCCGCCGCCTCATTCGCCAGCAGCATACATTCCTCGATCAGTTCCTCGCCGGCTGCGCGCGTCCGCGGCATGACATCGGTGCAGACACCGTTTTCGTCGAGCAGGAACGCGCTTTCCTCCGCCTCGATCGACGGCGCGCCTCTCCGCTTTCTTGCAGCAAGACGCTGCTCTCTCAATTCGTTCAGCATCAGCAGAGAATCCTTCACCGCTGCGTATTTTTCTTCCAGCTCCGGCGATGCGGTGCCGTCGAGGATCGCATTGACCTCGCGGTATACGCCCTTGACCGCCGAGCGGATCACGGTCTTTTCAAAGCGATAGCTGCGGATCTCGCCCTCATGATCGAGCTCCAGCAGCGCGGAAAACGCCAGTCTGTCCACATCCGGATGCAGCGAGCAGATGCCGTTGCTCAGTGCCTTCGGCAGCATCGGGATGACCTGATCGGCATAGTAGATGCTCGTGCCGCGGGAGATCGCCTCTTTGTCCAGCGCGGAATCCTGCGTCACATAATGCGACACATCCGCAATGTGCACGCCGAGCCGGTAGCCCTGCTCCGTTTTCGCGATCGAGATCGCGTCGTCAAGGTCTTTCGCATCCCAGCCGTCGATCGTGAAGATGATATCCTCCGGCTGGCGCAGATCCAGTCTGCCGTTCAATTCCTCATCGGGGATGCCCGCGGCTTCGAGGCGCTCCGCCTCTGCCTGCACATCGGGCGGGAACTC
This sequence comes from Oscillospiraceae bacterium, assembly GCA_017545185.1. Lineage (GTDB taxonomy): Bacteria > Bacillota > Clostridia > Oscillospirales > Ruminococcaceae > Firm-04. The sequence goes on along the minus strand of JAFWQJ010000017.1, from coordinate 1,024 downwards.
GACCGGTACGCCGCTGACCGTCACGAGGGCTTCGCAGCAGGCCTTTGCGGAATCCGCACTGCCGAGCGACACATCCACACGCACCACATGCTCGGAATGCCGGTCGCCGCGCCTTGTCACGGTCGCAAGCACCTTGTCGCCTTCATGACCGAGCCAGTCGGCTGCGTTCTCGATCTCCAGCGTTCTGCGGCAGAGCGTATCCGGCAGGAAGCGCAGCTCGCCGCCGTCCTCGATCAGCATACCCGAGGTCTGCACGGCCGCCGGGACGATGACCGTCTGGACGGTTGCTTCCGGGGTGCCGTCTCGCTCGCCGGTCGGGAGCAGCAGCACGAGATCGCCGGGCATCGCGCCCTTTAATTCTCTGCCGGGAATGAAATATTCGCGGCCGTCCGCTTCCGTTTTCGCAAAGCCGAATGTCCGGCTGATGCGGACGATCTGTGCGCGGAGCATTCCAGCCGCCTCCGCATAGACATAGCCGTTCCGGCGTTCCGCGACCGCGCCCTCTGTGATCAGGCGTTTCAGTGCCCGCAGATAGGCGGCCTGTCCCTTGCCGCGGCATTTTGATGCGAGATCGGCACGGGAAACGGGTCTGCCGTTTGCTTTTTTTACAAATGTCGTGATGCGGTTCGCAAAGTGCTGAATCTGCTCCTCCGGAACCTCGATCTCCGACATTCCCTCGTATTCCTTTTTGCTCCGGACTGCGCCGCGGCGGTCAGTCTGCTTCATGCTGCTGCGCGCCTTCGGCTTGTGCGCATGTGCACGCTTTGCCATGCGGATGCCCCCTTTCAGAATTGTATCCTGCGGAAAGATTCCGTATTCTTTTTATTATACCATATTATACGGAAAATTGCAATCACTTTCATCGGGTCGGCAGGGCAGACAGTGTAGGAATGTCAATGATAGGTGACAGATTCCTTCCAAAAAAATACGAAGCACCAGAATTGGAAAGCCCAGCCTATGGAGGGAGCCACAGGCGACCGGAACAGGCTGGGCTTTCCGGCACTCACATGACTGCCAGATACTC
>JAFWQJ010000016.1 GCA_017545185.1 Oscillospiraceae bacterium | reverse complement strand
GTATCTGGCAGTCATGTGAGTGCCGGAAAGCCCAGCCTGTTCCGGTCGCCTGTGGCTCCCTCCATAGGCTGGGCTTTCCAATTCTGGTGCTTCGTATTTTTTTGGAAGGAATCTGTCACCTATCATTGACATTCCTACAAGAACGGCATATTTATGATTCGGCAAGAACGGTATATTCATATTTCGGCTTTCTTTCCGGCGAACTTCAGGAATTGCCCGCGGGGGCTCCGCGCCGGGCTTTCGTGCTGGGAGCAGTAACGCCAAAGAAGCCGCCCCGCGGCGTGCGCTGCGAATGCTGGGAGTTCTCCGCCAACCGCCCCCGGAGGGAAACGGCAGCGGGCACTGCCCGCGGGGGCTCCCCGCTTTTTTTCGGAAACCGCTTGCATGTTTGCGGCTTTTGTGATATAATAGGAAAGGCGCCCGAAAATCGGGCACAGCACTGAAAAAATACAGAAAACCGGCCGCGCCGGATGAACAAATGCAGGAGCAAACAGAATATGGTCTTTTCGAGCCTTTATTTTCTATATCTGTTTCTGCCCGTATGCCTGCTTTGCTACGGGCTTTCGCCGTCTCTGACGGTCAAAAATATCACCTTAACGGCCTTCTCGCTCATTTTTTATGCATGGGGTGAGCCGACCTACATCCTTCTTCTGCTGCTGAGCGTGCTGATGAACTATCTGTTCGGCCTCGGCATCGGCGGATTCCAGAAAAAGGATAACCAGAGCGGCGCAAAAGCCGTCATGATCGTCAGCCTGATCTTCAACATCGGGCTGCTCGGCATATTCAAGTACAGCGGCTTCATCGCCGAGAACCTGAACCTGATCCCCGGCGTGAATCTCCCGATCCCGAAGCTGACACTGCCGATCGGCATCAGCTTTTACACCTTCCAGATCCTCTCGTATATCATCGACCTTTACTGGGAGAAGATCGACGTTCAGCGCAACCCGCTGCATCTGCTGCTCTATATCTCCATGTTCCCGCAGCTGATCGCCGGCCCGATCGTCCGCTATGCAACGATCGCGGAGGAGATCAAAAACCGGAAAACGACGCTCGCCGATCTGAGCGAGGGTCTGACCCGCCTGATGATCGGCCTCGGCAAAAAGGTCATTCTGGCGAATCATCTCTCGGTGATCGTCGATCAGTTCTTCGGTACGCCCGGCTCGGTGCTCTCCGTTACGGGCACATGGTACGCGGTCATCGTCTACGCGATGCAGATCTATTTCGACTTTTCCGGCTATTCCGATATGGCGATCGGCATGGGACGGATGTTCGGCTTCCACTTTGACGAGAACTTCCGGCACCCGTTCCTCTGCAAGGATATCTCGGAATTCTGGCAGCGCTGGCATATCTCGCTGGGCACCTTCTTCCGCGATTATCTGCTCTATGTGCCGATCTTCGGCAAGCGCAGAAAATACGGCGGCCTGTTCCTCGTGTGGTTCTGCACGGGTCTCTGGCACGGCGCAAGCTGGAACTTCATCATCTGGGGCCTGTATTTCGGCGTGTTCATCCTGATCGAACAGCTGATCGGCAAGAAGCGCATGAAAAAGATCCCGATCGTCATCCGGCATATCTATAATAAGATCGTCATTATCATCGGCTTCGGCATCTTCTATTTTGAGGATCTCGGCAGACTGGGTGATTTCTTCAAAAACCTGTTCGGCCTGAACGGCAACGCGCTCTTTGACAATGTGGTGCAGCTTTCCGTGCAGAACAATCTGTTCCTGCTGCTCGCAGCGCTGATCTGCTGCTTCCCGCTCTATGAGGGACTGCAGAAGCTCAAAACACGCTATGCGGCGGCGGTCTACGCAGTCGATATGTTCCAGACCGTCTGCAATGCCGCCCTGCTGATCGTCAGCAGCATTCTGCTTGTGGACGCGACGAATAACCCGTTCCTGTACTTCCGCTTCTGAGCGCGGACGGAGGATGCAGCATGGAAACGATCCCGTTTGAACTGATCTATGATTATCTGGCGGATTTTCTGGAATCCGTCGAATGGAGCAAGGAAACGCTGACCGAGGTCGGCAGCACGCTGATTCGGCGGACTGCCTGGGAAAGCGACCCGGCATACACCCGGAAAGCTTCCTACAACAGCCGTGCTGTTCTGGAGGCCAAGCTCCATGCGCTGTATACGCTTGTACAGCATCACAGTGAGATTGCGGACAGTCTGGATTATACGCCGCTGCTGCCGCATATCAGAACCTATGACGAAGAATGCACCGATACGGTGCTGTATCTGCTGGCCTGCACCGGTGATCTGCAGTATATGCAGCTGATTGAGCAGGAGGCCGCACGCTTTCCGGATATCCCGCTGGACGAATACCGGAAGGAGCTGACGTTCCGGGCTGAAAAGAAGGCCTGAACATGCGTTATTTCAGAGAAAGGAGGCTTTGCCATGCCGAATACCGATCTGCCGGATGAGATCATGCAGCCGGAGCCGGAGGAGGCAGATGTCCCGGAGGAGCTTTCTTCTGCGGAGCTGCCGCCGGAGGAACCGCTGCTCGACCGGCGCACGGCCATTGCGCAGGCAAGAGCTATCCGTCGTGAAGCGGCTGCTTTGGAGCAGTCGGAAAAGGAAAAGGCTGCGGAAACCGCAAACAGCATTCTGGAGCTTGCGGCACCGGAGCCGCCGAAGCGCTCGATCCGCAGACAAATGGCACCGATCCCGATCACTGTCCCGACCGGGCGGTTCAGCTGGCTGAACGATTTTAAGAAGCTTGCGCCCGCGCAGTCGGATGCGGAGGAGATCGTCGAAAAGCTGATCGAGGAATCGCGGCTCAGAGACGAGGAGCCCGAGGAGGAGGAATCCGCAGAGACAAGGCCGGTCGAAACGGCCGATCTGCTGGAGCATATCATCACAGAGGTTCAGAATCCCCATGCGCCGGAGGCGATCGTCGCGCAGGTGCTGCGGGAATCCGCCGCCCCGCCGACGGAGCTCCCCGCGGAGCCCGGGGAGGAACCGGCGGACGAACCGGAGGAGATCACGGAGCCGGAAACGGCAGCCGCGGAGGAAGAAACAGAATATACAGACGAACCCGACACAGAGCCGGAGGGATCTGAAGCGGCAGAGGATGCGGACGAAGCCGATGCGCCGGAGGAAGAACCGGCACCGCCGCCCGTCCGCAGAAGAATGCCGGTGCATGTTCCGGCCTGCTCCGATGCGGAAGCGGCTGCGCAGTACCGTGCGGCAGTCAGAGACGGCAGAGCCGCGCTGAAAAAGCAGGTGCGCAGCGCTGACCGCGCATGGAGCCGCGAGGCCGCAGGCATCCGTGCAAAGCTGACCGGCGCAAAGACCGCCCGTCAGAACGCAAAATGGAATGTCGGGATATGCCTGACGATTCTGTTCGCAGTCGCGCTCGGAATGCTCGTGCTCGAACGCCCGACCGTTTCCATGGAGGAAAACCGCACGCTCGCCAAGATGCCGGAATTTTCCATGGAGAAGTATCTCGACGGCAGCTATACCGCAGGTGTTGCGGAATACTATAATGATACCGTGCCGGGGCGCTCGACGCTCAAGGGCTGGGTGCAGAAGATCCGCAAATGCATGGGAATGCAGAGCGAAGCGGCGATCCACGGAAGCATCGGCGCAGAGCAGCCTGTTCCGGAAGCAGTTACGACCGAGCCGCCCGCAGAGACAACAGCTCCGCGCGTCACGGCGGTCACGCTGCTGAATGTGGAAACGGCGGCCGTCACCGAGACGACCGCCGCCCCCGAACCGGAAGCACCGGAGCGCGAGGGCGAGATCAGCAACCGCATCCTGATCGTCAACAATCGCGGCATCATGCTGTTCGCCGGCTGGGAGACGCTCGGCGAGGGATATATTCAGAATGTCAACCGGTTCAAGGAATCGCTGCCGGACGTCAATATGTATTCCATGGTCGTGCCGACGCCCTGCTCGTTCTATACGCCGGAGGAATATCAGGATCTCATCACGAGCGAAAAGGTCAACATCGACTATATCAATAAGAATCTTGTGAACGTCACGCCGGTCGATGTCTACAAAGCGCTGGAAAAGCACAAGGACGAGCCGATCTTTATGCGGACGGATCACCACTGGACATCGCTCGGCTCATTCTACGGCGCGGAGGTATTCTCCGCCGCGGCGAGAGTGCCGTTCGCCCGCATCGACGAATATGAGCGGCATTCCCAGGAGGGCTATGTCGGCACGCTGTACGGCTTCTCGGGCAACATTATCCTGAAAGAGAATCCGGAGGAATTTTTCTGGTATGTGCCGAAAAAGCAGTTCCGCACGGAGTATTACAACCGGTCGTTCGGCTTTGAGCGCGAGGGCGATTTCTTCATGGATATTGAAAATGTCGCGCCGGTGAGCTGGTATATGGTGTATATGTCCGGCGACGATCATGTGCTGAAGATCACCTCGGATGTCGGCAACGGCCGGAAGCTCTGCGTCATCAAGGACAGCTACGGCAATGCGCTGATCCCGTGGCTGACGTCCTCGTTCGACGAAATTTACGTGATCGACATGCGGTATTTCAATCTGAATGCCGTGCAGTTTATCAAGCAGCAGGGTATCACTGATGTGCTGTTCGCGATGAACAGCTTTAGTGCAAACGGTGCGAACGCGGAGAAGATCGAAACGATCCGCGTGCAGTAAAGAGAAAGGAGCAATCAAAATGACAAAGGCAGAAGCAATGGAGGCACTGACCCCGATTTTTCGTGAGGTGTTCGACGACGACAGCATCGAGCTCTCCGACGAGATGACCTCGGCAGATGTGGAGGGCTGGGACAGTGTTGAGCATTTCAACCTGATCTCGGAGATCGAGGGCACATTCGGAATGCGGTTCAAGATGAAGGAGGTCTCCGGCATGAAGAATGTCGGCGAACTCGCGGAGATCGTCGCCGAGCGCGGGACGCTGTAAGCGGTATTGCTTCGCGATGTATCCGAAATGGGGCTCCGCCAAACATGAAGAACATGAGGGTGCTGACAGAACGGCCGGCACCCTTTTTGTATCAGGCTGCCGGTTGACCCGGAACACGTTATGAATATAAAAAGGACGCTGATGCTGCAATCGGCGTCCTTTTTATATTTGATATAGAAGCTTCCGGATCTGTCCGTCAGCGCCGCAGCCTTCTGCCGCACATCGGGCAGAATTTCGCGGTCTTTGTTTCCTTATTCAGCGGCGGGCTTTCATAGTATCCGCCGATCATTCCGCCCCGCCTGCAGAAGGGACATCCCGAAAACCGTCCGAACAGGATTGCCGCGATCAGAAAACCGAACACCAGTCCGAACACCAGCCCCGTCGTGATCGGATTCTCCGACGGCGCAAACGTCCCTGCGGCAGCTGCCATGACAACTGTCGTCTGTGTCGTATCTGCGATTTGTTCGGCCGGAAACAGTGTCGTCATTTCATACACGGAGCATCCCCCTCTCTACTAAGAAACGGGACACGGTGCATCACGGCAGAACGGCAGCATACCGTACTGAAACGCAGGAGAGTGACTGTTCGGAAGCGAAAGCCTGCTGCGGATTCTGCAGGATCGCGTCGGAATACTTTTTCATGCTTCATTATAGCATAATTCCCCCGCCTTGACAAGCGGTCTCCCTGATTTTCGGCGCGTATACCAGTTTCCGCCCTCCAATTTTAGAAACATTGCCCAAGCGGGCAGCGCCCGCCGGCATTTCCTAAAGTTCGCCGGAAAGAAAGCCGAAACATAAATATACCGTTCTTAGCTTGCTTTTTGCGGTATTATAGCGATCAGCGGGGCAGCCCCGCCGGCGTTTCCCTCCGGGGCGCGGAGCCCGCGCTGGCATTTTCCTCCGGGGGCGGTGGGCGAACCGCTCCCAATATTCGCAGTACACGCCGCGGGGCGGCTTCTTTGGCTTTGCTGCTCCCGGCACTGTCACAAATTTTTCTTTTCTCTCCATTGAAATAATCCTGATAATATGCTATAATAAAGTGAATGATTATGCCCTGCCGCGGCAGGGGAAAGGCGGTGAGACTGTGCAGATCAATTCCATATTCCGGCGGCTTCCGGCACTGGCCGCGGCGCTGATGCTTTTCACAGCAAACGGCACCGCACTGCCCTGCACAGCGGACAGCACCGCTTCTGCTGACCCGCTCTATGCGCTTTCCTTTGAGCCGGAGACCGGCTACAGCGATTATTACGATGCACACGCCGCGGAGCCCCGCCCCGACACGGAAATTCTGCTGCACGGCACGGACTTCGTCAGCACCGAGGGCGGCGATTTTTCATCCGGTCAGCTGGCGGGGTCTGACGATGTGCTGATCTGGAACAGCGCAGAGGGCTCCGTCCGCTACCGGTTTGATGTGCCGGAAGCCGGCTGCTATGCAGTTGAGCTCCGGTATTATGCGCTGGAATCACCGTCCGACCGCGTCGAGCTTTCGCTTTCGCTGGACGGTGCTCTGCCGTTTGAATCGGCATCGCGCATCAGTTTATGCAAGCGGTTCGTCAACAAAACGGAGATCCGCACCGACAGCCGCGGCAATCAGATGCGCCCGGCACAGGTCGAATCCCCCGCATGGCAGACCCGTTTTCTGTATGACCGCGACGGCCTGTTCAATGAGCCGCTCCGGTTCAGCCTTTCCGCCGGAACGCATACGCTGACGCTGACCGGCATCAAGGCATCCGCTGCGATCGACACGATCCGGTTCTGTCAGCCGGAGCCGGTCGCCGCATACAAAGCACCGTCACAGGCGGCGCTGAACAGTACGCCGTCCGGCATTGTCCGGATCGAGGGCGAAGCGGCAGACTATAAGACCGCACCGACGCTCTCCCCCGCAAACGACCGCAATTCCTGCATGATCTCCCCGGCCGACCCGGTCAAAACGGTGTACAACACGATCGGCGGCGCGAACTGGGATCAGGCGGGACAGGCCGCATCATGGGAGATCCCCGCAGGCACGCTGCCGGGTGACGGCTGGTACAAGGTCGGCATCAAGGCGCGGCAGAATGTCATGCGCGGGCTGTATTCCAACCGCAGAATGCTGCTGGACGGCAGCGTCCCGAACGACGTATTCGCGCAGCTGAAATTTTACTACGATCCCGACTGGACGCTGACCGAGGCGCAGCAGAACGGCGAGACCGCCTATCTGTATCTGACGGCGGACGAAGCGCATACGCTGACGCTGGAGGCGATCCCCGGGGAGATCGGCGAAACGATGCGGAAGCTGGAAAAGACCGTCGCCGAACTCAACACCTGCTATCAGCAGATCCTCATGGTCACGGGGCCGAACCCCGACACATACAACGATTATTATGTCGAGGAAAGCATCCCGACGCTGCTGCCCGATCTGAAGCGGCTCTCGAAGGAGCTCCGTGATGCACAGGGGCATATCGAGCAGCTCTCCGGCTCACTCGGCTCGGAGGCGGCGGCTTTACAGAGAATGTATGTCATTCTTGACAAATGCACCGCCAAGCCGACGCGCATCCCGCGCTATGTGCGGCAGATCAAGGAGACGATCTCCACGATCTCGGCGTTTATCCGCGATTACCGCGATCAGCCGCTGGAGATCGACTACATCGAGCTGGCCGCGCCGGATACGGAATTTGCGCCGCTGAAGGCCGGATTCTTCCGGCAGCTCGGATTCCGCTGCAAAGCATTCCTCGGCTCATTCACGGAGGATTACAACACGCTCTCCGATGTTGACGCCGATGCCGCGGACACGATCGAAGTTTGGGTCAATCTCGGCAGAGATCAGGCGCTTGCAGTCAAGGAACTGGTCGAGAACGATTTTGCACAGCAGCATCCGGAGATCCCCGTTTCGGTCAATCTTGTGGCGGGCGGCGTGGTCGAAGCGTCACTTGCCGGAAAAGGCCCGGACGTCGCGCTGTTCCTCGGCGGAGAGTTCCCGGTCAATCTGGCCTGCCGCGGTCTGCTGGCAGACCTCTCGCAGTTTGAAGGCTATGACGAAGCGATGCGGGATTATCACCCGGAGGCATCCGTGCAGTATCAATACGGGGACGGCGTTTACGGTATGCCGCTGACGCAGAGCTGGACGATGATGTTCTACCGGAAGGATATCCTGACGGAGCTCGGATTTGCGGAGTTGCCGCGCACATGGGACGATCTGATCGCGGCGCTGCCTGCGCTGCAGCGGAAGCATCTCGGCGTCGGCCTGATCCTGCCGAATGCCAATGTCGCCGCCGCGACGGAGCCGGGGCATACCTTTGCTTCGATGCTGCTGCAGCAGGGCATCAACTACTACAACGAGGAGCAGACCCGCACGACTTTTGACACGGTGCCCGCGATCCAGTGCTTTGAAAAGTGGACGGATCTCTACCGCGATTACAAGTTCATGCAGGTCTATGACGCATACAGCTATTTCCGCACGGGGCAGTACCCGATCGTCATTGCGAATTACAGCTTTTACAATCAGCTTTCGGTCGCCGCGCCGGAGATCCGCGGGCTCTGGGACTTCACGGTCATGCCGGGCACGGAGCAGAAGGACGGCACCGTCGATCATGCATCCAATTCCTCCGGCACCGGTGCCGTGATCTTCAACAAGGTCAGAAACAAGCAGGCCGCATGGGAATTTGTCAAGTGGTTCAGCTCCGCGGATGTGCAGGCCGCCTACGGCAATGAGCTGGAGGGCCTCATGGGACAAATGGGACGCTACGAGGCCGCAAATACCAAAGCACTTGCACAGCTCAACTGGTCACAGAAGGAGCTTTCCGTGCTGACGGAGCAGCGGGACGCGCTGCGGGAGATCCCCGTGCTGCCCGCGTCCTATGCCGTCACGCGCAACATCATGAACGCATTTCGCGAGACGGTCAACTCCAATGAAAACCCGCGTGATACGCTCATGTATTACAACAGCGATATCAACGACGAGATCCGCAGAAAGCGCGAGAATCTCGGACTCGGATAACAGGAAGGGAGGCGGGCGTATTGCCGCAGCCAGCAAAGCAGCCGGACGCGATCGGCATCAAAACAAAAACAGAAGCACGCAGGCAGCTCCTGCGGCGCATCAGACAGAACCGCGAGGCATATCTGATGCTGCTCCCGTTCATGCTGCTGTTCACGGTCTTTACGATCGTTCCGGTCATCATGTCGCTGCCGGTCGGTCTGACCGATTTCGACATGGCATCGTTCCCGCCCAAATGGGTCGGGCTGAGCAATTTCTACAACCTGTTCCTGAACGACAGCGTCTTTATCAAGTCGATCCGCGTGACGCTCGTATTTGCGCTGTTCACAGGTCCGCTGAGCTATTTCCTGAGCTTTCTGCTCGCGTGGCTCATCAATGAGACAAGCAAGACCTTCAAGGTCATCTTCACGCTGATCTTCTATGCGCCGTCCATGGCGTCGGGCGTCTATGCCGTCTGGCAGCTGATCTTCTCCGGCGACACCTACGGCATTGCCAATTCCCTGCTGATCGATCTCGGCATCACGCCGTCCCCGATCCAGTGGCTCACCGATTCACGGTATATCCTGACGGTCGTCATCATCGTGCAGCTCTGGGTCAGCATGGGTGCAGGCTTTCTCGCGATGCGCGCAGGCTTCCAGAACATCGACCCCGCCCTCTATGAAGCCGGTGCGGTCGAGGGCATCAAAAACCGCTGGCAGGAGCTCATTTACATCACGATCCCCGGTATGGGTCCCTCGCTGATGTTCGCAGCGGTCATGCAGATCGTCGCCGCCTTCACCGCGGATATCGTCGCGCGCAGTCTGGTCGGATTCCCGAGCACCGATTACGCCGCGCATACGATCATGACACACGCGTATGACTACGGCTGGGTGCGCTTTGAAATGGGCTACGCATCCGCGATCTGCACGATCCTGTTTGTCGCGATGTATGCCGCAAACAAACTGATCAGCCGCCTGCTCGGCAAATATACGGAATAAGGGGGCGGTATCATGTCAGAATCCAAAACGCACAGACTGAAAGCCTCCAGCCGCCGCGCCGGCAGAAAGCATCTCGGAACGGTGATGATCTTCCTGTTCCTGCTGGTGCTCGGCGTGTTCATGGTGCTGCCGATCTGGCTGATGTTCGTCAATTCGGTCAAGCCGGTCAATGAGATGTTCGTGTTCCCGCCGAAGTGGTATACGCTGAACCCGACGCTCGACAATTTCAAGGATACCTACCGCGTGCTCGGTCAGATGTGGGTGCCGTTTTCGCGCTATGTGTTCAACAGCGTGCTCGTGACGCTTTCGGTCACGGTGCTGCAGTGTATTTTCGCATCCATGGCGGCGTTTGTGCTCGCCAAGGTCAATTTCCCCGGCAATAAGATCATCAATGCGATTATCGTGCTGGCGCTGCTTTACAACAGCAATGTCATCTATCTGATGCAGTATATGGTCATGGCCAGGCTGCGCATGATCAACACGATGTCCGCGCTGATCTTCCCGGCGGTGTCCTCCGCAATGGGACTGTATCTGATGCGGCAGTCCATGGCCTCCGTCCCCGACGCGATGATCGAGGCGGCAAAGGTGGACGGCGCCAATCTGTTCACGATCTGCTGGCGCATCGTGATCCCGAACCAGAAGCCTGCGCTCATGACCATGGCGATCTTCGCATTTCAGGGCGCGTGGAACATCACGGGCGGCAGCGTGATCTATGACGAATCGCTGAAAACGCTCCCGACCGTCATTATGCAGGCGGCGTCCGCGGGCATCTCCCGGCAGGGCGTGACCATGGCGGCTGCGGTCATTCTGTTCGTGCCGCCGGTGCTGTTCTTCATTCTCGCACAGAGTCAGGTCATGGAGACCATGGCGCATTCCGGCCTGAAAGAGTAAGCGGCGCGGAGCCCGCGCGGGCGTTTCCCTCCGGGGACGGGCGGCCGGACACTCCCAACATTCTTTTCTGCACGCCGCGGGGCGGCTTCTTTGGCGTTACTGCTCCCAGCGTATTTTAGTGAAGAGTGAATAACAAACAGTGAATAGTTTTCGTATTGCCTGCGGCGATGTATTTCAAATCTGCCCGAAGGGCACACCTTATCTATTCACTTTTCACGATTCGCTGTTCACGATTACGAACCCTGATTACCGTTCAGAGAGGAGGCGGCCACGCTTGAAACTGAATATCCTGCGGCGCAGAACCGCCGCTTTTCTGCTCACATTTGCGGCAGCCGCTTCCGTGCTGACGCTGACGGCCTCTGCGGACGAGCCCTATGAGGTCTACAACTACAACCGATTGGGTGAGGCGGTGCCCTCGCAGGCGGGGTACCTCGCAGAACGTGCCGTTTCCGGCATCGACCTCGGCGCGGGTGATCTGAACAGCCCGCAGGACTTCTGCCGCGGCACAGACGACTGCTTCTATATCGCGGACACCGGAAACAGCCGCATCGTGAAAACGGACGGCGAACTGACAAAGGTGCTGCATATTTACAGCGGCTTCACCATGCCCGACGGCAGCCGCACGGCGCTCAAGAATCCGAAGGGCATCTTCGCCGCGCCGGATACCGGCAATCTGTATATCGCAGACACCGACAACAGCCGCGCACTGGTCTGCGGCGCGGACGGCCGTGTCCTGCTGGAGATCACCAAGCCGGATTCCCCGGTCTACGATCAGGGGCTGACCTTCCTGCCGCAGAAGATCCTCTGCGACAGTGCCGGCAACATTTACATTGTACTGAGCAACACGACCAAGGGCGCGGCCATGTTCGCGCCGGACGGCACGTTTCTCGGCTACTACGGCGCGAATGCCGTTGCAAGGACGGCAAAGGTCATTGCAGACCACTTCTGGAACATGATCGCCTCGGATGAGGGCAGAAAGCACAGCAACCGCGCCGCCCCGACCGCTTTCGACAATTTCGATATCGACAGCGAAAAGGGCTTCATTTTCACATCGACCTCGTCCGGCACGACGGATACCGATATCGTAAAAAAGGTCAATCCGGAGGGCTACAACCTGTTCAGCTATCTCTCCGATCACAAATGGGGCGACCTTTTCTCCACATGGTATTCCGGCACATCCTATAAAACAAGGATCGTCGATCTCGATATCGGCGAGGACGGCTCGATCAACTGCCTCGACCAGACGACCGGCAGAGTGTTCCAGTATGACAAGGAGGCCAATCTGCTGTTTATTCTGGGCGGCACCGGCGAGCAGGTCGGCACGTTTTCGTCCGGCGGCAATGTCACCGCCGTCGAGACCAGAGGAAAAGCCTGTGAGCAGATCTGCGTGCTGGATGCCGGAAAAGGCAGCATCACCGTATTTTCGCAGACCGGCTTCGGCGAGACCGTCCACACCGCGACCGATCTTTACAACCGCGGCTATTATGAGGAGGCGCTCGAACCGTGGCAGTCCGTGCTGCGGCAGGACGGCAATTACCGCAGAGCCAGCCTCGGCATTTCCAGCGCGTATTACAACATGGGCAGATATAAGGATGCGATGGAATACGCCAAGCGCGCGGACGCCTCATGGGTCTACAACAAGGCATTTGCGCGGTACCGCTCCGAGTGGCTGCGGAAAAACATGAATAAGCTCCTTGCGGCCGCAGTCCTGCTGCTGCTCGCAAGGATCGAATGGAAGCTATACCGGAAACGGAAGGGAGGTGCACCGGCATGATGGATCTGACGCAGCCGCAGTGGGTCCGGCATACCGTGCTGCACCCGTTTGAGGGCTTTGAGGATCTCCGCTGGAAAAAGGGCGGCACCCTGAAATATACCGTCATCATCATCGCGGCACTGTTCCTCGCGCTGATCGCGGATGACCGCTGGTGCGGCTTTCAGTTCCGCCCGCTGCCGGACGCGCTGTTTTCGGTCGTGCCCTATCTGATGCGCTCAGTCATGTATTTCCTTGCGTGGGTCGTCGGGAACTGGGCGGTCTGTACGCTGCTGGACGGCGAGGGCACGATGAAGAACATCTGCATTTACAGCTCCTACGCGCTGATCCCTTACATCGTTTCCACGTTCATCAACGTGATCCTTTCGCATATCCTCGTGCAGGAGGAGGGCGTCTTTTTCGCTGCGGTCTATTATATCGGGCTGATCTGGTCAGGGGTGCTGCTGTTCTCCGCGGTCAAGGCGGTGCATCAGTACAGCATCACCAAGACAATTGCCGCCGTGCTGCTGACGCTCTTTGCCATGCTCGTGATCCTGTTCCTCGCGGTGCTGTTTCTCAGCCTGTTCCAGAAGGTCTATGTGTTCTGCTATTCGCTGTACACGGAGATCCTGTACCGCGTCCGCGTGTGAAGGGGGAGCGTATGCAGAAGATGAAACGCGTCACCGCGCTGCTGCTTTCTGCGGCAATGCTCCTGCCGTCTGCCGGTTATTCCGTATCTGCGGAAACGGAAAGCGAACAGGAGCCTGTCACGGATGCAGCCGCCGAAGCCCCTGAATATGCCCCGCGCAGCGAGGACGAGGTCTTTGCAAAGATGCGCATTGCCGCGGAAAACGACCGCCTTGCGCTCTGGGTCTGGGATACGGAAAAGCTGGATACGGACAATGACGAAAAGCCGGAGGATCTGTTCGCGCTGGTCAATAAGGAGAACGGATATGTCTGGTGGTCGTCGCCGGTCAATGCCCGCTGCGACAGCATCGCGACGCCCGCGATCCGCAGCAAGCTCATGTCCTGCACGGTGCTGACCGATGCGCAGATCATCCGCCGCTCCAAAACGGAGTTTTCGTCCGGCGACCCGCTGAAAACGGTCATCATTCAGAAGCCGGTCAAGGACGGCATCCAGATCACCTACAATTTCCGCAAATGCGGTATCAAGGTGCCGGTCAGCTATCTGCTGCGGGAGGATCATCTCGAAGTCCGCATCGACACCGGCGATATCACCGAGAAGCACGGCACGGACGACGATGAGCCGCAGCTCGCGCAGGCACTCGCCGTATTAAACGGCTTCGGCGCGGCGGACAGCTCCGAGGACGGTTATTTTGTCATTCCGGACGGCTCCGGTGCGGTCATCCGGTTCAACAACAAAAAGAACAACGCGGAGCCCTACTGCCAGATGATCTACGGCGCCGATCTGACGGCTGTCCCGAAAACGAAAGGCCCCGTCGTCAAGGGCGTGTCGCTCCCGATGTACGGCATCTGCAAGGGCGAAAACGCACTGCTCGCGGTCGCATCCGAGGGCGAGGGCAACTGTCAGCTCTGCGCGGATGTCAGCGGCAAGGGGCAGTCCAATACCGAATATAACCGCTGCTACTTCAAATTCATTCTCCGCAGCAGCGACCAGTTCTATCTCGGCGGCGACCAGATGCAGCCGCTCGACGTCTACGAAACGGCAATGCAGCCGCGCACGCTCGCTGTGCGGTATTATCCGCTGACGGCAAAGGACAGCATCAATGCGGACGGCAGCGAAGCGCTCGACTACACCGACATTGCGGCGCGGTATCGGCAGTATCTGCTGGAGGATCAGCATGTACAGATCAAGGCAAAGCCGGACGACGCAAGGCTCCATGCCGACCTTTACGGCGGCTGCATGAAGCAGCGGAACCTGCTCGGATTCCCGGTGTTCATGAAAACCGCCGTCACGGATTACGGCGACATGCAGAGGATCGTGCAGAATTTGCGGGAAGCCGGCGCAGACCGGCTGCAGGTCTCGCTGAACCGCTGGACGGATGCCGGCATCCGCGGCAGGATCGACAGCAAGGCAAAGCCGTCTGATACGCTCGGCGGACGCAGCGCATTCAGAAAGCTGACCGCGTATCTCGACGCAGAGGACATTGACTGGTATGCGGCATTCAGCAATACCGCGTTTTATTCCGGGAACGGCTACTGGGCGCTGACCGATACGGCGGTGCGCGTTTCCGGCGCATTTGCGCGCATTGTGGACTACGAAAGTGCCTACGGCGTTCCCTACGGCAAAAAGAAAACAATGTCGCTGCTCTCGCCCGCCGCATTCCCGAAGCTGTTTGAGAAGCTCGGGAGCAGCTGTGCATCCGCAGCACTTCCGGGCGTCAGTCCGGCAGAGCTTTCCGGCTCGCTCTACGGCGACTACGGCAGGCAGAGCTATACCGCCCGCGATACCGCAAAGCAGTTCGTGACCGATGCGCTGCAGCAGATCCGGAAAAACAGCGCCGTGCTCTCGGAGCACCCGAACGCCTATGTGCTGCCGCAGACCGATGTCATCACCGATCTGCCGCTCTGCTCGAGCGGGTTCCACATTTTCGACGGCGATATCCCGCTGTATCAGCTGGTGCTGCACGGCGTCATTCCGTATACGACGGAATCCGTCAACGGCAGCGCCGACCCGCAGCGCACCGTTCTGCGGGCAGTCGCAGCGGGCAGCGATCTGCGCTTTGACCTGCTCGGCGCAGAGGCAGACGCATTGAAGGATACCGATTTTGACGTTTACTATTACGGCTATGCGGACGACTGGACAGAGCAGGCCGTGCAGTATTACCGCTTTGCAAGGGATGTGCTCCGGCAGGTCAGCGATTCGTATATCATCAGCTATACCGAGGACGGCAGCATCATCACGACCCGCTACGCGAACGGCACGGAGACCGTCACCGATCTCGAAGAAGGCTCCGTGACCTGCGGCAGCGTCACCCGGCAGCTGAAAGACTACATCAGGGAAGGAGCCGCGGCTGTATCATGAAAATCCCGTATGAACGCAGAAAATCGCTTTACGGCTACGGCTTCATCTCCGTCTGGCTGATCGGCACGGTGCTGTGGTTCCTGAAGCCGCTTGCGGAATCGCTCTGCTACTGCTTTATGGATAACCGGCGGCTGAAGCCGGACAGCGGCGGTATGCAGAAGGTCTGGCTGCCGCTCTCGGATTGGCAGTGGCTCGGCAATTTCAAAAACGCCTTCACCGCGGACAGAGAGTTCCGGCAGGCGCTTGTCTCCGTGCTGCGCGATACGGCGCTGACCACGCCGATGATCCTTATTTTTTCGCTGTTCATCGCCGTGATCCTGAACCAGAAATTCAAGGGCAGAGGCTTCGCACGCGCGATCTTTTTCCTGCCGGTCATCATCGCGACGGGGCCGGTCTACAACATCATCAGCGGCAACATTGCCATGACCGGTGCCGACAGCGGCGCACAGTTCTCCACGCTCTTTGAAACGGACATGGTAGACAAGCTGCTCGGCTTTCTCGGCGTCATGAACATCAGCGATTCGCTGAGCACGGCCATCAATACCGTCACGACCAACATTTTCGGGCTGGTCTGGAGCTCCGGCATCCAGATCCTCATTTTCCTCGCGGCGCTGCAGAATATCCCGCCATCCGCAAAGGAGGCCGCCGCCATGGAGGGCGCGACCGCGTGGGAGTATTTCTGGAAGATCACGCTGCCATACGTCAGCCCGATGATCCTTGCCAATTTTATTTATACGGTCATTGATTCGTTTACGAAAACCGACAACGCCGTCATGCTGCGCGTGCTGACGATCCAGCAGAAGGATATGTCCTATGCTTATGCGGCAGCCATGTCGTGGAGCTATTTTCTCATCGTGATGGCGGTCGTCGGCATCATCACGCTGTTTATCAGCAAATACGTCTTTTATGAGGTCGATTAAGGGGGTGCGGATATGGCAGAAGAACCATTGCAGGAACAAGAAGGACGCATTCCCGCATCCGCAGTTCCGGATGTCCGCGCCGCGCACGAGATCGGCAGCGGCATGACGAAAAAAGAAGCCATGCACATCCGGATGCAGCACATGGACAAAGCGGAGATCGCCGCGCTCCGGCGCAGGCAGCTCTCGGAGAAGGTCTGGCCGGTGTTCCGGTTCCTGATCCTGTTCGGGCTGGGGTTCGTCATCCTGACGCCGCTGCTGTTCATGATCAGCTACGGCTTCCGCTCACGCGCCGACATGAGCGACCCGACAATCATCTGGATTCCGCGGCACCCGACGCTCGAGGTCATGAAGCAGACGGTCGGTGCCATGGGACTGACCAGGAGCAGCAATAACCCGCTGCTGAACACGCTGCTGCTCAATATCGGCTGCTCGCTCTGTCAGGTCGCGTCCTGCGCGGTCACCGGATACGGCTTTGCGCGGTTCCGGTTCAGGGGACGGGAGCTGCTGTTCGGCATCGTCATTCTGATGATCCTTGTCCCGACACAGATCATCTCGATCCCGCTGTACGTGACCTTCCGCTATTTTCTGTTCGGTTCGTTCAATCTGATCGACAACCCGCTTGTGATGTATCTGCCTGCGATGACGGCAAACGGCATCCGCGCGGGACTGATGATCTTCATTTTCCGGCAGTTCTTCCGCGGGCTCCCGAAGGAGCTGGAGGACGCCGCGTACCTCGACGGCTGCGGGCCGTTCAGAACCTTCCTCAAGGTGATGATCCCGAATGCAGGTTCCTCGTTCCTGACAGTGTTCCTGTTCTCGATCGTCTGGTACTGGAATGATTATTATGTCGCGGGCTCGTTCTTCTCGAACCGCAAGACGATCTCCATGGTGCTGAACAATCTCGATGCAACGCTGAATGTCGCGATCTTCAACAATGCGAACGCGAATGTCAGCGTCCGGGAGAAGATCATCTGGCTGGAGGCCGGCTGCCTGATCTCCATTACGCCGCTGCTGATCCTCTATGCCTGCCTGCAAAAGCACTTCACCGAAGGCATCGAACGCTCCGGCCTCGTGGGATAATGCGGTATCGCTTCGCGATGATTTATAATGGGCCCCGCCAAACATGAAAAAACTTGTTTCTTCATGTTGAACCATGCCAAAGGGACACTGTCCCTTTGGAATATACAAATGGAGAGTAACGCCAAAGCAGCTATTTTCCGATAAACCTCTCGTTATCATTGTATACAGACAAATGAATATAGAAACGCGCACGAACATATTTCGTTTATGTTCGTGCGCCGTTTTTTTATTATTTCTGTTTTTTCAATCAACGGTTCATCCATTCGTTTGGTAAGACAGTAATCTCCTGTTCATACTTCGGCATTTTGTGTTATAATAAAATTAAAAAAGATGAAACCTTTTCCGTATAACTTTCGACAATATGTATGAGGGGGTGAGGCGTTGGCTGCAATCAACGATGCCGCGATCATTGCGCTGCTGCAGAAGCGCGATGAAGCTGCTTTGCAGGAAATCCGGAAAGCTTACGGAGATTTTTGCTTTCAAACGGCGTACCGGATTCTGGGCAGCCGTGAAGATGCAGAAGAATGCGTCGGTGATATGCTAATCGACGCATGGAACAGCATCCCGCCGCATAACCCGAACAGTCTGTGTGCATATCTGACGGTTCTCGTCCGGCGTTCGGCACTGGACCGTCTGCGGCATGAAACAAGCAAAAAGCGCGGCGGTATGCAATTTGCCGCAGCCCTCGATGAGATCGCAGAGATCATCCCCTCAGATGAGCGCATCGAATCGGAGGTTGAACGCCGTGAGATGCTCGCTGCAGTCACCGCGTTTCTGCGCAGTCTGCCGGAGCAGCAAAAACAGATCTTCATGCTGCGGTATTTTACGGCCGCACCGGTCAAAGAGATCGCGGAACGCTTCGGCCTCACGCAGAATACAGTCAAGCTTTCGCTGATGCGCACACGGAAAAAACTCAAAGAATACTTACGAAAGGAGGGTTTGCTGTGAAATCGTTTGATTTTCTCGATCTGCTCGGTGATGTGCCGGAGGATCTGGTCGCGAGCTGTTTTGCAGCACCCGCCGTTCCGGAGCACCGGGTTCCGAGACCGTGGCTGAAAACCGGTCTTGCGGCCGGAACAGCCGCTGCCGCCTGCATTGCGGCAGTGGCCGGAATCGGCTGTTTGCTGCAGGATGACGGCCTGACGCAGCAAAGCAGCAGTCTCGAAGCGATGATGCAGGAGGTCGTCACGGAGCCCGTGGAAACCGTAGAGCCCGCACAGACCGCGCCCGCCGTGACTGCGCCGCCGGAAGAGACCCCGGCAGTCCCCGCGCTGACGGAGGCCACGCCTGTTGTAACGGAGCCTGCCGCCGCACCCGCAGAGACAGAACCCGCCGTGACAGAAGCCCCGCCTGCCGAGCCCGCACCCGCCGAAACACAGCCGCCCGCCGAAACACAGCCGCCCGCCGAACCGGAGCCCGCCCCCGAACAGCCCGTTTTTGAGCCGGGCGATGTGGACATGGACGGCAAAATTACGTTTGTGGATGCAGCACTGGTTTATATTGATACGCGACTTGCAAATTACGACAGGCTTGATCTTAGCTTGCTGACCGATGAACAACGTGCGCTCGGCAATGTGGACGGGCTGGAAAACGGATATCTGAATCATTGGCTCTGGAATGAGGAAACACAGGATTATGATGTCACCGATACGCCGTTTGCGCTTACGGTTTCATGGGCAGATCCGGATGATTTGAGCTGTTCCTATAAAGGTGACGCGGAGATTGTCGAACGGATTGCAATGCTTCGGAACTGGTGCGGCCTGTCTGACCTGACGGCACAGGAATATATTGCGAATCAGGAATATTATGATCTGCAGCTGATCGAATGGGAGCAGCAGGCCGATGCCGAAGCCGTAACTGAAATGCATTCTGCTTATGATTTTTACGCTGACGAACTGCGCAATGCAATCTGGAGAACAAAAGCGCAGACGGGTGTCATTGCATGGGAAGGCAACCTGAAAGAGGCTGAACAATCCATTCTGCTGAACGGTGACGTTCTTTACGATGCAGACTGGTTCTATGAAAA
Source organism: Oscillospiraceae bacterium (assembly GCA_017545185.1). Classification (GTDB taxonomy): domain Bacteria; phylum Bacillota; class Clostridia; order Oscillospirales; family Ruminococcaceae; genus Firm-04. Next base: position 6,194 of record JAFWQJ010000016.1, on the reverse strand, counting down.
ATCCGAAGAAATGCGTGCATACTTCTGAATCATACAAACCTGTCAGAAAGGGGTGATAACTGCATTGATTGCTTTGTAATCGGAAATCTGAAACATTCAAAAATTAGGAGGTTAAGAAAATGAAAAAGTTGTTCGTTCTCTTTTTAATCGCTGCACTGGCAGCAAGCAGCCTTTCCGCGATTTCGGTTTCAGCTGATGCACAGGACGATTCTGCTCCGGCATACACGGTTACAGAAGCACAATACGCAGCATGGGCGGAGTACGGCGTTTCCGCAGAGGAATTGGATTCGCTGATTGCTCGCTCCACTTTCACCAATATTTATGACTTTGCTTATTTTGCAAACTGCAGCTCCTATTCAAACAACGCTAAAGTTAAAATTGAAACGTATTATGATCCGGCTACTACATCATTTATGGGCGCGGATGTTCTGCCCAATATCAGCAATTCAAGCAATAGTACGTCTGATTACGGCTCGAACAAAAAATACACTGTTGAAGGAAAAATTAACGGAACGGGTAAAATATTCAGATTCAAGTTTACCCGCAACAGTTCTTCTGTTATCGTCAATCCGCCTACAACAAATCAATGCATCTTAGGTTATTCCGTTTCTTTTACAGTAGGGTATGGAACTGTTACGGTAGATACAAATGACCTGATCGGAGTCGGTGACGCAGATGATAGCGGAGTCATTGATATTTCGGACGTTATGACGATTACGAATTTTGTCGCGGGCATTCCCGGTTCCAGCATCACTGATGCAGGACGCAGAGCAGCGGATGTCGATGGCGATGGTCAAGTTACCATGGATGATGCTTGGCTGGTTCAGCAGTATATTGCACATATCAATGATCATGTCTGGGGCTGACAGATAATTCGTTTACGGGTAATTCGAGGAGGGCTTGATTTATGAAAAAGACAATGAAAACCGCAATTGCGCTGATGAGCGCAGTCATGATGCTCGGCACCTGTGCCGTTCCCGCCTTTGCAGGCGAGCTGTCAAAGGAAGAGCTGATTCAGAAGTATGCACCGAACGGCGCTTATGCAGAGGCAGATATTTACATCTGTCCGGGCGAGTTCCCGACGGTTATGTCAGACGGTTCGCTTTTGCTGCAGCATGACTATGTACAGAAGCTGGAAGCTTCGGGGCTTTCCGTTGAAGAACAGCTTGAAAAGCTGACAGAAGCGTTCAGCAACAGCACCGGAAGCAAGGTTTCGGCCTATAACAATTACCGCCGCGGCAGCTATGCGGACTGCGTGCAGTACTTTGTGAATGCCGAATACGAAAACGGCTTCTGGTATGTTCTGCGTGAGGACGGCACGGCCAGCATCGTCGGCGCAGATCAGGCGTGGGTCGAGGAAAACAGCCCGGCCGCCCTGCATATTCCGGCTGAGATCGGCGGCGTGACGGTCACGAAGATCGAGGACGGCGCCTTTGCATTTGAAACGCGTTACAATCACGGCATCAAGGAAATCACGGTTCCGGATACCGTGGAAATCATCGGTGACAGCGCGTTCAACACCGCGATGCTTGGTATGGACTGCAGGCTGAATCTGCCGCAGAACGTCAGGTATATCGGCAGACTGGCATTCAATGCAACGATGCACATGCTGATGGATGAATTCAATGTCATCACGATTCCGGAAAGCGTCGAGTTTATCGGCGCAGAAGCGTTCGGCGATAACAAATACCGTGCGCTGATTCATGACCGTTTAAGTGAATATCTTACGCGCAACTATCACTTCCGGTTCTTCAATCAGAGCCCGAATGAGGGAGACAGTTTCCGCAGCTGCTGCCTGTTTGATATGCCGGAATCTCCGGTCTTTATCGAATCCGATATGATCGGGATTTCGGAATGCGTATGGGGCGATGTTTCCTACTATGAGAGAGTAACCACACTTGATCCGTTCTTCTTTCTTCCGAATGCCAGAACCGGCTGTATCAGCTGCGACATCAACGATTCCGGCTGCCGCTATATCACAGTCGGAGAATATCCGGAAAACCCGGAGCAGGTGCTTGAAACGATGCTGAACCTCGCACCGGAATACGGGACTGCGGAAGAACTGGAAAATGAATTTCAGCGTCTTGACAGACTGTATCAGAAAGTCAGGGATTTCATGGCGGCTTATGATACTGAAAAAATGCCGACCGATCATGTCGCGTATTTCATGGGCGGTCAGGCACTGTATAATCAGTATGATGTGGTTACACTCGGCGACGTCACAGAATACTACAATAAGCTTGCGGCAAAGCCTGCGCCGGTCGTTTCCGTGTGCCTCGCCGGTGACGCCGACTGCAGCGGCACTGTGGACGTTTCTGACGCTGTGCTGACGGCACGGTTCGTCGCGGAGGACGCCGGTGCAAAGATCACCGATGCCGGTCTGCAGAACGCCGATGCCGACGGCGACGGTGCTGTCACCATGGACGATATCACCGCAATCCAGCGCATCATTGCAAAACTGTGATCTGAAATCTGACAACTGATTCCTGAAATTTACCGCCTGTCCTTTTCCCGAGGGCAGGCGGACTTTTTCAGTTATTTGATAAACGAAACGGCATTTCGCTGCAGGATGCCGTGTGATACAGTGGACAAATACCGAAGTCTGTGCTATCATAAAAAAGAAATTGAAAAAACTTGTGACCGTTTTTCGGTTTTATCGACTATGGGAACAGAGGGGGTGAGACGATGGAACGCCGGCTCATTGCGCTGCTGCAGAAGCGTGATGAAAGCGTCCTGCAGGAGCTTCGCCGGATCTACGGCGGACTGTGCTTTTCGCTGGCATACAATATGCTAGGCAGCCGTGAGGACGCGGAAGAATGTGTCAACGATATGCTGCTGGCAGTCTGGAACAGCGTCCCGCCTCATGACTCTGTCAGCTTAGAGGCGTATCTTGTTACACTGGTGCGCCGCGCAGCCATGGACAGGCTTCGCAGCCAAACGCGGCAGAAGCGCGGCGGAAAGCAGTTTGCGCAGGCACTTGATGAGCTGTCGGAAATACTGCCGTCAGATGAGCGTGTGGAATCGGAAGTGGAGCAGCGGGAGCTTGCCCGTGTGCTGAAGGCGTTTCTCAATACGCTCCCAGCTGACACAAGACACATTTTCTTTCTGCGGTACTATATGTCCGCACCCGTAAAGCAGATCGCAAGCGAAACCGGTATGCAGCAAAGTGCCGTGAAAATGACGCTGCTGCGTACCAGAAAGAAATTGAAAGAATATCTCGAAAAGGAGGGAATGCTGTGAATGCAAGGCAGCTTATGGAAACATTCGGCGAGCTGACAGAGGCAGATGTTGCACGGGAGCTTGCTTACAAAAAGCCAGTCATCCGGCACAGTGGACAACGAATTGCTGCGATTAGCGGAATGGCCGCCTGCATTGCGGCAGTGGCCGGAATCGGCTGTTTGCTGCAGGATGACGGTCTGACGCAGCAAAGCAGCAATCTCGAAGCAATGGTGCAAGAGGTCGTCACGGAGCCCGTGGAAACCGTAGAGCCCGCACAGACCGCGCCCGCCGTGACTGCGCCGCCGGAAGAGACCCCGGCAGTCCCCGCGCTGACGGAGGCCGCGCCTGTTGTAACGGAGCCTGCCGCCGCACCCGCAGAGACAGAACCCGCCGTGACAGAAGCCCCGCCTGCCGAGCCCGCACCCGCCGAAACACAGCCGCCCGCAGAGCCGGAGCCGCCCGCCGAACCGGAGCCCGCCCCCGAACAGCCCGTTTTTGAGCCGGGCGATGTGGACATGGACGGCAGAATTACGTTTGTGGATGCGGCACTGGTTATGGTGGATATCAATCTGGCACAATACGGTATGCTTGACCAGAGTTTGATTACGGAAGAACAGCGCGTGCTTGGAAATGTCAACGGATTGGATGACGGCGAACTTCTGAATAACGATAATCCTACTAAGGAAACAGATTTAACACAGACGGATAATAATTATAGTTCATTCGCGTTGAGTAACGAAGACTATTGGGCTATTTACTATACCGCTCTTTATCGGAATTGGTATGATATTGAGTTTTCACCTGCGGATTATTTCCGTTACTGTGAAGAACATCCGGATTATTTGAATACAGATGCCGCGAAAATGGGGGATTATGGGGATGACCTTGAAATCATCCGGCCTAATATTGTCGATGCAATTTTAATTCACCTTAAAATGTGCATGACATTAACCGGTAATAAACCGCTTGACCCCAATAAAATATATTATGATGATAACGGTAAACCTTTGATTGGTGATCCATACACCGAGGAAGATTTCTGGAACATGGCGGAGGAACTGCTGACATATTTTGATGATGCCGTAGAATCGAAGGGAGCGTGATAATTTATTTCAATTGGTTTTACTGGAAGTTGAGAATGGAAGAATATCAAATTACAATGAGGAGGTTTTAAATATGAAAAAAGCAATGAAAACCGCATTTGCGCTGATGAGCGCAGTTATGATGCTCGGCACCTGCGCCGTTCCGGCCTTTGCAGGCGAGCTGACGAAAGAGGAGCTGATCCGGAAGTATGCACCGGACGGTGCGTATCAGGAGAAGGATATCTATCTCTGTCCGGGCGAGTTTCCGTCGATCACCGCGGAGGGCTCCGCGGAGCTGGAGCACCTTTATGTGCAGGAACTTGAGGATTCCGGGCTTTCGGTTGACGAGCAGATCGAAGCTCTGAAGGCAAAATTCTATGATATCCCGGGCGGCAGAGTTTCGCTGTTCAATGATTACCGCCGCGGCATTCTCGACAAGAACAATGTTTCGTGGTATGTGAATGCGGAATTTGAAAACGGCTTCTGGTATGTCCTGCAGGAGGACGGCACGGCGAGCATCGTCGGTGCAGATCAGGACTGGGTCGAGGAAAACAGCCCGAATGCCCTGTACATTCCGGCGGAGATCGGCGGCGCAGCGGTCACAAAGATCGAGGACAATGCGTTCGCATATCAGACGCGGTTCAATCACGGCATCAAGGAAATCGTGATTCCTGATACCGTGGAGATCATCGGCAACGGTGCATTCAACAGCGCAATGATCGAAAGCGACTGTAAGCTGAATCTTCCACAGAATGTCAAATACATCGGCAGACTGGCGTATTTCGGTACAATGAAGTATCTGATGAACGAGTTTAACGTCATCACGATTCCGGAGAGTGTCGAATTTATCGGCAGCCGTGCGTTTGACTCTTTTACCAGTGTATATGGGACAAATAATGAAAGAACAGAATCGCACATGAATCTTTATAATGGCGCTGCTTTCATTCTTGATATGCCTATTCGCTTGTCTACTGCGAAGTGGATGATATTTCTATTCAGGACAATCGTATTAGCGAAGAGGAAAAGGTGAGACAGCAGGAATTACTGGAACAGTTTATAATTGAATACGGCCTTTCCGGTAAACCGATTATCAATGCAAACAATGAGTATTCTTTCAAGGAACAGTTTGATTACCTGTTTTCTGAAGAAAAACTTACAGAGTTTGCAGACAGTCCTGAAGTCTTGGAAGAACTCTTGATTCAAAAAGAAAAATGTGAGCAGTTCATGGAAGCATACGATACGGATAGGATGCCTCGTGATGTATATGCAATCTATGATCATGTCAGCATGTTCCTGTACAACGAGTACAATGTGGTCACGCTGAATGACGTCAGCGATTACTACTATAAGCGCGCTGCAAAGCCGGCCGCATCCGCACGCCTCGCCGGTGACGCAGACTGCAGCGGCACCGTGGACGTCTCCGACGCCGTGCTGACGGCGCGGTTCGTCGCGGAGGACGCCGGAGCCAAGATCACCGACGCCGGCCTGCAGAACGCCGATGCCGACGGCGACGGTGCTGTCACCGCGGACGATATCACCGCGATCCAGCGCATCATTTCAAAACAGTGATCTGAAATCTGACAACTGATTCCTAATACTTACCGCCTGCCCTTTTCCCGAGGGCAGGCGGACTTTTTTTGTCTTTTCCGTGCAACTCTCATGCAACACGCAGCCATCCCTAAGCCCTCCGAAAAGTTATATAATGGATTCAGGTTCAGGAGATAGCGGCCGTATCTCATAACTGCGGCATTTGATATGGTTTCAGAGGCAAAATGCTGTATGTTACCAGCGCGGAGCGATTCCGAAAAAACAGTATATCGCATTTTATGCAGAAACCGCTATCCTGCACCTATCACAGAGGAACGGTGCAAGCGCGGATACCGATGCGCTGAT
>JAFWQJ010000015.1 GCA_017545185.1 Oscillospiraceae bacterium | reverse complement strand
GTATCTGGCAGTCATGTGAGTGCCGGAAAGCCCAGCCTGTTCCGGTCGCCTGTGGCTCCCTCCATAGGCTGGGCTTTCCAATTCTGGTGCTTCGTATTTTTTTGGAAGGAATCTGTCACCTATCATTGACATTCCTACAAGCGCAAAAACTTTTTCGCCCTTCTCCCATTGCAATTCCCGTAAAAATATGATATAATAAAACAGAATATGCAGAATTATAAACCGATCAGGGAGGATTCCATGATTTATCTGTTGGAGGATGACCAGAACATCCGGGATTTCACGATCTATGCGGTCGAAAGTGCGGGCTATGAGATCCGCGGCTTTGCCCTGCCCTCGGCATTCCGGGCAGCCGTCGAGGAGCACGCGCCGGATGTCGTTCTGCTGGATATCATGCTGCCGGAGGAGAACGGCCTCTCCGTTCTGCGCTGGCTCCGCAGCAACACCGCGACCAAAATGCTGCCGATCATGATGCTCTCCGCACGCAGCACCGAATACGACAAGGTGCTCGGTCTGGACAGCGGCGCGGACGATTACCTCGCCAAGCCGTTCGGCGTCATGGAGCTGCTTTCCCGCATCCGGGCGCTTCTCCGGCGCACCGCGGCGCAGAGCAGTGAGGACGAAACACTCTGCTGCGGCGGCATTCTGCTGAGCACCGCACGGCATCTGGTCTCTGTCAAAGAGGAGGAGATCGTGCTGACCGGCAAGGAATTTGACCTGCTCGCGATGCTGATGCGCAATCAGGGCATCGTGCTGAGCAGAGAACGCATTTTACAGTCTGTCTGGGGCTATGACTACACCGGCGAGAGCCGCACGGTCGATGTCCACATCCGGACGCTCCGCGCAAAGCTCGGCGAAGCGGGCAATGCCGTCGAGACCGTCCGCGGTGTCGGCTACCGGTTTCAGGCAAATCCGGCTGATCCCACGGAGGCGACAGAATGAAAAAGACATTTTTCCGCAAGCTGCTGATCGCAATGGCCGCGACCCTCGGTCTGTGCCTGCTGGTCTATCCGCTGCTGCTCCCGACCGAAAACTATTTCCGTCTGGTGCTGCAGCTGCTCCTGCCCGCCGTTTTTGTCGGGCTCATTATGTTGGTGCCGCTCTGGTTTATCAGCGACAAATTTTCCAAGGATACCGCACTGGAGCTGAAAAAGCTGCGGCTTGATTCCAGCGCCGCGCTGACGCAGTATCCGGAGCTCCGTCCGCTCGCACGGCAGGTCAACAGCCTCAAGGCGCAGATCGACGCGCAGATGAACGAGCTGACGGGTCAGCAGGAACAGCTCCGCGTCCTGACCGACAACATGCAGGAGGGACTGCTGCTCATCAGTGCGACCGGCAGAGTGCTCTCGCACAATCATGCGGCGCTGCAGCTGCTCGGCAAGGAGCGGCAGATCCATGAGGAGGTCTTTTCCGTTTACGATCTGAGCGATGCCGAACCGTTCCGGCGAGTCGTCGGGCAGGCGCTCGGCGGCGCAAGAGCCTCTGCCGTCCTGACCGTTGAGGATACCGCCGTGCAGCTGATCGCGAACCCCGTCACACGGGAGAACCGTCTGACCGGAGCGGTCATGGTGCTGCTGGACGTCACCGAACGCGAAAAGCGCGATGCGCTGAGGCGGGAATTTACCGCAAACATCTCCCACGAGCTGAAGACCCCGCTGACCTCGATCTACGGCATTGCCGACATGATGGAAAGCGGCATGGTCAAGAAAAAGGATATCAGCGGCTTTGCAAGACGCATCCGCGACGAATCCTCGCGCATGATCGCACTGATCGAGGACATCATCCGGCTTTCGCGTCTGGACGACGAAAGCTTCACCGAGGAAGTGCTCCCGCTTGACCTCTACGAGATCGCGGAAAATGTGCTGGAACAGCTCCGTCCCGCGGCGGAGGCAAGACATATCACGATCACGCTGGAGGGCGAAGCTGCCCCGATGCAGGGCGTGCCGGTCATTGTCGAGGAAATGCTCTATAATCTCTGCGACAACGCGATCAAGTATAACGTGGAGCAGGGCGAAGTCCGCATGAAGGTCGCCTGCACCGATCAGCAGACGATCTTCACCGTGAACGATACCGGCATCGGCATCCCGCAGGCGGACAGAGAACGCATCTTTGAGCGGTTCTACCGCGTGGACAAGAGCCACTCCAAGCAGATCGGCGGAACCGGTCTCGGCCTGTCGATCGTCAAGCACGGCGCGCAGTTCCACAATGCGACGATCGAGCTTGACAGCCGTCTCGGCGTCGGCACGACGATCACGCTGTTCTTCCCGCGCAGCGCGGAGGCAGCGGCCGCTGCGGAAAGCTCCGCAAGATTCGACCCGCTCAATGTGGATATCCCCGGTGCGTCCGAGCCTTCCCTGATCCAGCTCCGCGACAGCGAGCCGGATGAAGCGGCGGAAGCGACCGCAGCAGAGCCGGAGGCAATCCCGACGGAGACCGCAGCAGAGGAATCCGCCGAAACCGCAGAAGATACGGAAGAAATCATCGCAGATACGACCGAAGCGGAACCGGCAGCGGAACCGGAAGAACCGGCTTCCGAAGAAGCGGATACCGCAACAGAGGAAGCAGCCGAACCGGAGCCTGCGGAGGATCCCGCAGAGGAACCGGCAGCCGCAGAGGAACCCGCCGCAGAGCAGCCGTCCGCGGAAGAATATCCGGAATATGAGGATCAGCCGCTGTTTGCGGAAGAAAAACCGGATGCCGCCGCAGAACCGGAATCCCCTGCCAAACCGGAAAAAGAACCCGACCCGATCCTTGATGAAGCAGACAGGCTGCTCCATGAAGCCGTCGCCGCACTGGAGCTTGATCTGTTCGGGACGGAGGAGCAGGAAGCTCCTGCGGAACCGGAGGAAGCAGAACCCTTCTACGAGGAGGATGACGAAACAGCCCCCGAACCGGACAGCGATTATCCCGAGGCGGATGCCGTCATTCCGGAGCCGGAAGAACCGGCGCATGAGGAACGCCGCATCAGCATCATGCCGCTGGATGAGGATACCATGGATATCCGGATTTAACCCAAATTTAACATTCGTTTACGCGTTTTTAACATTCGCAATACAGAAATTTGATATTCCTGTACTATGATATACTTGGTCAAAATATGAGTATGAAGGTAGTTGGAAAATCAAATGAGTATTGCGAATGTTCTTGCTTTAATCGGCGGAGTTGCGTTGTTTTTGTTCGGAATGCAGCTCATGGGCGACGGCCTCAAGCGCGTTGCCGGCAACAAACTCGAGCTTGTGCTCTGGAAGCTTTCCGGGACACCGCTCAAGGGCGTCCTGCTCGGTACGGTCGTCACGGCCGTCGTGCAGTCCTCGTCCGCGACCTCGGCCATGGTCGTCGGCTTCGTCAACTCGGCCATGATGACCGTTGCGCAGTCGATCCCGATCGTCATGGGTGCCAACATTGGCACAAGCGTGACCGGCTGGCTGCTCTGTCTCTCGATGCTCGGCGGCAGCAACGGCTGGCTGAGCCTGCTCTCCACGGACACGATCTCCGCGGTCGTCGCGTTCATCGGCATCATCTGGCTGATGTTCTCCAAAAAGGAAGCGAAAAAGCATCTCGGCGGCATTATGCTCGGCTTTGCCGTCCTCATGTACGGCATGGCGGCCATGAGCGACGCGGTCTCCCCGCTCAAGGAAAGCGAGACCTTCCGGAACCTGCTGACGATGTTCGATAACCCGGTGCTCGGCATTCTGGTCGGCATCCTCATCACCGCGCTGCTGCAGAGCAACTCGGCTTCGGTCGGTATCCTGCAGGCACTTTCCGTCACGGGTGCGGTCAGCTATGCAGCCGCGTTCCCGATGATCATGGGCATGGGCATCGGTGCTTCGATCCCGGTGCTGCTCTCCGCCGTCGGCGCAAGCAGAGACGGCAAGCGCACCTCGCTGATCTATCTGCTCATCAATGTATTCGGCACGCTGATCTGCACGGTGCTGTTCTACGGTGCCAATATGCTGATGCATTTCTCCTTTATGCAGGAGAATACCCCGATCAGCATGATCGGCATTGCATGTGTCAACACGCTTTACCGTATCGCGGCGATCATCGTGCTGCTGCCGTTCATCAAGTATCTGGAGCGCATAACCGATCTGCTGCTGAAAGACAAGAAAGAAAACGCACCGGAAAAAGCGGCGGAAACAATCCAGCTCATTCAACTGGAAGAACGCTTCCTCGAAAACCCTGTGCTCGCACTGACGCAGAGCAAGGAAGCTATGTGGGATATGGCGGATATCACAGAGGAAAACCTGTTCCGCTCCTTTGACCTGATCGCAAACTACGATGCCGCCGAAGCGGAAAAAGTCATTGCCGCAGAGGACGCCGTCGATCACTACGAGGATAAGCTCGGCACCTATCTTGTCAAGGTTACGGGGCAGGCACTCAATCACGCTGAAACACTGGAATGCTCGCTGTACCTGCATACCGTCGCCGACTTTGAACGCATCAGCGACCATTCTGTCAACATTCAGGAGGCCGCGCTGGAGATCAGCGAGAAGAATGTGCGGTTCTCCGACAGTGCCGCCGACGAGCTGCGCGTGCTCGAAAACGCGCTCCGCCGGATCGTCAGCATTACGTTCAAGGCGTTCCGGGAGGGCGATCTCAAGCTGGCCGCACAGGTAGAGCCGCTGGAAGAACTCATCGACTCGCTGTGCCAGTCCGCAAAGCTGAACCATGTGGCGCGTCTGCAGACAAAGATCTGCACGCTGCAGCAGGGCTTTGTCTTTAACGATCTCATCAGCAACTTCGAGCGTGTCGCAGACCACTGCTCCAATATCGCAGTCGCGCTGGTCGAGCTGCATGAGGATGCGTTCGATACGCATGAATATCTCAGCAATATCAAGAACCGCCAGAACGAGGAGTTCCAGAGAATGTACGACGAGTACAGTCAGGAATTTGTGTTTATGAGCTAAGCGGAGATCCCTTCGCAGGCATCTCATGAATGAAGATGCGCTCAATATGCCTCAGAAACATCCGCCGGTGCTGTCACTGTACAGCATCGGCGGATTTCTCATGAAAAAGATTGCCAAAGCACTTGACAAATCCCGCGGGATGTGCTATAGTATATTTAGACGGTCATCAAAATACCGTCTTTTTCTCCGCCTGTTATTTTGACGTCCATCTAAATACAACAGAAAGGAGCGGTGCTGTGAAAGATGTCTGGAACGCAATGGCCGACCCGACACGCCGCGAGATCCTCAATATGCTGCAAAAACGGGATATGACCGCGGGCGAGATCGCAGAGCAGTTTGAAACCTCTGCCGCGACCGTCTCGCATCACCTGAAAATCCTGCGGGAAGCCGGACTGGTGCTCTCCGAGAAGGAAAAGCAGACGATCACCTACAGCCTCAATACAACAGTGTTTCAGGACTTCCTGAAAAGCATCGCCGAGATCTTCGGAACGAAAGGAGAACCGCATGAAACAGAATAACTACACAAGGCTGACCGCAGTCTATACCGGCATTGCGGCGGCCGATCTGATCGCGGTGCTCTGCGTGCTCCGGCGGCTGCCCGACCCGCTGTATCTGTTCGGCACAAAGCTGCCGCATCTGCTCTTTATCGCGATCGCAGTCCTGATCCTGCTCTATTTTCCGATCGTTCTGACTTGTATCAAAAAGGGCGCAAATGCGGAGAAAAACTATCCGATGATCTCCCGCGTCATGCGGTTTCTCCTGCCGCTGATGCTGATCTTGCTCTGGACGGTGCTGCTCTCCGCAAAGCCGGAGCCGCAGAAACCGGCCGGAGAAGCGGGCATCTATTGGATACTGGCCATGGCGGTGAGCATCGCCCTGATCCTGATCAGCAACAATCTGCCGCGGCTCCGGCCGAACGGCATCCTCGGCCTGCGCGACCCGTGGACGGTCAGAAACGAAGTCTGCTGGACGCGGACACACCGCTTTGCGGGCAGGCTCTTTGTCTGCACCGGCATCACGGCGGCGGCTGCCCTCCTGCTCCTGAAGCTGACCGGTCATGCAGACCGTTATTCCGCAGCCTGCATTCTGGCTGCATTATGCATTACCCTGTTTTTCCCCCATGTATATGCCTGCCGGCACAGAAACGATGCCGGGTGAAAGGAGTATCCCATGTCAACAGAGAAAACCCTCGGACAGATCACGGTCAATATGCACAGCAGCATCCGCATCGGCGGTGATACCGTGATCTATATCGACCCGATCGGGATCGGTGCTGCGCCGCATGACGCCGATCTCGTGCTCATCACGCACCCGCACTTCGATCACTTTTCGCCGAAGGATATCAAAAAGGTCATGAAGGACGACACGGTCATTGCCTGCCCGAAAACGGCCGCAGGGCTCTGTAAACTGCTGACCGGCAGAGAGCCGGTCACGGTCAGGCCGGGGCAGAACCTCTCGCTCTGCGATGTGCCGGTCGAGACCGTTGCCGCGTATAACAAGGTCAAGCCGATGCACGCAAAATTCTTCAACTGGGTCGGCTATGTCCTGACGGTCGACGGTACCCGCGTGTACATCTCCGGCGACACCGACAATACGCCCGAGGCCGCTGCCGTGCAGTGCGATATCGCGCTGGTGCCGATCGGCGGAACCTATACGGTGAATCCCGTGCAGGCTGCCGCGCTTGTCAATCAGATCGCGCCGAAGGCCGTCATTCCCGTACACTACGGCCTGATGCTCGGCGGACAGGATGCGCCCGGAAAATTCCGTGCACAGCTGCAGCCCGGCATTCAGGCGGATATCCGCCCGACTGTTTACAGCAAAGTGATGCTCCGGGTGATGCCGCTGTTGATCGCGGCGGTCTTGCTGCTCATTGTCGCCGTTCTGCAGATGCGGTAATGCATGCTGATTCTTCGTGCGAACAGAACCCCTGCCGGATCAAGCGTCCGGCGGGGGCATTTTCGTATTCGGTTTATCCCCAGTCGGGGTGCTCGTCCAGCAGGCGGAAATTATATCCGCGGTTGATGAGATCCTGCAGAACATCCGGCAGGATATCCACGGAGCCCTCCTCCGTATCGTGGAACAGGAACACGACCGGCACATCCGGCGTATCCTCAAACCAGCCCATGCACTCCTTATAGGACTGCATGAAGTATTCCGTATCGGAGAGCCCTTTCGTGTTGCCCTTCGGCCACTTGTCGTTATCGCCGGCGTTCCAGTCAAACCAGCGGTACCCCGACGCATTCAGCTGCGCGATGATATCATCCCGCACATCGGCGGCGTATTTCGTCGTGGAGCCGCCCGGGAACCGCACGCAGAGCCGCGGCGGTACGCCCCCGCAGGTCTTCTGCACGGAGCGCTTCCACTTTTCCGTTTCCGCAATGAACGCATCCGCAGAGGCATAGCATTTCTCATAATCATGCGTATACGTGTGGCAGGCGATCAGATTGCCGCGCCGCACGATCTCCTTCGTCGTTTCCGGATAGCGGTCCACATACATGCCGACCGTGAAAAACGTCGCCTTTGCGCCGTAACGGTCAAGGGTATCCAGCACCCGCGGCGTATTCTCGCAGGGGCCGTCGTCAAAGGTCAGATAGATCGAGCGCGTTCCGTTCGTGCTCCGCTTCACCGGCGCGGCAGTCTGTACCGGCTGTTCCGTCTGCGGCGGCTGCGGCGGGGGTGTTTCCGTGCCGGGAACCGCCTCTGTATGCATCACATAACCGACTGCGACATAAATCGCAAACAGCAGCAAAATCGGGAACAGCAGCGGATTGCCCGCCGGCTGGTTTTTTTTCTCTTTGTTCTCATCCATTGTACTGTCTTCTCTTTCAGCAAACTGTCCGTTTTTCTCTCATCCGGCCGCATATACGGCCTTTTTTCTATTATACCATTCAGAATGCGATCTGTCAATATCTTTTACATTGCAAAAAGCAGGAGAATGCGCGCGGCACTCCCCTGCTTTGATCGTCATGCGTTTCAGATTTTCTTTGCAATGTGCTTCAGAAGCATCGTGATGTCATCCTGCGTGACCGTTCCGCTGCCGTCCACATCCGCAGCCGCCAGACCCTTTTCCGTGATCGTGACCTCTGCGTCCTCGGCAACGAACCGTGCGATCAGAACCGCATCGGCAACGTCCGCGCTGCCGTCTCCGTTCACATCGCCCGCCTTGATCTTGCTCACCGGCAGCAGCTGCACAGAATCCGCAGCCGCCGGAAGCTGATACTGATTCTCCGGAACGGTATCCGAACCGAAGAAATCCTCATTCATTTTTTCCGTGCAGATCTCCAGAGACTGACCGTAGATCTGCACAATGTTCAGCGCATCCGCGACCGCCTGCGCATATTCTTCCATATTGGCCGCGCCGTTCGGGATCATGACCCATAAGCCGTAGTAATCCTTGACCGCATTCGGATGCTCCGCAGGCGGTTCCACAACGACCGTTTTCACCTTCAGCGTGTAGCGGTCGCTCGGCATATCGAGGAACTGATACAGTCTGTCGTGCGACCAGCACATCCCCTGATCCTCCGTGAACACCGCGTCCGGATTCGCCTCCAGAATGCGCTGCCTGTCATATTCATTATTGATATTGTAGCTGTACTGCGCCAGCTTCACGGACGGGAACTCGCCCCTGTCCAGCATTTCGAGCACATCATCTTTGGTATAGACCTTGTTGCCGCGCTCTGCGGTCTTGCCGTCCTGCCGGAAGGCCGCTTCGATCTCCTCGGTCGTCATCGTGCGGATGACGTCAAAGCGGTTCCGTCCGGGGAGGAAATAGCCTTCATCCAGCAGTTTGCTCTGGCCGTAGAACGGCTCATCCAGATTTTCATAGCAGAAGCCCGCAAACAGTGTCGTGGTCTGCGCAAAGTTCAGCGCATTTTTCAGCATCGTCACGTAGGTGCTGTAATCATATTTCCCGAGCGGAACGATCGCAGTCTCACAGTAATATTCATGACTGACCGCATAGGTACCCGGCTCGGCTTTATAGCTCTTCCAGCACTGCATATATCCGTAATCCGGCATATCCAGAAGATCCCAGATGCGGGCAAAATCCCACATCACATTGTATTCGTCCGCAAGGACCGTCACATTGGGATCTGCTTCCGCTTCCGCGATCATCTGATCAACGATATCCTGCCGGACACGGATCTGATCCGGATACAGCACAAGTGCCGGGAATTTGCCGCTTTCCAGCAGCGCAGAAACCGATTCGTCCGTCCAGACCTGATAGCCTCTTGCCTCGGTCATCTGATTGGCGGCAAACAGCTTTTCCAGCTCTGCAGTCGTCATCCGGCTGATCACATCAACCCCGTGCAGACCCGGGATCTTGTAGTAATCGCCGAGCTCTGCGTCCGTGCCGTAGAATCTGCCGAGCGCGTCCTCATAGGCAAAGCCCTCAAATCCGGGCTGCAGCTGCAGATAGTTCAGCATCGCGGTCAGCATCTCGGTATATTCACCGATATCTTTTGCCTCAAACGGGTATGCGGCGCATTCGAGGTAAACCTTGCCGTCATCGCCCTGAACCGTCTTGAGTTTGGCATTGAAGCGGTCCCACGGCATCCTGATCGCATAGCCCGGCTTGTCCAGTGTCCAGAGCTTTCCGCCTTCGCCCGGACAGATCGTCGGCGTCGGGTTTGTTTCCCGCAGAGCCGCTGCCTCCTCCTCCGTCACCGAATGCATGTCCGCATTCAGCAGCACGGCCGGAAACTTGTTCTGATCGAGCAGTTCCCGGACGGCCGCTTCGATCCAGAGCTTGTAGCCGTTTTCCTCATACAGCCCGTTCGCGTCAAAGATGCTGCGCAGCTTTCTGACGCCGTATCCGATCTCCAGAATGTCGTCATAGCTGTAAGTCTGCTTCTCCGCCTGCACAACGGCTGCGGGCGTGTCTGCTCCGTCTGCCGCAGACACGGTTATCATGCCCGAAAGCGATGTCAGGCAGAGCGTCAGGGAAAGTGCCGCGGATAATGCTTTCATTGTTTTCATGAGAATCATTCCTTTCCTTCATAAGCTCCCCTGCTGCGCATCCGCAGCGCAGAAGGGTCTGTCCGATTGGGATAATCGCGATCGCCCGAATATGCACGAGGCATTTCACTCTGTATACGGCTGAGGAAGGACGATTGTTGCAGAGACAGCAAAATTATTTTCAGAGGCCGGAAGCAGATGCGTCAGCCGGTATCACACTTATCATCGCATACCGCACACCAAAAGTCAACAAAAATACGAAAAAAGCATCCTGCACATTCCGATGCCGCGAACCCCTTGTCAAAACAGGAACTGTATGCTATAATGAATACAGCTGCAAAAAACAAAGCGCAGGATCACTGAAATCATCCGTAAGGAGCATGGTATGTATTATTATATCAGGAGCACGCTGGAAAAAGCGGATCATCTGAATTTCACCAAGAAAAACAGCCGGTATGTCGCGGTGCTGACCTCCGAAGAATGGCTGGAGCATAAAGAACAATTTGACATGGGCATTGAAATGGACATGGACCTTTCCTCGATCCATTCCACAAAGGCAGAGGTCAACTACGATTCCCTGACCGGCACGTTCTCGATCCCCGACCGGCACCATATCTCCGCGCCGAACACCAATTTCGCGTTCGCGCTGGATGAAAAGGGCATCGTGTTCATTGACGACAGCGGATTTGTCGAAAAGCAGATCGAAAGCATCATTGCTGCAAAACGCTGGGCAATGCCGAGCCTCGAACGCTTCCTGTTCGATTTCCTTGAGCAGATCGTCGCAAAGGATCAGGTCATTCTGGAACAGTTCGACAAGGAGCTGGACGAGATCGAATCCGGCATTCTGGAGGGCACGGATACCGACCCCTCCCTGCGCGTCAGCCGCATCCGGAGCGATCTCCGCGACCTGCGCAATCACTATGAGCAGCTTTTGGATCTCAGTCAGGAGCTGGAGGAAAACGAAAACAATTTCTTCAAAAAGGAGAATATCCGGTATTTTCACCTGTACGCGCAGCGCGTTTCCAGACTGCATGACCTGACCAATTCCCTCAGAGAGTTTTCGATCCAGATCCGCGACCTGTATCAGTCGCAGCTTGACATCCGGCAGAACCGGATCATGGCGCTGCTTACGGTCATTTCCTCGATCTTCATGCCGCTGACGCTGATCGCGGGCTGGTACGGCATGAACTTCCGGTATATGCCGGAGCTGGAATACAGAGCATCCTATCCGGTCGTCATTGCGGTCAGCGCGGCGATCGTGATTCTCAGCCTCGTGTTCTTCAAAAAGAAAAAATGGCTGTGAGGACGGAAGCATGATCATTGACGCACATCTGCATCTGCCCGTTGATTATCCTGATTTTCCCGCCAAGCGGGAAGCACTCCTTGCAGAGCTGCGGAAAAACGGCGTTGACATGGGGATCGTCATTGCGGATTCCGTATCGGAAAGCACGATCGGTTCGACCGCTGACTGCGCTGCACTGTTCCGCGGCGACAGCGTCATCAGAGTGATCGCAGGCATCAGCCCGTTTTTCAGCTATCCGGAGCAGCTTCGCTTTTGCAGAACGCTGCTGGAACGCGGCGAGATCATCGGGATAAAGCTCTTTACCGGACACGAGCACTTCTTCTGCACGGATCCCGTGCTGATGCCGGTCTGGGAGCTGGCGGCGGAATACTCCGTGCCGGTCCTGTTCCACACAGGCTGGGACGATCCGCAGTATGCCGCGCCGCCGGTCATGAAGGCGCTCGCCAGAAGCCGGCCGCAGAATACCTTTGTATACTGCCACTGCTTTTATCCGGCGGCGGCACAGTGCTTTGCTGCGCTCGGAGACTGCGAAAACGTGTATTTCGATATCTCGTCCACGGCGGACGACCCGGCATACATCCCGCAGATCAAAGCCGCACTGGAAGCGGCGATCCCCGCTATGCCGCACCGGTTCCTGTTCGGCTCCGATTTCGGCAGCTGCGGCCAGAAAGCGCATCTGGATCTTGCCGCGTCGCTGGATATCACCGCGGCACAGCGGGAAAACCTCATGTACCGGAATGCCTGTGCGGTGTATCATCTGCAGCCCGAAACAGCCTCTGCCGGCTGATCTCATGATAACAAACAGGAAAGCGGAAACATTTTCGCCCTTCTCCCATTGAAATTCTGCCGGTAATATGATATAATAGGAATATCGAATCTGCAGAAAAAGAGGCGAAGCATCATGCATCCGATCGCGCATTTCCGAACCGTGACCAGACACAGACACGCCGTCATGCGGCACTGCATCAAGGCGGGGATCCCGCTGCAGGGGCTGCTGCACGACCTTTCCAAATTCACCCCGACCGAGTTCATCCCCGGAATGCTCTACTATCAGGGGACGCGCAGCCCCAACGAAAAAGAACGCGAGCTGTTCGGCTATTCCGAAGCGTGGATGCATCACAAGGGACGCAACAAGCACCATTTTGAATACTGGAACGATGTTGACCCAAAGACCAAGATGTACCGCCCTGTGGAAATGCCGACACGCTACCTGATCGAGATGTTCTGCGACCGCGTCGCGGCCAGCAAGATCTACCGCGGGGAAAAATACCGCGACAGTGACCCGCTGGACTATTTTCTCTCCGGAAAAGAGCGTCAGCGCCCGATCCACCCGAAAACAGAGAAGAAGCTGCACTTCCTGCTGAAAATGCTCGCAGAACAGGGCGAGGACAAAACCTTTGCGTATATCCGGCGCATGAAAAAATAACAGAAAGCCCCCGAGAACGGCGAGAGCTGCTCCCGGGGTCTGTTTGTCCGGAACATGCAGAGCAATATAGTCAGAAATCACAACAATTGACTTGACAGATTTTCAGAGAATATGTTATCATGAGTTTTGTATGACGCCTGCAGGCACGCGAAGGGGGAACGATATGGAACTATCGGAAATGGAAAATATGTCCGTTTCGGAGATCGTCACATTTGTCAATGATGAGATCAACGAAATGGAAAAGCTGTATCAGCTGGGCGCAGAAAAAAGCGATTCATGGAACAGTGAAAAAAAGGATGCCTCCAAAAAAACGCAGGATGTATTCGAGTGCCTGCGGATCTCACTGACCAATGCCGCCGGCATCCGGAATCCCGGCGTGAAGAATTTTCAGGAGCACGCAGTCAACAAGCTGTACGCCGACAAATGGATCACGGATCAGGAATGGGACAAGCTGGATAAGCTGCGTCTGATCCGAAACTCGTTCGATCACCAGATCAATACGGATCTGGGCGACGATCAGAGAAAGAAGGCGGCGCTGAAGCGAAACCGCGAGATCTTCTATCCGACGATCATTGAATGGTGCCGCGATGACGTCTCATGGTTTGAGAAACGAGCCGAACAGATCAAGGCGGGCATTCATGTTGAAAACTCATGCACATGGCAACCGATGATCGACCCGCAGACCGGTGCCTCCATTATTCCGCGGAACGGCGAGCAGACCGTCTCCCGGAGCATCGTCACAGAAGAACGCCCGGACGACCGCGAGCCCGAAAGCAGGCTGATCTCGCCGGAGGAATTTTCGCAGCTCGCGCAGGAGCATTTCAGCTACGGCAATGTCCCGCTGTCGGACCGGGTCCATACAACCATTTCCTCGCTCGGGATCCCCGTTGTCCTTTCTGCGGTGCTCGCCGTGATCTTCGGCCTGCTATCCGATGCATCCTTCCTGGCCGGCTTTGCGGAGCAGCGCGGCCTTGATCTGAGCCTATACAATGTTTCGCATTCGCTGTCCGTGATCTTTATCCTGCTCGCAGTGCTGTATGTGCTGTTCTATCACCTCACAGCGCAGGTGTTATGCGGCACGGCCATATTCGTGCTGGCGAAATCCGCGACGGATTCATCCTTCTGCGCGGTGCTGGCCGCAGTCTTAATGGTTCTGCTTGTGACGCGCTTCACCGAGTATCTGAAAAAGATCATCTCTGTTGTATTCTACGGCTTCTGGCTGCTGATATTCGTCTGCTTTATGCCCTCGTTCCTCAGCAGCAGGCTCGGTGAGGATGAGCCGCTGGATGCCTATACGATCTGTATCAGAATAGCCCTGCCGATGCTGCTGTATCTGGCGGTCTTTGCACTGACGCCGTTCGTTCTGAAAAGCTTTCACAAGGAAAGACCCTTCGGCAAAGCGTTGTCCGATCAGGAGATCCACAATCACCCGCTGTCCGTCAGCATGGCGCCGATCGCAGTGCTGACCGCCGTGCTTGCGCTGATCTACCGCACAACATGGGCAAAGAGCCTGATCCTGCTGACCCGTTACTTTTATGCATCGCCTTCCGCGTTCTGGACGGTGCACGCCGTCATGATCGCGCTGGTGCTTTACTTCTTCAGCATCATGAAGCGGTACAGAACGCTTCACTGAATCCAAAAAATCAGCGGCACCCGAACCGAAGCGGGTACCGCTGTTTGATTTTCTGTGCAATTACGGCTTGCGCTGATCGCCGAAGTAGAATACAGCCAGCAGACCCGGGCCGCAGTGTGCGCCGATGATAACGCCGAGACTGAACACATCCACGCCGCCGAGTGCCGGATACTCCTCCAGCAGCCGGTCGCGGAGCCAGTTCGCATCGCTGAGGCAGTCCGCATGGTTGATCATGATATGCTGTCCGGCCGGTGCGGTGATGTCGCGCCGGATGCCCTCCAGCAGATTGTTGAGCGCTGCCTTTCTGCCGCGCACCTTCGCCGAAACAGTCAGCTGGCCGTCGTCCGGCACGTAGAGCACCGGCTTGATCGAAAGCATGGAGCCGATCATCGCGGAAGCGTTGGACACTCTGCCGCCGCGCTTCAGATAGTTGAGATCGTCCACGGTAAAGCGGTGCATGATATGCAGTTTGTTGCTCTCGCACCAGTTCAGCAGAGCCTGAAAGCTCATGCCTTCCTCCATGCGCCGGACGCATTCGCGCACCAGAAGTCCCAGTCCGCCGGAAACGCAGCGGGTATCCGGCAGCACGAGCCGCTGCTCCGGGAACTCCGCCTCAATGCGGCTGGCCGCGCGGTGCGACGCCTGGAAAGAACTGGACATCTCCTTTGACATATCCAGATAGATCACATTCTTCCCGCACTCCATGAGCCCGCGGAAGAACCGGTAATAGGTTTCCTCGTTGATCATCGAGGTCGTGTAGACCGTGCCGCCGCGCATATCCTGATATGCCTTTGCGCGGGATTCCTCCGTGCAGTCGTCCTCAAATGTATCCATACCGATCGAATAGGTATACCGGATCAGCGGGATGTTATGCTTCCGGTAAAACGCGTCCGGCAGATCCGCAGTCGATGCTGCTGCAATGATGTATTCTGCCATGCAGGCTCCTTTCTGTGCGGGGCGATTTGGGAACCGCTTGCCCCTTCCCGTAAATTATAGCATATTTTTACGGGAATTGCAATGGGAGCACAGCAAAAAAAGCAAAGCGTGGATACGCGGGCAGATCCAGATCAGTCTCCGGAGGCAATACCGCAATGATCCACGCTTCGCTTTTCACCATTCGTGATGCACCGGAAAATGCCCGCGGCGTGAACTGCGAATGCTGGGAGAGCTTCGCTCACCGTCTCCGGAAGGAAATCGCCGCGAGGGCTGCCGCGCCAAAAAAAAACAGATACCAAGCCAGGTATCTGCTTTCCTCTTGGGGAGAGGTAAAATTGTGGGGTTTACATCTTTGGGTTGAATTGGGGAAGGGGGACTGCCGCAGACCGGTTCTTGGGGGAGAATCCGCTGCTCCTCGGCAGTCCTTATAATCCGGTTTCCATATATTATGATACTACAGACTGTATTTGTTTTCAATGATGTATGATATTGAATCACTGATCTATAGTCCCGCAACATAATCGCATCAGACAAAAGTTCAGCCGGTATGCGTCTGCACACCGGCTGATGAATCTTAATATTTGATCTTGTCGTTCAGATAGGAAACCAGCTCCGTGATCGGGATGCGAACCTGCTCCATGGTGTCGCGGTCGCGGACGGTCACGCACTGATCCTTCTCGTCCGTATCGAAATCGTAGGTCACGCAGAACGGCGTGCCGATCTCGTCCTCACGGCGATAACGCTTGCCGATCGAGCCGGTGTCGTCGAAATCGACCATGAAATGCTCCGAAAGCATATCGTAGACCTCGCGCGCCTTCTCGGAGAGCTTCTTGGAAAGCGGCAGCACCGCGCACTTGAACGGCGCGAGCATCGGGTGGAAGTGCATAACGGTACGCACATCCTCCTTGCCCTTGTCATCCGTGCCGAGCACTTCCGTATCATACGCCTCTGTCAGGATCGACAGGAACAGTCTCTCAACGCCGAGGGACGGCTCAATGACATACGGGATATAGCGCTCGTTGGTCTCCGGATCGAAATAATCGAGCGTCTTGCCGGAGGTATTGCTGTGCTGGGTCAGGTCGTAGTCGGTTCTGTCTGCGACGCCCCAGAGCTCGCCCCAGCCGAACGGGAACAGATACTCAAAGTCCGTGGTCGCCTTGGAATAGAAGCAGAGCTCCTCTGCGGAGTGGTCGCGCAGGCGGAGATTCTCCTCCTTCAGGCCGATGCGGAGCAGGAAGTCCTTGCAGTAGCCGCGCCAGTACTGGAACCATTCGAGGTCGGTGCCGGGCTTGCAGAAGAACTCAAGCTCCATCTGCTCGAACTCGCGGACGCGGAAGATGAAGTTGCCGGGCGTGATCTCATTGCGGAAGGACTTGCCGATCTGGCCGACGCCGAACGGGATCTTGCGGCGGGTCGTGCGCTGGATGTTCGCGAAGTTGACGAAAATACCCTGCGCAGTCTCCGGACGGAGATACAGCTCGGATTTGCTGTCCTCGGTGACGCCCTGGAAGGTCTTGAACATCAGGTTGAACTGGCGGATATCGGTGAAGTTTGCCTTGCCGCAGTTCGGGCAGACGATGCCCTTTTCCTTGATGTAGTCGGTCATCTGCTGGTTCGTCCAGCCTGCGACGTTCGTGCCGTCGAAGTCCTCGATCAGGTTATCTGCGCGGTGACGGGTCTTGCACTCGCGGCAGTCCATGAGCGGATCGGAGAAGCCGCCGAGGTGACCGGATGCCACCCATGTCTGCGGGTTCATGAGGATCGCGCTGTCCAGACCGACATTGTGCGGATTGGCCTGCACAAAGAAATGCCACCATGCCTTTTTGATATTGTTTTTCAGCTCCACGCCGAGGGGACCGTAATCCCATGTGTTTGCAAGGCCGCCGTAGATCTCGGAGCCTGCGTACACAAAGCCGCGGCCCTGACAGAGCGCGACGAGCTGATCCATTTGCTTGTCCGTATTTTTCATGCGAAAAACCGCCTTTCCATAATATGCCCCTCTATTATAAAGCAAAAATAAGGATTTGTCAAGCGGAAAGCCGAAAGTGAGCGCGGAACCTGCGCGGGTGATTCCCTCTGTCCGCGCTTTACGCCCGTATCTTCATGCGGTACCATTCGCTTCCGTCCTCATAGCAGATGATCCAATAGCGACGCCCGTTATACTTGTACTCAAAAAAGCCGGTGCAGCCGTCCCTGCCGATGAAATCCTGCACCGTTCCGCGTACATATTCGTCACGTTCTTCTTCATCCGGCAGCGGCGCGTCATAATGCAAAATGCCGTCCTGATCGGTCAGGGCGGCAGCATCATAGACGATGCCGTCTGCGGTAAAGGTTTTCAGATCCCCGCGGCAGCAGGTTTCAAGCACGGTCATCGGCGCAGTCCTGCACCTGAGCGTCAGGCTGCGGTTTGTGCCGTCCGGCCCGCCGAAAGCTGACGAAAACTTCGTATAGCGGACATCGGCACTGTCGAGCATTCCCATTTCGGCAGCGACAGTCTGCTTCCGACTCTCCGTGAAGAACAGATAATAATGATATGTCATGAGCTGCATGAAAAAGGCCAGCAGACCGCCGACAATCATCACCCCGGCAAAAAGCCCCCCGGCCATGCCGTATCCGACCTGAGACTGATCACCTTTAGCAAGATCTGCGCGCTTTTTGCGTTTCAGCAGCAGAATGCCGGAGACCAGAATCACTGCAAAAATTCCGATAAACATCCTGACACACCTTCTTTCGGAGCAGTCCGGCAAGCAGTACCGCTGCGGTCAGCACCGACCGGAATGCGTTTTTTATTTGATCGCTCCCGGAACATGCTGTTCCAGCCAGTGTGCAACGCCGTCCGCATCGTTGGACGGGATGACGGCAGTCGCAAGCTGTTTCAGTTCGTCGTCAGCGTTCTGCACCGCATAGCTTTCGTCTGCAAGCTGAAACATATCAATGTCATTTTTGCCGTCCCCGAACACGACCAGCCGTTCGCAGTGCAGCAGCGATTTGAGCTGCCGGATCGCATTGGCCTTGGTTGCGGCCTGCGGCATGATCTCAAGCCACTGCTCCCCGGAATAGATATCCCGCGAAAAAACGCAGTGATAAGCGCCGCGGTATTTTTCGTACAGCGGCCTGAGCTTTTCGGGCTCGTCAATGCAGGTGATATAGAATTGATTTCCGGTATGCAGCGCATCGGCATGATGCAGCACATTCATGCGGATATCCCCTTTCCGGCTGTCCAGAAAAAGCCGCATTCCCCGTGTGCATAGTTCCGGCACAAACGAAAACTTTTCCTGTCCGCCGATGATCGCATACACGATCGGATACACGTTATGTGCAAACAGATCATCCAGCAAAGCATCCGCAGAAGCATCAAAATAGGTTTCGAGCAGCCGTTCTCCGGTCACATTGTCTATGACAAAGGCACCGTTATAGACAATCAGCGGAATGTCCGCCGTCATGCCCGCGGTGACCTTTCTTGCGGTATGGTGTGATCTTGCGGTCGCATAAGAAAACAGCATCCCCTGTGCCGTCAGCCGGTTGATGATGTTATTTGTATAACCGGAAGTCCGTTCATTGCTCTGCAGCAGTGTGCCGTCCAGATCGGAGACATAAAGTGTGCGCATAATCCCCCCTGTGCAGTTATCCGCCCGTCAGCAGAAAATACAGCCGCATCGCCGGAAAAAGCAGCGCGCAGACAATGACAGCCGCGGTCACAGAAGCTCTGTCGGGCAGGGCAGTCCTTTCAGCAGATTCTCCATGCGGGAGCGCGTCGCGATCCACTCGCTGAACGCAGTCGCGGAGCCCGCCGCAATACCCATGCGCAGTGCCTCCGTGAGTTCCCGGCCGGCCGCGCAGCCCGCCAGAAATCCGCCGAGCATCGAGTCGCCGGAGCCGACCGCATTCTTGACCTCGCCGTGCGGCGCGGAAAGATGCCAGACACGGTTCTCGTCATTGAACAGCAGGGCGCCGTCCGCCCCGAGGGAGAGCAGCACGTTCTGCGCGCCCATTTCGATCATCTGTCTGCCGTAGGGCAGCGCGTCCCACCATGTTACGATCTCGTCAATGCCGAACACGGAGCAGAGCTCCCGGAGATTCGGCTTGACGACGAACGGATGCTCCGCAAGTGCCGCGCGGAGCGCCTCGCCCTCCGCATCGACGGCAAAGCGCACACCGGTATCGGCCAGCGCGTGCATGATATCCGCATAGAAGGTCGCGGGTGCGCCAGCGGGAACAGAGCCAGCCAGCACGATGTAATCGCCGTCGCCGTATTTGCGCAGCTTGTTCAGAAGCAGCTCGGCGTCTGCCGGAGAGACCGCGACGCCTCTGCCGTTCAGCTCCGTGACGGTGTCGTGATCCTTGACCTTCAGGTTGATGCGGTTCATCTGGTTCGGCAGCACGATCCAGTCCGTCGGGATCTGCGTGCGCTGCAGCTGCTCCGCGATCATGGTGCCGGTCGTGCCGGAAAGGTAGCCGTAGACGGTCGTGGGGATCTGCAGCTGCTGCAGGATCAGCGAGACATTGACGCCCTTGCCGCCCGCGGTAATGCGCTCGTGCGAGGTGCGGTTGACGCTGTTCCGGACAAGCGGTTCTTCCAGCAGAACGGTGTAATCCACTGCGGGATTCATGGTAACGGTTGCGATCATCTGAAAAACTCCTTTTATCGGTGATGCGGCTGATGCGGGGTTGCTCCCCTGATTCGGCAAATTTCATTCTTATTATAGCATATTATGCGGGGAATTTCAATGGGAGAAGTACGAAAAAGTTTCTGCTTCGCTGCATGGGAGATAAAACGGAGGCGGGCACTGCCCGCTTATAGCATATAAACGCTTAAAATTCAACCCTTATGTCGAAAATACGATGCTTTCGTAACTGCTTCACAGCAGTACAGATCGTTCTTCTTGAGCGTATGAGAATAGATCCTCAGTGTTACATCAGGACGTGCATGACCTGCTCGTTTGGCAGCATCCGCAATGCTGATACCTGCCTGTAATTGCAAGCTCACGGATGTATGACGGAACATATGCGGATGAACTCTCGGCAGTCCGTTCTTCTCAGTAAATCTGTTCAGCCAGCTTCTCGCTGTCGCAGGATTCAGGAATGAACCGTATTTCTTTACCGCAAAGAAAACTGCATTATCTTCATAATTCCATTTACTGCCATACTTCTCAGCCGTTTCATCATAGTAAGCTCTGTACTCTCTGAGCATATCCATGATACTTGTGTCCATTGTGAGCCAGCGGTCACCTGCGTTGGTCTTGCAGCCGTCCTGGATATGGGAACCGGAATTGCTAATCACAAAGTGCCGGCAGATGTGGATACGATTGCTCTCAAAGTCGATGTTATCCCATGTCAATGCACAAATCTCACCGATCCGGCATCCGGTTGCAAGCATCAGACTGAACAGCACCTGATACATATAGTGCTTCTTGTCAGCGTACAAAGCGTTGAAAAATGCGTTGATTTCGTCCTCGCTGAGTGCCTGCACTTCTTTCGCATCACGCTTCGGCGGCATCGCTGCACTTGCGTAGTTTCGCGGAATCAGATTCTCCTTGAATGCCATTGCAGGCATCGAATGTATAAACAAATGATACTGATAGACGGTAGCCTTTGATACGCCTGTACTGAGCATATCCGAGTACGCCTTATTGATTGCCGCAGGGGTAAGCTGTTTGTGCTGGATATGCCCGATGTAGGGAGCAACACGCTTTCGACAGCCGGTGTAGCTGTAGATTGTCGAGGGAGAGAGTCCTGCCTGCTCCTTCATGCCGATTGCGTATTCGCAGTAGCTGTCAAAGGTGATGTGCGAATTACTGATCGTATGCTCCTCGATCTGCTTTTCAAAGATCGTGCCCTGCTTTTCAGCGTTCTTCCGGTTCCACGCTTCGGATTTTGTCGAATCATACTTGATTGAAAGCGTCCGAAACACCTGCCTGTAAGTCTGCGTATCCCGATGATCGAACACCCTGATGCGATAGGAAGTGATCTCCCCGTCTTTGTTTCTTCTTTCCTGAATATTCATTTGACCGCCACCTTTCTGATTGTGACGGTGTTCACTGTCTTAAACATAATTCCTCCATTCCGACAGCGAATATATCACTATCATTATAGCACTTTCACGATTTAAAGTCAATGCCTGTCTAGCTCGATTTTGTCACCCATCTCAGCATTTTGTTGACGGCAGCTCGGACAGGAATTGATTTAACATACGGCAGACTTGACTGAGCTCTTTTTTCAGAATCTCAATATCCTCTGCATATATGCTGTGCGTTTCGTTCGCCTTGCGTGCGATCTGGTTGATATTATTGGAAATCGTGCGCATCGCGTTGACCAGCGGGGCTGCATTCTGCATATCATAATAAGTCAACTTTCCGTTGACGGCGATCTTCTTGATGTAGGTTCCGATTTTCAGATTTGCGGCAGCAGCGCGGCGTTCCACCTCCGCCCATTCGTTCAGGTCAAATACGACCTCCTTGCGTTTCACTTGCTTGTGCTTTCTCATACATTTTTCCTCCGTTCTGTTTTCATGTTGGCGTTTCGGCGACTTATATTTGGAGGGAGATTGGTTTAGGGTTGGGGTTCCCTATACCGGATTTTTGCAAGGGTACAGCCTGCGAAAACCGAAATATCCGAAAGTATACGATACTTTCTGTGGCTTGCTATTCCGTCAAAATCCAAAGTATACGGTTACCCCGGATCTGCGTATTTTACAGCAGATTGCATACCCCCGGATTTCATTGACAGATTTCTGCCGATACAAAATACAACACTCATTTATTTGATGCACTTGAAGCACCGCCCAGATAATCGAGCAGAGACTGCTTGCAGACGAGGATTTTGCCGCGCTCTCCCTCGCCGGTGCGGATGTAGCGGATGCGTCCTGCGTAACCAGTTTGCGGATGGTGTGCTCGGAAATGCCCTTGACCGCTTCGGTGCATTCCTTGATCGTGAGCATTTCCATTGGTTTGGTTTCTGCCTGCTTTTCGGCAGGTGCATCATCGGTCAGCTCCGTCAGCAGATCGAGGATACGGTCGATGATTTCGGATTGCTTTCTTTTCATTTTGTGTTCCTCCTCATTAAATATGATTTGAGAGAACTGCCCCTCACATAGCCCTACAAAACCGGACAAAAATAATAGTCTGTTCGCGGAGCTTTGTATGGCTGCACAAAATGTTGCGCACCATTCTGTGCATTGCGCTGAGGTATGCTGATTTGCAGGAATCGTGTTGTCCTCTCACAGATATCCTCACAAAACGGCTGATTTTTTCGCTTTAGAGGATAAGTTTGTAAAGAGGCACAATTACCGATTATTGTTCATTGCAGTTTGCTGTGAATTGTTACAATGAAGCAGATTTCTGCATTCTCTTTCAGATTCCCTCATGAGGTATCACAGAAATCGGGCGATTTTTCCACTTTACGGGATAAGTTTGTAGGACTGCACAAGTATCCAGGCAATATCAATCGCATAGTATACAGAATTGAAAAAGCTGCACCCAAAGGTGCAGCCGAAAGATTATTGAATAGGGTATGCGCCAATTTAATAGCTAATTATATACAGATATTCGTTGATGTACAAAACAACATTGGCAGCATCAAATGCTCTTTGTATAGGTTGTCTTGCTCACTTTTATATCGAAGGCTTGCTGAGTATATTACAGAATGATCGCTCTGTAAAAAATCTATGATTACATTCTGTTTAGATTCTCTAAAGTGAATCGTATATCCCCCTTCTTCAGCCGGATCAAACAGTGTGATGTTTTCGCCGAGTCTGACCAGTTGTTTTCTTTCAACACTTGATTCCAGCCGCTCAGGGTAGAAAAATTCTTTTCCGTCATAAGTGCTTCTGATGACGAATCCGCCTACACTATCATCTCCACATTCTTCCAGCGCTTTGCTAAACAAGCTGATATCCGTAACTAGGTCTTTTCTCAGTTCCTGCATTTTATGAAAAGCATCCGGCGATCCGATCCATGCAGATGAAACATCATTATTTATGACCCCATTCTTGATGCATGTAATAATCGGCCGACCGGAATCAGCAGAGCAAATTATAAATTCAATATCATCCTTGCAAGCCTCTCTATGTAATTGAAATGCTTTCTCAATCAGTTCGTCATCACTGACAAATCTTTTTTCAAATATCCATTTAAGCAGCCTTTGCGCATACATTGTATTATTACCCGCAAAAGAAATGCAGCATGTCGGTCCGATATTTACACTCTTTATAAACCCGTATTTTTCTATTGTTGTTCTTTCCTTCTCACTCCAATTCGCTAATACTGCACCGATAAGGGTAGTTTTTGTATCGCTGTATATATTGACTCTTGGTTCTGTTCTATCTTCATCTATGAAATACTTTTCGGCATAAACGAAACTCATTTTCTTCCTACCTCTTTCGAATATCAATCATTGCCTTTACTTTTGTGCTACGAAATCATTATGTGTTGCCTTATTCATTATAGCATTTTGTTGGCATAAACGCAATATCTCTACTGCTCTTATCTCCACAAATAATCCACACCTCAGTACGAGATGTGGATTTCTGTTTTCTATGATTGAGTATGATTCCGGTAAATTTGCAGGAACGCTACAGCCGCGATGCAGGACAGCAAAGCTGCGAGCGCCCCGAACCGGATGCGCAGCAACACGAACTCCTTGTCATATTCCGCGGCAAGCTGCACCTCCGGATTGACGATATGCAGCCCGAGCTGCTCAAGCGCCGAGGAATCCGGCTCCGTCATGCAGATGCGCAGCTCGGATGATTCATGCAGCTCTGCCATACTAACCGCCGTGACTGCCAAAGGCTGACTGTCCGGCAGCGCATCGGTGCGGATGATCGCGGCGGAAAACGGATTGCCGTCCAGCGTGCCGCGCATCTGTACTGCGCCTTGTTCTGTATCGCCGCAGAATGCAGAGAATGCAGCATCATTTGCGAAGATCACGCGCCCCTGCTCCGTGATCCCGTAACAGTCGGAGAGATACGCCGCTGACAGCAAAGTGACAGTCATTACGTTGTTTTCCTGCATCAAAGATGCCTTTTTCTGCCGGCTGTATCCCTTTACAGAATCAGTCTGTGCAAGCCGCAGCAGAAGCGTGTCAGAATCTTCCGGCAAGGTGCAGATGTATTCGGTCGGCGTCCGCAGAATGGACGCATATCCCGCGGCAGCATGAATGCAGTATCCGATCAGAATGGCTGCCAATGTAAAAAGCAGAACCGCCGCTTTGAAGCTGTCATACTGCCGCCAGAGCCGAATCAGCTTCATGATGCGCCTCGCTTTCTACGGAAGATCAGTATCGCAGAAAGCAACAGAATCGCGCCGCCGATGCCTGTCATGATCCACACCCAT
>JAFWQJ010000014.1 GCA_017545185.1 Oscillospiraceae bacterium | reverse complement strand
GGTCGTGGTGACCGGCTTTGCCGTTGTAGCCGGCGCAGCGGTCGTGGTGACCGGCTTTGCCGTTGTAGCCGGCGCAGCGGTCGTGGTGACCGGCTTTGCCGTCGTAGCCGGAGCAGCGGTCGTGGTGACCGGCTTGGCCGTTGTGGCCGGCGCAGCGGTCGTGGTGACCGGCTTGGCCGTTGTGGCCGGCGCAGCGGTCGTGGTGACCGGCTTGGCCGTCGTCGGCGGAGCGACGGTCGTGGTGACCGGGGCAGCCGTTGTCGTGCCGACCGGTTCCGTCGTAACGGCAGGCGGCGTCACAGTCTTGAACGTCACAGTGCCGCTCTCCGTGCTGAACGGAACCTCGACCAGATCCACATTGAAGGTCGATTTCTGATTCACAGCGACCTTGACCTCCGTGCTGCCGGAAGCGTCCGGCTTGGCCTTGAACGTCAGCACCGCAACATTGCCCGTTCCGGTATTGTCCGTCGCCGCAAGATCATCCCAGTTCATCGTATACGGGATCAGCGTCAGATCCTTGCCGCCGAGGAACGCGGAATCGCCGAGGATTTTTCCGTCCGCCGCGCCGAGGAACTCCAGCTTGGCTGCATCGTAGGTGAGCGCAAGGCTCATCGCGGTGACGCCGGGATTCTCCGTGATCTCGACCGGCAGCTCGAACGATGCGCCGGGCTCCGCTTCCGCTGAGCCGACTTTGATCTTTCCGGCTGCTTCGGCAAAGACGCTCCCGCCGAAGCCCTGTGCCGCCAGCAGTCCTGCCAGCATACAGGATAACATTTTTCTCATGATAAAGATACCTCCTTATTTTCGCCCGGGAAACGGACGCTTATACAGCTTTTATCATAGCACAAAACCGCTGTTCCGGCAAGATTCCGCCTGCAACATTCATAAATTGTTTACAAAATCCTGCGCTCAAAGCCGTCCGGTTTCGGCATCCGGAAGGGGGCGGTCTGCCAAAAATACATTTCTGCATTCATCTCAATAGTTATACAGTCAGTGAGAATACTTTGGAAAGAATATGCAAACTGATACAGACAACTTGCGGCATTTAATCTGAAATCCCCGCACTTTATCCGGAACAATCCGTTAACAAAAAGAGCCTGTTTCCGGCTTTTCGGCTTGACGGCTCCGGCAAAACGTGCTATAATGCATCCGACATGTCAAACACACATTCCGATGCAGCATCGCAATACGCCAAAGAAATATATTTCGATTCGCTTTTCTTCGTTCTACAAAAGGAGTAATCATGAAAACAAGCAGAAAGATCAAGAAACTTGCAGCAGGTCTCATGTCCGCTGCGATCCTGTTTTCCGGCTCGTCTCTGATGAGCGAGACCGGCTGCCCTGTCCTTTCTGAGCAGATCACGGCATCCGCATGGAGCGCAAACGATCCGCATTATAAGGGCGCCTCCGTGACGGCAAGAACCGGCCGCAATCAGTATCTGTCCCCCGGCGATTTCCTTGCAAACGGCAGATTCCGCGCTGTCATGCAGGGTGACGGCAACTTCGTCATCTACGACGATCAGGCGCGTGTCGGCAATACGACCAAGTCCGTTGCACAGTGGTCAACCTGCACGGCACTGGAGGGCGGCTACAGCGGCTATCAGTTCGTGGTGCAGGAGGACGGCAACATTGTCATTTATGCCACCCCGAAGAGCAACGGCGGCAAGAGATGGGTCTGGGCGACCGGCACCAGCGGCGCAAAGGGCTACTACACACTGAAGCTTGAATCGGACGGTGACCTGGTTCTCTATAACGGCAGCTATGCAAACGGCAGCAAGCGCTGGTCGAGAAAAGGCGACAACAGAGTGCAGTGGCATCTCGATCTGCGTGCCCAGAATGAGGGCTATTATGCAGGCTATCGGCTCGGAAACGGCAGCAATACGATCGGCTCCCACGGCTGCGCACTTGCCTCCGTCACCATGATCTACAACTACTATAAGGGTACCGCAAAGAACCCGGATGCACTGAATAACCAGACTTATCTGGACGGTGCTTCGATGAACTGGACAAAAGCAAACTGCCAGCTTGATCTGCGCGACTGGGGCAATGCATGGGGCAGCAGCGTTTATTCCAAGATCCAGAACTATCTGAAAAACGGTCCGATCGTCGTCTTCATTGACAGGTGCCGGTATTATACCGCAAACAACAGCGGCCATTTCGTTGTGGTCTACCGCTGCACCAAGTCCTCCGGCACACCGACTGCAGCTGATTTCCGTGTCCTTGACCCCGCATACAAGAATGCAGGCAGCCATGACATGACGCTGCAGCAGAGCATGAATCTGGTCGGCGGCTCGCAGATCACCCAGATCGAGACCTGGAGCATGGGCGGCGGCAGAAAAATGCCCGCCGTCTGAACCCGCGGACACACACAACCGGATATACCATACATCATACACACCGACCGCACACACCCGAACAAATTACGCATCAGGATACAAAAGGCAGCGAGGAATGCTCCCCGCTGCCTTTTCTGTTTCGTTGATGTGATGCCCGCTTACCGCCAGAACTCAAACAGTCTTGCGAAGGTATATGCATTCGCCTGCCACGCGGTATTGCCGAGCTGTGTCGGATCGACATACGTCCGCACCTGAATGAAGTTCATGACCAGACTGATCAGTCCCGCCGCGGTCATCACCTTCAGCAGATGCCGCTTCGTGTTCTCTTTGCAGCGGTCATAGACGAGGAAGCAGATCAGCAGTGCGCCGAGGATCATCTGCCATGCAAAGTCCACGCAGTAGCGCGTGCCGTAGCCGCTTTCCCAGATCGAGAAAATGATGATAAGCGGACAGATCACGCAGACCGCTGCCAGCAGCAGCGCATTCATCCGCTTTTCCGGATCGCGGGAAAGCCGGTAGGCCGTGCCCGCTTTGCAGTAGGCCGCGATCGGCAGCGCACGCCAGAGCAGACCCAGTGCCGCGCCCGTCGCAACGAAATAATAGCCCTGCGGGTCAAAGGTGCGCGCCGTCCCCGCACGGAAGAACGGGAACCGCTCGATAAATTCCGGCGGCGCCAGCAGATAGCTGTAAATGCCCAGCAGTGCCAGATGCGTGTGGTACTGCGCGTGCGTAAAGTCGTTGATCGTCAGCGAATACTGAATGCCGAAGTCCAGCGGATTGCCGAAGCGCACCCAGTTATACCAGACCTGCACGGAGCCGATCACCGCAAAGGGCAGCAGCGCGCTGACGAAATACGGCAGATAATATTTCAGCTTGGGCATCTGCTTTTTCAGCGCATCGGTCATGTTCTGATAAGCCCGCAGCTTTTTGCGGAAACCCGCCCAGATAAACAGCAGTGCCGCGACGCAGTAGACCGCGAGCGTCGGGCGGCAGAGCACGCCCATGCTCAGGCAGGCAGCGGATGCGGCAAGCTTCCCGTACCGGATCTTCCCCTCTCCGACAACATTCGAGGCGATCATGAAGTACGCGCCCGCCGTCACAAAGACAAAGCCGGAGGCCTGCGCGATCTCGTAGAACGAGGAGTTATACAGCGTAAAGAAGATGCCGGACGAGAACTGCACCATCGCCAGACCGATCAGCTGCAGCGAGACCGGCGTATCCTTCGGCGCATAGCGCTCCATGGCCGCAAGATACAGCTTCGTCAGGAAGATGATGCCGATGACCGCAAACAGCCAGACCGCCCAGACCGACGGGAAATAATACCCCGTCAGCATGTGATACGGCAGAAACAGCACCAGCACCGGCGCAATGCCGTAATAGGAATAGTATTTGCCGTCATAGAGCAGATGATCCCAGAGATAATACGCGCCGGACGCTTCGCGCTGGCTGCCGTCATACGGGTTTTCCAGCGCAAGGATCTCCGCATTCGGCGTCTGGCTGAGCGTGACCTCCCCCGCCTCAAAGGCATCGACGATCTCCTGCGAGATCTGGTTGCCGGAATGGGACTGCAGATCGTTTTTGATGCTGTGTCCGGGGATCGTATAGCGGTACATGTTGGTCATGTAGGTCGCAAAGATCAGCAGACATGCCGTCAGAATGCCGGCCAGCGGCTTCAGCGATTTCTTCGGCAGGCGTCCCGGCGCACAGCAGAACCAGACCGCCGCGCAGAGCAGCATCATAAGCAGCAGCCGCGTCAGCGAGACATGCACGCCGATCGGGCGGTTGATCTCCACGGAACTGACCGTCACCGTTTCGCCGTTCGCGGTATCAAAGGAGATGCGCAGATCGTAGACCGTGCCGGAGAAATTGCAGGGGATCGTCTTGCTGCGGCTGTTTCCGGCGATCGCTTCCAGCGAGGCGATGTTCGTGCGGTAGCTTTGCTTATAGGTGTCATCCTTGATATCGACCGTGAACTTCACCAGACTTTTCGTGTCGGATTCGCCGTTCACGGTCAGGGTGCCGACGGGCGTATTCAGCCCGGTAAATTCCAGCACGGTCCTGCCGGTTCCCGGATTGCGCCCCGTTGATGCGTCAAAGTTTTCCGTATATGCGCGCTGCAGATCGAGTGTTTTCCGCGGATAGCTCCCGCCCAGCAGATGCGCCGCATTGAAGTTGAATACCAGCAGCTCCAGCATCATGCAGACCGCAAACGCCCGCACCAGAAAGACGCCGGCCGGCTTCAGCTTTTCCGCATATTTCCCGCTGCGGGTGAACCGGAATACACAGACTGCCGCCGCAAGTGCGGCCGCCAAAATCAGAATATAGATCATAAAAACCCCGTTTCGTATCGGCGGTCAGGCGTTCAGTGCGCGTTCCTCGCAGAACTCGCAGACCGTGCGCCCGCCGATCTCCGTGAACTGGTGCGGCAGATAATGCTCCTGCGCGGTGATGCACTTCGGATTCACGCAGCGCAGCGTATCGTCTGTTCTGCCGCGCAGCAGCGGAACGGGCGTTTCGCTTTCGAGCAGCCGCAGGATCAGTGCCATGCGGACATACATGCCGTACTGCGCCTGCTTGAAATACAGCGCACGCGGGTCGTCATCGACCGCGATCTCAATTTCATCGACGCGCGGCAGCGGATGCAGCACCGCGAGGTCTTTTTTCGCGCGCTTCATCTTTTCCGTCGTCAGGCGGTAGACGTCCTTCTGTGCAAGATAATCCGCCTGCGAGAGAAAACGCTCCCGCTGGATGCGCGTCATATACAGCACATCGAGCTCGCCGATCGCGTCGTCCAGCGAGGATTCCGTGCGGTATTCGCAGCCGGAATCGCGCAGCATTTTCGTGATATACTCCGGGACCTGCAGCTCCGGCGTGGAGATCAGGATGAATTTGTTGCCCTCATAGCAGGACAGCGCCTTGCAGAGCGAATGCACCGTTCTGCCGTAGAGCAGGTCGCCGCAGAGACCGACCGTCAGATGATCGAGCCGGCCCTTTTCCATTTTCAGCGTCAGCAGATCGGTCAGCGTCTGCGTCGGGTGCAGATGTCCGCCGTCGCCGGCATTGACGACCGGGCATTCCGCCGTCAGCGCGGCGGCCTTTGCCGTACCCGCCAGCGGGTGCCGGATGATGAGGATGTCCGAATAGGTGCTGACGACCTTCGTCGTATCCTTGATGTTCTCGCCCTTGGAGACGGAGCTGCTCATCGGGTTGTCAAAGCCGATGATGCTGCCGCCTAAGCGGATCATCGCGGACTGAAAGCTCATCTGCGTGCGCGTGGACGGCTCGTAGAAAAGCGTTGCCATGATCTTTCCGGCACAGGCCTGCACATAGCGCTGCGGATGTGCATACATCGAGGCGCCGAGTGAAATGACCTTGTTCCACCATTCCACGGGATAATCGTTCAGGTCGATCAGATGCGAATATTGCTGCTCGCTCATGTTTATACCTCCGGCGGATTATGATTCTGGGGTTTTTATACGTTCGCGTTCTCTCCGAAATACACCTTGTACCACACAAGGAACATGTACACCGTCCAGATGCGGCGGCTGTTGTCCTTCTTGCCGTTCTTGTGTTCGTCCAGCAGCCGGATCAGCCTGTCCGTATGGAAGAACTGCTCCGCGGTCGGCGAGACGAACGCCGTGCGCACGGTGCTGTAGCAGTCATCCTGCTTCAGCCAGACGCGGATCGGCACCGGGAAGCCGAGCTTCTTTTTCGCTGCGGTACCCGCAGTTTCCGGCGGTGTATCGCGCTTTGCCGCAAGCCGCATCGCGTATTTGGTCGTATAGGGCGTTTTGTCGTCCGTCGGGACGCGGTGCGTCACGCGGAATTTCGTCGGGATCTGCTCCGCGACATGCATGACCTCTTTGTCAAGGAACGGCACGCGCAGCTCCAGCGAATGCGCCATGCTCATTTTATCCGCTTTCAGCAGAATATCGCCGGTCATCCACAGATGCAGATCGAGATACTGCATCTTCGTGACCGTGTCCGCATCCTGCACCTTGTCGTAAAACGGCTTCGTGACCGCAGTCGGTGCCGGCGCATCCGTTTTGATCTTCAGCAGAGCCTTTCGCTCAGCCGGCGTAAAGATATACGCATTGCCGATGAAGCGTTCTTCCAGCGTTCTGCCCTTGCGCACAAGGAAGTTGACGCCGCGCTTCGCGGGCAGCAGGCTCGCGGCATTGCCGACAACCCGCCGCACGATCATCGGCAGCTTGTCGTACCATGTTGCATCCGGCTCGCTGTAGACATTGTAGCCGCCGAAGATCTCATCCGCGCCCTCGCCGGAGAGCACGACCTTGACCTGCTCCGCAGCCAGCTTGCAGACGAAATACAGCGCAATGCAGGAAGGATCAGCCAGCGGCTCGTCCATCTGATACTGGATCCCCGGCAGGGCATCCCAGTATTCCTGCTGCGTGATCACATGACTGTAATTCTCCTTGCCGATCGCGCGGGAAAAGCGCTTCGCCCAGCCGATCTCGTTGTACTTCTCG
Organism: Oscillospiraceae bacterium; assembly: GCA_017545185.1. Classification (GTDB taxonomy): domain Bacteria; phylum Bacillota; class Clostridia; order Oscillospirales; family Ruminococcaceae; genus Firm-04. The sequence continues at coordinate 18,981 of JAFWQJ010000014.1, read as the reverse complement.
TCCGAGCCGAACCCGACCGTGAAGGTCTTGTCCACATCCGCGACGGCGGCGACATAGCTGGAATCCACGCCGGACGACAGAAAGCTGCCGACCTCGACATCCGCGATCTTGTGCGCGGCGACGGAGTCCCGGAATGTCTCCGAGATCGTCTTGACCCAGTCTCCGAGCAGCGGCGCGTCATCCGCATGGAAATGCACATCCCAGTACCGCTCGACGGTCAGCTTTCCGTCCTTATAGATAAAGTAATGCGCGGCGGGGAGCTTCTTCACGCCCTTGAAGAAGGTGTCCTCCGTCGGGGAATACTGGAAGGTCAGATACTGCTCCAGCACATCCGTATTCAGTTCCTTCTTGAAATGCGGATGCGGCAGGAACGCCTTGATCTCGCTGCCGAACAGAAAGCTGCCGCCCATCTGCGCGTAATACATCGGCTTGATGCCGAAGAAATCGCGCGCACCGAACAGGGTCTTCTGCTTTTCATCCCAGATCACAAAGGAAAACATGCCGCGGAGCTTGTTCAGCAGCTCCGTGCCGTATTCCTCGTAGCCGTGGATCAGCACCTCCGAATCGGTCTCTGTCCGGAAGGTATGTCCCGCTGCAAGCAGCTGCTCCCGGATCTCCTTATAGTTGTAGATCTCTCCGTTGAAGACGAGCACCATTGATCGGTCTTCATTAAAAATGGGCTGGTCGCCCTGCTCCGTAATGTCGATGATCGAAAGCCGGCGGTGGCCAAGTGCAATCTCCCCATTGAGATACTTGCCGCCTGCATCCGGTCCGCGGTGCCGGATCTTTTCCATCATTTCGGAAAGGACTGCCTCCGCGTTGTCGATGCGGCCCGAAAAGCCGATGATTCCACACATATAACCTTGCCTCCTGTGTGTCTGAACGGGAAATCAAAATTGCCTTTCCTATTATACTACTTTTTCGCCGATTATGCAAGTGTCTGAACCGGATTTTTCCAGCGGGGGCGCGGAGCCCGCGCTGGCATTTCCCTCCGGGGGCGGTGAGCGATGCTCTCCCAACATTCTCGGCGCACGCCGCGGGGCGGCTTCTTAAAGTCTGCTTCTCCCAGCACTGAAGCCCGCCGGAAGCATACCGGTATTCTTTTTGAGTGAATCATGAATCACACACACCTATGATTCACTTTTCCTGTTGAAATTAGGATGTTGACAAATCACGCAAAATATGCTATACTGTTCCGGTAAGCTGGCGTGATGGAATTGGCAGACGTGACGGACTCAAAATCAAAAATGCCATTTTCGCTGTCGGCAGAGCCTTGATTTCGGGGTTTTTCCGATATTCCGATGTTTTGGCGGTAGTCTGGTAGAAAATCTTAGCTGTGTGAGGGCTGTTTTCTACCAACCTGTCTACCATTTTTCGGTTGCTTTCCAAATTCGTTCCGCAGATTTGGTTGACATAGCGGACTTTTTATCTTGTCCGCAGCGGATAAATTTCATATTTGCCGGTGTGATGGAATTGGCAGACGTGTTGGACTCAAAATCCAATGATAGCAATATCGTGCGGGTTCGACCCCCGCCACCGGCACCAGCAGGCAGTGCCTGCATCCATAATTACTCCCACGCAGCGATGTGTGGGAGTTATCGCTTTTTTGCTCCTATTTGAGCGTATTTTCGATTGTTTCACGGCTGCAGGTTCTTACAAAGAGCCTGCGGTTTTTTCGTTTTCCTCATCTTCATCGTCACCGAGGACTCTTGCAATCGTCTCAGCAGAAGAAATCCTCGATGTGTAATCAAGATGACTGTAAAAATTCGCTGTTACATTAAATGTCGAGTGCCCGAGCCAATCCTGGATGGCTTTCATGGACTCTCCGTTTGCAAGCAAAAGACTGGCACAGCTATGTCGCAGATCATGGAACCGAAGCCGTCTGAGACCGTGCTTCTTTATCATGTTCTTGAAATGGTCGGTGACAAAGTTCGGCGTGATCAGCTTGCCGTATGGATCACGGCACACAAAGCCTTCATGGGTTCTGTCAAAATCGGATTTCAAGAGCTTGGAGTACATTTCCTCTTTCTGCTGCTGCTCAATGAGCATCCTCTCGATATGGGGAATCAGAGGGAGCGTTCTCACGCTTGCTTCTGTCTTCAGTGTATTGTCCACCATGATCTCCTCATGACCTGAACCCGTCTGGCTTGTGACCTTTCGGCAAATCTTGATGGTCTTTTTCTCAAAGTCGATCGCATCCCACTTCAGACCGATGACCTCGCTTCTGCGGAGACCGTAATAAGCTGCGATATGTACGACAAGCTCCATTCTGTCACCCTTGAATACCGCAAGCAGTTTGTTCAGTTCCTCCTTGCTGTAAAAACACGCCTTGTATTTTTCCAGTTTCGGCAGCTCCACCTTGTCGGCAGGATTTGATTCGAGCATATCCATTTTGACCGCATATTTCAGTGCTTTGTGGATATTGGCGTGGTAATGCTTGACCGTATTGCCCGTCAGACCGCTGTTATACAAGTCATTGTAAAACTGCTGAATCTGCAAAGGCGTGATCTCGCATAAGAGCAGCTCAGGGTATTTCTCGTTGAAATAGGTGCTGATCTTCTCAATATAGCCAATATAGCCACAATATGTTGTGTACGCAATTGCCGGCTTTACAGTGTCGAGCCAATGGCTCAGGAAGTCCACAAACAGACAGTTTCCTGCTCTTACAGCAACGCCTTCCGCAAGTGCCTCGGCACTCACGACCGTGCGGTCTGCTCTCTTGTGTTTGGCTTTGGTCGCCTTGCCGGAGAGAAAGTCCTCATAGAATGCACCGATGATTTCCTCGACCTTTGCTGCCAGTGCTTTCTTAGTACACTTTTCGCTCAGACCTGTACTTACCCATTTGCGCCTGCGTTCGCCGTTATCGTCCTTGAAATCAAAGACCACATACTGTTTCTCGTTTTTGCTTGTGCGGTTATAATGGAATCACAAACAAAAAACGGAGGTGCTTATTATGCTAAGAATACCTGAACTGGCAATGCCGAAAACACGCAAGGTCACGACCTTTTATAAAGGCAAAAAAGAGGTCTGGGATGACCGGGAAGAAGCACTAAATTTCTTCCTTAGACAGATGATGACAACCGAGGGCGAGGAGCGCGACCGAGCAGAGTGCATTTACATTCAGCTCCTGCACGGGTTGGATGAATGCGAGGACTAAAAGGAAGGTGCTCTATGCTGAACAAAATTATGATGACGGGCAGGCTCATTTCCGAGCCTGCCCTCACTACAGAAAATGGTTGTCGATGCTGTCGGATGACAAAGGCATAGAATACAGCTACGAAATCGCAGAAAACATCAGTTTTTACGCAAATGAGGATAATATCCGGCAGTTGACTGCTATCCTCATAGACAATGCAATCAAGCATACCGATTCTCTGCTATTTTTCGGGACTCATTAAAATGGACAAAAGGAAGTTTGTTTGGATCATCATACTTGGAAAGCCGTGGTGCATATTGGCTTACAGTGTATTATTCGGTATGATAAAATAGTGATATTTATTGACTGTTTGAATTGTTTTCAATGTTTTTTCAAGGTTGATGCGATATTATGTAGAATAAAAACCGAAAAGGAGCGGATCATAATGAATAAAAGCATTTTTAATGCAGAGATGGCATTGGATATGTCTGAAATCGGGAGCGATGAGCATAACGAACGGGAATGTCCGCTGCTTCTGGATTATTATGATTACACAGTGATTCTCACATATCTGGGAATGCTGTCTGCGTTTATGGGGATCCTGATGTCCGTCAACAGCAATTTCAAAACGGCACTGATCTGCCTGATGTTCACTGGCTTCTGCGATATGTTTGACGGGGCGGTTGCATCGACGAAAACGCGCACGAAAAGCGAAAAGCGCTTCGGGATTCAGATTGATTCTCTCAGCGATCTCATCAGCTTCGGCGTGCTGCCCGGCGTGTTCGTATATATGTTTGCAGGAAAAACGGTGTTTTCCGGCATGATTGCGGCAGTCTATACGCTTTTTGCGCTGATTCGTCTGTCCTATTTCAATGTGCGCGAGGAGGAACGGCAGAGCAAAACGGACGAACGCCGTTCGGAATATCTCGGTGTACCGGTCACAACAGTCGCACTTGTGCTGCCGGTATTGTATCTGCTGTTTTTGGCGGGCATCATCAAAAATATTGTGCTGCTTCCGGCAATGCTGATGCTGCTCGGCATTTGCTTCATTACAACGATCAAAGTGAAAAAGCCGCATACGATTGGCAAAATCATGATGATTGCACATTCCTTTGAAAAGCCGTCCCTGTCGGGAAAATGATGATATGCCATACACGCCACGATCACATCAAAGCTGCCGTCCTCAAAGGGCGTGTCGTCGCAGACGCAGTTCAGGATCTGCATACCGGGACATTTCTTCCTTGCCTGTTCAAGCATCTTTTCCTCAACATCAACGCCATAACCGCTGATACTGCATTTCTGCGAAAGCCGGTACAGGATCGTTCCCGTTCCGCAGCCCATTTCAAGAACTGTCATACCTTCGGAAAGCTCCACATTCTCTGTCACAAGCCCATAGAATTTCTCCGAAAGCCTGCCCGCATAGCTGTCATCATATTTCCCGGCTTTCTTATCAAATCTGAAATCTCTCTTTTCGCGCACGGTAAGCCTCCTTGACAAACGCTGTATGTTATGCTATGATATATCCGATAACGGACAACCTGTTCTGTATCTATCATAGCACAGAAACAGCAGTATTTCAATAACCGGTTGATTCCAAATGTACGATACCGGACAAAAAGCGGAAATTGTACGGAAAGGGGCATATCATGGACAGACGGCAGCGCAGAACGAGAAACCTGATATTTACGGCGTTCTCAGCCTTGCTTGAACGGAAAACCTACACATCTATGACCGTGCAGGACATCATAGATGAAGCGGACATCGGCAGAAGCACTTTTTATGCGCATTTTGAGACAAAGGACGAGCTGCTCAAAGCCCTGTGTACGGATATATTCGACCATGTTTTCTCCGAGGAGATCCTGTGCGAGGAGAAGCACGATTTCTCACATCACAGTTCATTCCGGGACAGGATCACGCACATATTATATCACCTGCAAGAAAAACAGCAGAGCATCAGAGGATTGTTCAGCGGAGAGTGCGGAGAGATATTCCTGCGCTATCTGAAGGAATATCTCTGTCAGGTATTTGACGAGCATATTACCGTCAGCGAGAATGTACCGCATGACTATGCGCTTGATCTTGCGGTCAGCAGCTTTGCGGAAACGGTCAGGTGGTGGCTGAAGGGGCACAGTGCGTACAGCCCTGAACAAATGGCTGCATACTATTTCCAATGTTCGGCTTTTTGCATCCCCGGCATAATAGCCCGCGGAGATGACAAAGCCGCGGATCCCTGTTGAGGGGGTCCGCGGTTTTTCTTATATTGCGTCTTATATTGCGAAGGACTGTTCCAGCCGCAGCAGCGCCGCCTTCCGTTCAAGCCCGCCGGCGTATCCGGTCAGACTGCCGTCTGCACCGAGAACTCTGTGGCAGGGGATGATAACTGCGACCGGATTATGCCCGACCGCGCCGCCGACTGCCTGCGCCGACATCCGCGCAATGCCTTTCTGCTCCGCGATGCGATCCGCGATCTCACCGTAGGTCATGGTCTGCCCGAACGGGATCGTCAGCAGGATCTCATAAACATCCCTGCGGAACGGCGTTGTCTGCGGGTTGAGCGGCGGCGTGAAATCGGGCGCATTGCCGCTGAAATAGATATCGAGCCATTTGACGGTCTGCGCAAAAACCGGCAGCTCTGCCTCTGTGCTTTCAGACAGGCGTTTACGGGGAAAGTATTTCTGCCCGTCGAACCATAAGCCGGTGAGGGATTCGCCGTCACCTGCAAGAATGATGCTGCCGAGCGGTGAGCGGTACCGGAACGTGTAAAACATCATGGGTTCACGACCTTTTCATTCTGTCCTGCGGTTTTCTGATCCCATTATACTTCCGCAGCGCTGAAAAGTCAACGCATACCGCCGCAAAACTGCGCAGGGCAGGGAGCCGAAGCCCCCTGCCCTGCTGTCAGATCGGGAATCACATAGGAAAAAATATGAAAAACATGCGCGGGGATCAGGCGCCGACGGTAGACGGATTGCTGTGGAACGTGATATCGCCTTCCGGTGTGATGGTGACAGCACCGTCCGCGGAAATGCTGATCTTGCAGACCTTCCAGAGGGTGCCGGGCTGTACCGTGTCGATCGTGAAGACTGCCGGTGCGCCGTCTTCGGTGTACATGATCTCCGAAGATGCCGCGCGATAGATCTTCACGGTCACGCCGGACTGAGACATCTGATCAGAGGTCGTGCTGTTGAGGTTGGTAAAGTCATGGATGTAGAAATAGTAGTCGCCTTCAGTCAGCTCGTGGATCGTGGTGATCTCCGGACCGTAGGAAGTCGTATCATCATAGTCCAGCTCTGCTGCAAAGTCCGCATTCGTAACGGTATAGGTCGTATCGTTGACATAGTAGTTTCTGTCGATATAGTAGGTGTGGAAGTTGCCGTTGCCGGTGACTCTCGGTCCGATGAGGTGAGAGTCCAGATCACTCGGCGTTTCGCCCCATCTGAGTACGATTCTGATGCACTCCGGCTCGGTGATGCCGACGGTATCAAATGCGCGCTTGATTGCTTCCTGCATCGGATCGTCAAAGCCGTATTCCTTTGCTGCTCTGACAACTGCATAGCGGCCGTCAGTGAATTCAGAACCGGAAGTGAGATAATCCAGGGAATTGTAGAAGATCTTTGCCCAGTCGCTGTAAGAAACGGAAGCGTTTGCGGCATCGGTCATCATCAGATATGCTGCACGGCTGAAAATCGTGCTGTAAAGGTGCACGCCGCCCTCATCCTCAGCAGCAAGAGCCTGAAAAGTCGGATCGCTCATATCGGAATAGTGATCCGCGCCGGTCGGATTGCCGTCCGCATCCAGGATGCTCTCCGGATCTGCCATGGATCTTATGATCAGGCCGCTGTCCTCGCCGATGGTCGCGAAGCCGGGATCGGTATAAGACTTGCCCTCGATCAGCGCACCGAAGATATCGGAATATGCTTCGTTCATGGCAGCTGCTTCGCCCAGCGGGAGCAGACCGGCCGTATACTGGGTCACAGCATGCTGATACTCATGTGCCAGAATATCCACGGCATTTTCAAGCTTGATCGAAGGACCCGCATCGCCGATCATAAACAGCTCGGCACCCGTAGTCGGATCCGAAAACCACATCGCGTTGACGAACGGCTCAACGTCCATTCTGACACCGGTGGAAAGAAGGATCGGGGAATGCTGTCCGTCATAGGAATCTCTGTTGAGGACATTCAGATAATAATCATAGATGTCGCTCATATTGGCATGTGCAGAGACAGCGTTCTTATCGGAGAAAGTCTGACTGGCGGAAGCGATCGTGTCACCCGGAACAGTGCAGTTGACGAAAACTTGACCTGCGAGCACGAAAAGCTGAACGTCAGCGCGGCAGGTCTCGATGTTCCGCGCACTGTCATACATTTCATAAACGGAATTGTCTTCCACGGCACCGAACACTCTCACATTGTCGTTGAGGTCAAAGCCGTTTCCGTCCACAGCGGTCAGTGCATTGCCGCCAAAGCCGGTAGAGTAGTAAACCGTGCCTGCATTCTGGCCGTCTGCATAGACGTAGTAGCTGCGGCTGTAACCGCCGAACAGATACTTCGCGTAATCGTTGACGTCGTCGTAATCAACGACGGTATCAGCAGTCAGCGTGGTTCTGTTGACGAGCGACACCTTCCAGGTGAGTGCCAGTGTCTGGTTGTTCACCGGGAAGAGTACAAGCTCCTGATTCACCTCAAAGGTGCTCTTGAGGACTGCAATCGCCTCCTCCTCGCTCAGGCCGGAAGCTGTTTTGAGTGCTGTGAGCTGACGCGGATTCTTTGCAAAGAGCTCTGCAAATGCTGCATCTGCAGCTTCCTCAGCGGTGATGGAAGCTGTCGTGCCGGCGGTGATGCCCTGCTTGTTGTAGGTGCTGGTCATGCCGGTGGTTACGCCGTTCTTTGCGGAAAGAATGATCTGGCTGCCCTGAACCTCGACGCCGTTCACCTTTGCGGTGTACTTGAAGAAGGTCTCGTCTCCGTTCGTGGTGATCGTGATATCCTCTGCGTCTGCATGGAAGTTCTGATCGAACAGGGTATGTGCGCAGTTCAGGATATGTGCAGCATCCTCAGCAGTCACGAGCGGCTTGTTGGTGAACTTGCCGTCGATCGCACGAATGTGGCTGTTGCGGTCGAAGTTTGCGGTGATGAGACCCTCGTGGATGAGGTTCTCGATATAGCCGAGGTCAATGTTATCAGTATCCATATCAATTTCGATGATCGGGCCGTCATTCTCATGCAGACCCTTGATCCGCACCTTGGTGAACTCGTAGTCGGAGAATGCCGGCTCGGTGCCCGGCTCGAAGGAACCGACAAAGCCGATCTCCTTGGACTGACCCGGTGCAAGGTACTGCGTCCACGCTTCACTTGCAGCAACGTAGTGATTGCCGTCAGTGTCGATCACTCTGCCGTTCCAGACATACTCGACCTGGAAGTTGGTATTAAATCCGAGCGTCCAGCCTTCCATCGGCTGCTCGGTCGTATTCGTGACAATGATTCTGCCGCGCATACCGTCCTGCCAGACGTCGTCATACGCGATCTCGACATCATAGCCCTCCGTCACATCGACGCGCTCGGAGCGAAGCTCGAAATCGGTCGGGACAGAGAGATCCTCGCCGCGCATGGTGTAGCCGAAGCTGACGCTGCGCTGCGGTGCAAGCTCGAAATTCCAGCCGTTGTTCTTGACGATGTAATCCGTATCCTCGTTCTCAAAAACGACTGCGTTGTAAAGACCCTCAATGCTTCCGCCTGCATCATACTGGAATGCCCAGTTATAGAGGGACTCATCGCCCAGATTCGTCACCGTGATGAGGACGTTCTGGCCGCCGTTCCACTCGTCTGTTACTGCGTAGCTGACCTCATAGTCTTCGTAGGTCAGAACAGTCGTGCCGACTGCTGCGTTGGCTGCGATCGCCGGCAGTGCAGAAAGGAACATCACTGCACCGACTGTACCGGATAAAAATCTCTTGATAGAATGATTCCGTGTCATCGTTCTTCTCCTTTAATAAATGTGGTGTGTTGTTTGGTGTTTCTGTGTCTTACAGCTGCGCCGGTGTGCAGGACGCGTATTTTGGCTGCCGCAGATCCGGCAGGGAGCCTGTAAGTCCGGCAGAAACAAGCGTGCCGAGATTTTACGTTTTCCCTTCCCGTTTCCTCCTTTCAGACAGCTTCCGCAGATTCTGCTGACAAGGTGAAATATTGCGGTTCCCCTCCGTGTCCCACACGGTAAATGTCAGATTCCTCTGCCGTCGCCGGAATCACCGGATTCCCTCCCTTCTGTTGCTGGATTCTGCATTTATAGAATAATATTGCAGTAGCTAAATTATAACATCTTCGTATCTGTTTGTCAATCGCTTATGAGCATTTTGCTCTCTTTCGGAGATGTTTTCAATTTTGCATACTGAATGCAGTCAAATTATGGTAAAAAAGATACAGGGGCACATGTTCGATTTTTGTCGATTTTTAGGATAAAATTGCTACCGATAGTTAACAATGGTTATGCCGTTTTTTGCGCACCGTTTCGGTTTCACATTTATCATATTCCAAACTGTTTGTGCATATTCACATTATACCACAATCTTGCTTAAATAGCAATATAATCGGACGAAATCCCGTTTTTTGAGGACGAAATCCCGTATACGGCGACGAAATCCCGTATTTCGCGACGAACTGCCAGCCGCGTGACGAAATGCCGCCGTTCGTCCGCGACAAAATGCCGCTCTCCGGATTCTGTTTTTGTCTGAAAGACCGTCGTTTTCTTCTGCCTGAATCACGCGCCTCGCGGCAGAGGCAGCCATCCGCTTTTATTTATTTTTTGAAATCATTGCAATTTCAGTCCCGATATGCTATACTGATAGCGGAGGTGATCCTATGACAGCAAAAGAATGCTTTGAATTGCTTGTCACGCAGATTCATGTAACCGCGCTGGCAGCCGTGAATGAGGACGGCCTGCCGGTCAGCGGCATCGCGGATGCAGTGTACGCTGACGAAGCCGGACTGTATTTCCTCACGGAAAAGGACGGAACGCTCTGCAAATGCCTGAAAAGCAGCGCTTACGCTGTGTGCTCGGGTGTAAAGAGCGAGGATCCCGTGAACGGCACCGCGGTGACCGTGTACGGCAAGATCAGCGAAGCCGGCACGGAGCTTCTGCCGCAGTTCTTCACAGCGCAGAAGTATCTCGCGGAGAAATACCCGGCCAAAAAGGCAGTTTCCGTATTCTGCATGACCGCAGGCAGCGGCGAATGGAAAGCGCTTTCCGGCAAGGAGAGCGGCAGCTTCACATTCGGGGCAGCGGAGCCGGAGCCTGCCGCAGAGCCGCAGGCGGGCGGATACCTTGTGACGGACGCCTGCATCGGCTGCGGTGCCTGCGCGGATGCATGTCCGCAGGGCTGCATCACGGTCGGGGACAAGGCGGAGATCGCACAGGAGGAATGTCTGCATTGCGGATGCTGTGCAGATACCTGCCCGGTCGGCGCGATCGAACAGCAATAATGCAGAAAACCTGCTTCCCGCAGTCATACCGGCTGCAGGGAGCAGGTTTTTCGTATCGAACCAAGTCTACGGAGCGTAGATTGACAATTCCGCACGGTTCTGCTACAATGAACATACAGTTTATTTCAAGAGGTGATCGCATGGATCAGACCAGAACCGGCGCGCTGATCCGGGAGCTCCGGATGCGCAGCGGCCTGACACAGAAGCAGCTGGCCGAGAAGCTCAGCGTCAGCGACAAGGCCGTCTCAAAATGGGAATGCGGCAACGGCAGTCCGGATATCTCTCTGCTGCCCGTGCTGGCGGAGATTCTCGGGACGGACATGCAGACGCTGCTCTCCGGCTCGATCCGGAAAAACGAAAGCGAGAAAGCGATATGAAAAAGATCAGATTTTATGTATGCAGAGAATGCGGGAACATCATCACGGCGACCTCGGAGGCGGCGGTCACCTGCTGCGGCAAAACGCTGACCCCGGAGGTTCCGCAGCCTGCCCCGGAGGGAGAACGGCTGCAGCTGGAGGAGATCGACGGGGAATGGTATGTCACCGCCGACCACCCGATGACCAAGGAGCATTATATCTCCGTTGCCGCGTATATCAGTGACAGCACCGTCATGCTGTTCAAGCAGTATCCCGAATGGAACATGCAGTTCCGGATGCCGCTCTGCCGCGCCGGACGGCTTGTGTGGTACTGCACGAAATGCGGTCTGCTGTATCAGGATATCCGGCGGAAATAAGCTTTCCCGCAGTTTTTTCATCATCAGACAACAGGCGTTTGCCGGAAGCGGCAGGCGCCTGTTTGATTTGTCCGTTATTCACCATTCGCTCTTCACGAAATAATAGATACCGGTATGCTGCCGACAGGCTTTCGTGCCGGGAGCAGTAACCTATCAGAAGCCGCTTTAGCGGCGTGCGGAAAAGCATATTGGGCGATGTTCGCTCCCCGTCCCCGGAGGAAAACGGCAGCGGGCGCTGCGAATCCATCCGGGATTCGCCTAATTAAGAAGTATCCGCTTCGCGGATGCGATTTGAGAATGGGGGCCTCTGATCGCCCATGTTTCGCAAAGCGAAACTGCGCAGTTTGCCTTCGGCAAACGTGCGGACCCCAAGCCCTTCTGGCTCTTTGCACGCCGGGGAGTTTCGCGCTCTGCGTAGCGCGACGATGGCTCCGCCCTCGACCTGCAAACTTTTATGAGGCTGCAAACCGTCAGCCTACCGCCCGACCGGATGCTTGATGCAAAACGGGTGCCGACTGTTCCGTCAGCACCCGTTTTTCTGCGCTTTCGGCGGGCTTCATCCTTGGGAGAAGTAACCTTTCAGAAGCCGCCACGCGGCGTGAAGTTCAGACTGTTGGGAGAACTTCGCTAACCGCACCCGGAGGAAAATGCCAGCGCGGGCTCCGCACGGGGTCTGGGGACTCGTCCCCAGCAGAGGCCAACATGAAGAAACAAGTTTCTTCATGTTTAGGGGCAGCGCCCCCATTTTGAATCCGTCGGAGACACCTTAATCCGCGCGCTCGGCGCCGGAGACGGAATCGACGTAGAAATCGGTCAGGCTGTCCGGAGACTCGACATAAAGCTGCAGATTCTCCGCGCCCTCCGGGATCGTATACGCCAGATTCTCCAGCGTGATCCACTCGCCGTTCGGAGCCGGTTCCAGTGCGATCTCATCATATTTTTCGCCGTCCATGTTATACTGCAGCGTCATCTTCATCGTGATGTCCTCGCCGCTGTTCTGCATAACGCGCGCCTTGAAATGATACGCCTCGCCCGGCTTGTAGGTATCCGCGCTGAGCATGACCGTTGCGCCGTTCCAGTAATCGGTTCTGCCGCTGACAAACAACGACTGCGAGCCCTCGTCGGCATTTTCCTTGTCCACGGTGACCAGCGAACCGCCGCGCGGGATCCAGCCCATCGTGCCTTCCTCGAAGCCGGTCTCAAAGAAGCCGACCTCTGTGGGTTCACTGTTGTTCGCTTCCGATTCGGCAAGCTTTGCGATCGCATCCTCGTCAACGGTCACTTCAATGTCGGTCGCCTCTGCGTAAGTGCCCTCAATGCGAAGCTCGTTCTTGTAGACCGTCGCCTTGCCCTGCGACTGATAGCCCTCGACCGTCAGTGCGACCTCGTACATCTTGCCGAGTTCCAGACCGCACTTCTTCCACGCATCGAAATGCTTGGAAACGGAGATCGTGCCCTCAAGCTTGGTGCCGTCGCCCGTCGGCTTCGTTCTGCGGACGCTCCAGTACTGATCAAAGGTCTGGATGTCGTCGATCGACGGCTGCTCATAACGGGTCGTCTTGTAAATATCGTATGTCGCGCCGTCCACGGTCACGGTGCCGATCGCAAACGGTGCCCCGGGCGGTCTCCACGAGCCCCACGATTCCACGATATAGTATTCGATCAGCGGCTCTCTTGTCCAGCCGTAGACGCACATATACGAATTGCCGACCGGCTGATAGTCCACGCCGTAATCGACATAGATATTGCCGAGCTCGGGATAGGTCTGCGTGCAGTCGAACTTCTGGCCGCGGCGGAACAGTGCATTGTTGATATTGCTCCACTCGCAGGAGAAGGTGCCGCCGCCCGGCTCCACGTTGAAGGTCGTGTCTCCCTCGTCCTTCCACAGCTCATAGTCATAGCCGTCCGCGGTGCCTGTGATATTTTCCGTAAACACCTGTGTTTCACCTGCCGGTTCGGTCTCCTGCTGCGAGCTGCTCTGGGTATCTGCGGGATCCGTCGCGGGTTTTGTGCCGCATCCGGATGCACACAGCATACACGCAGCCGCCGTCAGGGCAGAGAGTGTTCTGATCGTGCGCTTTGTCATTCGGATCATTGCCTCGCTTTCGTATGATATTGCCGTATCAGCTTATACGGCCTGCAACTTGTATTGTACCATATACGGAAAATAATACAAGTTGTTTTTTGCGAATGCCTCCCCGTTTTTTGCGTTCCTGCTCTCCGGCGCGGAATTATTTATGTTTATTTCAGACACGGAGCCCGTGCAGGCTTTTTGCAAAATCATCATACAGAAAAAGGGGAGAAGGCCGCTCTGCCCTCTCCCCGGAAAAATCAGTATTCGCATTCTTCCAGCCCGTACCCTGCCTGATATGCGCTGAACAGATCGAGCAGATTCTTTGTCAGATGTGCTTCCTGCACCGTGCCGCCCGTGCGCTTCCAGACCCAGCGGCTTGACAGGTTGAGATCATACACCGTGCCGTCTGCTGCCGTCCATTGGTATTCCGGCAGGCCGTCGCAGGTCTCCGGCGACCATGTCAGCGCGTTCAGCTGTTCGGTGATCTTCCCGATCAGCGCTTCCGCCGTCCGGGTATCCGCGGGTTTCTGTGTGTTTATCTTCGTCTCCGCAGGAACCCGCACCGCTTCTGCGGTCGTTTCCGTTGTTTCCGGCGCTGCTGTTTCAGCCGGTTCGCTGACGACATTGATCTCTGCCTTGTCCGGGTCAAGCTCCGGCGAGAACGGCAGCTTTTCCGGCGTCAGATCGACCGTGACGGGATCGTCCTGCGCGGCGCTTGTGAGCTCCATGCCGACCGCATCGGACAGATCCTGCGGCACCCGGAACCGCAGCGTGCAAACACTGAAGATCTGCCGCTCATCCGGGGCATGATCGACAGCGGCCATGTCGATCGAACACATGCCGGAGCATTCACCGAACGAGCCGAACAGCGCATACGGCGCATTGGCTTTCCCGCCGCCCTGTGTCAGCTTCATCACGGAAAGGGAATCCGCCATGAGCGGCTGACCGGTCCCGCCGTTTGCATTTTTTTCTTCCATTATTCCGATGCGTTCGTCCAGTGCGTTTTCTGTCAGAATCGCGCCGAGCGGCGTCACAAGGGCATAACGGTAATCCGCCTCCACGCTCCCGAAGCCGTATGCGGTGCCGTCATTGGCAATATGCAGCGGACTGCTGAGCTCATGCCACTCCGGCATCTGCTGCGGCATATTGACGGTAAAACGGCGGCTTTCCTCACGCGATCCACCGGAACCGAGATGATACACGACAAATTCTCCGTTTTCCGGCAGCGGCAGACCGGCCATTTCCGAGCCGAAGAATTTGTAAAAGCGAACCGTTCCGTCCTCGCGCAGCGTGTCATCGAGCCGGACTGCCGGACCGTCACCGTACCGCAGATTTTCCTGCAGATGAAGGTCTGCGGGGACCACGAGCAGATTCGGCATCAGTTTGCCGGTCTCCTCATTGAGCGCTTCGTCCCAGTTTACGCTGTTCCAGTCAAAATTCGGTTTGAACGTGTAGTAAAAATAAAGCTGGTATCCGTCCGTGACGGCGGCTTTCAGCGTCACCGTGCCGCCCTCTGTTTCCCATACCTCATTGAGATCCGTGCCGCAAAGCGACGACCAGTCATAATTCACATGATGCCCCGCGGCCTTTTCGTAGTAAGCGGAAATAAAATCCTCGTAGGTTTCCTCTGCGGTCTCGGTCTGCGAGGACTCCTCTGCGGGATCCGCATCGGTCGGCTCCGTGACATCGGCCGTCTCAACGGAATCCGCCGCCGGCAGAACGCTGTCATCATGTCCCATGCGGTAAAGCGCAAATCCGAGTGCGCCTGTCAGTCCGACGCAGGCAGCGGCCGCAGCGATGCCGGTCGCCGTGCGGAGCAGCGGTCTGCGCGTTTTCTGTTCGGTATTCTGTGTCATGCTCAAAACCTCCTTCTCGCAGTGCTCTGCGATGTGTACGCGGTCTGCGGCATGACGGTAATCCTGCATATTCATAATTCGAGCTCCTCTCCGAGTGCTTTTTTCAGCAGCTTCCTTGCGCGGTAAAGCTGTGTCTGTACGGCGGTCTCGCTTTTTCCGGTGATTTCCCCGATCTCGCGGACGGAATAGCCCTCATAATAGTACAGGTGTATCACAAGGCGGTATGCGGCGGGCAGGGCGTTCACCGCGTCCCAGACGGCGTGCTCGTCCTCCGTGACGCAGACCTCCCCGGCATCCTCCAGCGGAACGGTAAATCTCCGGCGAAAGGATTTCAGCAGATTTTTGCACTGGTTGACCGTGACGCGCAGCATCCATGCCTTTTCCGCCCGGTCGTCAGGAAACGGGGCTTCGTGACGGAACCGGATCAGGAACACATCATGCGTGATGTCCTCGGCGTCCTGCACATTGCGGCAGTAGGAAAGTGCGGTGCGGTAAACGGTGTCCTTCATGCGCTGATAGATCGCAGTCATTTGTGCGTTATCCATGGATTCGCTCCTTTTGTTGCAGCGATTGATTAAGGCCTTCATATATAAAACAACTGAGCATGGCTAAATATCACAGCCATTCCGGAAAATTTATCAATTTATCAGCAGTTATTTTTCTGTTTTCTTCATTGAAATTCAGCTTGTAATATGATATACTGTTTTATGCGGACGGATCGTCCGGACATATTTTTCATACATGAAAGGAAGTACAGAAAATGAAAAGAAGAATCCCTGTTCTGATGATGGCGGCACTGCTCCTGACCGGCTGTGGCAATGCAGGCGGCAGCACAGACGGAAACGGCGGTTCTCCTGCCGCGGAACAGTCTGCGGAAAAGCCGGGCAAAAAGCCCTCGCTGTTCGGCAAATCGAATGTCTCTCTGGATGAGGGAACTGGCGTTCTGACGCTTTCCGGCAATCTCACGGCAGAGGAAGTTCAGGCCTATAAAAGCAATGACAGTGTGAAATCCGTTGTCTGCAAGAGCGGCACCGTGTTCCCGGAGGACAGCAGTAATCTTTTCCGAGAGTTTGATTGCGAGTCCATTGATCTGACCAATGCCGATACCAGTCAGGTCAAAAACATGTCATCCATGTTCCTTTACTGCAATTATATGACATCTCTGAATCTCGGCGGGATTGATACCTCCAAGGTAGAGGAAATGGACGGTATGTTTTCCGGCTGCGATGAGCTCCTTTCACTGGACATCACCGGGCTGAATACCGACAGCGTTACGGACATCAGAGAGATGTTCTACGACTGCCAGAAGCTGACAGAACTGGATCTGAGCAATTTTACCTGCCCGAATGTGCGCAGTTATAATATGCTGTTCTGCAACTGCTACCGTCTCAAATCGCTGGATCTTTCCGCAATGAATCTTGCCAAGGCCTCCGATATGAGCCAGATGTTCAGCGGATGCTCCAGCCTGAAAGAACTGAATCTCGGCACGGATGAGATCGAAAACGTCGCATTCACGACATATATGTTTGAGAACTGCCATTCTCTGGAAATGCTCGATCTGACAAAATTCCATATCGAAAATGTCGCGTTCATGCCGAGTATGTTCACCGGCTGTGAGAACCTGACCACGATCCTTGTATCCTATCCGTGGAATCCGGATCATGGCAAGGGCTCCTCAAATGTATTCTACGGCTGTGAAAAGCTGGTCGGCGGAAACGGCACGGCTTACGATCCGGAGCATACCGACTGGACATACGCCTGTGTCGATACGCCGGAAACCCCCGGCTATCTGACGCTCGCGGAATGATCCCCTGATAGTTCAAAAGGCACTCTGCTCACCGGCAGGGTGCCTTTTTCCGTGCAGTCATTTTTCCTCATCCCGGTGCTCCGGCAGTTCTTTGTCCCGCCTGCTGCGGAGCTTATCCCGGAGTTTCCGGTACTGCTGCTTCGTTTTTTCCTTTGCAGCCTTCCATTTGCGGTCGAGCATTGCGAGCGTGCGGGTATCGTCCGGGAACAGCCGCCGCAGAATGAAGATCGCGAGCGGGAACGTGACGAGCTTTTCCGGCGTCCCCGGCACCCAGAGCATCGCCGCCCAGACCGAGCCTGCCTTGAGCAGCCAGCCGATCTCCAGAAACGCGCCGAGCCCGATCGCGCAGTATGCCCAGCCGTTCGTCAGGAACCACGCGATGCCGAGCGAGAGCAGCAGATGCGGATTCGTCAGCGCCCGCACCCACGGCCGGAGCTTCTCCTTCAGCTCCGCCTTTGTCAGTTTCAGCTTCATGATCCGATGTCCTTTCCGCACTTCCGTCCGATATGAAAAAAAGCAGAGCGGCTGCTCTGCTTTGAAATAAAATGAGGTCAAATCAAAATGTGTAGAACAAAAGAAAGGAGACAACAAAACGAGTGAAAATAACATTACATTATTTCACCGCCTTTATTATACACGAAAAGCAGCAAAACGTCAACCGTTTTTTTCCTTTTTCTGTCTCTTTGCAAAGATTTTCGTGATTCTGACCAAATTTAATCTATCAGATTGCACAAAAACTACACTGCCCATAAGCCGAACCCCTGTCAGCCCCGCACGTTTCTGTGAAAAATCATCGAAAATCAGTGAAAGGCTTTACATTTGGGCGCTTTTGTGCTATAATAGATAAGCGAAACTCTGCGACGGCGGCTGAGTGCACAGTCACCGGGCGCAGATTCCCAGCTCAATACTATACTATATTAAATGGAGGTACATTCTTATGGCAATCGTTCGTAAGAAGAAGACGATGGACGGCAACAATGCTGCTGCTTATGTGTCCTACGCCTTCACGGAAGTCGCCGGTATCTATCCGATCACGCCTTCCAGCCCGATGGCTGACTATGTTGACCAGTGGTCTGCACAGGGCGTCAAAAATATCTTCGGTACGACCGTCAAGGTCGAGGAGATGCAGTCTGAGGCGGGTGCTGCCGGTACGGTCCACGGCTCTCTGAATGCCGGTGCGCTGACCACCACCTACACCGCTTCCCAGGGTCTGCTCCTGATGATCCCGAACATGTACAAGATCGCCGGTGAACTGCTCCCGTGCGTGTTCCATGTTTCCGCACGCTGCGTCGCTTCCCACGCGCTCAACATCTTCGGCGACCACTCCGACGTCTATGCCTGCCGTCAGACCGGTTTTGCAATGCTCGCAGAGACCAACCCGCAGGAGGTCATGGATCTCGCAGCAGTTGCACATCTGGCTTCCATCAAGTCCAGAGTTCCGTTCATCAACTTCTTCGACGGCTTCCGTACCTCTCACGAGATCCAGAAGATCTCTGTCTGGGATTATGAGGATCTGAAGGAAATGTGCGATATGGATGCTGTCAAGGCATTCCGTCAGCGCGCACTGAATCCGGAAAATCCGACCATGCGCGGTTCCCACGAGAACGGCGATATCTTCTTCCAGCACAGAGAAGCATGTAATTCCTACTACAATGCCGTTCCGGGCATCGTCGAGGAGTACATGGAGAAGGTCAACGCAAAGCTCGGCACCGATTACAAGCTGTTCAACTACTACGGCGCAGCAGATGCTGACCGCGTCATCGTTGCAATGGGCTCGATCTGCGACGTCGCAGAGGAAGTCATCGACTATATGCTCGCGGCAGGCGAGAAGGTCGGTCTCGTAAAAGTACGTCTCTACAGACCTTTCGTCGCTGAAAAGCTCGCAGAGGCTATCCCC
>JAFWQJ010000094.1 GCA_017545185.1 Oscillospiraceae bacterium | reverse complement strand
CGGCTGCTCTGCAGAGACCGAGGCAAGTTTCGATACCATCGTATTTCTCGCGGAGAAAATGGATGAACTCGGCTGCGGCACGATCTTTACGATTGAAAATTCCGATCACAAGATCGCGCAGACAATCATTGACAACACCAAAGCAAAAAATCAGAAGATTGCAGAAATGAACTCGCTGCAATCCGTGACAAAAGATCAGATCAGCAGCGGTGCGACCTATCTTTCTCTGATGCAGGCAAACTACGATACGCTGAAAGGAGCATTGCAGTGAGCATGGATTGGAGAGAGGGCAAAAAGCCCGTGATTCTGATTACCGGTTATCTCGGTTCGGGCAAAACCACGCTGATGCAGCATCTGCTTTCGCAGGAACAGCGGAAAATTGCGCTGATCGTGAACGATATGGGCAGCATCAATATTGATGCGGGACTGCTCGGCAAAACCGGAAACAAGGTTGCACAGGTGGAGATGGTCGAGCTGCAAAACGGCTGCATCTGCTGCACGCTGCGCGAGGAATTCATCGCAGAGATCGAGCGCATTTCCAATGAACCGGATATTGAAGCTGTCTTTGTGGAGGCATCCGGTATCAGCGAGCCGTCTGCGATCGCTGCATCGTTCCTCGATTATGAGGACGAAAAGCCGGAAACGAATGTCTATCTCAGCTCCATTGTTTCGGTTGTCGATGCAGACCGCATCTACCGCGAATTTCTGCATGATCTGCAATCGGAGACGGAAGCAGAGGACGGCGATGTCATTAACCTGATCATCGACCAGATCGAATTCTGCAATCTGATCCTGCTGAACAAGAGCGATCTGCTGACAGATGCTCAGCTTGACGAGGTGAAAACGGCGCTGCGTGATTTCCAGAGCCATGCGGATATGATTCCCTGTGTGCACGGCAATGTGGATCCGGCGGTCATTCTGGACGGCGAAGCCTTTGATTATGACGAGGTGCTTGCGTCCTCGTCGGTGCAGCGTGCGCTGAACAGCAATGAGCCGGAGGCAAAGGAAGCCTGCATGGATGAATACGGCATCACCTCGTTTGTCTATGAGGAACGCCGCCCGTTCAACCGCAAACGCTTTACCGATCTCGTGGAGCATTATCCGAAAGCACTGATCCGCACAAAGGGCTATGTCTGGTTCTCTGATGATGATAAGCATATCCAGCTTTTTGAGCAGGCAGGACGAAATGCAAGCATCACCGAGCTTTCCGAATGGATGGCAGCAACACCGAAGGAGGATCTCGACCTGATCCTGTCAGAGTTTCCGGAAATCCAGAACGACTGGGACAAGACCTACGGCGACCGCATCAATCAGCTTGTGTTTATCGGCAAGGGCTATCAGAAGGCGGAAATTGTCGGGCAGCTTGCGGGTTGTCTTGATGTTTGAATAAAATACACGGTACTCCGGATACAGCCTGACAGTATCCGGAGTTTCCGGCGCAATAAGGAGGACGATGGTCATGAGCGCAGAGATCGTCTGCGAAAAGGTTACACTCGGCTATGAAACAGGTACGGTCGCGGAAGGGCTGGATTTTACAGTTGACCGCGGCGATTACCTCTGCATTCTCGGTGAAAACGGTTCCGGCAAAAGTACACTCGTCAAGGCGCTGCTCGGGCTGCACCCGGCACAGAGCGGCAGTATCACGCGGAATGTGACCGGCATCGGCTATCTGCCGCAGCAGACGGTCGTGCAGAAGGATTTTCCGGCATCTGTGCGCGAGATCGTCCGGTCCGGCTGTCTCGGGAAATGCGGCTTTCGACCGTTCTACAAAAAAGCGGAACGGGAACGTGCAGAGCAGAATATGGAGCGTCTCGGTATCACGGGGCTTGCACGGCGCTGTTATCGGGAGCTTTCCGGCGGACAGCAGCAGCGCGTTCTGCTGGCGCGTGCGCTCTGTGCGGCGGATTCGATGCTGCTGCTCGATGAGCCTGTTACGGGACTGGATCCGAAAGCGCAGATCGACCTCTATGAACTCATTACAAAACTCAACCGCGACGGCGTCACGATCATTATGGTCTCGCATGATGTTCATGCGGCGGTAAAGTATGCATCCCATATTCTGCACATCGGCGGACAGACACAACGCTTTTTCGGAACGACTGCGGAATACTGCGGCAGCGAGATCGGCAGAATATTTTTAGCGGCAGGAGGTGCGGAACATGAATGAGCTGCAAAAGTTGATTGATTATTTTGTCACATATCCGTTTGTGCGGTATGCGTTTGCGGTCGGGCTGCTGATTGCACTTTGTGCATCGCTGCTCGGTGTGACGCTCGTGCTGAAGCGCTTTTCATTCATCGGCGACGGTCTTTCTCATGTCGCGTTCGGTGCGATGGCAGTCGCAGCGATCACCGGTCTGACGAATAAAATGGTTATCATTCTGCCTGTCACGCTGCTCTCGGCCATTTTGCTGCTGCGCACCGGACAGAATACAAAAATCAAAGGGGATGCGGCGATCGCGATGATCTCGGTCGGCGCGCTTGCGATCGGCTATATGCTGATGAACGTGTTTCCTTCCTCGGCAAATGTCTCGGGCGATGTGTGCAGCACGCTGTTCGGCTCTACATCCATCCTGACGCTGAAAAAATCAGATGTGACGCTCTGCGTCATCATGGCGGTTATTGTGATCGCAGTATTCCTGCTGTTTTACAACAAGATATTTGCCGTGACCTTTGACGAGAACTTCTGCAAAGCGTCCGGCGTCAATGCGAATGCGTACAATCTTATTATTGCGATGATCACGGCGACGATCATTGTGCTGGCGATGAATCTGGTCGGTTCGCTGCTGATCTCTGCACTGATCATTTTTCCGGCACTGTCGGCAATGCGCGTTTTTATGAGCTTCCGCGGGGTGATTCTCTGCTCTGCGGTGATCTCGGTGCTGTGTGCAGCCGTCGGGATTATGCTGTCGATTTTGTTCTCAACGCCCGTCGGTTCAACGATCGTCACGGCGGATATTGCAGTATTTCTGGTTTTCTGTGGCATTTCTGCTGTCACGGGCAGGATTCGCAGATGAAGCGCAAAATTGCAGCAGTGTTCTCTGCGCTGCTGCTGACTGCCTGTGGAAATCCGGCAGAGGATTCCGTGCTGGATCTGACAGCGCTCAATCAAACGATGCAGTACAGTCAGGTGAACCAGATGCTATATGAGCCGGGCTCCTACCTCGGACAGACCGTGCAGATCTGCGGGGAATACTACAAGGGCAATCATGAACCGATTATCCGCGTGCTGGACGAACAGGCCTGCTGTGCGGCGGAAATCACGATCTTCCCGGCGGATGAATCCACGTTTGACGGCATTGAAAACTTCTCGGAGATTACGGTCAAGGGTGTGTTCGGCACATTTCAATCCTATGGGGTTGATTTCTGCTGCCTGAATCAGACAGAACGAATCTATGTATCAAAAACGGAGGGGTGAATCTATGAAACGAATGATATGTCTGCTATGCTGCGGATTGCTGCTGACCGGCTGCGGCAGCACCAATACACAGAAAATTGATGATCTGATCTCTGCGCAGGAGCAGTCATCAGCCTCTACTTCTGATGTGCCGAATGATGTGCCGAAGCCGACGGTCGATGTACCGGATGCTGCAAACGGCGAATACGATGTTGATCTGACAACGCTGGACAGCAACATGGTCTATGCACAGGTCTATGACATGGTGTTCGGTGAAACCGACTATAACGGAAAGCTTGTCCGTGCAAAGGGAAATTTTGACTATTATCAGGATCCGCAGACGCAGAAAGAATACTTTTCTGTCCTGATCTCGGATGCGACCGCCTGCTGTGCGCAGGGAATTGAGTTTGTGCTCGCCGGTGAGCACAAATATCCGGAAGACTATCCGGAAATCGGGGATGAGATCGTGATCCACGGTACTTTCAATACCTATCAGGATGAGACCGGTGCTTATGTGCAGCTCAAGGATGCTGTGCTTGAATGAGCCTGCATTTCTTTATTTTGGAAAAGGAGTCGGTATGAAACGGAAAGCACCTGCATTGGCTCTGATCCTTGGCAGTATGCTGATGTTCAACGGCTGCGGCAATCCGGGCAGCAGCGATTCAGAGCCGGAAATGATCTATGTCAAAAGCGTTTCGCTTTATGATACCATTTCGGATATTTACGCCGATCCGGATGCGTATCTCGGCAAACAATACCACATGGTCGGTACGCTTTATCCTTCAACGGATGACAGCGGCAGCAAGTTTTATTCAATTTATGCCAAATCATCAGGTACCGGTCCGGGAATCGGGCTTGAACTGGACTGGGACGATTACAGCGGCTTTGCAGACAACGAGAAAGTAACCGTTGAAGGAACGCTCGAAAAGCAAATGCGTTCTCTGCACGGCGTCAGAGGCGATTATATCGTATTAAAAGTAAGTCTGCTGGAAAAGCGGGAATGATCCGGATTTGACAGGGGTTCTTTCTAAAGTGATAACGCAATAGCCCTCGTGCAGGACGAATCGTCAGCACGACGACTCATGGTTTATTCGCTTGTCCTGTTCTGATCTGGGTAACTTTTGGTCAACTGGATTGCGATAAAGCACACTGGATTACAACGAACAATTCAATATCGGCAACGGCGGCGAGGGAAAGTCACGGCTCGGCTGTGTGCTGCGTGAGATCTTCGGTGACGCAATGATCGAAGCGAAGTTCCAGCGCGTCGGCTCGGACCGATTTTTCTCTTTCAATCTTGTGGACAAGCTGCTTTGTCTGGATGACGACATGGAGCTGTCTGCGCTGAAATCAACCGCTGACATCAAGAAACTGGTGACGGCAGAGATTCCGGTTGATGTGGAAGCAAAAGGCAAGCAGAGTTTTCAGACGAAGCTGCACGCGCGGTTCATTGCGTTCGGCAACGGTTCACCGCGAGCGCTCTATGATAAGTCGGACGGATTTGCCCGGCGCTTCTGATAGCTTTCCTCCATGTCCCGGCTGTACGCAGGATAATGCAGACGTTCGGTTTCCTGTCCGCGGATACAGACGATGATATCGCCGGGCTTCGGGGAAAGATGCAGCTTATTGTCAAGAAAGGCAAGCATCTTCTCGCCGACATAGCAGACAATGCCATAACCCTTCAGCTTATCTGCAAGCCGTTCATACGGAAACTCCGAACGCCGGACCGGTGCTTTTTCTGTCTGCGGCGCTGAGATCACCGCGGACTTTGCAGCAGGTTTTGGTTTTGTACTTTTGAGGAACGGCTTTTCCTTATCGTCCTTCACGGTCAGCGACGGCGCACTGCGGTCGAACGGTATCAGATCGAAGCGCAGGGATAATTCGCCGATTTTCGGCAGTTCGGCAGGAACAGCCGGCTGCTTCTCCTCCTCGGATCCGGCATCGGCGACAAGAATCAGCGGATAATCAAACCGCTGGTTCTGAAACGCTGACGCAAAGCGCTCTGCATCCGCCTTTGTGTGAATCTGAAACGGCTTTGCATCGAGCAGCATTCCGCCGTGAGACAGCTTCAGCTGCGGATTCACAAGGATCGAACGCACGACAGCCGGACGAAACACCTCACAGGGCGCGTCGCAGGCGACCGGTTCTGTTACGATCGTCCGCACACCGCATTCGACAGAGCCGCCGCATTTGATAAAGGCGATGTCGGTTTGAAAGAGTCTGCCCTGAACAGGCGGCCGCTCATTTTCTTTGCCGATATTGGCGCCCATGTCGGCTTCGCGCAGGGAGAACGCCCATATCCCTTGTTCGGGGGAATAGGTTACATCTGCTTTCCAGCCCTGATCGAGCGTAAAAGAGCATAGCCTGTCCTCCGGAAAGGCCGCGTATGCTTCCGGCGCAGGCGTTTGCAGCTCCGGCGGAGCATCGCCGTTCAGCCTTGCGCGGAGCCAGCTGAAGGTTTCCAGGATCAGCAGACGGAAGGCGCCGTAACGACCAGAGCTGCCCCCGCGTTTCCGCGCGGCTGAACGTCATTCAGTTCCGTCTGCCTGCCAAAGAAGTAATGGTATCCCTGTGCGATCGGAAGATCGTAGCCGCTGTGCGTCATGCCGATCGGCTGCATGATCTCCTTTATGACATAGTCGTCAAAAGGCATCCCGCTGACGGTCTCGGTCAGGTATGCGAGAATGCAGCAGCCCAGATCAAGGTATTTGTACCGCTCACCCGGTTCTGAGATCAGCTCCGCATCTTTCGCGAGCAGAGCCATTGCTTCGTTGTCTGCGCTTTTTTGTCGGCAAAGCCCCGGTTCCTGAATCCGACCTCCGGACCGCTGACAGCGGCAGCGGCAAGTCCCGGTGCTTTGTCGAGATCTATGGAGCGTTCAACATATTCAGCCCATGCCGCACCGTGCAAAACGGAATCTAAATCCGCAGCATCAGCCGGGAGCGGCATCACAGCGCCGAAGGTCAGCACGGTCATGATGAGAACTGCCAAGAGCTTTTTCATCGTTCCCTGCCCGGTCACAGCTTTTTCAGGGGGATGCAGATATAGCTGACCGTATCGGCAGGATTCTTTTCGATATTCGGCGCATCCGGCAGATTCTGCTCCATATAATCAATGGAGGCCTGAAAGCCGCCGATCCAGTCTTTCATAACAGTCACCTCATTCCGCTTGATCTGATTTTATCACAGAAGGGCTTTTTTGTCCCGACTTTTTTCTGCACACTTTGTCGGGGGCCGGAGCAGCCGTCCTGCCTGTCTCCATTATTATACGAAACTGTGGCGCAAAAGTCAACCATGCGGCCTGCGGGGGCGTTTTTTGTCTTTCTCCCCATTGAAATTTCCCGCACAATATGTTATAATACTATCATTGAATCAAAATCCGATCAATCCCGCAAACAGGAGAAGCCGTATCATGAAAGCAGCGTTATGTCAATTCCGCATCGAATATGAAGAAAAGGCGCAGAATCTGCAGCGCGCAGAGCGGATGATCGCCGCGGCATCCGAGGCGCAGGCAAAGATCATTTTCTTTCCGGAGATGTCATTCACCGGCTTTTCGATGCAGGTTTCCGTGACTGGAGAACCGGACGGCGAAACGCTCCGGCGGATGCAGCAGTATGCGCGGACATACGGGATCGCGGCCGGGTTCGGCTGGGTGAAGAAACACGCAGACAAAGGCGAGAATCACTATACCGTTGTGGATGAGAACGGCACGGTGCTTGCCGATTACGTCAAGATCCATCCGTTTTCCTACAGCGGTGAGGACGCTGTTTTCGTGCCCGGCAGCCGGACGGCAGTGTTCACGTATTCCGGCGTGACATTCGGCCTGTTCATCTGCTATGACCTGCGGTTCCCGGAAATCTTCCGTGCGGTGTCCGGTCAGGCGGAGGTGCTGGTCGTTGCGGCAAACTGGCCGGAAGCCCGGATCGCGCACTGGAACAAGCTGCTGGAAGCCCGCGCGATCGAAAACCAGAGCTGGGTGCTCGGCATCAACTGCGTCGGCGAGCAGCAGGCATGTTCTTATAACGGCTGCAGCAGAGCCGTCACGCCGGAGGGGGAGACCGCAGCGTTTCTCCCTGACCGGGAGGGGATCCTTTTCTGTGAGATCGGGGCGGAAGCCGCATGTTTCCGGCAGAGCTTTCCGGCTTTGCGCGACCGCAGAAATGTACTTTATAAGGAACTGCTCGGATAAGAAAAAACAGAGGTGGAAATATGGGAAACACAGAAAACAAGCGCACAAGCTTCAAGATCAGACAGGTGCCGCATTGCGTGGATATCGCAATGGTCATCCTCATGATCATGACGTTCGGCGTGACGCTCTCGTTAAAAGGAATGGGAAAAAAGGATAAAACGGATGTGATCATCGGTATGGCGATCTGCATATTATTCTTCATCGGCGTCATCTGCTGCTGCGTCTGCAAAACGAAGGTGACCTTCGGGGAGGACAGCATCATCCGGTGCCGGTGGCTGTTTCTTTCATGGAAGCTCGACATTCAGGATTATTATGCCGTGACCTATACGCTCGGTTCCAAACGATCCAGAGGCGGCGGAATGATCTATATCTTTTATCTGATGCTTTACCGCGGCAATGAGACAGCCTACAAGGTCACAGACCTGCGGGATCGGCTGGCACCCCCGATCGCGGAGCAGTGCATCCGGCGAAAGTTTGATGATGTGCAGCTGATGAAGCTTTACCGGTATATTGAGGAACACTATCCCGAGAAGGCAAAGGGGTACGAATAAGCGCTGTCGGCAGGGCCGACAGCCGTTTCCCTCCGGGGGCGGTGAGCGAAGCTCTCCCAACTTTTGCAGTACACGCCGCGGAGCGGCTTCTTTGACGTTGCTGCTCCCAATGCTGAAGCGCTGCGGGCAGCGCCCGGTCGGCAGGGCCGACAGCCGTTTCCCTCTGGGGGGGCGGTGAGCGAAGCTCTCCCAACAATTGAAGCACACGCCGCGGAGCGGCTTCTTTGGCGTGACTGCTCCCAATGCTGAAGCGCTGCGGGCAGCGCCCGGTCGGCAGGGCCGACAGCCGTTTCCCTCTGGGGGGGCGGTGAGCGAAGCTCTCCCAACAATTGAAGCACACGCCGCGGAGCGGCTTCTTTGGCGTGACTGTTCCCAATGCTGAAGTGCAGCGGGCAGCGTGAAAGCATATCATGAATCCTGAAGAATCACAAAAGCACGGAGGAAATCAGAGACCATGGACAAACAGCTGAAGCTGAACACAGGACAGACAGTACGCGTGGGATTTGCATTTCTTGCGATTCTTGCATTTTGGCAGATGTACAACAATGTCATCCCGCTGATCCTGACAAAAACATTTCACATGGACAAAAGCATCTCCGGCGTGATCATGGCCGCCGACAATGTGCTGGCGCTGTTTCTGCTTCCGCTGTTCGGCGGATTATCGGATCGCTGCAGATCAAAGCTCGGCAAGCGCAGGCCGTTTATTCTGGGCGGAACCGTCGCGGCGGTGTTCCTGATGCTGCTGATCCCGTTTCTGGATAATGCGTATTTCCGGGAGCCGAAGCAGTCGCTCAGGATCATATTTGTCTGTGTGCTCGGCTGCATTCTGGTCGCAATGGGTACATACCGGAGCCCGGCCGTCGCGCTGATGCCGGATGTGACGCCGAAGCCGCTCCGCAGCAGAGGCAATGCCGTGATCAACCTGATGGGCGCACTCGGCGGCATCATCTATCTGATCATTGCCAAGATCATGTATCCGTCCTCCCGCACGCAGGATGCGGCGCATGTCGATTATCTGCCGCTGTTTCTGGTCGTCGCGGGCATTATGATCCTGTCGCTCATTGTCGTGATGTTCTTTGTCAATGAGGTGCAGTGGAATGCGGATATGCTTGCCTACGAAAAGGCGCATCCGGAAGAAAATCTCGCGGTGGAGACGGCAGAGCATCAGGAGCAGCTCCCCCAAGCGGTCAAACGCAGCCTGCTCTTTCTGCTCTTTTCCGTGGCACTCTGGTTTATGGGCTACAACGCCATGGAAACATGGTTCACGACTTATGCGGATGCCGTATGGGGCATGGGGCTCGGCGACGCGTCGCTCTGCCTGACGATCGCGACCGGCGGTGCGATCCTGTGCTTTATCCCGTCCGGCATGATCGCGGGCAGGCTCGGCCGCAAAAAGACGATCATGGGCGGCATCCTTCTGATGACGGCCAGCTTCCTGAGTGTGTTTGCATATACCTGCGTGTGCGACCGGTTTCACAGCGCGCTGTATATCCTGTTCTTTCTGGTGGGCGCGGCATGGGCGTTTATCAATGTCAATTCGCTGCCCATGGTGCTGGAAATGTGCAAAGGCTCCGAGGTGGGGCGCTTTACCGGCTTTTACTATACGTTCAGCATGACGGCGCAGATCGTTACGCCGGTCTGTGCGGGAACGCTGCTGGAGCGCGTCAGCTGCATGACGCTGTTTCCGTACTGCGCGGCCTTTGCGCTGCTCTCATTCGTGACAATGATCTTCGTGCGGCACGGCGATGTGAAGGCTGAGGTCAAACACGGACTTGAGGCGTTTGAGGATCTGGAATGAACGGCATTCCCGGAAAACAACAGCCGCAGGCGGTCAGACGATCGCCTGCGGCTTTGCTGTGAGGGGACGCTGTGCTCTGCGAAAGCGCACATACCGCTTTCACCAAAAAGAAAGGTCAGTACTGCGCAACGGCGAATGTCTCCGCGAATCACATGGACGAGAAGATCACCGCAGAGCTTTACCAGAAAGAGGGAAGCGAACTGGTTAAGATCGACACGGCCGTGTATTCCGTCAATCAGTATCTGACAAATGCAAAGCCGGAAGCGGGCTGGCCGGAGGAGAGAACAAGCCTGTTCAATACGCTTGTCGAGACCGTGAAGCTTTACGGCAAGGTCTCCTATGCGTATTTCAATACGCCGGATGAGATGAGCAGCTTCAATGTCCCTTCCCATACCGTCGCAGAGCTGACGGCAGCGGGTTTTGCACCGAGCTTTACGTCCGACGATGCAACGCTCTCTCTGGTGCTCAATTCCAGAACGGCAGTCCGCCTGTACATTCCCGGCCTGACCGTCGGCGAGACCGCTGACAGCGACGAAACGGCAGTCAAGGGCAGGCACGGCGTTTCCTGCTTTGAGATCACCGGCATTACCCCGCTGAAGCTTGAAGATGATTACGAAGTGGAATACGGCGGAAAGACCTATCAGTTCACACCGCTTTCATGGTGCTGCCGTGCACTGGATCTTGACGGCGGTTCCCCGAAGAATCCGGTCATGGCGGATATGCTGTATGAATACCTGAAGGCTGCGAAGTCCTATCAGGCGATCATGTAAAGGAGAATCAGGATGAAAGATTATACCGCACCCGAAATGGAGATCATCGCATTTGTGTCCGAGGATGTCATCACCGACAGCATCCCGGAGATTGATGATCTGTAAAAACGCGAAACAGGCAGTCCGAAACAGGGCTGCCTGTTCTTGTTATGTTATGCGGATAATCTGTTGACATACGTACTGATCTGTGATACAATAAAGGCGGACGCAGTTCTGACTGTCCGTATTTAACGAAAAAAGGAGGAATCGTTATGGGAACAATGCGTGTCAGGGGAGAAGCAAAATATGTTTTCCCTGCAGATCAGTTTGATATCCGGTTCAAGATTAAGGCGTGTTTACAGTCTTCCGGTGAAGCAATAGAATCCGGAAAAAAACGAACAGAGCAGTTTTTGCAGACGATGAAAAACGAACTGGGATTAAATCCTGACGATTTTATGATGGGAGATTTTTCCGTCCGACAGGGGTATAGTTCCGCCAACAAATATACTTTTGAGAAGAAAATCAGTATAAAAATCTATGCAGACTTAAAGGCGGTTGAAAAGATTGCGTATCTAATGGAGAATATGTCGGATATTGAATACGATATAGAATTTGAAATAAGTGATGAACCGGAAAAGGCAAAGATTGTGATACAAAGCGCGATTGACGATTCCAAGAGCAAAGCAGAAATGATCGCGGCTTCGTTAGGTCAGAAGATCATCGGCATTCAGGATATCAGCTACGAATATTCGGCAGGCGAATACGTGTATGACGGCGGCGAAGGAAGAAATCTTGCAAAAAGTGTTACCGTTGATGATGTTGACGATTTAGCAAGCCAATTGAAGAATCCGACAAAAGAAATCAGGAAGGTCATTAACATAATATGGATTACTGAATAATTATAAAAGAGCGAACCGGTTTACAGGAAAACCAGTTCGCTCTTATTCTTTGTATCAATATGATCTGTTGCCAAAGTGTTGCAATTTGCGTATTTTTAAAATAAAAAATCACGCAAATACGAAATTATCCGGCGTTTTCAGATCACTCCCATTCCACGGTTCCGGGCGGCTTCGATGTAATATCATACACGACGCGGTTGACATGCGCGACCTCATTGCAGAGACGGTTGGACACGCGGGCGAGCACATCGTAGGGGATGCGCGCCCAGTCCGCGGTCATGAAGTCGTCCGTCGTGACGGCGCGGATCGCGATGAGGTGATCGTAGGTTCTGTGGTCGCCCATGACGCCGACCGTGCGGACATCGGGCAGAACGGCAAAGAACTGCCGCAGCTCGCTCTCAATGCCGCTTTTCGCGATCTCGTCGCGGAAAACAGCATCGGCCTCCTGCAGAATGCGGATCTTCTCCGCGGTGATCTCACCGATGATGCGCACGCCGAGACCCGGCCCCGGGAACGGCTGCCGCCAGACCAGCTCGCGCGGAATGCCGAGCTTCTCGCCGACGGCACGCACCTCGTCCTTAAAGAGATCCTTCAGCGGCTCGATCGTGCCGGCAAACTGAATATCGTCCGGCATTTTGACCATGTTGTGATGCGTCTTGATGACGTCGGTGCTGCCCTCGCCGGCCTGATTGCCCTTGCCGCTCTCGATGCGGTCGGGATAGATCGTGCCCTGTGCAAAGAAGCCGTCTGCGCCGGTCTCGCGGATCTTGTCCCAGAATACGTGATAGAACTCCGTGCCGATGATCTTGCGCTTCTGCTCGGGATCGGATACGCCCTTCAGCTGCTCCAGAAAATGCTGCTGACAGTTCACGCGGATAAACTGCATATCAAACAGCTTCGTGAAGGTCTCCTCGACGAAGTCGCCCTCATCCTTGCGCATGAGGCCGTGATCGACGAACACGCAGGTCAGCTGTTTGCCGACGGCCTTGCTCAGCAGCGCCGCCGCGACCGAGGAATCCACGCCGCCGGAGAGTCCCAGCACGACCTTTTTATCGCCGATCTGTTCGCGGAGCGAAGCAACGGTATCCGCGATGAAATCGTCCATGACCCAGTCGCCGGTGAAGCCGCAGACATTGAACAGGAAATTGCGCAGGATCTGTCTGCCGAATACGCTGTGCGTGACCTCCGGGTGGAACTGCACGGCATAGAGCTTCCGCTCCGGATATTCAAACGCCGCGCAGGGGCAGTCCGCGGAATGCGCCGTGGTATGAAAGCCCTCCGGCAGACGGCTGACGAAATCGGTATGGCTCATCCAGACGGTGCTTTCCGCCGGGACGTCCGTGAACAGCAGGCTATCCGCGGTGCGGGTGACGTCGATCTTGCCGTATTCGGAGCGCTCGCAGCTTTCGACGGTCCCGCCGAGCGTATACGCCATGAGCTGGCAGCCGTAGCATATCCCGAGCGTCGGGATGCCGAGATCGAAGTATTCCTTTGCGATATGCGGAGAGGCACTGTCATAAACGCTGTTCGGGCCGCCGGTGAAGATGATGCCGGTCGGGTTCAGTGCCCGGATCTCCTCCAGCGGGGTATCGAACCGCCGGATCTCGCAGTAGACGCCGCATTCGCGGACGCGCCTTGCGATCAGCTGGTTATACTGCCCGCCGAAATCGAGCACGATGCAGAGCTGGTTTGCCATGCTGTTCCTCCTTGTTTCAATGGAAAAATGCCGCTTCAAAACGGCATGGAATGGATACAGCTATTATAGCATGTTTCAGGGCGAATTACAAGAGGACAGCGGCAAATGCGGAGTACGAATTTCTCAACTGCGGCGCGGAAATTTCCGGATAAACTGCACATTTACCCGCAGCTTTCCGAAGATCGGGGCAGGCTGCGTCTGCACACAGAAAGAGGATACAAAAAGACAGTTTGTTTTTTCAGGAAAGCTGCGCTGATTTTTCAGATAACCGGAACCCGAACGCAGGATTCTCCCAAAATGAACCGGCGGCGAAGTGCCGTTTCAGCCGGAAACAGCGTAAAATTTAGACAGATTTCAAAAAGTGTATAAAAACATCTTGCATTTGCAGACTGTATTTTTTCTTTCAGATTATTTTAATGTTCAGGGGGTATAATGCAGACAGTGAAGCGAGGGGATCGCTTCCAAGTTGATTTCAACCCCCATTTTTTCCCAATTTCTATTTCCCTATTTCCCAGATGAATTCATTTCATTCTGCATGGACTGCGACCGCAGTCCAATTTTTTTTGTACGGATTCTTTCCCCGGCCGGTCGGGGGTATCATGAACCTGCATAAATCTGCACATGCATTCTTGTGAAAATTTACAAAATTGGTCTTGCTTTCTGTTTTTCATATTGACAAACCGCGGCGGAAATGCTATCATGAAATCAGCATCCGGCGGGATGCTGACAACGAAATGTAAGGGTGAATGAAAGGGGCAATTTCGATGAATATGGTAACAGCGCAAATGTTTTACAAGCAGCTGACCGGCAGCGCAGCCGGTGCGATCACGGCAACGGTCATCGGTGCGGCAATCCTCGGCTTCTGCGCAGGCTTCTGCGGTACGCAGCTCGGCTGGGGGCATCTGCTCTCCATTCTGTTTATTGTTCTGTTTCTCGCGTGCCTGGGTCTGCTGGTGTTCTTTATCGTCAGGGCCGCACGCATGAAGCAGCATCCGGTGTTCCGCCGCTACGGCAGCGCCCCGTTCCTCGCGGAGCGCATCAACAGCGGAATGCAGAACCCGCGCTATATCTTCGGCACCGGCGGAGAGATCCCGTTTGCCACGCTGATCACCAATGATTTCATTGTGGACAGCGGCGAGCTGACCGGCTTCATGGAACTGAAGGATCTCCGCACCGCACAGATCGCGGTCATTCCCAACACGCATATATATAATATCAGCAATCCCGTCACGCTGGCGGCTTCCGCGGCAGCCAATTACGCAGCGGATAAGTATATGGAATCCAAGGGCGTCAACGAGCAGACCAAATGTGACCTGCTGCTCATGAAGGACAGCGAGGGCAAGCAGCATCAGTATTCCGTCCGGCACTTTGAAGCGGACGCCGTCCTGAACCTGCTGCAGCAGATCGCGCCGCATATCACGATCAACCGTGACGTCAAGAGAATGTGATGCAGAAAAGCATTCCTTAATCCCGCGCGGCGATCGCAGGGGAACATGGTGCCTTTCTTTCGATTGTTTGATACAGCAGGGGCTCCGCTGAACGCGGAGCCCCTCTGCATTACTGCATCTTGTAAGCGTCGATCATTTTCTTGGTGATGTGTCCGGAACGACGACCGTACCGATCGCCGCTGCGGATATACGAAATATCGGCAGAGGCACTTGTTTTCAGCTTGACCTCCAGTTTCATCTCCGTGCGGTTGACCGGAACAACATCAATGCGGTCGATCATTGTTTTCGCCATTTCATCGACTTCCTCTTTTGACATGATGTGACCGGGACGGTACAGCGTCCTGAAATACTCCTCGATCTTTTGCATTTCGGCGGCATAGTCTGCCGTCTGCAAAGCCTTTGCTTCAAGCTGAAAAATGTCCTCCTCAAGCTGCGCGATCAGCACATTGGAATTGCCGTTGCGCTCGCGGAATTCGTCACGGGAGATGTCGCCCTCGGTGTAGAGGTCAAGCAGCTTTTCGCGTTTCGCTTTTTCTCTTGTGAGTTGCGTCCGCAGTTCGTTGATCTGTTTCTGCGCATTTGCTTCGCGATCGCTTTCGCGGTAGATACGCAGGAAATCGCGCACATATTCCTCGATATTGCCGGCGATCGACTGAAAATGCGCGGAGAGCATTTCGTAGAGGTCTTTCTCCATAATCGAAAACGATGCGCAGGATTTCGCGCCGGAGCGCTTCTTCTCGCTGCATATCCACTGATAGATCGGCTTGCCCTGTGAAACGCTGTTGGAATAGCTTGTGCGCCAGTAGGGAACATCATGCGCCTTGCACCAGATTTTTCCGGTAAAAACGCTCTTATCCTTGAAAGAACGCTCCCGGCTTTTGATCGCGCTGCTGCGCGCACGGAAGATTTCGTTGCACTTGTCCCAGATCTCCTCGCTGACGATTGCCGGAACAGTCTCGCCGGTTTCATCCTTATATAGTACCCATTCCTCCTCCGGCAGAAAGCGCTGTTCACGGGTTCGGTAATCGACAATCTTAACCTTGTTGCCGCAGAAATAGCCCTTGTATTTCGGGTTCTGGATAATACCGGTGATCGTGTTGTGGTGAATGCGCGTGCCGTTTCGTCCGCGGTAGCCCTTGTCCCAGAGGATGCGCTCGATCTTGCGCGTACTGTAATCGCCGGTGCTGTAAAGCTCGAAGATGAGCCGCACCATTTCCGCTTCGGATTCGTTGATCGTCAGCTTGCAGTCCTTTTTGTCATAGCCGAAAATGCGGCTGTTGCCCATGACAGCACCGTTCTCGATGGATCGCTTATGTCCCCAGCGCACGCGCTCCGAAAGTTTGCGCACTTCGTCTGCCGCAATGCTCGACATGATCGTCAGGCGCAGTTCGCTGTCTGTGTCAATCGTGCAGATGTTGTCATTCTGGAAAAAGACACCGACACCAGCGCGGAGCAGATCGCGGGTATAGGTCAGACTGTCTACGGTATTGCGGGCGAAGCGGCTGACTTCTTTCGTCAGAACCAGATCGAAGGCTCCCGCTTTGCCGTCCTCAATCATGCGCATGAAGCTCGCACGGTTCTCCGCCGCCTCGCCGCGGATGCGGTCTACATAGCCCTCGATATACTCCCAGTTCTCGTTCTTCTGAATCATATCCGTGAAGAACGCGATCTGGTTTTCAATGGAGTTTTCCTGCTCCTCGCGGGTGGTCGAGACGCGGGCATAGAAGGTCACGCGCATCTTCATGTCGAAGATCGTTTTGCGCTCGGCTTTCATCTGATTTGCGATCTGGTAAATGTCCAAGTAAAACCCTCCTGTTCTGATCGGAGTTCTGATTTAATATTATGATACCATACCGAATATGATTTGTCAAGAGGATATTTGTCATTTCCGGTCGGAGTGAATCAATAAGCTCCCGCTTGTACGTGCTGCGTTAATATAGAAATTTTATGCCATAGTATTTCTGATGTATCGTCAGAAGTACTATGGCGTTTCAATTGACAATGCAGCGATATTGTGCTATAATTGCTACTGATAAAAAACAAATTTTGCGGATGGCACCCGCTGGCATACCACGGTTTCTGTCTGCATTTGCGGGATGTATTTTACTCGCATTATTGACAGTATGAAATGGGAATGTCTCATGCTGAAAGGAATCGGATTATATGAAAAAAGCGCTCAAAATCATAGGAAAAGTTTTCCTCGGACTTCTGATCCTGATTGCGTTATTCCTTGTAATTATGACGGTATACAATCAGATCATGCTGAAAAAGAACAAAGCTCTCTACGAAACGCCGCTCGGACAGCTTGTTGAGGTGGACGGTCACAATATGAGCATTTATACCGAAGGCGAGGGAGAACACACGATCGTGTTTCTGTCCGGTCACGGGACTGCCTCGCCAATCCTGGATTTCAAGCCGCTGTTCAGCAGGCTTTCCGACAAATACAAAATCGTTGTTGTGGAAAAATTCGGCTACGGTTTCAGCGATCTGGTTGACGGCGAACGCGATCTTGACACGATCCTCCGGCAGGACAGGGAGGCACTCGAAAAGTGCGGCATTGAAGCGCCGTATGTGCTGTGTCCGCATTCATTTTCAGGCTATGAGGCGACCCGCTGGGCGCAGGAATATCCTGATGAGGTCGAAGCAATCGTCGGGCTGGATATGTGTACGCCGCACTGTATGGACGTCAATAAACTGAAAGAAGCTGATTCCGGCTACACGTTCCTGCGCGGGATTGCAAGGTTTATGAAAGCAACCGGAATCGTCCGCCTGTTTGACTATAACGAATCAGGTGCGCTCTCAGATGATGACTGCGCGATCTATAAAGAAATCGCCTGTCACAAAAACGTGAATGATACGATGCAGAATGAGGGCAATGTGGAAAACATTATCGCACTGAATGATGACCGCAATTCCGCCCCGCTGCCGACCGTTCCTGTGATGCTGTACGTTTCAAACGAACCCTCAAATGACGAATACTGGGTAGGCGGGATGCAGGCGATGGTCGATGCTTCCTCAGACGGCACGCTGATCCAGCTTGACTGCGGGCATTATGTGCATAATTATGCCTATGAAAGAATCAGTCAGGATATGAAGGCGTTTATTGAAAAACTGAACAACTAAAATATGATTTATCTTAGCAGTCAAATACTATGCCCCGAAGCATTTCAAAGTGCTTCGGGGCAAAACTTCTATATGGGTATCCGTCTTATGAGCTGCTCCCTTTCCGCAGCTTGGCAAAAAAGCAGCCACTCCGGCGAACCGGAATGGCTGTTGAACATCATGCTTTTTGGATGCGGCATTTCTTTTTGTAGCAGGAAATACCGTATTTCAATACGGCTGTCATGCCGTCATCGAGCAGGGTATCCTCATAATGCAGCCGTTCGATCTGTGCAAGCGCATTGCGGCAGCCGGTCTCCATATCGGCATCTTCGCCGAACTTGACCTCGATCACGATGCCGATCTCCTCCTCCGGAATCTCGATCAGAATATCGCTGTATCCGTCGCCGGATTCCACGTTGGAGCGCACATACCAGTCTTCCATATGGCTGAACAGACCGAGCAGAATGCCGTGATAGAAGTTCTCCTTCTTCGCGGTCGGCGCATTGTTGTCACGAATGCTGATAACACGCTTGAGATAATCGGTAAACAGCTTTTCTGCTTCAGCAGCATCGCCGTTCCGGAATGCAAGGCAGAACCGATCCAGAAGGGAAGTATCCTGTCCGGCATACTCGCGGAACCATTCATAGATCTGGTCTTTGAATATTTTGCGGATGCCCTCGTTCGGGATCACCAGATTGAACCAGTCGCCGTCGGGGATGCCGTTTTTCGTCAGATAACCGGTCGTATACAGCACGCTCCAGATGTTCTCGACGGAGTCTTCAAGCTCACGATAGGTCAGCTCCAGATTCAGCTTTTTGCGGATAGATTCTCCCGCAATCAGGCGCTCTATCTCGCCTTTGGTGGTCGCTTTCGCTTTGGTAATCAGGCTGCGGACAATATCGTTGCCGCTCGTATTGATCCAGTAGGCTCTCGGCTGCGCATAGGGATTGGTAATCAGCTCAAAGCAATGGTTCAGCACATCCCACGGATTATAGACCTCCGTCAAGCCGAACTGATACCCGTCATACCATAAGCGCGTTTCCTCGCAGTGATCGGATTTGCCGTAGTATTCGAGCATCTTATGCACTTCG
>JAFWQJ010000013.1 GCA_017545185.1 Oscillospiraceae bacterium | reverse complement strand
CCGACGCCGGTCGGGCCGACGAAGATGAACGAAGCGGGTCTGCGTCTTGCGGACATCTGGATGCGGCTGCGCTTGATCGCGCGTGCCAGTGCGGAGATCGCTTCCTCCTGTCCGATGATATGCTCGCTGAGATGTGCTTCGAGATCGCGCAGCTTTGCGTATTCGGATTCCTCGATCTTGTTCGCGGGGATCCCCGTCCAGATCTCGATGACATGCGCGAGATCGCCTGCCTCGACCTGTACCTCGACCGGATTCGCATTCAGCTCATCCTTCCGCGCTTTCATGCGGATCATTTCGCCCTTGCGCTCGGCCAGCAGCTGATAATCCGGGTTCGTGTCGCTTTCGATCGCCTCGATCTCCTCCTGCTTTTCCGCGATCGCGGACATGAGCTGCTCCATTTCGGTCAGCTCCGGATGCTTGATGCTGACATACGCGCAGCTTTCATCCAGCAGGTCGATCGCCTTATCCGGCAGGAAGCGGTCGGTGATATAGCGCTCGGAGAGCACGGCACAGAGCCGCAGCATCGCCGGGGAGATTTTGACGCGGTGGAAGGACTCGTAATACTTTGCAACGCCCTTCAGGATCTCAACGGTATCCTCAATGGTCGGTTCATCGACCTTGACCGGCTGGAAGCGGCGTTCGAGCGCGCCGTCCTTTTCGATATACTTGCGGTACTCGGTAAAGGTCGTCGCACCGATGACCTGCACCTCGCCGCGGGAGAGCGCCGGCTTCAGGATATTCGCGGCATTCATCGAGCCCTCGGAATCGCCTGCACCGACCAGACTGTGCACCTCGTCAATGAACAGGATGACATTCCCCTGCTCCTTGACCTCCTCGACGAGCCCCTTGACGCGGCTCTCGAACTGTCCGCGGAACTGCGTACCGGCGACCAGTGCGGTCATATCGAGCAGATAGATCTTCTTATCCTTGAGGTGGAACGGCACATCGCCGGATGCGATCCGCAGTGCGATGCCCTCGGCGACGGCGGTCTTGCCGACGCCCGGTTCACCGATCAGGCAGGGGTTGTTCTTCTGTCTGCGCGAAAGGATCTGAATGACGCGCGCGATCTCGGTATCACGCCCGATGACGCCGTCCATGAGGCCGTCCTCGGCGCGCTTGCTGAGATTCGTGCAGTAGCTGTCGAGATACTTGAGCTCCTTTTTGCGCTCCTTTTTTTTGCGCTTATTGTCGTCGGCCTTGCCGGAGGGACGCTGCGCAAAGGGATCACTGCTCGCGGGCTTTTCCTTTTTCGGCTCCTTCTCCTTTTCCGGCTTCTCGGAATCGGAGGAGGAAAGCGGGTGATCGGTAAAGAGCCGCTGAATAAAATTCGGCAGCGTACTTGCGCCGCCCATCTCGAAGTTTTCGTCGTCGTCGCCCATGATATCCATCATCTGTTCGCTCATCTGCTCGATGTCGTCATCCGTGATGCCCATGTGCTCCATATATTCCGCAACCTGCGGGATATTCATTTTCTTGGCGCAGACAAGGCAGAGGCCCTCGTTGCGCTTTTCAGAACCGTGCATACTGGTGATGAACACCACAGCCGGCCGCTTCTTACACTGACTGCATAAAACCATTTGCTGCGATCCCCGGCGGGGGACACACTCCTTTCTGTTGTCTAAAAACCTATTTCTGTTATGTGAGAACTGCGCCCCTGCCGCACAGAACGGCAGAGGTGCAGCAATTCATGTTACAGTAAAATGCGGAGATTGCGATATAAGAACGAGAAGATAAAGGTATTGTTCAGCTCATCATCATTGAAGAACATGAACTTTCCGGCACCGAGCACCACGATCAGCCGGACGATCAGCGTCAGCAGCACGAGCAGGCTGCCTGCCTCCAGCAGACCGATCATGCCGCCCATGACCTTTTCCGCGCCGCGGGTGATATTGAAGAAGATCTTATCCTGCAGCATCGTCGCGATCAGAGCCGCCAGCACCATGAACACGGAGAACAGGATCAGATACATGAAGATCTGGAGCACCTCCGTCGTTGCGGACTCGCTGAACTTCTTTTCGATCAGCTCCGCACGGGCATCGTCGCTTTTTCTGGTATCGTAGTATGTACGCATGATCTCACGCGGGATCTCCGGATCCTCCTTCGCGTTGCTCTCAAACGACGCAATGACATACTCCGGCACGCGCTCGCCGAGCTCCTTGCCGTAGCTTTCGATAAAGGTATTGAGCACAAGCGTCCGGAACTGCTCCCTTTTCACGCCTGCATCCACGGTATTGGAAAGTACGTACTGATACAAACGGTCGTCAAACGGGCCGCCGTCATAATTCTTCAGAACACGCTCCACGCCCTTTTCCGTCGCGGTAAAGCCGTAATTCTGCACATTGATCAGATCCGCATAGACCCGCTCGAACTTGATATGTGCATTGGCGGTTTTCAGTGCGTTGATATTGGAATCCCGCGCCACGCCGTCATAGAATGCAGGCGCAGCAGCCGCCGCAACGACCGAAGCCAGCACGGTCATCACGAGATAGCCGATACCGAACGCGAGCACCTTGCTGAAGCCGCGCTTCGCGTTTGAGTAAATGACATATCCGACAATCAGTACAACAAGTATGTCTAAAATCCAGCCCATGTAACAATCCTCCCCGCGAGCAGTTTTTTCATCCCTCTGCTGCGCTCTTTCCGAAAAATAAAAGTGATGATCCCCCCAAGGATCAGAAGCCCGGATCCTCCATCCGTCCGATGCGGTCATACCCGAGCAGAAACAGATATCCGCCGACGCGCGCAAAGCCGTCGCAGCTTTCCTGCACCGGTGCCGTTCCGACCAGTCCCGCGGCCGTATTCAGCACCTCGATCTGATTGCGCAGCATAACGGTCACCCTGCCGTCCTCCGGCCGGATGCCGATTGCCTTGACAGTGCGTTCGTAATCCCGTACAGCGGGCGGCTTTCCGTCCATGCCGAGAATGACGACAGATTCCGTGCGCTGCTCCTGATTCGTCAGCACCAGCGAAGCCGTCCCGTCTGCAAACGCAGCGGTTTTCAGCGCATCCGGATAGACATAGCTTCCGGTCTGCACGCCCTCCGGACTGAACCAGCAGCACTGTATATCTCCAAGCAAAAACACAGACCCGTCCTCTGTATTATATACCGA
This sequence comes from Oscillospiraceae bacterium, assembly GCA_017545185.1. Lineage (GTDB taxonomy): Bacteria > Bacillota > Clostridia > Oscillospirales > Ruminococcaceae > Firm-04. The sequence continues at coordinate 24,797 of JAFWQJ010000013.1, read as the reverse complement.
AATCGCGAGCATGTCAAGGGGTTGACTTGCCCAAAGATCTTCCTTCTGCGAAAAACTGTACGAATGGAGCACAGAATAGAGGCTTCCCTCGGCTTCATCCGTGCTGACGGCATAGCAGCCGGTGCCGCCCGCATGGAACGAAACATCCGTGATGCGCTCCACGCAGTCGCGCTCATAGAACTGCTGTCCCTTCACGTTGAATACCAGCAGCCTGCACGAACAGCTGTCCGAGCCGGTCACCAGCGCGACCGTTCCGTCCGCGGAAACGCGCCCGAAAATGATCGGGTCGGCTGTTTTTTTCTCGTAGCGCATTTTGGCAGGCGTCTCAAGCCGGAAGCTCGTGCCGCCGTATTCATACACCAGCGCATATTCGCCCTCTGTCCGGAGCATGGCGCTGCCGTAGGCATGCTGTCTGGACGAGAGCAGCGTGCCGTCCGTCTCGTAGATATAGAGGTCGGAGTCACTCAGCACCAGCAGCCTGCCGCCGGCCTGCCCGACCTGATAATCCCGGCTGCCGTACATGTCGATCGGGAAATTGCCGTCCCTGCCCGTGTTCGTGCCCTGCCGGTTCGCCTGATGCCGCATTCCCATGGTCTCCAGCTTCGGGATCCACGAATCCCGCCTCTGATAGAGGATCAGGATCGTCATGGAAAGCAGCAGCATCCAGATACACTGGATCAGTACCTTTTTGCGCTTTTTCCGCTTGCGCATCGCATAGATATCCCGCGGCGCCTTCTGTTTTTTCGGCTTTGCGGTTTTCGGTCTGTGCGGTTTCATTGCATTCCCTTCTTTCGCAGAACGGCAGGATCATATTCTTTCTAAATCTGCCGCATCGTAAAAAACCTGATCGAGATAAAGCCCGTGCGCCATTGCAGTCCTGCCGGCGGCAAGACGGTTTTTCGCTTCGATGATCTCTGTCATCGCGTCCGGCGGGAACACGCCTTCATTGATATCGAGCAGCGTGCCGACAAAAATGCGCACCATATTATAGAGGAAGCCGTCCCCGCGGATGCGGATCTCCACGGCATCGCCCGAACGCTGCACATCCGTCCGGTAGATCGTGCGGATGCAGTCGGCTTCCGGCGCCGCCTGCGCACAGAAGCTGTGGAAATCGTGCCGCCCGACCATGAACCCCGCTGCATACCGGATCAGCTCGGTATCGAGCGGGCGCCGGTAGTGGAACGCGAGGTCGGTCTGAAACGGGTTCTTGCTCTCGTGATTGTGGATACGGTAGAGGTATTCCTTGCCCTTGCAGTCAAACCGCGCATGGAAATCCGCGGCGGTATCCTCGCAGGCCAGCACGGAAATGTCGTCCGGCAGATAGCCGTTCATTGCCCGCACCAGATTCTTGCAGCGGATCTCCCGCTCCGTATGCAGATGCAGCACAAAGGCATTTGCATGAACGCCGGTATCCGTCCGCGAGCAGCCGTAGACAGTCACCGGGCCGTTCAGCACGCGGGAAAGCTGCCGTTCGAGCTCGCCCTGCACCGTCACGGCATTCGGCTGCCGCTGGAATCCGTGGTAGCGCGTACCGCGGTAAGCGATCGTCATTTTCAGTGTCCGCATTCGTGCCTCCGATCAGTAGAGCACGGCGTTCAGCACGATGACAGCCGCCAGCATCAGGATCATCAGGCCGAGCGCGATGTAGTCACGCATCCCGCTTTTCAGTACGCGGAGCCGCGTTCTGCCCTCGCCGCCGTGATAGCAGCGGCATTCCATTGCAAGTGCCAGTTCCTCCGCACGCCGGAACGCCGACACAAACAGCGGGATCAAAATCGGCACGAGCGCATGGGCGCGCTGGAAAATGCTGCCGCTTTCGAGATCGGCGCCGCGCGCCTTCTGCGCGGACATGATCTTGTCGGTCTCCTCGATCAGCGTCGGGATGAACCGCAGCGCGATCGTCATCATCATGGCGAGCTCATGCACCGGCATATTCAGCTTTTTGAGCGGCGACAGCAGCGATTCGATCGCGTCGGTCAGGACGATCGGCGAGGTCGTATAGGTCAGCAGCGAGGTACCCGCGATCAGCAGGCATATCCGAACGAGCATGAACACAGAGGTCTGCACGCCCTGCTCGGTGATTTTGAGGAACTTCCACTGAAACAGCGTCGCGCCGCCGTCCAGCATAAACAGATTCAGCAGACCGGTGATCACAAGGATCGGGACGATCGGCTTCAGGCTCTTGATGACCATTTTCGGCGGGATCTTGGAAAGCACCGTCGCGATCACGACAAAGATCACGCCGGCGATCAGCGCCGTGAGATGCTGTCCCCAGAACAGCATCACAAGAAAGAGCATCGTAATGATGATCTTATAGCGCGCATCCATTTTGTGGACGACGCTGTCCATGGGGAAATACTGTCCGAGCGTGATATCCTTCAGCATTGCGGCGCCCTCCCCTCCAGCCTTGCCCGCAGCAGCTCTGCGCCGTAGTTCACGGTGTAGACCTCATCCGGGAATGTGATGCCGCGGTCTCTGAGCAGACGGAACACCCGCGTGATCTGCGGCAGCGCGAGCCCCATTTTTTCGAGCTCGTCGCCCCTTGCAAAGACATTTGCAGGCGTGTCATAGCAGACGACCTTTGCATGGGAGAGCACCAGCAGCCTGGAGACATATTTTGCAACATCCTCCATGCTGTGGGAAACCAGCATGACCGTGCAGCCGGTGCGCTTATGGTATTCGCGCAGCTGCGAGAGGATCTTCGTTCTGCCCTTTGGGTCAAGTCCGGCAGTCGGCTCGTCGAGGATCAGCACACGCGGCTCCATGGCCATAACGCCCGCGATCGCGACTCTGCGCTTCTGTCCGCCGGAGAGCGCGTAGGGCGCCTTTTCGAGCAGCTCCTCTCTCAGCCCGACGGCCTCGGCGGTCTCGCGCACTCTGCGGTCGATCTCCTTTTCGTCGAGCCCCATGTTCTTCGGCCCGAATGCAATATCTTTATAAACGGTCTCCTCAAACAGCTGATATTCGGGATACTGGAACACCAGCCCGACCTGAAAGCGCACGCTTCTGCGGTCGGCGTCCTTCTCCCAGATATCCTTTCCGTCCAGCAGAACGGTGCCTGCGGTCGGTTTCAGAAGGCCGTTCATCATCTGCATGAGCGTGGATTTGCCGGAGCCGGTATGCCCGATGATCCCGACGAACTCCCCCTGCTCGATCTGCAGATTGATATGATCGACCGCGGTTTTCTCAAACGGCGAGCCGATGCTGTATGTATAGGTAAGATCTTTTGCTTCAAGGATCGGCATTGAATCAGATTCCTTTCCGGCGGGTACTGCCCGCGCAATCAAAGGGTACAGGTTATTTGTTTGCAGACTGCATCAGCTTCGCGATCGCATCCGCAGCGGCCTCCGGCGTCATGATCTCGGGGTCGAGGTCATAGCCTGCCTGCCGCAGCAGGTCGCAGAGCTCGGTCGGCTGCGGGACATCGAGCCCCAGCTCACGCATCTCCTGCACATGCGAAAAAACCTTCTCCGGCGGCGCATCCATGTGCACGGTACCGTGGTCGATCACGATGACGCGGTCGCACTGTGCGGCCTCGTCCATTTCATGCGTAATGAGAATGACCGTGATGCCGTAATCGCGGTTCAGCAGCCTGATCGTCCGCATGACCTCTTTTCTGCCCTGCGGGTCGAGCATCGCAGTCGGCTCGTCCAGCACGATGCAGTCCGGGCGCATGGCGATGATGCCCGCGATCGCGACGCGCTGCTTCTGACCGCCGGAAAGCTGATGCGGGGCGTGCTCGCGGAACTCGTACATTCCGACGGCATGGAGCGCCTGATCGACGCGCGCGCGCATCTCGTCCGTCGGGACGCCGAGATTTTCGAGCCCGAACGCCACATCCTCCTCAACGATCGTCGCAACGATCTGGTTATCGGGATTCTGGAACACCATGCCGACATGCTGCCGGATATCGAGCAGCTTGTCCTCGTCCTTCGTGTCCATGCCCGCGACCGTGACCGTGCCCTCCGTGGGCAGCAAAATCGCGTTCAGGAGCTTTGCCATGGTCGATTTGCCGGAGCCGTTATGCCCCAGCACCGCGACCAGCTCGCCGTGTTCAAATTCCAGTGAGATGCCCTTGAGCACCTCGGTCTGCTTTTCCGGCTCCTCCGTGTTCTGATAGGAAAACCGGACATTGTCAATCTTGATCAAAGATTCCATTCAATCAATCTCCAAGCGGGCGGAACCCGCAATCTATGATTCACGATCTCAGCCGTCTGAACGCACAGCCTCCAGAAACAGTTTATCGAGCAGCGCCCAGTCCTTTTCAGGCGCGGCAGGGAGCTTTGCGGCTTCCTGCTCCAGCGCCGTCAGACTGCGTTCGAGATAATCATGCAGTTCGGGCAGGCGCGGTTCTGCACCGGCTTCCGGCGTATGCATTTTGCGTTCCAGCAGCGCCGCGACCGGCTGCTCCATATCCGCAGGGAGCATTGCAGCTTTCAGCTCGGCAAATGCGACCGGCGGTATGCTGTGCTTGGTGAGGATCCAGCGCGCAGCCAGCACCGGACGCAGCACATATAAGTATTTTTTCAGGCGGACGGTCTCGCCCGTCAGATATGCATGATAATTGTGCTTTGCCATACTCAGATAATGCAGAAAGCCCGCTCTTTCGGAGAAATACGTCTCCGCTGCGCGGCAGACCCGCTCCCAGTAGTCCGTTGTGCGGTATACGACCGGAGAGCCGCACCACTCAAACAGCGTCGGGTTGGAGCCGTGCAGCAGGCGCAGCGCCTTCTGCAAGTCCCAGCCGTTGATATCGAGTGTCTCGTCAAGCTGCCACTCAATGACGTCGCGCTGCCTGCCGAGCTTCAGATAATCCTCCTCCGTGCGGACGTAGATGAACCGCACATCGTAATCGCTGTCCGGCGAGGCAAAGCCCCATGCACGGCTGCCGGATTCAACGGCGTGCAGGATCCGGACGTTTTCGGTTTTCCCGATCTCATCGAGCTTTTGCTGTATCGTTTCAAGGATATCCATTGTTTTCTCCCTGTTATGTTCCCTGTCAAACCGCCCCGCAGAGCGCGTGCATTTCTTCTTCGAGCAGCTTGTACACCCGCGCGATCTGATACCCGTCCGCGGCGGCATGATTCAGCCGCACCGTGACCGGCATCATCAGTCTGCCGTGTTCCTCGCGGTACGCGCCCCAGTTGATAATCGGATTGAAGTAGAGATACCCGTCCGGCAGTTCCACATGCAGCGCGTCGTAGTTCAGCCACGGCACGCAGGACGCGTCAAACCAGTTCGGGTGATTCGCCTCGTCAAGGCCGTATTCCCGCGAAGCCTTTGCCGCATTCAGATCGGCCAGTGCCCGCGCATAAAACGTGCCGTAATCCGGGTCATATTCGGTATAGGCCAGCGTAAAGGTCTCGGTATCTTCATGGAACACATACTGCGTCGGGTTGATCTGATCCCAGAGCAGCAGGCGTTCATTCTGCCAGTCCCATGCAAGGCGGTAATCCTCCCTTGCATTGAGCGCGCGGCTCAGGACATACAGAAAATTGAGGTAAAAGCTTGTGCCGGTTGCTTTGGAGAACTGCTTTAGCGCAGTCACATCCACGCGGCTTGTGACCGACACGGAGCATTTGCAGTCCTGCGAAAAATGCCGGAACACCCCGCGCCGGTAGTAGGTTTCCATATCTACAATTTTGTATTGCATTCTGTCACCTTGATTTCATATTCTGCATCATCATCCATGACCGCATGATAAACTGCTGCGGCAGGAGCTTCGCGGCTGCGTAGGTCAGCTTCGGGAATATGCCGTAAACGGAAAGCTCCCTGCCGCATTTCGCATCGCGGAGCGCTTTCGCCGCCACGACATCCGGCTTGGTGATCGCCGCAAAGACGGTCGGCGAATCCTTCGCGCCGGTCTGCGCATTCGCGATAAAGCCGGTGTCCATCCAGCCGGGACAGACCGCCGTCACGGAGATGCCGCGCGGCTTCAGTTCGATGTTCAGCGCGCGGGAATAATTCCGCACGAACGCCTTGGTCGCCGCATAGATATTGAGATACGGCAGCGGCGCGGTTGACGCCAGCGACGCAATATTCAGGATGCGGCTGCCGCGGTGCATGGACGGCAGGCAGACAAGCCCCGTCTCCACAACGCCGCTGATATTGAGGTCGATCATATTGCGGGACTGCTCCGCGGAAAGGTCGCTGTACGCGCCGAATTTGCCGTATCCGGCGTTGTTGACCAGATACCGGACGGAGACCTGCTCCGCTTTCAGCAGCTCACCGAGCTTCTGAATATTCTCGTGCACGGAGAGATCCAGCGGCACGGCTCTCATGCGTCCGCCGCTTTTCTGCGCCATTTCGGAGAGTTTGTCTTTGCTCCGCGCAATCAGCCATATTTCCTGAATCCCCTGCTCTTGTTCAAGGAGCTTTACAAATTCCCTGCCGAGCCCGCTGCTCGCGCCGGTGACCACTGCGATCCGTTTCATAAGCGCCTCCGTTCAGTCTGTGACGGGTTTCCGCTTCTCCAGCCGGTACATCACGCCGTCCTCCGGCTCCGTGATGCCGTCCTTATAATCATAACCGAGATGCCGGTAAAAATGCACGCCGGTCAGCGAGGCAGGGATCTCGATGCGGTTCGCCCGCTTTCCGTATTCGTCCTGTTCGAGCGTTTCGATGATCCGCCGCCCGACGCCCTTGCCCTGATATTCCGGCAGCACAAAGATCGTCAGCAGAATGCTCTCGGTCGTGCTGCCCCAGTATCCTGTGATCGTGCCCGTGCCGATGATCCTGTCACCGTCGCAGGCAACATACATGTGCCCCTGCTCTGCGCGCTCCGCGATCACTTCCGGGCTGTGCTGCGCGATCAGCACATCAATATATTCCGGCGGATAATCCTTTGCATTGCTGACCCTGACCGTCTCACAGACGGCCGCAGAGACCACTCCGGCATCCGCTTTCTCAAATCTTCTGACCGTAATATTCATGTTCCCTGTGCGCGATTCTCATTCAGACTGTCACCGCTGCCGGCCTGCCAGATTGCCGTCGCACCGCATGGGAGTGCCGCCTTTGCGAGCTCGACCGGCAGACCGATCTCGTCCGCGGAGACCTCGCCGCCGAACTTCGGCACGATCAGGCTGTGCAGCAGATAGCCCATGACCGACGGCGAAAGCCCCGTCGTATAGCTGTTGAGCAGAAAGAACAGCGGCTTGTCCGAGAGGATATCGAGACAGGCTTCCACCAGCGGATAAATGCTGTTTTCGAGCTTCCAGATCTCGCCGCCGGGGCCGCGCCCGTAGCTCGGCGGATCCATGATGATCGCATCGTATGTCTTGCCGCGGCGCGCCTCTCTGCGGATAAATTTCTCGCAGTCGTCCACGATCCAGCGGATCGGCTTTCCGGTCAGCTCCGAGGCCGCCGCGTTCTCACGCGCCCACTGTACCATGCCCTTCGCCGCGTCCACATGGCAGACCTCTGCACCTGCTGCGGCACAGGCCAGCGTCGCGCCGCCGGTATAGGCAAAGAGGTTCAGCACGCGGACCGGTCTGCCCGCGCTCCGGATCTTCTCCGTCATCCAGTCCCAGTTGACCGCCTGCTCCGGGAACAGTCCCGTATGCTTGAACCCGGTCGGCCGGACGATGAACCGCAGTTCTCCGTAGCGGATCTGCCAGCTCTCGGGCGGCTTTTTGGCGTATTCCCACTGTCCGCCGCCCGATTTCGAGCGGTGATAATGCCCGTCCGCATGGTTCCAGAGGTCGGTCAGCGGCGGTGTCTGCCAGATGACCTGCGGGTCGGGACGGATCAGCGTGACATTGCCCCAGCGTTCCAGCCGTTCGCCGGATTTCGTATCAATCAGGCGGTAATCCGCCCAGTGTTCCGCAATTCTCATATCTGCATAAGCACTCCAAACGGTATTTTCGGCGCAGCGTATCTGCCGCGCGGTTATTTCGTCCGCGATTTGATCGCTTCCTCGATCGCAAACGCATAGTTGTTGATGCGGCGGAAATCTCTGCCCTCCAGCATAATGCGGATCGAGGCGTCGTCTCTGCGCTCTCTGACCAGAATGCGTCCCTCGGTGCCGAGCTCATCCTCGCAGGCGGCAATGAACCGCGTGATCTGCGGGTCATTCTTCCAGATCTCGCGCCAGTAGGGCGGGATGCGCACGGAGACCGCGACCTGCGGATCGTGCTCCATGACGGAAGAAAGCACGCTGAGCGGCTTGCCCGTCCGCTGCATGACCTGCAGGATCCTCGCGGCAGTCAGCAGACCGTCCGGTGCCGGTGCATCGTCAAAATAGAGATAGCCGGAGCCGTCCCCGCCGAAGGCCAGCCCGAAATTGTGCATCTTGTCAAGCACGAACTGCGGTGCAGGCTGCGTGATATGCACGGGAATGACCCGCTCCTTCGCATAGCGCAGGAAGCCGAGATTCGACATGACGGTCGCCGCGACGCCGCGCTGCATCACATTCGGCATACTGCCGTTTGACTGCTTCTGCTGCTCCAGCTTATCCTCACAGAGGATCGCGAGCATCCGGTCGCCGTTGAGCAGCTCGCCGGATTCATCGACTGCAAGGCAGCGGCCGCCGTCGCCGTCAAAGGCAAAGCCGGCGTCACAGTTGTAATCCTTGACAAATTCGATCAGCGGCTCCATGGACTGCACGCCGCATTCCCGGTTGATGTTGATGCCGTCGGGCGTATAGTTCATCAGCAGCACCTCTGCGCCGAGATGCCGGAACAGTGCCTCGGCATAGCCGCTGACGGAGCCGTTTGCGCAGTCCAGCGCGATGCGGAGCTTTTTGCCCCGCGTCAGATTGGCAGGCGTGTTGAGCCTTGCCGCCAGCAGTCTCAGATACCGTTTTGCAGTATCGGTCTGCCGGGAGATGAGCCCGCAGTTCTGATGCGATTTCAGCGGGAGTGCCGCCGTCGAGGGCAGCAGCGCGGAGATCGCATCCAGCAGCTCCGGCGACATCGGCGCGCCGGTTTTCGAGTACAGCCGCACGCAGATCGACTCAAACGGCAGATCGCCGCCGGTCAGTGCGATGCCGCATTCGGCGTCCTCCGCGGCAAGCATCATCGCCATGCCGGAGGACGGCACCACGCCGAGCACATGGGCAATGCCGCCGCCCGCGCAGATCCCCGCGCAGAGCGCAGCCTCCAGCGCCTCCGCGGAACGGCGCGGGTCATGGGAAATATAAAACACCGGCGGATGATTGCTGCTCCTGCCGACGGCCTGTGCAGCCGCCCTGCCGAGCCGCAGCATCAGCTCGCAGCTGATCTCCGTGATCGCGACGCCGCGCAGCCCCTCCGGGCGCAGAAATCTGCTCATTTCGGTTCACCTCTTGATCCGGGGTGCAGCTCAGTGTCCCTGAGACGGCTCCCCGATGATATAGCCGAAGATCATCCTGCTTTTTTGCAGATAATCCTCATATTTTGCGGTATAGACATGACCGCATCTGTTATACGCATTATACACATGGATATGGTCGCCGTGCCTGCGCAGGCAGACCGTATGCACGGACGAACGGTACCGTTTGCCGCACCAGTAGACATACACGACGGTCTTTCCGGAGCGGAGTGCCTGTTCGGCCACCTCCGGCTTTCTGACGCGCTGTGCGGGCAGTCCGTAATGCTTCAGGCAGTGCCCGAGCACATAGAAATTCGTGCCCCAGAATCCGAGCAGCACGCGGAAGCGCTCCATATATTTCGCGATCTCCTGAAAGGGCACCTTCTTATGATGCAGCAGCAGCGCGTTATAGACCGCAATGACCTCGCACCCGCTGCGGCTCATGTTGGAAAGCCCGAATTTCATACCGGATACCGCCCCCAGTGCCTGACCGTTGATCAGGCCCTCCGGAAGCGGTATCTTCTGATTGTATCTGAAATTGCTGCGAGAGAAGAAGCTCATAGTCCCCTCCTGTTCCTCAGAATCAGAGAGATCACATCATATCGGACAGCGAATACTGCTGTCCCATTACATTGTCGCCGACCGGATATCCGAGATGCTCATAGGCAAGCTGCGTCGCGCATCTGCCGCGCGGCGTGCGGGCGAGCATCCCGAGCTGCATCAGATACGGCTCGCAGACATCCTCCAGCGTGACGGCCTCCTCACCGATCGCGGAAGCCAGTGTTTCAAGCCCGACCGGTCCGCCGTGATAGCCGCGGATCATCATGTCGAGCATTCTGTGGTCAAGCTTATCAAGCCCCAGCTCGTCGATCTCGAGCCGTTCAAGTGCCTCGCGGGTCGTCTTGACGTCGATGACGCCGGAGCCGAGCACATCGGCAAAATCGCGCACTCTGCGGAGCAGTCTGTTCGCGATTCTCGGCGTTCCGCGGGAGCGTCTTGCAAGCTCCATCGCGCCGTCTGCCTCACAGGGAATGTCAAGCAGCATCGCGCTTCTGCGGATGATATCGCAGAGCTGCTCCGGCGTATAGAGCTCCAGTCTCTGCACGATGCCGAAGCGGTCGCGGAGCGGTGCGGAGAGCTGTCCGGCTCTCGTGGTCGCGCCGACGAGCGTGAACGGCTGCAGATCCACGCGGATCGACCGCGCAGAGGGACCCTTGCCGATCATGATATCGAGCGCTCTGTCCTCGAGTGCGGGATAGAGGATCTCCTCGACGGCGCGGGACAGCCGGTGGATCTCGTCCACAAAGAGCACATCGCCCCTGCCGAGATTCGTCAGCAGCGCGGCAAGATCGCCGGGCTTTTCGATCGCGGGGCCGGATGTGACCCGGAGATTCACGCCCAGCTCATGCGCAATGATGCCGGAAAGCGTGGTCTTGCCGAGTCCGGGCGGGCCGTAAAGCAGCACATGATCGAGCGGTTCGCCGCGGCGTCTGGCCGCTTCGATATACACCGCAAGATTCTGCTTGACCTGATCCTGCCCGATATAATCCTGCAAGGTTTTCGGCCGGAGCGAGAGCTCCAGATCGCCGTCCGCCGGAATGACCTCCGGGCTGGCGAGTCTGCCCTCGTCCTCCTCAAACACGGGATTTCCAGTTTGAATCATGTTTTGCTTATCTCCGATCGCGAGTTTCTGTATCAGTCAAAATGCCAGAGCCATTCGGTATATTTGCTCTCCGGCAGCTTGACCCATGTGTTCCTGCCCTTCTGGACATACCAGCAGTTCTCGTTGTAGTCCCACTCCAGCCAGCCGTAATCAGAGCCGTAATCGGAGGAAACGCCCTCGAACCAGTACTGCCAGACCGGCGGATCCATGTCATAGTTCTCAAAGAAATAGCATTCCGTGTCGCTGTCGTAGTAGCACTGATATTCCTCGTCCCAGTAGCATGTCCTGCCGAGTTCTTCAACGTAAATGCTGTCCTCATGGTCTGCATATCCGCCGTCGTAGTCCTCGTAATAGCCGTTGTTGTAATCATTATGCACGTTCTCCAGCTGCTTGCCGCCGAGTACGTTAAACAGCACCAGGGCGGTTCCGCACATGAGCCCGATTACAAGTATTATTCCGGAGCAGGATTTCAGCTGACTGCCGTGCGAAGACCGATTCGTGTATGCGAAGCTGCCGGCATCCGGCGATGCGCCATAGCTCTGCTGCTGTGAATAGGTCTGCTGCACAGGCTGCGGCTGTACAATCGCATTGCTTTCCGATAACACACCGCCGCAGTTGGGGCAGGTCAGTGCCTGCAGCCCGTCTGACGAGGGCGTCCCCGTCACTCTGCCGAGGCAGTATGGGCATTCGTACATCTTCGGCTGCGGCGTATTGATGATCTGCTGATTGATCACAGTCGTGCTGCGGTTCTGTTCCTGCTCTCTCTGGGAGAGGATTCCTCCGAGCATCATGCCCGAGAAGAAACCGCCTCCGGAATGGCCGCTGCTGTAACCGGAATGACGCGGCGGGCTGTGGTGATACGAGCTGTGATGAGTGCTGTGATGCGAGGACGAACGGTGCGAACTGCCCGAAGGTCTTGACGGTCTCGACGGACGCGAAGAATGCGAGCTGGACGGTTTTCTGCTTGGCGGCATTTGTATCATGTCCTTTCGTTTCAGAAAATACCAAGTTGTTATTTTGCGGCAAAGCCGCGTTTCACTCAGTCAAAATGCCAGAAATGCGGCTGAATCTGATTCTCCGGGAGAACCTCCCATTTTTTCTCTCCGGTCTGCACGTACCATTTGGATTCGCGAGCATCCCACTCCATCCAGCCGTAATCGCCGTAATTGTCGGAAGTCCCCTCGTACCAGTACTGCCAGATCTCCGGATTCATCTTCGTATTCAGGAAGAAATAGCAGTCTGTTTCCTTATCATAGTAGCAGTTATACTTCTTCGACCATGCGACATCGCGGCCGAGTGCCGTGACATAGATCGGATCATGCTGCTCAATGCTCTGGCTGTAGCCGGAAGCCGGCTGCTGATCCGGTTTGTTGTCATTGCGGTTCATCGCCCAGCGGACGACCATGCCGATGAAGATCAGCAGTGCGATAAAGGAAAACAGCGTGATGCACCCGCCCAAACAGGAGTTTCCGCCGTAGCGGTAATCATTCGGGCCGCGGTATCCGCCGGAGGAATGATACGGGCGGGGCGGTCTGTGGCCGTAATGATGCGGCGGGGGCGGACTGTGATGAAATCCCCCGTGATGCGGCGGCGGCGGGCTATGGTGAAAGCCCCCGTGATGCGAAGACGGGGAATGGTGCATTCCTCCGTGCGAACCGGAAGACGAATGCGAACTCATCGGACGGGAAGAATGCGAGCTTGTCGGGCGACCCTGAGGCGGCATGATTCATCAGACTCCTTTCACTTTCAACGTCAGAAATGATTTGTCGGTCAGCGTTCAAAGAAACGCTTTTTGCGGACATAGAACGGTTCAATGCCCTGAACGGCCTTCTTCGCAGCCTGTTCCTCAAGACTGATGAACACGAGCGAATCGCCGGATTTCGTATAGGTCTGCAGATACTTGGAGAGCGGGAAGAACAGCTTGCGCGTATTGCCGCTCATGTCAAAGACGAACAGCGTCTGGGGCTTTTCGCAGCCGCGGATCATCTCAACAAGATAGCATGCATCGACATTCGCCTGCTTGGCGAGATACCTTGTGATCGGCCGGAGCAGATGATCGACATTCTTCTCGCATCTGCGGTATTCGATCGTCTCCTCCTCCTTCATGGAGATCGCCGGGATATTGAGGTTTCTGGCGACCATGAGGATGCTCTTGATCTCCTGCGAGGAAAACTCCTTGCCGTAGGAATTGGGATTCAGCACGGCATTCGCAGACTGGATCAGGTCAAACAGCCGCAGGCAGTTCAGCCGATAGCAGTTGACATAACGCTTTGCGAACTGCTGCAGCGAACGGTAGCTTGTGAAAAACGGGATAAAGATGTCGCCGTCAGGATTCTGCGTCGTCACCAGCTCCATGGAAACACCGCCGTTGACCTCATCCTGCTTGACAGGATACTTGCAGATCACATAGACATCGCTCTTGATGAGCATCTGGAGAAACAGCGAGCGCTTCTCCGGCTTGGTTATCGCTTCCTTCAGCAAATCGTCAAGATTCATGGAACAATCCTCCTTTTCTCTGCGCTGTTGAGAATGCCCGTTCCTCAGAACGGTGCGGCGTTTTCGTATTCGCCTGCCGCATAGAGCATTGCGTCGTCAATGCTGGCAAAGTAGTACATATAGTGTTCCTCGACCGCCTCCGGCCATGTACCGTAGTAAGGGATCTCCTGAAAATCCTTCTGGACGGCAGCAGCCTTCAGCTCTCCCTTTTCAAAGCGGAGATACAGGTGTGCAGTCTTGCGGTCGCTGCCGAAATCGTAAGCCGCCTTCAGCTTCTCCGCGAACTGCTTTGCAGCAGCGGAAAGCTCGGTCTTGCCGTCGGCGGAAACGAGCTGATCGCCGTCGAAATGATACTCGCCGTTCAGCTCCTTATTGCCGGAAGCCGCAGACTTAACGGCCTCCGCCGCGCGCTTTGCCTCGCCGTTGGCGTTCTTCACCTTGGAGACGCTCATATAATCGACCATCGCCTGCAGCAGACCCAGATCGACGCGCCATTCGCCCTCGGCGGTCTGAATGACATACATCTTGTCGGAATTGCTTGCGTCATATCTGGTCACGGTGACCGGGAAGGAATAGATCTTTTCGATCGGGGTAAACAGCTTGTCGGCCGCATCGGCAATGGCACCGTCGCCGTTTTCGCGGAGAAAACCGCCGATCTCCTTCGCCTCTGCGAGATAGCCCGCGTATGTGCCGATCGCGGCCTTGTTGAGCGAGCCCGTCTCGATCTTGTAGTCATCGAGATTGCTGTATGTATCAATCGCGGACTGGATCGCGTTCTGTGATTCCTCCGCCGAGAGATTCACGCCGGAGACGGCGGAAAACTCCGGGATGCGTTCGACATTGGAAAAGCCCATGACCGCATCGTTTCTGTGCCGCTTGCACGCGTCAAAGAATTTTTCGAGCGTCTTTTGCGCTTCCTTGAGATCCGCCGGATCCTCCTTGACATTGACGCCCGCCGCGGGGTCCTTTCCGGACTGGGCATTGCCGTCCGACACCCCGACGGATGCAGGATCGTCCGGTTTGTTCTTTCCGGCACATGCGGTCAGCAGCGGCGTGCAGAGCATGAGCAGCGCTGCCGCAAAAATCAGTTTCTGTTTCATTCTGAACCTCCTCTTTTCCGTGCAGACGGCACAGCCGCCGCACAATCGCTCCGCCGTTTCAGCCGAGCTTATTTCTGCCAAGCTGCCTCAGAGAGAGACGTATCAGCTCCGAGGACGGCAGAGACGCATCGAGCGAAGCCAGTGCCGAAGCAGCCTCGCCCTGCGAATAGCCGAGCACCTGCAGCGCGGACATGGCCTCCGCGACATTCCCGCTGTCCGGGTTCATGACCGGGATCTCCGGCAGACCCGCAGCCTCCGCGGATTTCGCGACCTTGTCCTTGAGCTCCAGTACGATGCGCTGGGCAGTCTTTGTCCCGATGCCCTTGGTTTTCGTGAATGTTTTATAGTCACCCGCAGCGACCGCAAGTGCAAAGCGGTCGGGCGTAAAATCAGAGAGGATCGCGAGTGCCGCCTTCGGCCCGACACCGGAAACGCCGGTCAGCTGATCGAAGCAGCTCCGTTCGCTTCTGGTGGAAAAGCCGTACAGTGCGACCTCATCCTCCCGGACGGTCAGTCTGGTATAGAGCACCGCTTCGTGCTCCACGGCACCGGCCGCCGCAGCGGTCTGGGTGCTGGTGCGGCAGGCATAGCCGACGCCCCCGCATTCGATCACGACGAGGTTCGGCTCCTTGTGGCAGATCACCCCGCGGATATGGTCGATCAAGAGGATCCCTCCGTTTCATCAGTAGTCCGGCTTGGCGCAGTGTCCGTGGCAGATCGCCAGCGCAAGCGCGTCCGCCGCGTCGTCCGGCTTGGGAATCTGGCTCAGATGCAGGATCCTGCGCGTCATGTCCATGACCTGCAGCTTCTCCGCCTTGCCGTAGCCGACGACTGCAGATTTGACCTGCAGCGGCGTATATTCATGCACCGGTACGCCGTGCTGTGCGGCAGCGAGCAGAATCACGCCGCGCGCCTCCGCGACCATGATACCGGTCGTCTTGTTCGTATTGAAATAGAGCTTTTCGACCGCTAGTGCCTGCGGCGTATGATGTTCAAGGATATAGTTCATATCCGCAAAGATCTGCGCAAGCCGCCCGCCGAAGTCCGTATGTGCAGGTGTCAGGATCGCGCCGTATTCGACCGTCCGGAAGTCCATGCCCTGATAATCCACGATGCCGAAGCCGACTGTTGCATAGCCCGGATCAATGCCGAGGATCCGCAATCCGATCACCCCCATATTTACTCCATTCTATTATACCATAAATGCGGCCTGAATTGCAAGGGGTATGTGCAAGATTTCACGAAGATTTTGCATTTTGACCAATACGGCAAAAAGCGGCAGACCGTTTCAGTCCGCCGCTTTTTCTTACTTTTTCTTCTTTTTCTTCTGTTTCCCGCCGGAGGATGCATTCTTCTGCTTCTGCGCAGGAGCAGCGGGCTTTTTCTCCGCAGCAGCATCCTGCTTTTGCGGTGCAGCGTTCCTGCTGTTCTTTGCGGGCTTTTCCGCCTTCACGGCCGGAACAGGCTCCGGCATCGGATCGGCCGCGAGAATGCCGAGCAGCATCCAGAACACCGGTGCGACGCTCAGCACGGACATGCCCGTGAATGCTGCCGCGCAGTAGAGGATCACGGCGCCGGCCGCGGAAATGCGCACCCAGCTTTTCATCGTATTTCTGCGCTTCCACAGCAGCACGAAGCAGACCGCGATCAGTGCAATGTGCATCAGCAGCGACGGCACACCGCGGGTCGCCGCGATATAAAGATACTCATTGTACGGGTTATCGACCGCGTTCGGGTTGCCCGAGACCGCAAGGCTCCGGTGCAGCTGCGTATACACAAAGTTGTCCGGGCCGACGCCGAGCAGCGGGTCGATCTGAATCGCCTTGATGCCCTGCTTCCAGCAGTAGCGGAGCACGGAGCACGCATCGTAGATCTCAAATTCCGGACCATTGCCGGGCGTATACGGTCCCGCCGTATCGAGCCGGTAGAAGCCGTCATCAAAGACCAGACCGCCGTCATAGAGCGCGAGCCGCTTCTTTCCGTCCCTGGAGTAGCTCTGCGTTAAGCCGGTCGGAATCTGTGCGCCCTCCGTGCCGGATTCCCACGCCGCAAAGGTCAGACCCTTTTCCTTCGTGCCCGCCTCGTTCATATCCGGGTGGAAGTATGCGTGATTCAGCGCAGGCGTCAGCGCGGCCCACGCAAGCCCGCAGATAAGTGCCGCAGCGGCAGCCGCAGGCAGCGCAGCCTTTTTGCCCTGCACCTGCTTCGCCTTCGCCGCAGACAGGATCGCCGTCAGCAGCAGAATGCCGATGCAGGCCGTCACACCCGCGACCGTATGCGTCATGACCGTCATGACAACGGAGAGCGCCGCACAGATCACCGCGAGCGTGCGGGTCTTTTTCGTTTCAGAGAACAGCGCCGCCGGAACTGCGACCGCACCGAGCATCCCGAGCAGCATCGCGTATGTGACCGGGCTGCTTGCCATACCGGTCGGAACGCGGACATTCCAGTAAAGCAGCGGTTCAATGTTGCGGTACGGGCTCAGACCCTTGTTCGCATTCAGGAAGTCAATGAACGGAACCGCCTGCAGGATGCCGACCGCACACTGTACAATGCCGAAGATCAGCAGCCCGCGCGCGAAGCGCTCAAGGTCGTCCTTTTTCCGGAGCATCGTGCCGAGGAAGAAGATGCCGGCATAAATCAGCAGCGCGAACCATCCCTCCTCTCTGCCCGGATAGCCGAACAGCGAGACCTTCAGATCGTAGGAAAACAGCCGCGAGATCATCGCCCAGACCATAGAGGCGAGCAGAATCAGATACGGCACGGCAGTCGCTTTGGAGAACTGCTTTCGCATCAGTCCCGCAAAGACCGCAAACAGGCTGAACACGCCGGTCAGCGAAAAGATCAGCGAGACCCTTCTGAGCAGCAGCAGGAAGTACACGACCAGCCCGGCAAAGCCGCCGTCCTCGAGCGTCACCGCAAGCGACAGCTCCGAGGCGGACAGCCAGTGATTCAGCAGCTGGGAAAGCGCCGTCGCCCAGAAGACGACCAGCGCAAGCTTTCCGCAGGCTGAACGGTACTTGTCCAGATCCATATTCAGGATGAAATTGGATTTTTCAGTTGTTCCGAATATTGTTTTTGGCATATCAGTGATCACTCTCTACAGCAATGCGCATGACCCTTTTGCCGAATCATGCGCATTGAATTTTCTTACTTTGCAACGTCAACTGCTCTGCTTTCGCGGATGAGGTTGACCTTGATCTGTCCGGGATATTCCATGTCATTTTCGATCTGCTGCGCGATCTCTCTTGCAACGAGCACCATGCGCTCATCGTCAATGACCTCCGGCTTGACCATGATGCGGACCTCACGGCCTGCCTGCATGGCATAGCACTTCTCGACGCCCTCATAGGACATGCAGATCTCCTCGAGCTTCTGCAGACGCTTGATGTAGCTTTCGAGGTTTTCGCTGCGGGCACCGGGTCTTGCCGCGGAGATCGCATCGGCAGCCTGTACGATACAGGCGATCGCGGTACGCGGCTCCACATCGTTATGGTGCGCCTCAACAGCATGGATGACCTCATTCGGCTCCTTGTACTTGCGGCAGACGTCCACGCCGATCGCGACATGGGAGCCCTCGATCTCGGCGGTCAGCGCCTTGCCGATATCGTGGAGCAGACCTGCGCGTCTTGCCATATTGGCATCGAGTCCGAGCTCCGAAGCAAGGATGCCGGAGAGCGTTGCGACCTCGATGCTGTGGTTCAGCACGTTCTGGCGGTAGGAGGTACGGAAGGTCAGTCTGCCGAGCAGACGGATCAGCTCCGGATTGAGCCCGTGGACGTTCGTTTCCAGGACGGCGCGCTCGCCCTCCTGCTTGATGCGCTTTTCGACCTCTCTGCGTGCCTTATCGACCTTTTCCTCGATGCTGGCCGGATGAATGCGTCCGTCCACGATCAGCTTTTCGAGTGCGATGCGCGCGACCTCGCGGCGCACCGGATCGAAGCAGGAAAGGGTGATCGCCTCCGGCGTATCGTCAATGATGAGATCAACGCCGGTCAGGGATTCGATCGAGCGGATGTTTCTGCCCTCGCGGCCGATGATGCGGCCCTTCATTTCGTCATTCGGCAGCGGCACAACGGAGACCGCGACCTCCGAGACCTGCTCTGCCGCACATTTCGCGATCGCCATGGAGATATGGCTTCTCGCGATGTCCTCGCAGTTGCTCTTGACCTGCTGTTCGTAGGCCGCAACACGCACGGCCTTTTCGTGCACAAGATCCTGATCGAGCTGCTTCAGCAGATAGTCCTTCGCCTGCTCCTTGGAAAACTCGGAGATACGCTCCAGCAGGTCGATCTCGCTGCGCTTCAGGCGCTCGATCTCCTCGGTGCCGGCCTTCTTGATCTGCTCCGCCTCTGCGAGACGCTCGTCCGCCTGATGCAGCTTATTCTGCAGCTGCTCCTCGCGGCGCTCAAAATGCTCTGTTTTCTTGTCGAGATTCTCTTCCTTCTGCTGGATGCGCCGTTCCTGGCGGCTCATCTCGCTGCGGCGAACCTTGATATCATTTTCCGCTTCTGTACGAAGCTTGAAAATTTCGTCCTTCGCCTCGACCAGTGCAGCCTTCTTGCGGTCCTCTGCTTCCTTTGCAGCGGAGCTGCGGATCCGTTCGGCCTCCTTCTCGGCACTGCCGATCGCAGCCTCCGCGTCACGCTTTCGCTGCTCGATGCCCTTTGACACGCCGCGCGCCTCTGCACTCTGGATCTGCGCATCAACGTCCTGCTTGGCACGCTTGGTACCGAACATCAGACCTGCGGCGGCACCGATCGCAAGTGCAAGGACAATCAGCAGCACTGCGGCACCGGGATTCAGAGCGGCGACCAGCATGAGGGTACTCAGTGTCATACTGTGATTTCCTCCTAACATATTCAAATGGTATGGTATTTATCATTTGATTCTGCGGCAGGAAATACGCCGTTTGATGATTCAGTTTTGTGAGTGGGGAACCGCCGTTTCCGCGTATATCTGTTTCCGCCGGCGCTTCCGTTATCAGACAGTCACCGCACCGCCCTGACACGGTCTGCGGGACATAAAAAAAGATCATACAGCGGCATCTGCCGCAAAACACCATCGGAAATCAGCAAACAAATAGCCCCTGACTTCCGGTGCAATGCATAATACACAACAATAGTATACTATACTTTTGCAAGAAAGTCAAGGGCTTTTTTGCAATTCCTGCGGTTCTGAATGCCGTTCAGTTTTTTTCGCAGGAATTATTCGATATAGATTTTACCAATATGGATGTAATCATCGCCGCCGAGAAGTCCTGACGAATCAGACCGTGCAATGCTCTGAATCTGATCCCCGATGCTGTCATCCAGCTCATAGACCGTTCCGGCCGGCACATCCTCCGGGATCTTCAGCTCCAGCCGCAGCAGCTCCGTTCCGGCAGGCATCGTGTACGGTGCGGATGATGCCTGCGAAAGGGTAAACGCGCCCGGTTCCCTGTCATTACAGGTCAGCATCTCAAGCCGGACATTTTCATTATGCACGATCGGGAACGAATGCGACAGGATTTCAGGAAGCGGCGCACCGTTCTGATTTTTCAGCCGGATATAGAACTGGAAGCCGTACTGCTCGATACTCTTCAGGTAATAAAGCTTCAGAGTAATGGTATCGCCGGGATGTGCGGTCTGATCTTCGATCGCAGCGATCACGGATTCCTTCAGTTCCTTGAGCTCGACCTTCGGCGGCGGGAGCGTTTCCTGTACCACAACGACAGGCGGCGCATTCGGATCGACAGCCTCAGTCGTGACAGGCAGCTCCGTCTGCGTTTCGGGCGGAGCGGTCTCCGGCACGGCGGTCGTCTGCGGTGCGGCAGTCGACCGCGGCACATCAGTGACCTGCGGCGCGGCGGTCTCCATCGTTGCAGGATTCAGGGCTGCGGTCTGCGGCGGTTCCGTCACATCAGGGACAGCTGTCAGGCTGCTCTCCCCGCCCTGAACAGGAACCGGGTTATAAACGGTCACGGTCTGCGTCACCGTTTCGATCGTTTCATCTGCATCCGTTGTCAGGGCGGTCTGCAGATAGACACCGGTCTGCTCAGCAAATTCCGGCTCGGATTCGGCAATCTCGTATTCCGAGGGTCTCAGCAGGCCGGTCCGGTGCATGATCGCACCGGTGAGCACGAGCAGCGCGCAGGCTGCAACGGGCGCAGCCCTGCGGGCAAGCTTATGCATCGAAATGCTGCGTGCACCGCCGGTATGCAGGATCACGGCAGGGTGCTCCTTCTCACCGGCTTTTCTGCGGATCTGCTGTTCCATTTCGCGGATCCGCTGTTCGGGCAGACGAAGCTGCCGCGAGAGCTCGCGATAGATCATCGGAGCCTGATCGTTCTGATTCCGGTTATCGTTTTTCATGCTTCATCCACCCCCGTTTCTTTTCGGATAATCTCACGCGCACGGGCGATCCGTGTGCGCACGGTGCTTTCGTTCAGATGCAGGATCTCCGCGGTCTCTCTGACGGAGTAGCCCTCCACCGCAAAGAGCATCAGCGGCAGACGGTAACGCTCGGGCAGGCGGCAGACCGCCTCCATCACCTGCCTGAGTTCAGGCGCCGCACTTTCGACCGGGATCTGCTCCATCACCTCCTCGGAAGCACGCCTTCGTCTGAGCCAGTGCTTCAGATGATTCTTACAGCGGTTTCTGGTTACGGTAATGAGCCATGCGCGTGCCTGCGTATCGTCGGCAAAGGTCATGCCGGATTCGAGCAGCTGCACGAACACATCCGAGGCAACATCCTCAGCCTCGGCAGGATTTTTCAGATATGACAGTGCGATATTGTAAACCGTCTGGATATGCTGCCGGTACAGTGCGGAAAACGCATCGTTCTGCTCAGCTGTCTGCATGTTGTCTCACTTCCCTCCGGCACGATGCGCAGGGATGAGCACAGCCGCCTGATAGTCCTTTGATTAGAAAACAATTCAGACAGCAAAAAGTCCCGCGCCTCGATCAAAATCAGCGTTATGCACAAAACAACTTGACATTCTCTGTGCAGTATGCCGGTAATTTGTCTATATTGCCCGGCATCGGCCGTCAGACACAACGACCGTTTCTCTGTATCTGGAAAAGCAGTCCTGAATGACTGTATAATTCTTCAATATATATTATAGCATATTATCATGGAAAAAACAAGCTAAGAACGGTATATTTATGTTTCGGTTTTCTTCCGGCGGGCTTCAGGAATCGCCTATCGGCGATTTGTTTTGGTTTTCCAAATGGCTGCCGCCCTTTGGAAACCTGCACGCGCGTTCAGCTCGCGCTGACTTGCGTCAGCGCTATGCTTCATGCGCGCTGCGAATCGCTTTGCGATCCGCCTAGGTGCGCCTGACGATAGGGGTGTTTCGCCGTCTGCGGACGGCGACGGGGGCTCTGCCCCTCGACCCTGCAAACTTTTGAAAAAGTTTGATCAAAACTTTTGATATGGATGCGTGTCGCAGCGTAACGCCCGACCGGATGCGAAAAAGGACGCCGACTGTTATGTCAGCGTCCTTTTGTACTTTGTAACGGGGTCTGGGGACTAGTCCCCAGCAGGGTTTGGGGCAGCGCCCCATTTTGGATACATCGCGAAGCGATACCTCATTTCGCGTACTTGGCGAGATCCATTTCGCGGATCGCGGCACGGCGGATCTTTCCGCTGCCGACGGTCTTGGGCAGCTCCTCGACAAATTCCACGACACGCGGATACTTGTAAGGCGCCGTGCCCTTCTTGACATACTCCTGGATCTCCCTGACCAGCTCGTCGGAAGGCGTCGTGCCCTTTGTCAGCACGATCGTCGCCTTGACGACCTGACCGCGGATCTCATCCGGCACGCCCGTGACCGCGCATTCCAGCACGTAAGGCAGCTCCATGAGCACGCTCTCGATCTCGAACGGTCCGATGCGGTAGCCGGAGGACTTGATAACGTCGTCCACACGGCCGACATACCAGAAGTAGCCGTCCTCATCGACCCACGCCGTATCACCGGTGTGATAGTAACCGTCGCGCCATGTCTCGGCGGTCGTCTCCTCGTCGCCGTAGTAGCAGAGTGCCAGTCCGGGAACGCCCTCCGCCTTCAGCCTGATGCAGATCTCGCCGGTCTCACCGACGCCCGCAGGCGTGCCGTCCGGCAGGAGCACCTGCACATCGTACTGCGGATTCGGCTTGCCCATGCTGCCCGGCTTCGGCTCCATGCCGACGACATTCGCAATGGAAAGCGTCGTCTCGGTCTGACCGAAGCCCTCCATCAGCTTGATGCCGGTCGCGCGCTGGAACTGATAAAAGACCTCCGGGTTCAGCGCCTCGCCCGCGATACAGGCATATTTCAGCGAGGACAGATCGTATCTCGCAAGATCCTCCTTGATGAAGAAACGGTACATGGTCGGCGGTGCGCAGAAGCTCGTGACATGATACTTCTTGAACATCGGCAGGATATCGTCCGCGTGGAAGCGGTCGAAGTCATAGACAAACACAGCGGATTCGCACATCCACTGACCGTAAAGCTTGCCCCAGAGCGCCTTGCCCCAGCCGGTATCGGAGATCGTGAAGTGCAGGCCGTTCGGGTCGGCATTCTGCCAGTAGCGCGCCGTAACGTAGTGGCCGAGCGGGTACTGATAGCTGTGCAGCACAAGCTTCGGGTTGCCGGATGTACCGGAGCTGAAGAAGATCAGCATCGGATCCTTGCCGCAGGGCGTCTCAGGCGTGCGCTCAAAATGCGTGCTGTATGCCGGAAGCTCCGCGTTGAAATCGTGCCAGCCCTCGCGCTGTCCGTTGACCAGCACTTTCGTTTTCAGCGAAGGGCAGTTTGCCTGTGCAAGATCGACTTCATTTGCAACATCGCCGTCTGCCGTGCAGACGATCGCGGAAACCTCCGCAGAGTTGAAGCGGTACTCAAAATCATGCTTTTTCAGCATGTTGGAAGCGGGAATCACCAGTGCGCCGATGCGGTGCAGTGCGATGATCGAGAACCAGAACTGATAATGCCGCTTCAGCACGAGCATCACGCGGTCGCCCTTCTTGATGCCGAGCGATTTGAAATAGTTTGCCGTCTGGCAGGAGAACTTCTTGATATCCTTGAATGTGAAGCGGCGTTCCTTGTGATCGCGGTCCACATAGATCATTGCGGTCTTATCCGGACATTTTTCCGCCATTGCGTCAACAATATCGTATGCGAAATTGAACTCATCCTGATGCTCAAAGTGCACGGCACTCAGAACGCCCTCCTCATTCGTTTCACAGTTGACGAACTTCTCCGCGACCGGATGCATCAGGCCTGCCTTATCGACATTGGTCGCATGATACTCAGCCACATGCTCATGATATTCCGAAAGCCCCGCCGTGCCGTGCGGCGCCATAACGAATGCGTATATCTCGCAGTCCTCGCCGCCGAGCGCGACCTCATCATGCGGCATGGAGCTGTCGTAGTAGATGCAGTCGCCCTCATGCAGGATCTCGGTATGCGAACCGACGGTCATGCGGACGGTGCCCTTCAGGACGATGTCCATTTCCTGACCCGCGTGGCTCGCGAGGTGCAGCGGCTTGGAAAGCGCCTCCTCGGAATACGGGATCACAACATGGAACGGCTCGACGGTCTTGTTCTTGAACTTCGCGGCCAGCCGGTTATAGACAAAGCCCTCTCTGCGGACGATCGGAACGCCCTCGCCCTTTCTGGTGACGGTGTAGCCGCTCAGCTCCGGGCTGCTGCCCTCCATAAGATCGGCGATCTCCACATGAAACACATTTGCGCACTTATAAATAAACGTGAAGCTGAAATCCTTTTCACCCGCTTCAAACTTTTTGTAGTCCTCAACAGAGTAGTCCGTGTTCGCAGCCATTTCCTCGACCGAGATCCCGAGGTCCTCGCGCAGCCGCATAATGCGCTCCGCGACCTCCTTGATTCTGCTCTCGGCATTCGGCTGCTTTGTCTGCTCGCTCATCACAATCTCTCCTTTTCAAAAAAATAAAAAAGCCCGTCCCAAAGAATCGTTCTTTGAGACGAGCATCATTCCTGATTACCCGCGGTACCACTCAAATTGTGCCGCTATTGCGTTGCACCACTCAGTGAGCTCCGACAAGCCCTTTACATTAACGCAGCATCACGTGAACACCTACTATTCTGCCAGGATTTCAAATTGATATCACCGTGATATCAGAATGATTCCCGCCGCTGAAATTCGGCATTCCGGCTCAGAAGGGATACACAGCTTTGCATGACACCGGCTCACACCTGCCGCCGGCTCTCTGCAGACATCGGCAACGCTGCGCGTGTCTTCCTCATT
>JAFWQJ010000093.1 GCA_017545185.1 Oscillospiraceae bacterium | reverse complement strand
ATAAAGCGGTTTGTATCGCGCTGACCGTAGCTGCCGTCCGGGTATTCACGGTAAATGCCCAGCCCGTCCTGCTGATAGCTGATCGCGGTCGCGGTTTGCTGCGTCAGATCTACACGCAGCACAATGTCCGGATCGCGCATCTGATCGCCTTTCTGCTCATAGGTGTGCATCATGGAAATGAGGCACTGACCGTTGTTCCAGTCTGTGATTCGCTGAATCGAAAACGGCTCATAGCCGGTTCCCTCATTCGGATTCTCATAATGCTCGTAATTGTGTGCGGTCGGCGCATCCTTGATGACTTCCGGATAGAGATCGCGCATTCTCAGGAAAATCCGATGCTCCATGGTATTACGGATTTTAACCGGCTGCTCTGCTGCCGGTGCGGGTTCTGCTGCCTGCGGCTCTGCAATCTCCGGTTCCTCGATTGCACGCGCATTCTGCTGTTCCATGACTTCCTGCGCAAGCATATTCATCAGACCGGGATGCGGATATGACCGGATCTCCGACGCAAGCCGGATTTCCTCTGCGTCATGCAGTTTCAGCTCCTTGCGCGACCAGTCACGCACATCGCCGGAATACCGTCCGTCCCAATCCGCATTCTGCACTTCTGCCGCCAGCAGCAGCGCAATGCGTTCGATTGGATAGTGCTCCTGCACTTCTCTCAGAGCCTTTTCAGAATCGAAGTGATTGTCATTGTAATTCCGGTTGACTGCATCGGTGATTTCTCCTACGCAGTTTATATCTTCATAGCGTTCAAACTGTCTTGTGATGAAGTCAAGAGCTTCCTGTTCGGTTGCTGCAAATTTGTCGAAGCCGGTATACCGGAAATCTTCATCGGTGCTGTTGCGTGTCCACCGCTGCACATTCCAAGGTGTTTCTGCCGGTTCCCGCTGTTCACAAAGCATGAAGCAAAGCAGACCGTCAATGTCAGAATCACGGAAGCAGGCACCGATCCGCTGCATTTCCTCAACGGAATAGCTCTCGTCAAGGCTGTCCCGCAGCGTTTCCGGCGTGATGCCGGTATCGCAGAGCGCGATCAAAGCCTGTCGCTGTTCCGGAGAATAAGCCGTATCGCGGAATGCTTCATCAAACGAAATCTGCTTTTTCGCAGCATCCCGGTAATGAATCATGTCCAGAAGAATGCCGGAACGGTCAAACAGCCGGTCAGTTTCCGGCTGCATAATATACCGTGCAGCGGCATCCGCGATGTACAGAATCTGCTCGTCTGAAAAGCGCGGATCTGCAAACGATGTTATGCTTTCATAGTCGTTCGCTTCTGCAAAGCGGTCAAGAGCCGGATCCATAAGCGCGATTTGATGATCGGAGAAACCGGCTTCTTTCAGCTCGTCGATGCTCTGCTGCTTGGTCTGCGCTGCATTCAGTAAAATCCCGAACTGCTGTGCATTTCTCTGATCGACCGTCAGGATAATACCGTTATTCTTTACGATACCGGAATACGGGATCTCTGCGGCATCGAGAATCGGCTTGACCTGCATAAACTCCTGCGGCTTCATGCGTGAAGCAAAATGGAACGGCTGCTGAATATCCTGATACGGAACGCTGCCGACAATCATGTGCTGTGAAACCGTATGACGGTGTTGCTGGCGTTCCGTCAGCACACGGTTATTGATGTCCAGAACGGCAGCTTCATGCTCCGCACTGACGGTAATGGTCGCGTGATCGTCATAAACGCGACCGGAAAACGGCACGTTTTGCTGCTGCAAATGCTCCGCGATTTTCAGCACCATATCAATATCCGATGTAAAATACCACTTATTCTGAATACTGCGGTATTCCGTCGGCCCGATCACAGTCTGCGGGGTATTGCTGCGCGTCGTGGTAGTCCGATCCATTTGCAGCAACAGGCGATCCCCGATAACGTCGCGGAAATACCGCAGATCGTGATCGTTGACCGCCATTTTATAGGTTCCCTTCTGTTCAAAGACATAGTGATTCAGTCCCTCTGCGTCGAGCCGTTCCGTAACTGTACGGAATACGTCCTCCTGCATGACGAAATATGCCTTATGCTGATTGTCTGTCACATCGTTCCAGAGCTTATTTCCGAATAGCTGCATCTTACACCTCCGTGGCTTCTATTTAATTGGGCTCCATTGGAGCCGAATTTATATATCTTATCGTAATACGGATCGCCGTAATAATCATAGGGCGCTGCCGCGGTATAGCTTTCAAGGAACGCCTCGGCATCAAAGCGTTTGTT
Source organism: Oscillospiraceae bacterium (assembly GCA_017545185.1). Taxonomy (GTDB): domain Bacteria; phylum Bacillota; class Clostridia; order Oscillospirales; family Ruminococcaceae; genus Firm-04. The sequence goes on along the minus strand of JAFWQJ010000093.1, from coordinate 22,260 downwards.
CCGGTGTAACGCAGTCACATTCCGGGATATTGAGCAGCTGGCTCAGAATACCCATTTCTTCCCAGGAAATGCCGCTTTTGGTGATGTCCGGTGCCAGCATCGTGTGTGACTGCTTCGGCTGTGCATCTTTGTTTCGTCCTGACGGCATGATTGAACCTCCTTTGTTTTGGCACAAAAAAACAGCGCATCCCTTTCGGGACACGCTGTTGGTTGCGTCGGTTACTATACTATATACACTAAGCCTTCCGGCGGGTCATACATGAATAACAGTCAGCCGCTTTTCATTTGCGGCGGGGCGTGCGGTTATGATAATTCCCGGTTACGAGAAGTGTGACGGGTTATGATAATTCCCGGTTATGAGAAGTGTGCCGGTCAGACCGAACAGAACGGTAAGGAAAAACATCGCGATCAGAAAAATCGGCTGATGATGCGTTTCGGATTCCAGCACGGCATTCTGATGATCCTCCGAGCATTTGAGCGCGATCTGTTCGCCGACCTTGTATTCGCCCGGGAGACGTTTTCGCCTGATCGTTCTCTGCTGACCGTTCAGCGCTTCATAGCTTATTGTGATATCGCTGCAAACGGTTCTGCTGCCGTTTTTATCTGTTTCGTGAAAAACCTCGCAGTCGGTGACGACGCCGGTCGTGTCGGACTGGTAGGTTCCGGCGTAGCTGACGGTCCGGATCACGGAATAAACCTCAATGGCTGCGACGAATAACGCGATCACGATCAGGAAGATCCCTGTTCTGAACAACGGATTGTTTTTGCGTGTGATAACAAATGAAGCCATATCTGTCTCCTTATGTCTGAAATGTCCGCTTTTTTCCGGCAGGCAGGATGCGCCCGCGGAAGCTTCTGTACATCAAGCATAGCACATTTCAGCGGATTTGTCAACCCTTCTGCGGTGCGGCCGAAAAAAGCCGGGCATCGGTGATCTAAATCACGATGCCCGGTTTTTCAGTGATGATCGGTGCCGGTTCGGATCAGAACCAAGCGTAGTTGCTTGTCAGCATTGCAGCAGAGTGCGTCAGGAATCGCTGATTCGGCAGAATCGGCGCACTGAGCTGTGCATTCACGATGTTCCAGTCGTCCATTGTGACGGTGCCGTCATTGTTCACGTCTGCAGCTTCGCGTGCATAATCGGGGTGGACATTGTTGAAGGAGTAGACATTGTTTGCGATGAACAGGATTGCATCACGGTCCTGGCTGTTGACGAAGGTATCGCCGTTGACATCGCCGGCCATGCCCGGACGGGTCACAAAGTTAATGGTCAGGTTGTGATTGCCCTGCTGATCGTAGTACTGCAGTCTGCCGGTGTTCTGATTGACCGTTGCAGTGATATCCCAGCGGATCTGGCAGTTGCCGAAGGCGTTGCAGTCTGCAAATTTCACGGTATTGCCCTGCACATCGGTGATGAAGACAGAGTGCGTGCCGCCGATACGGAGCTGGTCACCGACGCGAAGCTGGATGTTGCCCATGTTGAAGTAGCCTCTCATCCAGACGCCGTCCTTGTTGTTGGGGATGCCGTAGAAATCCTTCGCGAGCTTTCTGGCAAATCCTGCGCACTGATACAGATTGTAATCGCCGTTGCGCGGAAGCAGGACTGCGCCGGTTCCGATTACAAAATTGACGCCCATGGGAACGCGTGCGCAGTGGTTCAGATTGGGATGATTCCCGCATCCGGAATAGGTATAGGCATCCGGGTTGCTGGGGTTATTCCAGTATCTTCCGTCCGGGAACTTCTGCTTTTCGGTCTGCTTCCAATAGGTCTGATATGCGGTGGTAAAGGCCTCGATCTGTGTCCGGGAGGAATTGTTGTACCGTGCGGATGCCGGAATGGATGCGGCACTGAATGCAGCTGTCACTGCTGCACAGATGACAGCGGTAAGCTTTGCAGCGAGTTTGGTTTTCATATTTCATACTCCTTTTCCGTAATCATATTTTTTTGAATGGGTTTCTGCGAACGCCTGATGAAAGCCGGTCAGCTGTCACGGATGCGTTCGGCGGAAACAATGTGCACATCGTTTGCTGAGTTCGTGATACGTGTTGATTCTGAATCTTCACCGCAGCTCATTCCGGATGATCCGGAATATCCGTGAATGAGCAATATTATTATAGCATAACGGCCGGAGCGATGCAATATTCTTCAGAAAATCCTCATAATTCTTTTGAAGAAACATAATATTTTAAATGATTTTTCAGAAACGGGCAGCAATCCGTGATCGTCTGACGGAAAAAAGGAACATCACAGGACAGGATCGGCCGGTATTTCTGTATACAAAGAAACAGCGCATCCCGGTTCGGATGCGCTGTCTGATGCGAAGATTTGCGTGTATTTATGCTTAGTCCGCGAAGTATCTGACGCCGCTCTCAAAGATCTTCTGATCCTTTTCACCCGGCACATTCTTGCAGACAAGGCTGCCGATACGCTCGCTGTGACCCATCTTGCCGAGGACTCTGCCGTCCGGCGAGGTGATGCCCTCGATCGCGTCCACGGAGCCGTTCGGATTGAAGCGGATATCCATAGTCGGGCGGCCGGAGAGATCGACATACTGTGTGGCGATCTGGCCGTTGTTTGCCATACGCTGCAGCAGCGAGCCGGATGCGATGAATCTGCCCTCGCCGTGGGAGATCGGGATCGTGTGCAGGTCGCCGACCTCACACGCTGCCAGCCACGGAGACTTGTTCGACGCGATGCGCGTGGTGACCATCATGCTCTGGTGGCGTGCGATCGTGTTGAACGTCAGGGTCGGGGAGTTCTCGCTCATATCGGTGATCTCGCCGTAGGGGACAAGACCCAGCTTGACAAGTGCCTGGAAGCCGTTGCAGATGCCGAGCATCAGGCCGTCGCGGTTCTTCAGCAGATTATGCACGGCCTCGGTGACCTTCGGGTTGCGGAAGAATGCCGTGATGAACTTGCCGGAGCCGTCCGGCTCGTCGCCGCCGGAGAAGCCGCCCGGGATCATGATCATCTGGGAATTGTCGATCAGCTTGACGGCAGCCTCAACGGACTGCTCGATATCGCTTGCGGAGAGATTGCGCACGACAAGGATCTCCGGCACGGCGCCTGCGCGCTCAAAGACTCTTGCGGTATCGTATTCGCAGTTCGTGCCCGGGAATACCGGGATCAGCACACGCGGCTTTGCGGTCTTGACAGCCGGTGCCGGACGGGTCGCGGCTTTGTGCGAATAGGCCTCGATCGTCGCGAACGGGGTCTTGATGCGGCAGGGGAAGACCGATTCCAGCTTGCCCTCCCACGCCTTCTGCAGCGTGTCAAGGCTGATCGTCTGCGTATCGCTGAAGATCTTGTACTGCTCGGTCGTTCTGCCGATGACCTCCTCGCCGGCCTTTGCCGCGCCGTTCAGCTCAATGATGAACGAGCCTGCGCACGGCTCAAAGAGGATGCGCTCCGGCAGTACCTTGGTGAACTCGAAGCCGATGTGGTTGCCGAATGCCATTTTTGCAAGACCCTCTGCGACGCCGCCGTTTTCAACGGACCAGATCGCCTTGGCTCTGCCCTCGGAGATCAGCTGCTCGACCTGGTCAAAGACCGCACGGACGCTCTCCCAGTTCGGCAGACCGCTGCTGGAATATTCCGGTGCGATGCGGATGACCGTGCTGCCTGCCTCCTTGAACTCCGTGGAGACGACGCGCTTTGCATCGGCGGTCGAGACTGCGAAGGAAACGAGGGTCGGCGGGACGTCGATATGCTCAAAGGTACCGGACATGGAGTCCTTGCCGCCGATCGAGGCGCAGGAGAGCTCCAGCTGTGCCCGGAATGCGCCGAGCAGAGCCGAGAACGGCTTGCCCCAGCGTTTCGGATTGTTCTGCGTGCGCTCAAAATATTCCTGGAAGGTCAGCCAGCACTGCTTGCGCGTACCGCCGGCTGCAATGACCTTTGCGACCGATTCGATGACCGCGTAGATCGCGCCGTGATACGGGGAGTGCTCCGAGATGACCGGATTGAAGCCCCAGCCCATCAGCGAGCAGGTCGAGGTCTCGCCCTTCAGGACCGGGATCTTTGCTGCCATAGCCTGTGCCGGGGTCAGCTGATAGACGCCGCCGTAGGGCATCAGGACGGTGCCGGCACCGATCGTCGAGTCGAACTTCTCGACCAGACCCTTCTGTGAGCAGATATTGAGGCTGCTCATCAGCTCGCGCCAGCCGTCCGGGGTATCTTCATAGCGCTCATCGCGCTGCGGCATCGCGGTCGGTGCCGCTGCCACAATGTCGGTATGCTTTTCCGCGCCGTTCGAGTTCAGGAACTCGCGGGAGAGGTCAACGATCGTTTTGCCGTTCCAGTTCATGCGCAGGCGGTTCGTATCGGTCGCCTTTGCCACGACGGTCGCGAGCAGGTTTTCCTTTGCCGCTGCCGCCATGAATGCGTCCACATCCTCCGGCGCGACGACGACAGCCATGCGCTCCTGCGATTCGGAGATCGCGAGCTCAGTGCCGTCCAGACCGTCATACTTCTTCGGAACTGCGTTGAGGTCGATATCCAGACCGTCGGTCAGCTCGCCGATCGCGACGGAAACGCCGCCCGCGCCGAAGTCGTTGCAGCGCTTGATGAGCTTCGTGACAGCCGGGTCACGGAACAGACGCTGCAGCTTGCGTTCCTCGGGCGGATTGCCCTTCTGAACCTCTGCGCCGCAGTGCGTCAGGGATTCGAGCGTGTGGGACTTGGAAGAACCGGTCGCACCGCCGCAGCCGTCGCGGCCGGTCTTGCCGCCGAGCAGAATGATGATATCGCCCGGCTCCGGACGCTCTCTGCGGATGTTTTCAGCCGGTGCCGCGCCGACGACTGCACCGATCTCCAGACGCTTTGCGACATAGCCCGGATGATAGACCTCCGAGACATGTCCCGTCGCCAGACCGATCTGGTTGCCGTAGGAGCTGTAGCCGTTTGCCGCACCGACGGTGATCTTTCTCTGCGGCAGCTTGCCGGGGATCGTATCCGCGACCGGAACAAGCGGATTTGCCGCACCGGTCACGCGCATGGCCTGATAGACATAGCTTCTGCCGGAGAGCGGGTCACGGATCGCACCGCCCAGACAGGTCGCCGCGCCGCCGAACGGCTCGATCTCGGTCGGATGATTGTGCGTCTCGTTCTTGAACATGAGGATCCAGTCCTCCTGCCCGTTATCGGTATCGACCTTGATCTTGACAGAGCACGCGTTGATCTCCTCGCTCTCGTCGAGTGCAGGGATCTTGCCGTCGGCCTTCAGCTTGCGCATGGCCATGGTCGCCATATCCATGAGCGTGACAGGCTTCTGCTCTCTGCCGAGTGCCTTGCGCGCTGCGAGATATTCGTCATAGGCATCGCGGATGTACGGCGTGTCGATCTTCACATTGTCGATCGTCGTCAGGAAAGTGGTGTGACGGCAGTGATCGCTCCAGTAGGTGTCGATCATGCGGATCTCGGTGATCGTCGGGTCACGGTGCTCGGTATCGCGGAAGTAGCTCTGGCAGAACGTAACGTCGTCCAGATCCATTGCAAGGCCGTACTGTTCGAGGAATGCCTTTCTGCCTGCCTCATCGAGTGCGGTGAAGCCGTCGAGCGTTTCAACGGTCTCCGGCAGCGCATAATTCGTATCAAGTGTCTCGACCGTTTCCAGCGAAGCCTCGCGGCTCTCGACCGGGTTGATGAGATATGCCTTCAGCTTGTCGAACTCTGCGTCGGTCAGCACGCCGGATACAATATAAATGCGGGCGTTGCGGACGCGGCAGCGATCCTTGCCGTTCAGGATCTGGATGCACTGCTCGCAGGAGTCGGCACGCTGGTCAAACTGACCCGGGAGATACTCCACGGCAAAGACGCGCTCCTGATTCGAGAGCATCGGCAGCTTTTCGTAAACAAAATCAACTGCGGGTTCGGAGAACACGGTCGGGATCGCCCGGCGGAAATCCTCCTCGTCAATATGGTCGGCGTCGTAGCGGTTCAGTACGCGGATGCCCTGCACATCCAGACGCAGCGCGGTGCGCAGGTCGGACAGCACGGATTGCGCTTCTACGGCATATTGCGGCTTTTTCTCGGTGTAAATACGATAAACAGCCATGAACAGATCAGCCTCCAATATCATAGTATGTAATGGGAATCGGATGCGGCCGTCCGCAGGTGCATCAGCAGCGTCCCGTCAGACAGTCATCCTCATACCCCTCTATTGTAACACAAATCACGCAATTCTGCAAACCCTTTTCTGCATTTTCCGGAAAAATTTTCACAAGTGTACCATCCGGCGTATGCCCTTGGTAAAACCGCTGTGCATTTTGCTGTTTCTCACGCTCCGCGAGCACCTCGACAGTCTGCCCGACCATGCCTGCGAGATGCTTCCGGCGGATGTCGTCAGCGAGGGCGGAGAGCCTTTCGGCACGTTCGGCCTTGACGCTCTGCGGGACCTGATCCGGAAATTCCGCGGCTCTGGTGCCGGTGCGCGGGGAATACGGAAAAACATGTACCTTCGCGAATCCGGTCTCCTCGACAAAGCGGAGCGTCTCCTCGAAGTCGGCGTCGGTCTCGCCGGGAAATCCGACAATGACGTCGGTCGTCAGCGCGGAATGCGGGAAGATGCTGCGGATCTTTGCGGCAAGTGCGCGGTATTCCGCTGCGGTATAGCGGCGGTTCATGCGTTTGAGGATGCGGTCACAGCCGCTCTGCAGCGACAAATGGAACTGCGGACAGAATTTTTCGCAGGCGGCGAGTGCTTCGAGCGTCTCCTGATCCATACGCTCCGGTTCCAGCGAGCCGAGCCGTACCCGCAGGACGCCCGGCTGTGCGGCGCAGACGCTGACTGCCTCTGCTAGGGGCTGTCCGGTGTCCGTCCCGAAGAATCCGAGGTTGATGCCGGTCAGGACGATCTCCCGGAAACCTGCTTCCGCGAGCCGCTTCGCCTCCGCATCCAGACGCTCCGGCGGCATGGAGCGGCACCGGCCGCGTGCAAAGGGGATGATGCAGTAGCTGCAGAACTGATTGCAGCCGTCCTGGATTTTCAGGAAAGCGCGGGTGCGCGTCGTATCCGCGCAGGGGAGTACGGAAAACGCATCGCCGGACTGATACGGCGCAATGCAGCGCGACGGCATCTCCGCCTGCGCCTGCATGATGTAATCCAGCAGCGCATCGCGGTTTTTCGTGCCCGTGACAAAATCGGCGTCCTCGAATTCGTCCTCCGGGAAGGCCTGCGGCCAGCAGCCGGTCAGGATCAGCTTTGCCTGCGGATTCCGCCGTTTCAGGCTGCGGAGCAGCTGCTTGGCCTTGCGGACGCTCTCTCCGGTGACGGCGCAGCTGTTGACGATCAGGAAGTCTGCATCGGCGGCGGAATCCGCTTCTGTCAGTGCCCGTTCGCGCAGTGCCTGTGCCAGTCCGGAGCTCTCCGCCTGATTGACCTTGCAGCCCAGTGTCATAATTTTGAATCTCATGGTTTTCTCCTGTTTATAGTGCACAATTTCAACATTCTGGCATTGTGCAATCCCTACAGTTTATTCGGATTGCAAAAAAGATATGCGAAACCCGTGCGAAAAATCGGTCAGGTGTACAAAAAGGCGCGATTTCACTTGACTTTTTCGCCTTTCTCGTGTAATATTGAGCATAGGGTATTCATGACAACCCTCCAAAACGATTTAGGTGCGCGGGAGCACGCAATCCGGAAGGATGTGTCCCCCCTCTCGGCACTCTGCCGGGCGCTGCGCCCACGCTACCGCTGTTTTTTACGACCATTCTGCCGTATTCGGCCCGCGAAAAGTGAGGTTTTATTTGATGTACGTGACCACCGTTCATCTCCCCGAGATCGCAGATGTTGCAGAGTTTGTCAACATCATGAGCCGCTTCCGCTTTGAGGCACAGCTTCATGTCGGCAGCTATTCCGTCGATGCCAAGTCCATCATGGGCATTTTCACGCTCGACCGCGAGCAGCCGCTGACCCTCGAGGCCTTCGTTACCGAAGAGGCCGAGCAGGAAAAGCTGAACCGTGCCCTCGGCAGATTCTTATATCATCCGGTGCACTGAATACACCGACCTTTCTTGATAACCTCCTTTGGGAGACACACGCTGCTCCCGAAATCCCCCTTTTTTCATGTTGCTCCCCTTACGCAATGCCATGGGGAGCAAACAACCCTCTGCGTATCGTTCTCTGCCGCGTGCAGAGAATGATGCGTGTTTTTTTTACCCTGATATTATAACACATATTATGGTGAATTTCAATGGGAACAGCTGAAAAAGATAATTGCTTTGCTGCATGAGTGCAAAAACAAAGGCAGCGGCAGAAAAGAACGTCCGCGATTCAGAGTGAATAACGAATGGTGAAAAGCAGCGGTGTGCCCTTCGGGCATATCAAAATCAATCGCGGCAGGCGATACCGCCATTATTCATTATTCGTTCTTCACCATTCACGCTTACTTTTTTGCTTTTTACATTCACGCTTTACTTTTTTGCTTTTTCACGCTTTACTTTTTTGCTTTTTTCCATTGAAATTCTGCTTTTTTTATGTTATAATCTAAATATCTATGCAAATAAACAGAAAGGGGGCGGCTGCATGAAGCAGCTCACAGTCGGGCTGACGGCGCATGTCGATGCGGGCAAGACCACGCTCGCAGAGGCGCTGCTGTTCCGCACCGGCGAGATCCGGAAGCGCGGACGCGTCGATCACGGCGATTCGTGGCTCGATACCAGCGAGATCGAGCGCAGCCGCGGCATCACGGTGTTTGCGCATCAGGCTTCCGTGACGCTCGGCGATACCGTCGTCACGCTGCTCGATACGCCGGGACATGTTGATTTTTCCGCGGAGACCGAGCGCATCATGCAGGTGCTCGATTATGCGGTGCTGGTCATCAGCGGCACGGACGGCGTCCAGAGCCACACCCGGACGCTCTGGCGGCTGCTCGAACGCTGCGGCGTGCCGGTGATCCTGTTCGTCAACAAAATGGATATCTCCGACCGCACGGAAACCGCGCTGATGCAGGAATTACAGGGCAGACTGTCCGCGGGCTGTGTGCAGTTTGATACCGATTACGATACAGTCTGCGAGAATGCGGCGGCCTGCTCGGAAACGCTGATGATGGCGTATTTTGAGGACGACACGCTTTCGCAGGACATGCTGCGCGATGCGATCGCGGCACGGCAGATCTTTCCGGTCTGCTTCGGCGCGGCAAGAGATCTGGTCGGCGTGGAATCGCTGCTGCAGATCCTTGCACAGTATACGAAGGAGCCGCCGCGCACGGAGACCTTCGGTGCGCATGTGTTCAAGATCTCCGCGGACGCAAAGGGCAGCCGCCTGACCTATCTGAAGATCCGCGGCGGAACGCTGCACAACCGCGACGAGATCACCTATACCGGTGCGGATCACGTGCAGTATACCGAAAAGGTGACCGGCATCCGGTTTTATTCGGGTGCGAAATATGCCCCTGCCGATGAAGCAGAGCCGGGGGCAGTCTGTGCGGTGACGGGTCTGACCGCCGCATACGCGGGACAGGGGCTCGGCTGCTGTTCCGATACCGCAGAGGCGGTGCTGACGCCGGTCATGCGCTACCGTGTGCTGCTGCCGGACAGCATTGCGCCGCAGGATGCGATGACGCATTTTCAGCTGCTCGAGGCGGAGGATCCGCAGCTGCATGTCGAATGGGACAGCCGTGCAAAGGCGATCTTCATGCAGCTCATGGGCGCGGTGCAGCTTGAGGTATTGACCGGACTGGTCGCGTCGCGCTTCGGCTATGAGATCGCATTTGACAGCGGCGCCGTGACCTATCGCGAGACGATCCGCGAGGCTGTCGAGGGCGTCGGGCATTACGAGCCGCTGCGGCATTATGCGGAGGTGCATCTGCTGCTGGAACCGCTGCCTGCGGGGAGCGGTCTGCAGTGCGGCACACGCTGCTCCGAGGATGTGCTCGACCGCAACTGGCAGCGTCTGATCCTGACGCATCTGCTTGAAAAAACGCATATCGGCGTGCTGACGGGCTCGCCGGTCACCGATATGAAGATCACGCTGGTCAGCGGAAAGGCGCATCTCAAGCATACCGAGGGCGGCGACTTCCGGCAGGCGACCTACCGCGCCGTGCGGCAGGGACTTCGCTCCGCGGAGAGCATTCTGCTGGAACCGTACTACGAATTCACGCTTGAGATCCCTGCAGAATGCGTCGGCCGTGCGATGACCGATATCCAGCAGCGCGCGGGACAGTTCGAGCCGCCGGGGATCCTCGGTGAAAACGCAGTCCTGACAGGCAGCGCGCCGGTCTCGGAGCTGAACGATTATGCCTCCGAGGTGCTGAGCTATACGAAGGGCAGGGGAACGCTGACGCTTTCCGTTGCCGGATACCGGCCGTGCCATAACGCGGAAGCGGTCATCGGACAGATCGGCTACGATGCGGACAGCGACCTCGAAAACAGCGCAGATTCGATCTTCTGTTCGCACGGCGCGGGCTATAATGTCAACTGGCAGGAGGTCCCGCTGTATATGCATCTGCCGGCAGTCCTGCCGCACCGGTATGAGTTCCCGGAGGAGGAGCTGCTGCCGGAGCCGTCTGTGCGGATTTCGCAGCTGCCGACGGCCGGCGACGAGGAGCTCATGGCGATCTATGAGCGCACCTACGGCAAGATCAACCGCGACCAGCCTAAGGCGATGCGCCGCAACAGGACGGCAGAGCTCACGGAGGGCAATATCAAGGTACCCGCGCCGCCGGAGAAGGAATATCTGCTGGTGGACGGCTACAACATCATTTTTGCATGGGATTCGCTGAAAGCACTCGCAAAGGACAGTCTGGAACATGCCCGCGATCAGCTGCTCGGGATCCTGCAGAATTATCAGGGCTATAAAAAATGCGAGGTCATACTGGTGTTTGACGCCTACAAGCTCAAGGGGCACGGCCGGGAGATCGAGCAGCACGGCGGCGTCAGTGTTGTATATACAAAGGAAGCGGAGACTGCCGATTCCTATATCGAGCGTGTTTCCAAGCAGCTGCTGAAGGAAAACCGCGTGCGCGTTGCGACCTCGGACGGGCTGGAACAGCTCATTATTCTGGGCAACGGCGCGATCCGTATTTCGGCGCGGGAATTTGAAGCGGAGATCCGGGCGGCAGAGCAGGAGATCCGGGGACTGATCGGAGGGTGAGCAATGGCAATGGAGTTTCAGCTGCCGGAGGGCATGAAGCGCGTGTATTACCACACGGAGCACACCGAATGCATGACTTATTTCCAGATCACGGGCAAATTTGATCCGGATGCGATCTCCGCGTATCTGCGGCTCGTGCCGGAGCGCACGCAGTCGATTGGCGACATGAAGCTGAACGGCACGACGTATGACTATGCGCTGTGGCGGTTCGGGACGGTCAAAAGCACGCGGCTCGATATCGCGAACCAGATGATGCAGACGATCGACCCGCTGCTGACGAAGGCCGATCTGCTGCGCAAGATCAAGCTGACCTATGACGCGCAGCTGCTCCTGCAGGTAGTGCCGCTTGTGCGGTATGATGAACCTGCACCGATGCTGGCGCCTTCCATGGCGGTGATGCGGTTCTGCATGGAGACCGGCACCGAGATCGACATTGACCTGTATGTCGGCTGTCCGGACGAGATGACCGGCGGACAGGAGACAGAGGAACTGTAAGAAACTGCGGTGATGAAACAGAAGGAGACTTACATCTGTGAGCCTCCTTTTTCCTCATTACCGGAAAAGACATATCGTGTCATATTTTTGCAGCCCAAAAAAACAAAGACCGACGCGTCTGCATCGGTCTTTGTCTGGTGGGAGAGGGTGGATTCGAACCACCGAAGTTAAAGAACAACAGATTTACAGTCTGCCCCCTTTGGCCACTCGGGAACTCTCCCATACATATAAGCTGGTGGACGGACTCGAACCCCCGACCTGCTGATTACAAATCAGCTGCTCTACCAACTGAGCTACACCAGCATTTGGTTTCGTTCGCGTTCCTCGCGGTCAGCTTGTTCATTATAGCACAGTGAGGGCTGAAAGTCAAGCATTTTTTTGAAAAAGGACGAAAACCGGCAAAATAGACAAATATCAACAAGATTTTTCAGAACATTCTCAAAATCGGAGTGCGCGCAAAAACAGCGTATCTGCGCATACTATGCAGCGGAACCGGGCTCTGCCGCATGAAGCTCCAGCTCCGAAAAAGGACTGCGCTGCTTCGGCTGCCGGTGCCGCCATGCATTCGCATACCGGATCTGCTCGGCGGCCGTCAGCACCGGCAGCGCCGTGACAGCCGTAAACGGCAGCGGGAGCAGCGGCAGCATTGAGAGCCGCAGAAATACGGTCGCGGCAGTCTGTCCGCGGCTGAGCCAGAATGCTGCGCGCAAAATCTGTCTGTTCGGAAGATGCGGCATTTTGAGCAGACAGAAGGGGAGCGCCGCAGAAGCCGCATACACCCGGAGCGGGAGCAAAAGTGAAGCTGCTGCGAGAAATCCGAGATGCAGCACCGTCAGGACAGTCAGCAGATCCTCCTGCTGCGGCGGCGCGGTCAGCCAGAGGCTTTTCGCGGCGGCGTAGAGCACGCAGGCCGGCAGCAGCGAGAGGATCAGCAGCAGACCGGCCGCCAGCCGGAGCAGAAGCGCCCTGCTCCACAGCCACAGACTGCTGCTGCATGAAAGAAATCCGAGGTCGTTTTCATTGAGCGTGCCGCAGAGCCTGCCGATCTGCCAGCCGGACTGGATGTGCAGCGGCGTCCGGGCGGCGGCTGCGGTCAGGAGTGCCGCGGGCAGATACCACGGCCGAAGCTGCGGGATCGCCTGCACGGTATGCTGCGTCATGTACCCGGCCAGCAGGCAGAGCACCGCCGTCAGATATCCTGCCGCGCCGATGACGGCAGCACTGCGGCGGTACGGCTTCAGCCTTCTGGCCGCCTCATGCCGGAGCCGCTTCATGAGACATAGTCCTCGAGGATCTGCCGGAGCTCCGCCGTGTCCCGCACGCGGATGCCGTATTCCAGCAGAATGCGGTCGTAGTCCGGGAGCCAGTCCGCCGGGAGCTCATATTCAGCGGCGGGCGTCCGGCTGCCCTCCGCAAACACGCGAAGCATGTCGCCGTCCAGCTTCACCAGATACGCCGGTGCTGCTGCTTTTTCCGCTTCTTCATAGAGCTCCGCCGGGCTTTCGACGGCGTGCGCGTGCTGCTCCGGGGCGTTCTGCGGCAGAACCGGCAGCAGCTCCTTCGGCATCGTATAAACGGCTGCAAACACAGCTGTCGCGATCGCGATGAGCGCCGCGATCCCTGTCCAGATTCCGGTGTTTCTGACCATGATTGCTGCATCATCCTTTCTGAATCAACGGGTTCTGTCGTCATTATGCTGTATTTTTTCCGGATTTATGCGGCCGGGAGTTAAGAAAAGATGAAATTTTATGAAAGTGCTTAACATGCAGCAGATTTTGTGCTATAATATAGCATGTACGATTATTGTTATTTTTGCGCAGCGGCGGAACCGGCCGTCTGTGCTGATGCAGCGGCGGAGCCCTGACCCGTTTCCGCCGTATCCGAAAGGAGTACTGTTCATGAGTCAAGCAACCCGTCCCCGTCGTCCGTCCTCCCATAAGAAGGGCGGCTCCGGCAAGAAGAAAACACGCCGCAAGCCGCTGATCCTGCGCTTTTTAAGCAGTGCGGGCACCGTGATCCTGACGACGTTCCTGTCGTTCTTCCTGCTGTTCGCCGTCACCGGCACGATCTGTGCGATCGCGGCCGCGATCTACATCACGGATTATATGGACAGCACGCAGAAGGTCAGCATCAACGAGCTGTCTACCAGCTACGAGACAAAGATCTTCGAGCGCGATCCGAAGAACAAGGAGAAATGGGTCGAGATCTACCGCGTACAGGCTGAGCTGCAGCGCATCCCCGTGACGCTGAACAAGGTTCCGCAGTATACCCGCGAGGCCTTTGTCTGTGCCGAGGATGAGCGTTTCTATTCGCATCAGGGCGTGGACTACAAGCGCACGGCTGCTTCCTTTGCGAACATGATCCTGCATTTCTGGAGCTCCGATCAGGGCGGTTCCACGATCACGCAGCAGCTGGTCAAGAACCTGACGCAGGACGACGACAAGAGCCCGCAGCGTAAGATCCGCGAGATCAAGCGCGCGATGCGTCTTGAGAAGGAATATTCCAAGGACGACATTCTGGAAGCATATCTGAACTATATCGGCTTCGGCGGTGCGGCAAACGGCATCGAGCTGGCGTCGAAAAAGTATTTCGGCAAGAGCTGCGATCAGCTGACGATCGCGGAATCCGCGTGTCTGGCAGCCATTCCGCAGAACCCGGAGAAAAACAATCCGTTCGCGGGCTACAACACCAAGGAATACAACGAGGTCACGGACACCTATTATTATACCGATACCAAGATCAACACCGGCCGTGATGAAAACCGCAAGCGTATGGAATATATCCTCGGTCAGATGTACAGCAACGGTGCGATCACCTTTGACGAGTATCAGGAGGCACTGTCCGAGCATCTGGTCTTTACGGATACCGACGAATACCTGCTGGCACATCCGGAGCTGCAGAAGGTCGCTGAGGACGGCACCATCACACTCAAGGAGGACGAGCAGGAGAACACGACATGGGTCATCGACGAGGCGCTGAACGAATTTGCTTCTGTTCTGATGCAGGAGCGCGGCATTTCCAAGGAGCGTGCGATGACGCTCATCAACCGCGGCGGCTATGAGATCTACCTCACCGTTGACCGCGAGATGCAGGACTATATCGAAGAAAAATATGCCGATCTGGACAACCTGCTGGCCGGCATGACCAATACGCAGAGAACGCGCTTTTACCGCGATCTGGACGGCGACGGCATCCGCTCCGATGAGGAGAGCATGACGCTGCAGTCCGGCTTTACCGCGATCGACTACCGCGGCCGGATCCTCTGCACGGTCGGTGCTGTCGGCGAAAAGGTCGGCTCTCTCGGCACGAGCTATGCATCCAACGAGCCGCAGCAGCCGGGTTCCGCGATCAAGCCGGTCACGGCCTACGGCTATGCGCTGGAGAATGACTATATCACATGGGCAACGCATGTTCTGGACTATCCGCCGCTGGAGGTCGATGATACGCAGCATCCGGGAAAGAAGAAGCTCTGGCCGACCAACTATGCGGATACGAATGACGTCACCGTTTACACGAACCAGATGATCGACATCTATTATGCACTTCAGGTTTCCAAGAATACGATCCCTGCGCTGCTCTGCAAGACCTACGGCGTGGACAAGGTGTATGAGTTCGCGACCAAGACGCTCGGCCTGAAGCTGACCCTGCGCGATCAGGACTACGCACCGCTGTCCGTCGGCGCACTGGACCGCGGCGTCACCGTCACGAACCTTGCCAATGCATATATGGTATACGGCAGCGGCGGCAAGTATTCCCCGGCGCATATCATCGAAAAGGTCGTCACGACCGAGGGCGAGACCAAGACGCTGCCGGGCGATGCGTACAATCAGGTGATCGGTGAGGATACCGCTTATATCATGAATCAGCTGCTGCAGAACGTCGTCAAGAACGGTACCGGTACCTCTGCACAGATGATGAAGAACGGCCGGTATATCCCGATCGCGGGCAAGACCGGTACGACATCCGACTGGTTCGACCTGACGTTCGTCGGTCTGAATCCGCAGTTTGTCAGTGCGGTGTGGCTCGGCTATCCGCAGAACAAGAAGATCAACGACCACTTCTCGATCAAGTCGCCGCTGCTCTGGAAGAACATCATCGGCGAATGGATCCAGCAGCATTATGACGACGAGGACTTCAACAGAGAGTATCCGGAGCCGCCGGAGGGGTCTGTCGTTTCGGGCTCTGTCTGTGCGTTCACCGGCAAGATCGCCGGCGCCGCCTGCCCGAAGGAAACCGGCGTCGGCTACTGGAAGGCGTCCAACGCGCCGGCCTGCGATAACCGTCCGCTCGGCCTCGGCTACAACGTCTATGATGACTACGCAGAAGATGAGTAATTCTGCGGACGGCAGAAAAAGCCGTATCTTATCGAACAAATGGTATCTGTATCTCACCGAGTTCTTTTCCGGCATGGCAGTCATGGCGGCGGAGCTCGGTGCGAGCAGACTGCTTGCACCCTATTTCAGCTCCTCGCAGATCGTCTGGACTATTATAATAGGTACCATTATGATCGCGATGGCGCTGGGCAATCTTTACGGCGGACGCTCCGCCGATCAGCACCCGGATCCCGACCGGCTGTACGACAGGCTGCTGATCGCGGCAGTCTGGATCGCAGCGATCCCGTTCCTCGGCAAAATGGTGATCGCCGGGGTCTCGGCGCTGCTGGTCGTCACGATCAACACGAATTTCCTGATCTGGGCGGCGTTTCTATCCTGCATGATCGTCTTTGTCTATCCGCTGTTTCTGCTCGGCACCGTGACGCCCTCGCTGGTGAAATACACGGTCAGCAGCCTTGACGACAGCGGCAAGACCGTCGGTGCGCTGGGCGCCGCGAATACGATCGGCAGCATCATCGGCACCTTTGTCCCGACCTTTATCTCGATCCCCGCGGTCGGTACGGCGGCGACCTTCGTGATCTTTTCCGGCATTCTGCTGCTGCTCGGCGTGGTGTATTTCCTCGCGGAGCGGCGCGGCACCGTGAAGGTGATCGTTTCCGTTCTGCTGTTTGCGGGCGCATCTGCCGCGGCGCTGTCGCTGGGGTTTGCGTTCTGGGAAAAGACACTGACGCTCGAGGATGAATCCGTTTACAATTATCTGCAGGTGAAAGAGGATGACCGCCGCGTCATCCTCTCGACAAATGTGCTGTTCGGCGTGCAGTCGGTGTATATCCGCGACGGCTCGCTGACCGGCATGTATTACGATTATGCACTGGCTGCACCGATGATGACGCCGGAGCCGGACAGCCCGAAGGATCTGCTGATCCTCGGAATGGGCACCGGCACGTATGCCACACAGTGCAGCCGTTATTTCCCGCAGATCAGAGCCGAGGGCGTGGAGATCGACGAAAAGATCACCGCACTTGCAAGGGAATATTTCTCGCTGGATGCCGCTGTTCCGGTCACGACCTATGACGGACGGGCATATCTTGCGGGAACCGACAAGCTGTATGACGTCATCATGGTGGACGCCTATCAGGATATCACGATTCCGTTTCAGATGTCCACGCAGGAATTTTTCAGTATGGTGCGTGCGCATCTGAAGGAAAACGGCGTCATGATCGTCAACATGAACATGACCTCGGACGCGGGGGACGGCATCCATGCATATCTGCAGGATACGATCTGCTCCGTGTTCGGTCATGTGTATACGGCCGATGTGTACGGCAGCTCCAACCGCGAGCTGTTCGCCTCGCAGAATCCGGAGATCCTGAACCTGCTCACGGAAAACACCGAAGCCTGTGAGAATGAACCGCTCCGGAAGATGCTGAAGGATGTGCAGAAGCAGATCGTTCCGTGTGAGGCGGGCGGGCTGATCCTGACCGACGACAAGGCGCCGGTCGAGCTGCTCGGCATGAAAACGATCGACAGCATGATCAGCGATGAGCTTTCGTATTACAGAAGGCGTTTTCAGGAGGACGGCATCGCCGGCATCATCGGCGGATAACGATAAGGATGAAATTATGTTCCGAATTTGCTGCCCGTGTCATTTCGGGCTTGAAAGTGTACTGAAATTTGAGCTGGTGCGCCTGAGCGTTCCGGAGATCACCGCCGCGGACGGCAGAGTGTCGTTTTCCGGCGGCTGGGACGAGGTCGCAGCGACGAATGTCTGCCTGACTGCCGCGGAGCGCGTGCTGATCGAGCTCGGCAGCTTCTCCGTGAAGCCGCAGTCAGGCAAAACACCGTTTGACCCGCTGTTTGAGGGCGTGCTCGCGCTCCCGCTTGAGGATTTCATCGGGCGGGACGATGCGTTTATCGTCAAGGGCAGCTCATTAAATTCCGCGCTGTCGAGTGTGCCGGCCTGCCAGAAGATCATCAAAAAGGCAGCCGTGACCCGTCTGCAGCGCGCATACAAAACACAGACTTTGCCGGAATCCGGCGCGCCGCATACGCTGCAGTTCCAGATCCGCAGCGATATCTGCACGCTGTATCTCGATACGACCGGCATCCCGCTGTATAAGCGCGGCTGGCGGAAGCAGTCGGTGCTCGCGCCGATCAGAGAGACGCTGGCGGCAGGCATCCTTGACCTGTCCCATGTCCGCAGCGACACGCAGCTCTGCGACCCGTTCTGCGGCAGCGGTACGTTCCTGATCGAGGGGGCGCGCCGTGCGATGCATATTGCGCCGGGGCTTTACCGCAAATTTGTCTGCGAACAGTGGGAGCAGATGCCGGAAGCGGCGTTCCGCAATGCAAGAGCCGCAGCGGCGGAGAAGATCGACCGCAAGGCGGAGTTCCATGCATTCGGCTTTGACCGCGACCCGGAGGCGATCGCGCTGACGCTGGAAAACGCGAAAAAAGCGGGCGTCGCAGACCGCATCACGGTCAGACAGCAGGATATCCGCGATTTTCATGCGGTCGCAGGACAGAACATTGTCTGCAACCCGCCCTACGGCGAACGGATGCTCGATGTGGAGCAGGCGCGGGAGATCTACCGCATTCTGAAACAGGTGATCCCGCAGGACAGCCCGTTCAGCGTCATCACGCCGGATGCGGAATTTGAAAAATGCTTCGGCAGAAAGGCGCGGAAGCAGCGCAAGCTCTACAACGGCATGATGCAGTGCAGGCTGTACCAATACTGGCAGGACAGCGTCCGCGGGCGATGATCTGAAGCGCGCCGGAGGCATTCGGCAGAATTGTATGCCGATACGCTGATTCGTTTTTCTGCTTATGCAGATTCATAAATGAGAATGAAAACCTGATGTTTGAGATCAGAAAGGATGATAAATATGCTGACACCGAATCTGACGATCAATGCGGCGGGGCATCTCTGCATCGGCGGCGCCGATACGGTCGCCCTTGCAAAGACGCACGGCACGCCGCTCTACGTCATGGACGAGAACATGATCCGCGAAAACTGCCGCGGCTTTGAGCGCGTGATCTCCGAGGAATACGGCGGACGGGGCCTGATCTGCTTTGCGAGCAAGGCGCTTTCCTGCAAGGAGCTTTACCGCATTGTCGATTCCGAAGGTCTCGGCGCGGACGTCGTGTCCGGCGGCGAGCTCTACACCGCATTAAAGGCCGGTATGCCCGCGGAAAAGATCGTCATGCACGGCAACAGCAAGCCGAATGCAGAGCTGCAGATGGCCGTGACGCACGGTGTCGGCAGGATCGTCTGCGATAATCTGCCGGAGCTTGACCGCCTGAACAGGATCGCGGAGGCTTCCGGCAAAACCGTGAACATCATGCTGCGCATCAAGCCCGGCATCGACGCACATACGCATGATTTCGTCAAGACCGGACAGATCGACAGCAAGTTCGGCTTTGCATTGGAAACCGGCGAGGCGCTCGCAGCAGTCAAGGCCGCAAGCCTCTATCCGAATCTGAATCTGGTCGGCCTGCACTGTCACATCGGCTCGCAGATCCTTGAGACGGAGCCGTTTGCGGAGGCCGCACGCGTCATGCTCGGCCTGATGAACGATATCCGCACGGAGATCGGCGTCACGCTGCCGGAGCTGAATCTCGGCGGCGGCCCCGGCATCCGCTATACGGAGGAGGACGACCCCAAGCCGTTCAGCGAGATCGTCCGTGCGATCCTTAACGCGGTCAAGGAGACCTGCGCGGCGCTCAGCTTCCCGGAGCCGTTCGTGCTGTTCGAGCCGGGACGCTCGATCGTCGGCGGCGCGGGTCTGACGCTGTATACCGTTATGGCAAGAAAGCAGATTCCGGACATCCGCACTTACGTGCTGGTGGACGGCGGCATGTGCGACAATCCGCGCTATGCGCTCTATCATTCGCGCTATGAAGCGGTGATCGCGAACAAGGCAGGGGAGCCCCGCAGCGAGCGCGTCACGATCGGCGGCAAGTGCTGCGAATCCGGCGACCTTGTCGGTGAGGATATGCCGCTGCAGCCGGCTGCGGAGGACGATATCCTTGCAGTACTGGCGACCGGTGCCTATAACTACTCCATGGCATCGAATTACAACCGCAATCCGCGCGCGGAGCTCGTCATGGTCAGAGACGGCGCGGCACGTACCGTCGTGAAGCGCGAGACCTACGAGGACATTGTGCGCAACGATATCTGACAGCTTCTGACCCCCTGACATCACGGAGGGATGCAGCATGAAGAAGTATCTGCAGGTTCTGCTGATCGCAGTCTGTGTACTGCTCGGCGCGGCGTTTTTCGTGTATACGGTCGCCCGGCCGCGTTTGCTGCTGTTCCGCAGTCTGTATGTGGAGCGGCCTGTGACGGCGACCGGCGTCATTACCGGCTTTGATACGAGAGCATCTGTCACGGACGGCATAAAGGTGCAGTCGCGGTTCCCGGTCGTGGAATTTGTGACCGAGGACGGCGTGAAGCGGAAATTCATTTCGGAGATCACGGCGCGGCCGGATATGAAGACCGGCGACAAAACAGAGGTGCTGTTCAACGCGAAAAAGGCCGTGCTCAAACAGGAATATCTTTCGATGCGCAATGCGCTGATCGTCCGGGTCGTGCTGGCGAGCCTTGCCGCCGCCGCGATCATCGCAGGCACGCTGTATGCTTTTTTCAGCAACCCGAAAAAGGAGAAACCGAAGAAGAAACGCAGAAATCCCTACAAGGAATATCTATGGAGATCATGATGCAGACAACGAAGGACGAAAAAGAACGGCAGTATTATAACAAAAAGCTGATCAAAGAGGGCGTGCGGAATGAGCTGAAACAGCCGTTCCGGATCAACTGGATCGAACTGATCGCAAACTGCATCGGCATTTTTATCGGCCTGCGGATTTTTCATCTGGCCGCCCTTGAAACGCGTATCACGAACGGTGCCGTCAGGATTCTGGTGCAGGTGCTGCTCATTGCAGCCTGCATGACTGTCACGAATCTGCTCGCAAACGCGCTGCTCAGAAAAAAACAGGAACAGGACGGCTGACGCTTCGCCGGACCGTCTTATTCTGTCATCAGATCAGACTTGATCTCCCCCGGCGGATGTGCTGTAACGGTAACAGGACCGGGGGATTTTTCAGACCGGAAAACGCAGCACTGAGAGGTGAAGAATGCGTACATTTATGATCGCGGCGAATGACGCGGGGCAGCGGGCGGACAAATTTCTGCTGAAGGCCTGCCCGAAGCTGCCGAAATCGCTGCTGTATAAGACCTTCCGCAAAAAGGACGTCAAGCTGAACGGCAGGCGCATTTCTGCGGAGACCTTTCTGAAAACCGGCGATGTGCTGCAGATCTATCTGCCGGACGATGTGTTTGCGCCGCAGCCGAAAAAGGCGGTGCCGAAGCATCTGCCGCCGCCGGAGATCGCATACGAGGACGAACAGATCGTCATTCTGCGCAAGCCGGTCAATCTGCCTGTCCATGCGGACGACAGGGGCAGCACCGATACGCTGGCGGGACGCTTTCTGCAGTATCTGACGGAGCGCGGAGCCTACGATCCCGAAACAGAGCAGAGCTTCACGCCGGCACTCTGCAACCGGCTCGACCGCAACACCGAGGGCTTCGTCATCGGTGCAAAGACTGCCGAAGCTCTGCGCACGGTCAATGAGATGATCCGTGAGAACCGCGTCATCAAGCAGTATCTCTGCATCACGGCGGGGATCCCGCCGAAGCAGCATGACATTGTGCGTGCGTATCACCGCAAGCCCGAAAGCCGTCCGGCGGAGCTTTCCGAGCAGCCGCGGGAGGGCTTCCGCGAGATCGTGACCGAATACGAGCTTCTGCAGCGGAGAGAGGGGCTTGCGCTGCTTCTGGTGACGCTGCATACCGGCCGGACGCATCAGATCCGGCTGCAGACGGCGGCACTCGGCTGCCCGGTGCTCGGCGACAACCGCTACGGCGACCGCGCAGTCAACGAACTCTGCGGAGAGGGGCATCAGCTCCTTGCGGCATGTCTGCTGCGATTTGATGTGCCTGCGGAGGGACATCTGCTCTCGCATCTGTACGGCAGATCGTTTTCGTATACGCCTGCATTCTGCCGAAAATACGGTTTTTCTGTCTGATCGACTGTTCAGCCGGTACGTTCCGCGTACCGGCATTTTCATATTCCTTTCAGGATTCTGCGGTATGATATGCTTGCGGATAATATGTGTTCGGTTTATGAAAACGCGTGAAATGTTATGATACAATAGATAGGTAACAGAGGGGATAGAAAAACAACTTCCAAAATGATATAATGTTAAGTACCACCCAAACACCAATATCAAAAAGGAAGTTGTCTATGAACAGTATAACACAAGAAGCGCACTTTCGT
>JAFWQJ010000092.1 GCA_017545185.1 Oscillospiraceae bacterium | reverse complement strand
TCCCAAAGAATCGTTCTTTGAGACGAGCATCATTCCTGATTACCCGCGGTACCACTCAAATTGTGCCGCTATTGCGCGCACCGCTCAGTGAGCTCCGACAAGCCCTTTACATTAACGCAGCATCACGGGAAAACCTACTATTCTGCCGGGATTTCAAATTGATATCACCGCGATATCAGAATGAATCCCGCCGCAAAAATTCGGCGTTCCGGCTCAGAAGGGATACACAGCTTTGCATGACACCGGCTCACACCTGCCGCCGGCTCTCTGCAGACATCGGCAACGCTGCGCGTGTCTTCCTCATTGCCTTTCATTCGCGATTATAGCACAGAAACTATTTTTTGTCAAGCCCTTTTTCAGATTTTTTTTGCAATTTTTGTAAACGCCGGATCGGTGCAGAACGATTTGAGCGGACATTCCGCGCATTTCGGATTTCTCGCCGTGCAGACATCGCGGCCGAACAGCACCATCTGGTGACAGTACCGGTTGGAGCGTTCCGGCGGCAGCACCTTCCGCAGGTCGGCTTCGACCTGCTCCGGGGCATGGTTCTTCGTCAGGCCGAGCCGCCCGCTGATGCGGATGCAGTGCGTATCGGTCACGACGGCAGGCTTGCCGTAAACGTCACCAAGCAGCAGGTTCGCGGTTTTCCGCCCGATGCCGGGCAGCGTCAGCAGGTCGTCCATGTTGTCCGGCACGACGCCGCCGTACACATCGCGGACGCGCTGACACATTTCCTTGATGCTCTTTGCCTTTGCTTTATAAAAGCCGCAGGGATGCACCGCCTGCTCAAGTGCCGAAAGCTCCGCATCTGCGAAGGAATCCAGCGTCGGGTACTGTTTGAACAGATCTTTTGTCACGATGTTGACACGGGCATCCGTGCATTGTGCGGAAAGCCGCGTCGCGATCATCAGTTCATAGGGCTTGTCGTATTCCAGCGAGCAGAGCGCCTCCGGATACAGCGTATCAAGGACGTCGCAGATCTCTGCTGCCTTTTTCTGCAGCTTCGTCATCGCATCAGCGCTCCCGGCTGAACACGATGATCATGCTGCCGCGGATATCCTTGCCCTGATCAAACGTGACGGTGACGACCTCCCAGCCGTCCTGCGCCTCGGATTCCATGACGATTTCCGCGTAGCTGTAATCATTTTTGATGCATTTGCGTTCAATTTCAACGATCTTGTAGGTTTTCATCATCAATATCCTTTCTGTGGTTTCATCCGGTCATTCTTCTGTGCATCCGAAAAAAATGTCGTGAAGCCGCTGTTCCTCGTCCGTCGGCTTCCGGTGCGGGGACCCTGAAAACAGCAGTCTGACCGGCTGCGGGTCAAAGCCCTCATCAAGAAAATGCTCGTAGGTATCCTCGGTGATCTCGTAAAAATCGCAGTAACTGAAAAAGCTTGCTGATTCCAGCGTGTTCATGATGTACATTCCCAGAGCCGGAGACCAGCCTGCACACATCATATTGTTCGGATGCATTTTTTTGCGTTCTATGATGCCGCGCATCGGATCGAACACCTCCTTTCGTGTTTTCAGCACCGCTTTTTTCCGTTCAGAAACGTGTTTCTGCGGTAAATCAGAATATATCTGTTAAAGCAAATTCCGATTTTCTATTCCGTTTGTTCCTCTATTCTGTCCAGAAAATCGCTGATGATCTCTGCCACATCATCGGGACGCTGGTCATAAATACAGTGTATCCCCGGCAGCAGCACCAGCTCGCAGTTTCCCAGTTTATCAATATACGGCTGAAATTCGGTATCAAAATAATTCTTTATATAATCCACGTCAGCCACAAACTTTGGCTGCTTCATTCCCTTAAATTCACATTCCCGCTTATCCCACTCCAGCATTTCATCAATTTCTTCTTTGGTGCGAAATGCAAACGATGAACTGATATAAACCTTTGGTACATCGTTTTGCTTCATCTCATTATATGCAGTATCGCAAAATTCGTTTGAATGTTCCTCTTCATAGGAAGAAGCATAATTAAATCTATTATGCAGATTCAATGCTTCGGAATACTTTCGCTGTTCATCCGTATAATTCATGCCGGGGATCTCGACCTTTAACAGCAATGACTTAGAAAGTCTGATCAGCCCCATCTGCGCTGCAGCTATAGCGGCTCTGTTTTCAATGACATTGCCTTCCGAAAGATCGCATTTTCCGTTAAGCCGTGTACCGTCAAGAAAAACCACGCCCTCTATCTCTTCGGGATATTTGCTTACCCAATACGTTGCATAAGCGCTCCCTATTGAATGCGGGAGCAGTATATACGGCGCTTCGATTCCAGCATTTATGAGCGCTGTACGATAATCGTCCACGATGCTCTCTACGGTCAGTGGTTCCTTTGTATCGTCGCTGAGTCCGTAGCCGGGTCGGTCAACGACTACAATTCTGTTATCATCGGCAAAACCGCCCATAAAACGATGCATTCTCACGCTGAAATCATAAACGCCTCTGCCCGATATTCCCACAAATGTATGCGTACCTTCTTTATTGCCAAAATCATATACATTCAGCGAATAGTCTCCGACCGAAACAGGATTATAATACCCTGCTTCGGTCAGCATCTGCTTTTCTTTTGATAACAGTAGTTTATTTATCAAAAATGTAACTGCAAGAAATATAATAAAAATGCAGGCAATTATCAAAAAAACTTTTTTTACTCTTTTTGATTTTTCAGATTTCATCGCTTTATCCTCCATATTTATGCAAAAAACAATCGTTAGGATTTCTTTCAGTTCGTCGTACTTTTCTCCTGCAAATTCCGATTTATTTCAGCTGCACAATTCCGAAAAGGAGATATGGCATCAAAAAGACTGAGAAAATGCCTGATTTCTTGCGCCGCAAGCCGAATGCTGCTTGACATTTCTGCCTATCCGTGCTATCATAAATACGCAGAAATGAAAGGAGCATCATCATGGGGAAAGCCTTATCATTTGAACCGGAAAAGCTGATCTGCGCGGTGCTGTACACAGACGAACGCACCGCCGATGCAGCGATCGCAAAGCTGAAAGCAGCATACGGCGAAACCGATCTCGAATCGGAGCCGTATTGCTTTTCCGATATCTCGCCCTATTACGACGGCGAAATGGGCGGCAAAGTCTGCCGCAAAATGCTTTCATTTTCGGAGTGCCGCGATCCTGCGGAGCTCGCCGCGATCAAAACGCTGACGAACAGCATCGAGCAGGCCGCAGCAGCGAACGGGAACCGCTCCGTCAATCTTGACCCAGGGTTTGTCAGCGCCGGACGGCTCTCGCTTGCGACAACAAAAAACGCCGGACACCGCATCCCGCTCTCTGACGGCATCTACGCGGAGCTGACGCTCTTTTATGCGCGGCACGCATGGAACCCGTTTCCGTGGACATACATGGATTTCAAGCTGCCGCAGGTACATGCGTTTCTGACGCAGGCACGTACAATTTACATGCAGCAGCGGAAGTCCTGGCTTTCCAGGAACTGACGGGTCTGCCGGACGAACACCGTCAGCGCGTCGCCCTCATACCCGAGCAGACAGCCGACCCAGACCGCGCCGTAGGCGAAGGAAAGCGTCATGCCCTCCAGCGGGATCGCACCCTCGCCGATCAGGTCGCAGCTGGAGCCGTAGCTCTCGTCATGCAGATGACAGGGTGCCAGATAGCAGGGGATCTCAAGCTGCCTGCAGCGGCGGATCAGATTCTGCATCCCGAACGGCGAATACCGTGACGAATTGGCCGTCTCGGAATGATACGTTCCGTGCACGACCGCGGCCGTGCCGTCCAGCGAAAAGCGGTCGTAACGCTGCCCGTTGTACGGATGCAGCAGCAGCACATCCTTCGGATGCAGCGCCTTCACAGACAGTACCCGCATATCCGTGCGGGTGCTTTTTTTCGGGATGCGCTCCGCCGTGCGCACCCGCTCAGCAGGCTGCATCGTGCTGCTGAAAAAGTCCATGCTCTCATGCTGACAGGGCAGCAGGTCAAAACCGCGGTGCAGGTACGTCTCGCCGCTCAGATTGCGGTACACCGCCCACACGCCGCCCGATAACCCGCGGCAGATCAGCTTGACGGCTGCGTCAAAATTGGCGTGGCCGTTTGTCATCGCATCCGAAAGCGGCGCGATCGCCGAGACAAGCACGACCGGGATGCTGATGCCGCAGAGTGCTGCCGACAGCATCGCGGCGGTCTGTTCCAGCGTATCCGTGCCGTGTGCGATGATAATGCCGCCGAATTTCTCATGGTCAAGCGTGGAGCATGCCCGCAGCAGCGTACACCAGTCGTCCGGCGTCAGATCCTCGCTCAGTTTGTTCAGCGGGATAAACGTCTGAAACTGCACCGACGAATACGGATTCGCAAGGCGGTAATGCTGTTCCAGCACCGTCAGCGCAGTACCCGCATCACTTCTGCGCGCGCCGTCGGAGGCCGTTCTGCTGCATATCGTCCCGCCGGTCAGGATCAACGCGATCTGCATAAGCAATATCCTCTCATTTTACGACGCGGAGTGTCACGCTGACGATCTCCGGATGATTGCAGAGCCGCAGCGGGAACGCGCTGTTGCCGAGCCCGCGGCTGACATACATCGTCGTATCGCCCTCGGTGAAGCTGCCCTCGGTCAGCTTCGGGAATAAGCCCTGATCCGGCGCCCAGATGCCCTGATGCACGAACGGGATCCGGAACTGCCCGCCGTGGGCATGTCCCGCCAAGACCAGATCGGCGCCGGACGGCGCATAGCTCTCCGTCAGATACTGCGGCTCATGCGCGAGAAGCACCTGAAAATCGTCCTTTGCGTCCGCGGTCAGCGTCTGCAGGATGTTCGCCTGCAGGGAATTGTCGTCCATGCCGATCAGCGTGAAGGTCTGGCCGGATTCCGTGCTGATCTGCACCGCTTCGTTGCTGAGATACCGCACGCCGAGTTCCTTTACCTTTTCCAGATACTGCGTGAAGATATCCTGCTGGACGGCGTGCTCATGGTTTCCGGAGACATAATAGACCGGCGCGATCTGCACGGCCTGCTCCATGAACTGCAGCGCCGCCGGGATATCCGTATGCGTTTTGCCGTCGATCGCGTCGCCGGTCAGCACAATGATATCCGGCTCCAGTGCGCGCACCTCGCGCAGCAGGGTCTCATTGTTCTTCGGGAAGATCTTGTTGTGCAGGTCGCTGAGCTGCACGATGCGGAAGCCGTCGAATGAAAACGAAAGCTGTGACGTTTCATACGTATATTCCGAGACCTCGATGCGGTTGTTTGCGCCGTATGCCATGGCAATGAACAGCAGCAAAAGCAGCAGGCGTATGCCGATGCCGCGCACCTGTTTTCTCCGTTTTTCGAGCTTTTTCAGGTCAGTCTTTTTTTTCATCCGGTTGGTTCCTCCGCAGTTTCTGTATATACGCGAACGCGGATACGGCCAGAATGACCGTACCCGTGTCCGCGTTATGTGATTGTATCAAAGATTACCACTGAACAAGGAATGCGATCCAGTTCAGGATCTCAACGACATCGTCGCTGTCCATTTTGCCGTCTCTGTTTGCGTCGGCATTGGCAATGCCCTGATCGGTGATGTGTGCGTTTTTGTCCTCAACAGCCAGACGGCAGATGAGAACTGCATCGGAGACGTCGCAGCCGCCGTCGCAGTTTGCGTCGCCGCGGTTCATCATCTTCGGCTTTTCACGCTCGGTGGTCACTGTGGTAGTAGTGGTCGCCGGAGCACTGGTCGTGGTGGTGGTCGTCGTGGTCGTTGTGGTCGTGGTCACAGGTGCCTGCGTGACGATCTGCGGCGGATCGGTGACGACAGGGTTCGACGAACCGCCGGTATAGCTTGCACTTTCGATCGTAGCAGACTTCGGCCAGTAGATCTGGAACTGGACATTGCTGACGCCCGACGGAACGTCGATCGACACGGTGAAGGAACCGCTGGAAGAATCTGCCTTCCATTCCTTCTGGACCCAGTCGCCCTGCGAGTAGCCGTAGCCGCCGTTGGACTCCCAGTCATTGGAGTTGGTCTTGATCTTGATCTCGAGCGTGCACGGACCGTTGACTGCGATCTGATACTTGCCTTCTTCATTGCCTTCGGTCACGGTCGCGTTGCCGCTTGCAGTACCCGGCTGAGACGGATTCGGTGCATCGGTCACGGTCTGCTGCGGATTGTCCGGAGGAGCCGTCGTGGTCTGCGGCTGCTGCGGGGTATCGCCGCTGCCCGGAGTGAGGTTCACGTTCTTGACGCCGGTGATCGAGGTATCGCAGGAACCGGTGCCGAACTTGTCATACAGTGCGGCTGCCGCGCAGACCAGACAGGCCTGATAGTCCAGTGCGACCTCGTTGACCATGTAGCCGATTTCATCGTAACGCTGGTCAACATACAAGCCGTCCTTGTTCGGGCCGCCGACGAGTGCGCCGACAAGCACATACTTGTTCGGCTCATCGCTCTTGGAATCGTTCATGCCGGATGCAGCTCTGTGGTGGCAGTGTGTCGGGGAGTTGTTGTCCCAGCCGACAACATAGTTCTTGCCGCCGTTGCCGCCGAGGATCAGGTTCATCTGACCCTGTGCCCAGTTTGCATAGTTTGCGCCGCCCTTTTTCGTCGCGAGCAGCGAGATGAACTGCATGCCGCAGTTATATCTTGCACTGCCCCAACTGTCCATGCAGAGGTAATTGCTGGAGTTGCAGACAGAACCGATATAACCGTTGACCTTGCTCCAGTCATTGGTGATCTCCGCGATGACGGTCGCTGCGCCGAGGTCGGTGTTGCCCCATGCGTGTGCCCAGCCGAGGTACTGCGTGACCTTGGACTTTGCATCGTCGAGGTACTTGCCTTCGCCGGTCGCGATGTGGAGCCATGCGGCTGCCCATGCCTGGTCATCGCTGCACTTTGCATCGTTGCTCAGGTAGAAGCCCTGCACGCCGTCTCTTGCGACCTGGTTGTTCTGGCAGGAGAAGTTATAAAGCGCCTTTGCGTACTTCAGGGAATCCTCATTCTTGAAGTTGATGTAGTCCAGTGCGAGCGCTGCCGCATACTCTGCTGCGATATCACTTGCGCCGTTGGACGTCCAGTACATCTTGCGGGAACCGGTCTGGTTCTCCGGTGCGCCCCAGTAGTTGTGGTCCGGCTGACCCTCGCCCTTCTGATACAGGAATTCGGAGACGCTGTCGCCGCTCAGCTTCGTGGACGCCTTGAAGAAATCAATAAAGTGCTTGTTGATCGTCTTGTAGTGGTCGGTCAGGCCGAGCTTGTCATACGAGTTCTTGAACTCGTAGTAGGACCATGCGATCGTGCTGGCAGCGTAGCCCTGCGGCAGACCGAACATGACATGGTCGCCTGCGTCGTGGTAACCGCCCTTGACCTGATCGTCCATGTGGCAGTTGCCGCGCCACTCCATTGCACAGCTGCCGGAGATGTCGCCGCACATATTGGCGTCATACAGATACAGGCTGTACTGGAGCAGTCTTGCGTAGTTGTCGCTGCCGGCCGCATCTGCCGTGATCGGTGTGACGGTGCTCGTTGCGATCAGTGCGCTCAGAGACATCACAGCGCTCGTGCAGACTGCGCCGACGCGCTTCATCAAATGTTTGCTCATGAAAAAACCCCTCTCATTTTTTGTAGCAACATTCCAAAAAACCCTCATTTTTTGGGTCGGAAGTCCGACACTTACATTATAGCCGAAAACAGTCTGTATTATATGGACATTTTGTGAACATTCCTTGAATATTCGTCAAACAATTTCCCATTTTTGCGCTTTATATCTGCACAAACTGCCTAAATCCCCGAAAATTGCGAAGTGTCCGCAACCGCAAAAACATGATATTTCAAAGATTTATGCGTATCATTTCTTGCGGTTTTATGCGAATAAGCCTATTTTTTGCGTTACTGTTTTGTAATCCGTTCCAGTGAATATACAAAATGTAATACACAAAAACAGGCCGCCGGAATTTGTTTTCGATTTTCCTTCGCGGTTTTCGGAACCGCATCCCAAAGAAAAATGCTGCACAGGATTTGACAAAATCGGTTTCTCATGCTATACTAGCAGTATCTGAGTTTTTTCTGAAAGGAGTGCCCCATGAAAATACAGGATATCCCGCAGCTTGCGGAGAAGCTCCGGCAGGGCGCCGGGACCGTCATCCGCGGCGCGGACGATACTATTTATATGCTGACAGCCGCGCTTTTCTGCGGCGGACATGTGCTGCTCGAGGATCTCCCCGGCACCGGCAAGACCACGCTCGTCAACGCGTTTGCCGTGCTGACCGGCTGCGATTCCAAGCGCGTGCAGTGTACGCCCGACCTGATGCCGGCGGATATCACCGGTTTTGAGATGCTCGTGCAGCAGCCCGACGGCAGCCGCACCATGCAGTTCCGCAAAGGGCCGGTCTTTACGAATCTGCTGCTCGCCGACGAGATCAACCGCATGGCGCCGCGCTCGCAGGCGGGTCTGCTCGAATGCATGGCGGAGCATCATGTCACATCAGGCGGCGTCCGGTATGACCTGCCGAAGCCGTTTTTCGTCATCGCGACACAGAACCCGATCGAGCTGCAGGGCACGTTCCCGCTGCCCGAGGCTCAGCTCGACCGCTTTTTCATGTGCCTTGCACCCGGCGTCCCCGAACGGGATCAGGAACGCGAGATCCTCAAAGACCGGCAGACCGCCGACCCGCTGGATGCGCTGAAGCCGGTCACCGATCCTGAAACGCTGCTCGCGGCGCAGCAGGCCGTGCGGACCGTTTCCGCTTCGGACGCGGTGCTCGATTATCTGCTCGATCTCGCGGATGCAACGCGGCGGCACAAGAAGATCCGCTTCGGACTGAGCACCCGCGGCGCGCTCGCCGTCCGGCACGCGGCACAGGCTGCCGCGGCTATGGAAGGCAGAGACTATCTGCTGCCCGACGATATCAAAAAGGTATTCCCGGCGGTCTGCACGCACCGCATCCATGCGGCAGAGGGACTGCTCACAGACCGGCAGGCTGCACGCAGTCTGGTCGGCGAGATCCTTGACAGCGTGCCGGTGCCGAAATCATGATCCTCGTACTGCTGCTGCTCTGCGTCGGCTTCGCGATCGTAGTCTCCCAGTCACTCATCCGGCGGTTCGGCTTCAAAAATCTCACCTATGAGCTCGCATTCTCCGAGCAGGAGGCCTTTGAGGGCGACACGGTCACGCTGACCGAGACGATCTGCAGCCGGAAGCTTCTCCCGCTGCCGTGGGTCAAGGCCGAGCTGACAACGCATTCCTCGCTGCTGTTCGCGACGAAGCAGTCGGCCGTTTCCGAGGAGACACGGTTCGTTTCCAGCTTCTTCTGCGTGATGCCGTACCGGAAGATCACCCGGCACTGGAAGGTCACCTGCACAAGGCGCGGCATGTTCACCGTCGATCACGCGGTCATCGTCATCAACGACCTGTTCGGCGCACAGGAGCTCTCCCGCAGACTGCCGGAGGCGCACGCCGAGCTGACCGTGCTCCCGGGGCGCAGGCATTCGGAGATCCCGGATGCGTTCCCGCGGCAGATCATGGGCGATATCATCCGCAGGCGGATGCTGATCCCCGACCGCATGTGCTTCAGCGGCATCCGTCCCTATACGGACGGCGACCCGGTGCGGGATATCTGCTGGAGCGCCTCGGCGCGTACCGAACAGCCGATGGTCCGGCAGTTTCAGGAGACAGCCTCTCCGACCGTGACCGTCGTACTGAGCATGGAATCCAGAGAGACCGACCGCGAGACCGTATCCGATACGGGTTCGTTTGAAAATGCCGTGCGGCTCTGTGCGGCCTGTCTCAATACCGCAGCCGGAATGCGGATACCCGTCCGGCTCTGCGCAAATACTGACGTCAATGACGCGCCCGCCGAAACGCCGTTCCGCTCCGGCACAGACGCGCTCTATCCGATGCTGCGGCTGCTCGCGGCGATCTCCTACGGCATTTCCGGCCGCACGACCGATCTGCTCAAAGAGATCCGGCAGAAGGACAGCAGCTCCGCGATCATCCTCATTACCGTTCATCCGGCCGCGGATCTCCTGCTTGCCGCAGACCGCGACCCCGCTATGACGGTCATCTCCCTGCGGCCGCTCTCCGATCATGAGCACCGCCCGAATGTCCGTCACATTGCTTTGATACAAGAAGAAAGGAATCCTGAATCATGAAACTGATGAAATCTGCTTTGATCTGCTGTGCGCTGCTGATCGCAGGCACGCTTTCTGCCTGTGAGGTCAGCGATGCGCCGCAGCAGGACGGTACACTGAACAGCCGGGAGCCTGTTGTCACCGAGATCGTTGAAAACAACAACGGCGGCGATCAGGCAGCAGGCGGGAACGGGGATACCGCAAAGCCCGCTTCCGATAACGGCGCCGGAAATGCCGCATCCGCCGGGGACGGTCAGGCTGCACAGAACAACGATGCGCCCGCGCAGAACGCTTCCGGAAACGAACAGGCTGCGCAGGAAACGCCCGCCGCAGCCGATGACGGCGACAGCTACGCGGTCGGCAGCGAGCCCGCGCTGAGCATCGGCGTCATCCATGCAAAGGCGGGTCAGAAAAGCGTGCCGGTCACGGTGAAGCTCCACAACAACCCCGGCTTCTGCGCCGGCGGCATCCGCGTGATCTATGACCCGGCGATCACCCCGCAGTATGACCCGGACAGCTTCCAGGGCGTCAGCGACAAGGGTCCGGCCGTCGGCTCCGCTCTGACCTATTGCTCGGTCGCGACCGAAAACCTGATCGTTGCTTACGGCATTCTCGGTCAGGAGGATTCCCACGAAAACGGCAATCTGTTCACCTGCTATTTCGATATCCCCAAGAATGCGGCCTCCGGCAGGGTCTATAAGCTCAAAACCGAGCTCGCGGATCTGAAAAATGAGAACGGAGATACCGTGAGTCTGAAAACGATCGGCGGAGAGATTCGCATTGACTGACAGCGCAGCCCGCATCCGGCAGACTGATCCGGATGCGGGCTTTCTGCTGCCGTAAATGACATGTTTCGCGCG
Organism: Oscillospiraceae bacterium; assembly: GCA_017545185.1. Taxonomy (GTDB): domain Bacteria; phylum Bacillota; class Clostridia; order Oscillospirales; family Ruminococcaceae; genus Firm-04. The sequence goes on along the minus strand of JAFWQJ010000092.1, from coordinate 26,988 downwards.
GCCTTTCCGGTATAATGGAGATATCACACCGGAAAGGAAGCATGTTTATGCCGCGCATCCGTCCCCTGCTGCTCTGTCTGCCGCTGCTGCTCACCGCCTGCGCCGCGGCGCCGCCCCTGCCCCCGCCGCCCGCCGAAGAATCCGCAGAGACTGTCCCTGTCTCCGCACCGCAGCCGGAACAGATCGTCGCTGCATGGATCCCGTATTTCAGCGTCAGTGCCCTGCTCTCCGATCCGGACGAGGCGGTCTGCCGGGAACATGTCAGCAGCTATCTGCAAAAGCTCTCCGGGTTCGGCATCAATACGGTATTCGTGCATGTCTGCGCGTTCGGGGAAAGCATTTATCCGTCCGTCTACTACCCTGCCCTGCCTGCCGCCGGCGAGCACGACGGGATGCAGATTTTCACCGATATCTGCGCAGAACAGCAGATCGCGCTGCACGCATGGATCAATCCGCTCAGGCTGCAGACCGGCGAGGTCATGGCGCAGCAGACCGGCGATGCCGCGCTCTGTGCGTGGTACAAAAACGGCAAGCTCCGAAAGCGGAACCTCACAACATGGGACGGGCGGTTCTATCTCGACCCGGCGGCGGATTCCACGCGGAAATTCCTGAAAGGCGTCATCACCGAGCTGATGCTGAAATATCACCCCGCGGGCATTCATGCGGACGACTACTTCTATCCGACCGATACCCCGGAATTTGACGCGGACGCCTTTGCGAGATCCGGCGCGGATGACCTTGCGGAATGGCGGCGCGGCAATATCAGCGCGCTCATGCAGGCGATGTACGGCGCGGTGCACGATGCGGACGAAAACGCGGTGTTTTCCGTCAGTCCGCAGGGCAGTCTGCAGAAGAACCGCGAAACGCTCTTTGCGGATGCGGAAAAATGGTGCAGAGACGGCGGGTACTGCGATCTCATCATTCCGCAGCTGTATTTCGGCTACCGGAATGAAGCCTGTCCGTTTGCGGAGATGCTACGGGACTGGACAGAGCTCCCGCGGGCGGATTCCGTGCGCATGGCGGTCGGGCTGGCGGTGTACAAATACGGGCACCCCGACCCGCCGGCTGGCTCCGGGCGGGACGAATGGTGCACCGCCGAGAAGCTCCCCGCCGTGCAGACCGAGGATGTACTCTCCGACCGAACGCTCTGCGGGGTCGCGTATTACCACGGGGACGCGCTGCTCACGCTGCCGGAGACGGAGCGTGAGGCGGTGGAAGCGGCGGTATCTGCGATGCATTCAAAATGGGGCTCCGGCGCGGAGAACGCTGCGGACGCGTCCCCAGGCACCGTTCTGAATCGCAAGAAAAGACGCTGACCGCAAGATCAGCGTCTTTTTTGTGCGGCAGGCTGCTCCGGCAATTCGTCGCGGACGAAATGCCAAAGTGTCGGATATTGAAAAAAGAATGAATTATCTTGCATTTTGTTAGATGAAAAAGCGTCCAGATGCGGGATTTCGTCCCTGATAAACGGTAAAAATGCCCTCAAAACGCCCGTTCGTCCGCGACGAACTGCACAAGCGGCATTTCGTCCGTGACCGGCAACTCAGGGCAAAAAAACGGGATTTCGTCGCGATATACGGGATTTCGTCACAATTTTGTGCGTTTTGTCGCAAAATATTGCATTTTTTTTTTTTTTGCAGTATAATTAACATACAGCGGGTGCCCCGGGGCTGCAGCAAGGGGTTCAACCGCTCCGAAAATCTTTTTTTAGGGAGGAAATATTATGAAACAGATCATTCGCAAACTGACCGCGATCACCGCAGCGGCGATCACGGCAATGTCCGCAGCCGGTATGACAGCATCGGCTTACACGGTCAACACCAATTCCGGCAGCATCGGCTACTACCAAAACCTGAAGAACTACAATACAACCGGTGTCATCGGGTATTACTGGGAAACCGTTGAGGATCAGGCAAATATGCCGGAATTCAGATCCAGCTTCAACCCGGCAGGCCGCACGCTCAAATACAAGAATGCGGCTGATTATCAGGTCATGGGATCCATTCACCCGTCCGTCGGTACGATCGACAGCCTGACCGCCGTCAGACAGTATATCGACAAGATCAACATGACAGATTTCAACAACAAGCCCTATGCGCTCAACCTGATCTATCACCATTCCAGGACCGCCAATACGCTCGGCCTCAGAGCATACGATCCGGGCTATTCGACGATCCGATATACACTCGACGGCTATGTGTCGTCGTTCACGCTGGATCCGGCAACCGGTCAGTACAGCGGAACAATCCGCTGGGACGATTTCTATCTGGCAGGCATGAAGCTGAGCTGCTCTGACGGCCGCACGACATTCAGCGCGCCGAATCTGATCAAGAGAGGAAGCGGATCGCGCCCCCGCGGCTATACCACGGAATTCACATTCAGCGGAACCATCCCGTTCAGAACGGACGGCGCTGTGTACTTCGCATCGGCACAGACCTGCACGATCCTGAACGATCTCAAGGTCACCTACAACGGCTGCGGTCAGAATGCCTATGTGACGAACAGACTCAAGAAAACCTATACGAAGAATAACAATACCGTCTATACCGGCATCCTGAACAGCACGAGCATGACGACTGTCGCTTATGATTACTACGGCGGCCAGTATGCGACGCACTTCAAGAACAACCGCTTTGATGCTGTCAAAGTCAGCGGCAGCACCCTGCAAATGTGCCTCGGCACAAATGTCACACTTCCGGCCAACAGCGGCTGGACGACGGCTGTCTACAAAAACAAACTCCAGATCCTGCTGAACTGCGGCTACAAGGACGCATATTCTCACAATACATGGCTGCTGAACAAGCTGAACAGCGGTAGCATCACAAAGGTGCAGTTCTTCTGGAATTCGACAACAGCGTGGACAGGAAACAAATATTATGAGTGTACACCGGCAGAATTCAAGACGCTGCTCGGATTCTAAGCACCGCTTCATTTCCGCAAAGAATCAATCTGATACACAAACCCCGCACGGTTACGCGCCGTGCGGGGTTCTGCATTCAGATGATATAAAACCATGTGTCGTCCGGATCGACCGTTTCCGCCTCCGGCTTTTGCTTCGGGTCGTAGCGGTAATGCAGCTCCTGATTCTTGATGCTGACCTTGGCACCCTCCGGGATCGAGCGCGTGATAAACGCATTCGCGCCGATGACCGCGCCCCGGCCGATCACCGTCTCGCCGCCCAAGATCGACGCGCCGGAGTAGATCGTCACATTGTCGCAGATCGTCGGGTGCCGCTTCTTCGATTTCAGAGACTGCCCGCCGCGCGTCGAAAGCGCACCGAGCGTCACGCCCTGATACACCTTCACGTTGTCGCCGATCTCGGTCGTCTCGCCGATGACGATGCCCGTGCCGTGGTCAATGAAGAAGTACCGGCCGAGCGATGCGCCCGGGTGAATGTCGATACCGGTCTGGCTGTGCGCGTACTCCGTCATGATGCGCGGGATCAGCGGGACGCCCAGCAGATGCAGCTGGTGCGCGATACGGCTGACAAGGATCGCGAACAGTCCCGGGTACGAATAAATGATCTCGTCCTTGTTATAGGCTGCGGGGTCGCCGTCATAGGCGGCATCCACATCCATTTCGATGTAGGCGCGGATCTCCGGGATCTTGCCGATGAACGCGAGCGTGATCTCCTCCGCACGCTGCCGGATCGTCTCCGGCGAAGCATCGCTGTATTCCGGCGCGTAGACCAGAACGATCGAGATCTGACGGATCAGATTGAAGATGACGTCCTCCAGCAGCATCGAGACATGATTCCGCACCGTATACACGCGGTATGCCTGATTGCGGAAATAGCCCGGAAAAATGATCTGCCGGAGCTTATATACGATATCAATGACAACGTCCTTGTTCGGGTGATCGAGCGTGACCTCAGCGTCGATGATGCGTCCGCCGCAGTAGTCCGCAAGCAAAGTGTCCAGCAGTCCGTGGATCTGCTCCTCCAGTTTATGTGCCATAACAAGCCGCCTTTCTATCCGGTATTACCTATTATTATAATATGTTTCCGCAAAAATGTCAATGCGGATTTGCACGATAATATGAATAAAATGTGACAGAACTGTGAAACGATTTTTTCGTAAACACGCGGTATTTCCGCTTTTTCAGAGACGGCTCCCGTTTTTCGGATGCATCAGAACGGCAAAAAAGACGGATTTTATTGTGCAGGATATCCAGAAAGTTCCGGAAGGGTCGGAAGGATTTTTGATTACAAAATGGAAAAATCTGTAATTTCGTTGTAATATCTCGCAAAATGTGGTATGATATGAAAAGCGTCGTACAGACGCACCTATTATTTTACGAAAGGATGAGTCGATGAGAAAAGTGAAGGTCGCAGCAGCTTCCCTGTGCCTCCTCTCTTACGGCATGCTCCGCGGCGGCATCATCAACACGGAAGTTTCCGTTGCGAAAACCGATCTGAGCGATACTGTAATCGAGATGACGGCTGAAACTGTTACTACCGCAGCTTCGATCGAAACGACGTCTATCGTAACCAAGGCAACCACCGCAAAAACCACTGCTGTCACCGTCAGGACGACGGCAGTCACCACTGGAACGACCGCATCCTCTGCTCCGGCGACGACAACCGCTGTGAGCACGACAGTCCCTGTCACAGAGAGCACTGCGGCACCGGAAACAACAAGCACTGTGCAGACCGAACCCGAGCAGTTCCTCGCGCTTTCTTCCGAGCAGGAGGTCACAGAGCTGTCTGATGCAGCGGAAGCTGCAGCGTCAACACAGACAGAGACGACCGCTTCTCCCGAAGCAGAAAGCGAAGTCACTGCTGAAGCACCGAATGTGAATGCGATCACGGTCACCGACCGCGAATACTGTATGCTCTGCAACGTCGTGGGGCATGAGTACGGCGCAAACTGGGTGCCGGAGGCTGACAAGGCACTTGTTGTGGAAGTCATTATGAACCGCGTCAATTCTCCCGCTTTTCCGAATACGATCTACGATGTCCTGATGCAGCGAAATCAGTTCGCCGGTCTGGAATATCTGGTCAACATGGACGGAATGTCGGGATATGTGACGGACAGTGTCAAAGCTGCTGTTGACCTGTACCTCGCTGATCCCACGCAGTTCGCACACGGGTATCTGTACTTCAACGGTGACGGATACCGCAATTACTTCCGTACCCGGTATTGATCGGTTACGAGACGTTCCCCTACATACACGAAAATCCCGAGGCCGCGACGGCTTCGGGATTTTTTTGCCGAATCAGCGTTCGACAGATTGACTTTCGGGCGGATTTATGGTATGATATAAGCGTATATTTATAACTGCGGACGGGAGGTGCAGGACGCGCATGAAATTTTCTGACGGCTTCTGGCTGAACAGACAGGGATATACGGTCAGCTATGCCGTGCAGCCCTGCAGCGTACAGATCTCCGGCGGTACCGTGACGGTATGCGCGGCGTCCCACCCGATCCACCACCGCGGCATGACGCTCGGCGGCGTGATGCTGACCGTCTCGTTCTCATCCCCGCGGGAAAATGTCATCTGCGTGCAATTGATGCACCATAAGGGAGCGGTCTCCCGCGCACCGGAATTTGCGCTTTCCGCAGACCCCGGCTTTCAGCCCTTCATCACCGAAACGGAGGACGGCATCACACTGACCGCCGGAAAAACCGCCGTGACGGTCGCGAAGCACGGTGCATGGAACGTCAGCTTCACCTATGACGGAAAGCGGCTCACGGGCAGCACACAGCGCGCGGCATCCTATATTCAGGCAGATGCAGAGCGCATCCGGCTGGCGGAGGAATCCGCAAAGTCCGAGCCGTTCTGGAGCATCCCGCCGAATAAGAGCGGCTGCTTCATCCGCGAACAGCTTGACCTCTCCGTCGGCGAATATGTCTACGGCTTCGGCGAGCAGTTCACGCCCTTTGTCAAAAACGGACAGACCGTTGAGATCTGGAACAGTGACGGCGGCACCTGTACCGACCAGAGCTACAAATCCGTTCCGTTTTATATCAGCTCGCGCGGCTACGGCGTCCTTGCGGCGCATACCGGGCATGTCAGCTTTGAGGCCGGTTCCGATACCGTCTCAAAGGTCAGCATGACCGCGGCCGGCGAATCACTCACCTATTGCGTCATCGGCGGAGAGAACTGCGCCGATGTGCTGCGGCATTATACAGACCTGACCGGCAAGCCCGCGCTCCCGCCTGCGAGATCGCTGGGGCTCTGGCTCTCGACCTCGTTCACGACGGACTACGATGAGCAGACCGTCTGCGAAATGCTGGAAGGGATGAAAAAGCGGCAGATCCCGCTTTCCATGTTTCATTTCGACTGCTTCTGGATGCAGGCGCAGACATGGACAAGCTTTCAGTGGGATACCGAGCAGTTCCCCGACCCGCAGGGAATGCTGAAGCGGCTGAAGGAACAGTACGGCGTCGGCATCTGCGTGTGGATCAATCCGTATATCGCGCAGCAGCCCGCGCTGTTTGACGAGGCCGCCGCAAATGGGTATCTGCTGCGGAAAACCGACGGCAGCATCTTCCAGACAGACTTCTGGCAGTCCGGCATGGGCATCGTCGATTTTACGAATCCCGATGCGCGGACATGGTTCGCGGACAAGATCAGGATGCTCTGCGCGGACGGCGTCGATGCGGTCAAGACCGATTTCGGCGAGCGCATCCCCGCAAGGGATGTGGTCTGGTATAACGGTGCAGACCCTGCCGCGATGCATAACGATTACGCATACCTTTATAATAAAACCGTGTTTGAAGCACTGGAGGGCTGCAAAGGCAAAGGAAACGCCGTGCTCTTTGCAAGGAGCGCGACCGCCGGCTGTCAGCAGTTCCCCGTACACTGGGGCGGCGACTGCGCTGCGACCTATTCGGCCATGGCGGAGACGCTGCGCGGCGGGCTCTCGCTGACGGCATCCGGCTTCGGGTTCTTCTCGCACGATATCGGCGGCTTTGAACAGACCGCCTCTCCGGATGTCTATAAGCGCTGGGTCGCGTTCGGCCTGATGAGCACGCACAGCCGTCTGCACGGCTCGCATTCCTACCGCGTGCCGTGGCTCTATGAGGAGGACGACCCGGAGGATCCGGAAAACGCCTGTGCCGTGCTGCGGTTCTTTACAGCGCTGAAAGGCAGGCTCATGCCATACCTCTGGGCGCAGGCGAACAGGACGCATCAGACCGGCATTCCGATGATGCGCGCGATGTTCATCGACTACGCGGATGACCCCGCCTGCCTGACGCTCGACCGGCAGTATATGCTCGGCGACAGCCTGCTCTGTGCGCCGGTCATGAACGAAGAAGGGCTTGCGGAATACTATCTCCCGGCGGGCGAATGGAGCGATCTGCTCAGCGGAGAGACCGTCACCGGCGGCCGCTTTCTGCGAAAGACCTGCGGCTATCTGGAAATGCCGCTGTACGTCCGGCCGGATACGATCCTCGTGCTCGGCGATTTCCGCGGCAATGTCTGCTATGACTATCTCTGTCACGCAGAGGTGCGCATCTGCGGGCTTCAGGACGGGCATACCGCTTCGGCGGAAATATATCATGCAGACGGCGAACGCTTCTGCACGCTGACCGCGCAACGCACAGGAAACCGCATCACGCTTTCCTGCACCAAGGGCGGCGTCCATTATACCGTGACCGTTTCCGGCACCGGCATCCGCATTCCGGCCGCGGAATCAGGCATCACGGTCATCGAACTGTAAAACATGCGGGACTGTCCCCCGCTGCATATCACAATCAACCGGATCACCGGCGAAAGGAGCTTTGCTATGAGCAAGAAAAATGAGATTGAAGCCATCTGGTCTGACCGCAAACGGACATTCCTCGGTCTGCCGTGGACATTCACCAAATATTTTCTCACGGAGACCAAGTTTATCACACGCACGGGCTGGCTGAGCCTTGACGAGGACGAGCTCGATCTCTACAAGGTCACCGATAAAAAGCTCAAGCTGCCCTTCTGGCAGCGGCTCGTCGGCTGCGGCACCATTGTCATCTTTGTCCGCGATACCGACACGCCGGAAAAGGAAGTCCGCTGCGTCAAGCACCCGCGTGAGGTGCTCAAGATGCTCGATAAGCAGATCAATGCCGAGCGCGACCGCTACAACACCAGAGGCCGCGATCTCTACGCGATCACCGGCGGCATGGGCGGCGGACATATTCCGCATCACCATGACGATATGATGGATCATCCGGTCGATGACTGTGACTGCCACGATCATAACGATTAACGAAGGGATTACAAGATCATGCTGCAATTTGTTACCGAAAAAATTTCTGTGTGGGATCGTCTGAAGGCCGAAAGCCGTCCGATCTTCCTTTACGGAATGGGCGACGGCGCCGTGCGAATCCTCGCTGCCATGCGCAACTATGAGATTCCCGTTGCCGGGATCTTTGCGAGCGACGAGTTTGTCCGCGGACATGATTTTGCAGGCTATCCCGTCAAAAAGCTCTCCGAGCTGGAAGCGCAGTACGACGATTTTGTCATTGTGCTCGCATTTGCGGTCTGCTCGCCGCAGATGATCGACCGCATCCGTGCACTCGGCGAGCGGTATCAGCTCTATGTGCCCGATGTGCCGGTCGTCGGCGGCGGACTGTTCACGCCCGAATACTGCACCGAGCACGAGGAGGAGATCCAGCAGGTGTATCAGTCGCTCGCCGACGAACGCTCCCGCCAGATCTACGCGAATATTATCAATTTCAAGATCAGCGGCAACCCGGCATATCTCATGGATCAGGTCGATACCAAGGATGAGATCTGGAACCGCGTGCTGCAGCCGACCAATCACGAGATCTACGTCGATCTCGGCGCCTACAACGGCGACACGATCCGCGAGATGCTCGAATACACCCGCGGCAAATATCACCGCATCGTCGCAGTGGAGCCGGATAAGAAGAACTACAAGAAGCTCGTCAAATTCGTCGGCGATACGCCCTCCGTGCAGTGCTATCAGTGCACGGCATGGTGCGTGGACACCGAGCTGCCCTTCGGCGCAAAGGCCGGCAGACAGTCCTCGGTCGCTGCGGACGGCATCATGACGCCGGCGCGCTCGGTCGATAACCTGCTGGCAGGCAACCCGCTGACGCTCCTCAAAATGGACGTCGAGGGTGCGGAGCGCGAGGCACTCTGGGGCGCGAGCCGTTCCATTGCCCGCTTTGCCCCGAAGCTGATGATCTCGCTCTATCACCGCAATGAGGATATCTTCGAGCTGCCGCTGCTGGTCAAGCGCATCAATCCGCGCTACCGGCTGTTCATCCGGCATCTCCCCTATATCCCCGCCTGGGAGACAAATCTCTACGCGGTCTGCGAGGACAACGGCAATACGCAGTACGCAGAATAACGCAGGATCACATAAAAAATGAGCCGGAGGCATCCCCTCCGGCTTATCCGCATACAAAAAAATACAGCAGACACGAAGTTTGTCTGCTGCAAAATATATGGTACCCCCGCAGCCGGAAAATGCGAAACGGCTGCGGGAGTTTGGGGAGGAAATCTGGTTTACTGCTGGTTGTAGGTGACCCACTGGTAGTAAGCGGTCAGCGGCTTGTTGCCGTTGTACGGCTTGAGCCAGTCGTCAACCGTCTTGCCCGGCCATGCATTCATCATAATCTTGCTCGGGGTGACCGGAACATCACCGGACATCGACCAGACTTCTCTGCCGTCAATGTACCATGTGATCTTGCCCGGCTGCCAGTTAAAGCCGTATCTGTGGAAATCCTGCGAGGCATCAAAGCCGAGGTCGATCATCTTCTCGTGCTCGCCGACGCCGTTTCTGTAGTAGTTCAACTGAACCTTCGTGGTATCCTTGCCGAGGATCTCAATGTCGATCTCGTCCCACGGATTCTTCTGGCCGTTGACGACATCGGACGGACCGGTGTAGGTGAAGAACGAGGACACAACGCCGTCATTCTTGATTGCCTTCATCGAGGTCTCATAGTAGCCGTAGTGATAGAAGTTGTTGGTGCGGAACTCACCGCCGGAATACATCGGGTTCCAGTCGGAGTTCGCGTCGCCCTGATTCCACTTCTGGTCGATCTTCAGTTCCAGCAGACCGTTGTTGATCTGCGCGTTCTGCTTGTACCACCAGCAGTCAAACGGCTTGCCGTTCGTCCAACCGTCGGATGCGAAGAAGTCGCCTGCATTGCCGGTTCTGAAGTCAGAGACCATGGTCGCATTCGCGTTCATGCCGCCTGAGGAGTCGGAACCCTGCTGGCCGGGGTTGTCCTGCTGGCCCGGGTTCTCCCACGGATTCTGCTGACCCGGATTCTCCCACGGGTTCTGCTGACCCGGGTTCTCCCACGGGTTCTGCTGACCCGGATTCTCCCACGGGTTCTGCTGACCCGGGTTCTCCCACGGGTTCTGCTGACCCGGATTCTCCCACGGGTTCTGCTGCTGTCCCTGCTGGCCGCTGCCGGACTTGCCGTTCTGGTCGTAGGTGACCCACTGATAATGCGCGGTCAGCGGCTTGTTGCCGTTGTACGGCTTGAGCCAGTCGTCAACGGTTCTGCCCGGCCATGCATTCATCATGATCTTGCTTGCGGTCTTCGGGCAGTCGCCGCGCATCGTATAGGCTTCCTTGCCGTCCACATACCATGTGATATGGTCGGACTGCCAGTCAAAGCCGTAGGTATGATAGCCCTCGGAAGCATCGAAGCCGAGATCATACATATACTCGTGCTTGCCGACGCCGTCTCTGTAGTAGTTGAGCTGCACCTTCGTGGTGTCCTTGCCGAGGATCTCGATATCGACCTCGTCCCACGGGTTCTTCTGTCCGTTAATCACATCGGACGGACCGGTGTAGGTGAAGAACGAAGACACAACGCCGTCATTCTTGATCGCCTGCATCGAGCACTCATAATAGCCGTAGTGATAGAAATTGTTGGTGCGGAACTCACCGCCGGAATACTGCGGATCCCAGTCACTGTTGCGGTCGCTCGTCCACTTCTGGTCGATCTTCAGCTCCAGTGCGCTGTTCACGATCTGTGCATTCTGCTTGTACCACCAGCAGTCAAACGGCTTGCCGTTCGTCCAGCCCTCGGATGCGAAGAAATCGCCGGCACCCTTGCGGAAATCGGAAACCATTGTTGCGTTCTCATTCATCGGGGTTCCGTAATCCTTGATGCCGCTCGGCGTATCCTGCGGACCGCTCGGATTCTGACCCGGATCCTGCTGCTGCTGCGGATTCAGAATGCTGTACTTCAGTGCGGAAAGATCCCTTGCGTCGATCTTTCTGTCACCGTTGACGTCCATGTCTTCCTTCAGGTCGTTGGTCACGCCCGTCAGGAACGAACGGAGCGACAGCGCGTCGTCTCTGTTCAACTGGCCGTCGTTGTTCAGGTCACCCTTTGTCGCTGCACTGACTGCACCCATCAGCACCCCTGCCGTAATCAGAAGTGCGGAGGCCGCCGCGACTGTACGATACTGCTTCCTCATGATTATAGCCCTCCTTTTCAAAATCCCCCATGGATTTCTATTGTCAGTATAGCATAAATATTTGTGCGAAAATATCAAACAGAAAGCTTTTTTATCAAATTTCTGTTGCATTATTCCCCGAAATATATTATAATAAGAAAGGGGTCATCTTATGGACATCGAACAGAAGCTCACGCATCAGGCATTCCTGAACCGAGAGCAGAGCATCTCGCACCTTGCCTATGAACGTGAAAACGCGTTTTTCAAGGCGATACAGGACGGCGATGTGCAGGAAATGCGGCGGCTCTATCAGCCGTTCGAGATCAGCGAAATGGGTAAGCTCAGCGAGGAACCGCTGCGCAATCTGCAGTATCATCTGATCATCACGGTCGCGCTCATTACCAGAGCCTGCATCGAAGGCGGCATGGAAATGGAGGAGGCCTATAATCTGAGCGATATCTATATCCACAGCATCGACCGCTGCAAGGAGGCCGAGGAGGTGCGGATGCTGCACCGCGAGGTCGTCGAGGACTACGCGCAGAGAATGCACCTGCTCAAAAAACAGAACCGCTATCCGCGCGCCGTCACGATCTGCATTGACTATATCTACGACAATCTGCATACCAAGCTGACGCTGCCCGATCTCGCACAGGCGGCGGGGTTAAGCCCGACCTATCTCTCCAGACTGTTCCGCAGAGAGGTCGGCATGTCGGTCTCTGAATATATCACGAAAAAGCGCATCGAAGCGGCAGAAAATATGCTGCGGTACTCCGAATTTTCCTGTCTCGCGATCGCGGATTACCTCTGTTTCAGCTCGGAGAGCCACTTCATTCAGGTGTTCCGCAAGCAGACCGGACTCACACCCAAACGCTACCGCGAAGCGTTTTTCCGTGTGAGAAAGTGAACGGTATCGCTTCGCGATGTATCCGAAACGGGGCTCCGCCCCAAACCCTGTCAAAGGGACAGTGTCCCTTTGGAATCCCGTTATGTATAACAAATTGGGTGCTGATATTACAGTCGGCACCTTTTTTGCAGCCTATGCAAACAGCCCGAAAGCTTATTTGCCTTCGGGCTGTTTGGGTTTCAGTTTGTTGTATATGCGGAGCGAAGCCTCTGTGTGCATGATCCAGTGCCGCGAAAACGGCATCCCGATCAGCCCGCGGATATCCTTGCCGCACCAGTAATCGACCAGCCACGCGGCGTTCTCGTCCGTGCTGACAACATGCAGTGCCCGAAGTGCGGCTTCCCGTTCAGGGGCGATCTTCTGCTTCAACAGATCATAAGGCAGGGCTTTCAGCATTTCCTCGGTACTCGCCTTCACCGCTGCGGCATAGGCATACAGCGCGTCAATATCCAGCTTTTGCGAAAAATCCGCGATCTGCGCACCGACAAGCTCATTGCCTGTCGTGATGATCGGAGCACCGGTCTGCTGCTGCCAGCCGCCGGCGAAAAAGACCTGCTCATCCCCTGCAATCAGCGTATGTGCGGCGATATCCTCAATCCGGAAGATATGCCAGACCGAATACGCAACCGTTTTGCTGTGATAGCCGGCCGCTTTCGGGAACGGCATCGCGCACAGTTCCCCGCGGTTCAGGCTGTCCCGCAGCAAACAGAGCGTATCAAACAGTTCTCCGCGCAGGTTGAACAGCGTATCCAGTCCCGCCGGATACGTCTCCCGCTTTTTAAGCTGCGCCTGCATCCGTTTGTTCTGCTCTGACCATTCCTTGTTCATATCAAATCCCCCTGTCTGTAATTATTGTAGCATAGACAGATTGCGTTTGTCAATATCAGAAAATCATGACACTTTTTCACTCCGGCATCATTGCATTTTCCTGCGTAATATGATATAATATATTTATCAACAATCTGCCCGCTCCCGCAGAGAAAAGAGGTCTATGATGGAACTGCTTGATAACATGAAAGCGATCGAAGCCGCGCAGACAGAACTTGGATATTTTCTCGTCAGCATGATGCCGGTGCCGTGGAAGAAGATCTGTTTTTATGCGAGATGTGCGCGGGGGTTTGCGCAGACATGGTTCGGCTTGATCGAAGCGGAAACCGGCGTGATATGCGCACGGGATTTCTTCTGGAAACGCTATGATTCTACCCCCATAAGCGAGCGTGATGTCATGCGGACACTGCCGAAGCTGGCGCTGGCGCTCTATCAGGCGTATCTGGAACGCTTCGGAGAGGAAAAGATCTGGCGGCTGATGTTCCTGACGATCGAATCGGACGGCAGGATGCAGATTGATTTTGAATATGAAAACTTGCAGGGCAATTCACTGGAACAGCATGATGAAGTGTTCAGAAGATTTTTCGGGTCTGAGTATCATTATTACTGGACGAAATACCCCTCAACGGAGATCAAAAGCGAATCATGATGTATCAGCTCTGTGATAATATCTATCATGCATATATAACTGCGGCACACCGGCAGTCATGCCGCACGGTCATTCAGGCGAATTTACCGTCTGATTGACCGTGTGGATTTTTGCTGCGCCGGGATGCAGCCGCAGCAAAGCATAGAGATTCGGCAATGCTGTCATGCCGTTCATGCAGTCGCAGAATGTCCAGATCCATGCGGGCTCCCCGAGTGCGCCCGCAAAAGCCGCCAGCAGATAGGCGGCTTTGAACACCTGTGCGGCGCGTCTGCCGAACAGCGTACAGGCGGAAATCTCGCCGCAGCGGTACCAGCCGAGCATCGTCGCAAAGGCCAGCAGCATCATGCAGATCCCGAGGAATATGCCGGCGAAGCGTCCGAGCCCCGCGGAAAACGCGGACAGCAGAAGTCCGGCGGCGTCCTCTGCAGCGGATGCGGGTGCCGTCAGGATGACCAGCGCGGTCGCGGTGCAGCTGACCAGCGTATCCGCAAAGACCTCCGCGGCAGCCCAATCCCCCTGCTTTGACGCATCTGCGGCGCCGGAATGCAGCAGCGCCGAGCTGCCGAGCCCCGCTTCATTCGAGAAGATGCCGCGGCAGAAGCCCGTGCGCAGACTGCTGAGAAATACCGCCGCGCTGATGCCGCAGCCCGCCGGACGCAGCCCGAAGGCGCCGCGGATGATCTGCAGGAGCGTACCCGGCAAAGCGCGGATATGCATTCCGATCAGCACAAAGCAGCCGAGCAGATATCCGCCGCAGAGCATCGGCATCAGCAGGACGGTCACGCTGCCTGTGCGCCGGCCGCCGCCGCACAGGATCACGCAGAGCAGCCCCGCCGTGACCAGTCCCGCGGCGGGCAGCGGGATACCGAAGCTGTGCGCCGTCTGCGCGATCGTGCTGCTCTGTGCAAGGTCGCCCATGCCGAGTGCCGTCAGCATACAGCAGAACGAGAAAAATGCCGGACAGAACCGGCTGTTCAGGCCGTTCCGCAGATATGCAATTGTGCCGGAGAACCCGCCGCCGCGGTATTTTGCGGCGAGCGCGTTTTCTGCACAGACCAGTATCATGCCGAGCAGCGCGGAGACCCACATCCAGAACACCGCGCCCGCGCCGCCGGTCATGACCGCGAGTGCCGTCCCGACCAGATTGCCCGTGCCCATGGTCGCGGCCAGCGCGGACGCAAACACGCGCCGCTGTTCCCGGTCGGCGTTCCGGGAAAGCAGGCTGCCGTAAGTCCGGCGCAGGACACCGGAAAGCCCGCGCACCGGATAAAACCGCTGCCGGATGCCGCAGACGACCGCCGTGACCGTCAGCAGCACCGGCAGGAGCCATTGCCAGAGCAGACCGTTCCATGCAGTCAGCAGACGCATACGCTTCACCTCCTGCGGAGAATATACGCAGAAAAAAAGCATTCCAGAACTGTTCCGGAATGCTGTAAGCGGTGTCTCCGACGGATTCAAAATGGGGCTCTGCCACCAGACCCCATTATAAAGAACAAGCAGATTCGGATTTCAGTGCACGTTCTTCGGGACGAATGCGCAAGGTTCTTTTTTATGACAGCATACATGCGCGATGGCCGCGAAATCTTTTTCACGGGAATTGCGATTACGACAAAATCCGCGCAGCTTCTGTGATATCATGATACTGTCAAACCGACATTGTGTTCTCCTGAACCCCACTGATGTGATTTGCGCCCCGCCGCGGACAGCAGCGAGGCGCGTATTTCTGTTCAGTCATGATAATCGGTAAACACAGGCGTAAACCTGACCGGCTCCGGATTTGCATCGTCGGCGAATGACATCCACAGCTGGTCAAGCGTGACATCCGGGTCATAGACCAGATCGTATTCATCGGTATACTTTGTCAGTGCGCCCGCCGGGTTCTCGCCGGTCAGATGCACAAAATACGGATAGGTCTCCTCACTGAGCAGTTCGGTGCCGCAGCTTTCGCGGGTCTTGACACGGTATTCCTTTCCGTCATATTCGACCAGATAAAAATACAGAACAGGATACTGATTTTTTTCTTCTTCGTACAGCTCCGCGGACATGCGCTCCGGATGGATGTCATAATATTTCGCACACAGAACAGATGCCGGTTTTCCTGCATTTGCCGCATCGAAAAATGCCGCAATGACTTCATGCCCGGAGCAGTTCTCTCCGGATACGGCGACCGGGTTTTCCTGCGCCCATTTCAGCGTCTCCTCTGCGGAACCGGTCACATAATCAAACGCGTTTGCAGGCGAGAACGTGATCTCCTCCGTTTCGGGCGTACTGCCCTCCCCGACGATGCCCCCGTTATCGGACGCCGCGCATCCGGGCAGGAGCAGAATACTCAGAATCAGTGCTGCGATTTTTGCAAGATTTTTCATGGAATCTCCCCTGTTTATTCTGCTTCCTGTTCCTTCGGCTTGTTATCCGGCTTGAACACCCATGCCTGCTGCACGCGGAAGCTGATGAAATACAGGAACATATCGACGATCAGCTTCAGGATTGCGACCACGGCGCCGCCCTCTCCGAAGATACCGGAGAGCAGTCTGACCAGACCGAACGACGCAAGAAGCTGGAAGCCCCAGAGGATATAATACCGCGCGATCGTCGTTGCAAGCGGCGCGTCGCTGCGGAACACCGCCTTGCGGTTCACCGTGAAGTTGAACAGCGAGCTCAATATGCGCGCAAGTGCCGTTGCCATGAACAGTCTGTGCGCGTATTTTTCGAACACCGCATAAAACACATTGAACAGACCGTAATCGAGCAGAAACGAGAGCAGCGAGCTCAGGAAGAATTTGATGATGATGCCGTAGACCCGCAGCGAATCCTTGATCGGATGAAAATGCGTCGTCTCGTTCGCGTTGATGTACACGGTCTCGATCGTCTGCTCGACCAGCGGGATATCCGCCTGCTTGCAGACCAGCAGCATATTCGTTTCGTACTCGAAGCGCTCGCCGGAGACCTCGGTCATCTTCGGGATGATGCCCCGCGGGAACACGCGCAGGCCGGTCTGCGTATCGCTGACCTTCAGGCCGCAGAACAGCCGGAATACCGTTGAGGTCAGCTTGTTGCCGAAGCGGCTCTTGGGCGGCACATGGTCAAGATCGAAATTGCGCACGCCGAGCACCAGCACATCCTTCTCCTGCCTGAACATCAGATCGACACAGGCTGCGATATCATCGGGTCTGTGCTGGTCGTCGCCGTCGATCGTCACGGCGCCCTGCGCATCCGGGCGGTTCTGCAAAAACCACTCAAACGCGGTTTTCAGTGCTCTGCCCTTGCCCTTGTTGACGCCGTGATGCAGCACCGCACAGCCGAGCGCTGCGCCCTCCTCAAAATAATGCTGATTCTCCGGCGCGGAGCCGTCGTCTACCAGCAGGATATCCGAAAAGCCCTTCTCCTGCACGCCGCGGATCACCTTCAGCAGCCGCTCGTCCGGATCCAGAGACGGGATCACGACCAGAATATTGCTATAGTCTGCCATTTTGCAGCACCCTCCGATTGATTTGAACATCGCCGGCAGATCAGAAAAAACAATGCCGGCATCCTATATTATAGCACGGACACCGGCAAATTGCAAGCGAATATTCTATAAGATTTCTTTAACAATTGCGATTTTCACACGCCGGATATCATGTCAGCGGCAGCGGATCCTGCGATTCGTCAAAATATCCGACATACTCGATGTGATACGGGCTGTCCGGGAACAGCTCGTGATAATAGTCCACGAAATAATCATCCGTCATCGCCGCGATGAAATCGACCGTCAGGTCATCCGACGCAGTCTCGGTATACGGCATCGCCGCCGGGTACCACTGCTGCTTTTCGAGCACCGCCGCGATATGATGCCGGTACAGGCAGGAGTGCTCGTCCCGGTTCACGGCATCCTGATAGATGCGTTCGTACATCTGCTCCATCATCGGGATAACGCTGTCCCTGACCTGCTTCTGCACGGCCTCCTGCAAATAAATGCGCTCGTAATTGTCCTTTTTGAGCTGCTGTAAAGCGGCAAAATGTTCCTCGTCAAATTTCAGATACGGCATTCCGAAGCTCTGCTCGATCAGGTTGACCTCCAGATTGTTGATGAGCTCCGCATTCGTTCTGCCGACTGCGGTCTCCGGGAACACCGATTCCGCCGGGATCAGATGCGCGCGCACCGCGTCCTGACGGTCCTTGCCGAGATAGGCCAGCATGTCGCAGATGCGGACAAGGCAGCCCTCCAGTGTGCCGGGGATCAGCTTCCGGTCGCCGTCCTCATCAAGGATGCAGGCTTCCATGCGTGCATCGAACGCGGCAAAGCTCTCAAGCGGCTGCGGGCGGTATTCCGCGAGCGGCAGCTCCCCGTTGTGGCAGACGATGCCGTCCAGCGTCTGCAGCGAAATGTTATAGGGGATCATGCTGTCCAGCACCCGGACGCTGTGCAGATTGTGCCGGAAGCAGCGGCCGGTCCTTGCATGATACAGCCTGTGCAGCGCGTGCTCGCCCGCGTGGCCGAACGGCGTATGCCCCATGTCATGCCCGATCGCGATCGCTTCGATCAGATCGGCATTCAGCCCGAGCACCGCGCCGATGTTCCGCGCGATCCTTGATACAAGCTGCACATGCAGCGCGCGCCGCGACAGATCGTCGTTGCGGTAAAACGAAAACACCTGCGTCTTGTCCGCATAGCGGTTGTAAAACAGGCTGTTCAGGATCTTGTCCGCGTCCTTGGAAAAGGGCTGACGGTAGATCTTCGGCTGATCGCTTTCGCGGTCATACCGGCGGATCACATCGCTGTTTTTGCAGGCGTAGGGCGAGACCCAGCCTGCTTTCTGTTTTTCTGCGATCTCCTGCTCCAATGCGGGAGACAGCGCTTCATAGCGGCGCATAGATTCACCTCCTGTGCAGGATCAGGCCGCACTGCGAGAGCGGGACGATCTTTTCCAGACGCTGAAGCATCTCGCCGCTCAGCCGGATGCCGCCCTCCGGCAGCCGCGGATACAGATATTTGCGGGATTGATTCAGCCAGAAGCAGAACGGCATCGGCCCGGCGTACCAGCGCAGCAGCTTCAGGATCATCTCCGAGCGGTCCGCAGCGCCGTCGTCCAGCTTCACGCAGAGCGTGCATTTGTTCCGGATATATTCTGACATCTGCTGCTCGCTGAACAGTGTCTCGCAGAGCAGCTCCGTTTCGCCGTCCCGCTTCGACACCTTTCCGCTGATGCAAAGCACGCTCCATTCCTTCAGCAGGCTCCCCTGCTCCTGATACAGCGCGGGAAATACAAGGCACTGCATCGTGCCGGTGTGATCCTCAACGGTCAAATAGCACATCTTTTCGCCCTTTTTCGTGATATGCGGGCGGACATTCGTGATAAGGCAGAACAGCCGCACCGCGGCACCGTCCTTCATGCGGATGATGTCCGCGATCTCCGGGATATGCAGCAGGCGGATGCCGTTCTGCAGGCGGTCAAGCGGATGCCCGGAGAAGAACAGTCCCGTATAATCCTTTTCCATTTCGAGCAAGGTCTTTTCGGGGTATTCCGGCTCCTGCGGCGGCACCATGCGGAACGACTGCCCCCACTCCGAATCGGTATCGCCGAACAGCGTGAACTGTCCGCTGACATAGGAGCGTCTGTGCGTCGAGATCGCGTCGATCATGTACTCGTAGCTGTTGATCATCTGCCGGCGGTTCCAGCCGAGGCTGTCGAACGCGC
Source organism: Oscillospiraceae bacterium (assembly GCA_017545185.1). Lineage (GTDB taxonomy): Bacteria > Bacillota > Clostridia > Oscillospirales > Ruminococcaceae > Firm-04. The sequence goes on along the minus strand of JAFWQJ010000092.1, from coordinate 7,553 downwards.
CGGAACGGATCATCGCTTCGATCGCACGCTTGTTCATGCCGCCGTCGGCGCAGCGCTCCAGAAAGTTCTGCAGGCTGCGGAAGGGGCCGTGTGCCTCGCGCTCCGCGATCCATGCCTCCGCGAGATTCTTTCCGACGCCGCGGATGCCGGTCAGGCCGAAGCGGATGCCCTCCCCTGCCGCGGAGAAATTCACATCGCCGGTGTTGATATCCGGCCGCAGGATGCGGATGCCCTTTGCCGTGCAGAGCGAGATATATTCCGCAAGCTTCTGGCTGTTCTGCATCACCGAGGTCAGCAGCGCCGCCATGTATTCATAGGGATAGCGGCATTTCAGGAACGCTGTTTCATACGCAACGCGTGCGTATGCCGCAGCATGGGATTTGTTGAACGCATAGCTTGCAAAGGCGGCCATGCGGTCAAAGATCAGGTTTGCGGTTTCCTCCGGCACGCCGTTCTCGACTGCGCCGGGGCAGGTATCGTTCCCGTACAGGAACACCGTGCGCTCCTGCTCCATGACATCATGCTTTTTCTTTGCCATGGCGCGGCGCACCAGATCGGCTCTGCCGTAGGAATAGCCCGCAAGCGTCCGGCAGATCTCCATGACCTGCTCCTGATAGACGATGCAGCCGAAGGTCTCCTTCAGGATCGGTTCCAGCAGCGGATGATCGTACCGCACCTTTCCGGGGTCGGCACGCGCCGCGAGATACTGCGGGATCGAATCCATCGGGCCGGGGCGGTAGAGCGAGATCACCGCGGTCAGATCGGCAATGCAGGCCGGCCGCATCTGCATCAGAACGCGGCGCACACCGTCCGATTCCAGCTGGAATACGCCGCTGCTGTCGCCGTTCGAGAGCATCGTAAAGACTGCGGCATCGTCCTCCGGGATCGTCTGCATCGAAAAGGACGGCAGTCTCCTGCGGATCTGCCGCTCTGCCTCGTGGATCACCGTCAGGTTGCGCAGCCCCAGAAAATCCATTTTGAGCAGGCCGAGCTGCTCTAAATAGGTCATCGTATACTGCGTGACGATCACATTGTCGCTGCGCTGAATCGGCACGATATCCGCAAGCGGCTCCGCGGAGATCAGAACGCCCGCCGCATGAACGGTCGTATGCCGCGGCATCCCCTCGATCTCCTGCGCAAGCTCCAGCAGCTCCTTCACCTGCCGGTTCCCGTCCCGCAGACGGCGCAGCTCTGCGGACTGCTCCAAAGCCTGCGCGATCGTGATATTCGGGTCGGCGGGGATCGCCTTGCCGACATCGTTGCGGAGCGCATAGGGCAGCTCCAGCGCCTTGCCGGTATCGCGCACCGCCGCCCGCGCCTTCAGCGTATCGAATGCGACGATCTGCGAAACATGGTTCCTGCCGTATTTCTTCATCACATATTCAATGACGCGCTGCCGCCCCTCGATACAGAAATCAATGTCAAAATCCGGCATACTGACGCGCTCCGGATTCAGGAAGCGCTCAAACAGCAGCCCGTTTTTCAGCGGGTCGATGTTCGTGATGCCGAGACAGTATGCACAAAGGCTGCCCGCGCCGGAGCCGCGTCCGGGGCCGACCGGGATATCATGATTCCTTGCGTAATTGACAAAATCCCAGACGATCAGGAAATAATCCACGTAGCCCATGCGCGTGATGATCTCATACTCATGCTGCAGACGCTCCGCAGCACCCGCCGGCGGATCATCGCCGTAACGCTGCCGGAGACCTGTCTCACAAAGCAGATGGAAGTACACTGCCGTATCCGAAACGCCCTGCAGCGTGTATTTCGGCAGACGCAGCACGCCGAACGTAAACTGCACATTGCAGCGCATCGCGATCTCCTCGGTGCAGCGCAGCGCCTCCGGATACGCCTCGAACAGCTCGTTCATTTCCAGCGTTGATTTCAGGTAATACGCATCGCTCGGCACCGAAAACCTGCTGTTATCCGACATCACTTCGCCCGTGCGGATACACGAGAGCAGCTTGTGCACGCGGTAATCCTCCCGCGTCAGAAAATGCGCGTCGTTCGTCGCCGCCATGGGGATGCCGCATTCATGCGCGATCCTTGTCATGTCGTGCAGGAGCATCGCGTCCTCCGGGCGCTTGTGATCCTGGATCTCCAGATAGAAATCCCCCTGCCCGAAGATCTGCGCATACTGCATGGCAGTCTCCCGCGCCTCGTCAAACTCGCCGCGCAGCAGCTGCTTCGTCACGAGGCTGTGCCGTCCGCCGCACAGGCAGATCAGCCCCTCGCGGTAACGGTTCAGCGCCTCGTGATCCGTGACCGGCTGCCGGAACATGCCGTCCGTGTTCGCCTCGGAGACCAGCTTCACCAGATTCCGGTAGCCCTCATTGTTCTTGCAGAGCAGCACCAGCCGGTAAGGATCCGGCTCCGTACCGCGCTGCCGGCACACGGCAAGTGACTTGACGACATACACCTCACAGCCGATGACCGGATGGATCCCGGCCTCCATGGCTGCCTGATAAAAACGGACGGCACCGTACAGCGCACCGTGATCGGTCAGCGCAACGGCAGCCTGTCCGTTTTCCCGTACCCTCTGCATCAGCCGGTCGATGCGGCAGGCACCGTCCAGCAGAGAGTATTCCGAATGAACATGCAGATGCACAAACGATTCCATGACCGCACCTCCTTCTGATACAGTTTTTTATGCGAAATCCTTATTCGGCGTCTGCCGGTTCTTCCTGCTCGTCGCCGGGGAGCTGTCCGCCGTTCTGAATGATCGCATTCAGGCCGAAGAACAGTGCATCCCGGAAGAGCATGATATTGTTCTCGTATTTCGGATTCTCTTTGCGGATCATCTCGAACATCTCACCGAATCCGCCGTTGAGGATCACGGTGACGCCCTGCGCCTTTTCGCCGGTCTTTTCGTTCGTGTACGTATTCTCCATAAATGTAACCGGATGTTCTGCCATTGTTCAGTTCTCCTTTACTGATTCAAAAATGTTTGCCGCCGCAGCGGGCAGCTCGGTAATATCGCGGATCGCGGCAGCGCAGAAATCGGGTCTGCCGAAGCCGTAAGCCGCATGAATAAACGGAATGCCTGCCTCTTTGGCGGCATCCGCGTCTCCCTGTGTATCGCCGACATAAATACAGTCCGTGATGCCCTGCCGTTCCATGACAAGGCGGATGTTCTGCCCCTTGGACAGACCCGTTCTGCCGGCACATTCGTGATCGCAGTACAATTCAGAGAAGCCGCACTGATCAAGATAGATCTCAATGTAGCCGTCCTGACAGTTGCTCACGACGCCGAGCGCGTATTCCTTTGCAAGCTCCGCGATGACGGCGCGCTCTCCGTCATAGAGCCTTGCGGGATGCGACCGCAGATAATCATGCTCATGCGCGGTGCAGAGGTCGAGGATATGCAGGCGCTCTGCCTCCGGAAGCGACGGGAACATCAGTGCAGCGATCGCCTCCATGGTTCTGCCCATGAAGTTGTGCATGTCATCCACGGTGAACTGCTCTGAACGGTCTGTCTGCTCCCGGATGACCGTATTCCATGCATCCGTGCACTCGGCGGACGAATCCCAGAGCGTGCCGTCCAGATCAAATAAAATGCCTTTTTTCATCGGTTTCCTTTCTGTCGGGAGCAGCATTCCCTCCGCTTCCAGTCTGATAAAATAGATCATCTGCAGCCACTGCGGCTCCGACGCCATGCGGTCACGCAGCTTTTCGAGCGTGCGCTTTCCGGTACGGCGGTCAAGCAGCGCGAGCATCCGCACAAGGGCGTTTTCCGAGGAAAGGCTCTCTGCAATGCTCTGACTGTCAAATGCATAGAATGCGCGGTAAAAATCCCGCTGGTAGAAGGTACCGTTCTGAATCGCCCCGACCGCCGCCTGATACCACGGGTCTGCGATCTCCGGGTCATGCTTCAGCTTTTCGTACTGCTGCCACATTTCACCGAAGCGTTCAAAGAAATTGCTTTTCAGGATCTCCTGCCCGTCCAGCCGCACCGCGACTCTGCCCTCATCGCCGTCATGCATCGCATGATAGGCCGTAACGAAGTAGGTCAGGCGTCCTTTCAGCGATTCCGCCAGATAGTCCTGTTCAAGCTTCTGACGCATTTTTGACCATGTATGCATCGGTTCTCCTTATACATTGCTGACCTTGATGCCGGTCCCGTCGTCAAAGGCTGCTTCGCCGGAACGGGTATATGCTTTGCCGTTGACCCGCATCGTGATCTGATAGGAATAGGTTTCCTGTTCCGAATCCGCGCTGATGACGACCGTGACATCGGACATCTCCCAACTGCTTGCGACGACCGGTCTGACCGGGATGACGGCAGTCTTTCCGTCACCGCAGGCAAATGTCAGCTGAAACGGCTGCTCGCCGTATTCACCGCCGCTGCACCGGAATGTACAGCCGGAAGGATCGGACGCAAAATCCGACACTTTGTTCTCCGTGCCGTCTGCCATGTTCAGACCTTTGACATCCGTCTGCTGCAGCGAAAGCGGCAGACCGTCCGCATTCAGAATGACCTCGCAGTTCATGCGCGGTGCCTTGCTGATATGGCATTTCAGGAAATAGCCTGCATCTGTCTTTGTCAGCACAAATGCCGCCGCAGCCGCCAGCAGCAGAATAAGCACCAGAACAATAAACCCGGCTCTGCTCTTTTTCTGTTCCATTTTTGACTCTCCCCCGTTTATTTCTGCAGCTCTCTGATCTTGTCGCGCAGGAATGCGGCGTGCTCAAATTCCAGAAGCTTTGCGGCCTCCTTCATCTGGGCGGTCAGCTCCGCGATCAGCGCCTCGCGCTCCTGCTTATTCATCTTCTTCGTGACCTTCTTCTCGGTCTTTTCCTTTGTCGAAATTTCCAGCACCTCGCGCACATCCTTGACGATCGTCTGCGGGACGATGCCGTGTGCTTCGTTATACGCAAGCTGCAGATTCCGGCGGCGTTCCGTTTCCCGGAGTGCGCGCTCCATGCTGCCCGTGATCTCGTCGGCGTACATGATGACCTCGCCGTGCGCGTTTCGTGCGGCGCGGCCGATCGTCTGGATCAGCGACGTTTCCGAGCGCAGAAAGCCCTCCTTGTCCGCATCGAGGATCGCGACCAGCGAGACCTCCGGCAGGTCAAGACCCTCGCGCAGCAGGTTGATGCCGACCAGAACGTCAAACTCGCCGAGCCGCAGATCGCGGATGATCTCCATGCGCTCGACGGTGTCAATGTCGTGGTGCATATAGCGCACGCGGATCTCCATGTTCGCAAGATAGGCAGTCAGATCCTCCGCCATGCGCTTTGTCAGCGTCGTGATGAGCACGCGCTCGTTTCTGTCCGTGCGGATGTGGATCTCCGACAGCAGATCCTCGATCTGCCCGATGACCGGCTTGACCTTGACGACCGGATCGACCAGACCCGTCGGGCGGATGACCTGCTCGACGGTCTGCTCCGCAAATTCCTTTTCGAGCTTGCCGGGCGTCGCGGACACGAACATCGCCTCGCCGATCTTCGCCTTGAATTCCTCGAAGTTCAGCGGACGGTTGTCAAATGCGCTCGGCAGCCGGAAGCCGTATTCCACAAGCGTTTCCTTGCGGGCACGGTCGCCGGCGTACATGCTCCCGACCTGCGGGAGCGTCACATGCGATTCGTCCACGATCAGCAGGAAATCGTCCGGGAAATGATCGAGCAGCGTGCTCGGACGGGAGCCCGGTGCCCGCCGCGCCAGTACGCGGGAATAATTCTCAATGCCGCGGCAGAAGCCGATCTCCCGCAGCATCTCAATATCGTAATGCGTGCGCTGCGTGATGCGCTCCGCTTCCAGAGGCCGGTGATTCGCCTCGTAAAACGCGACGCGTTCTTCGAGCTCATCCTCCAAGTCTTTGATCGCGTCCTCCAGCTGGTCGCCGGAGACAACATAATGGCTGGCCGGAAAAATGACCGCGTGCTTCAGCTGCGCGATCGGTTCGCCGGTCATCAGCGCGATCTCCGTGATGCGGTCGATCTCATCGCCGAAAAACTCCACGCGGATCACATTCTCAAACGTGTTCACCGGGCAGATATCCACAACGTCACCGTGCACGCGGAATTTGCCGCGGTCAAGCGCAAGGTCGTTGCGCTGGTACTGGATCCGCACAAGCTCCTCAATCAGCGTCTCGCGGGACATTTCCATGCCGGGACGCATCGAAACGGACATGCTGCGGTATTCCTCCGGCGAACCGAGCGAATAAATGCAGGACACCGACGCCACGATGATGACATCCGTGCGCTCGGCCAGTGCCATGGTCGCGCTGTGCCGCAGCCGGTCGATCTCGTCGTTGATCGAAGAATCCTTTTCGATATAGCTGTCCGTGCTCGGGATATACGCCTCCGGCTGATAGTAGTCGTAATACGAGACAAAATATTCGACGGCATTCTCCGGAAAGAACTCCCGGAACTCCGAGCAGAGCTGCGCCGCAAGAATCTTGTTATGCGCCAGCACAAGCGTCGGCTTGTTCCGCGCCGCGATGACATTCGCCATTGTGAAGGTCTTGCCGGAGCCGGTCACGCCGAGCAGGATCTGCTTTTCCATGCCGCTTTCAAAGCCCTCCACAAGCTGCCGGATCGCCTTCGGCTGATCGCCGGCCGGCGCATAGGGCGCATGCAGCCGAAATTCACGCTGTTCCATGTTTCCTCCTGCTCAGTCCAAGCCCATAAACACGCCGAGCGACCGGAGAGAGACCGTCTCCCCGCCGCCGGCGATCACATGATCTGCAAGCGATATGCCGCTTTTTGCAAGCGTTTCCGCAAGCTGCCGCGTCACCGCAATGTCCGTATCCGACGGTGCCGCGCTCCCCTGCGGATGATTGTGCGCAAGGATCACCACATTGCTGCCCGCCGCACAGGCATGTTCGATCAGGCTGCGGACGGAAAATGCCGACGCGGACGGGTCACCCTCGCCGATCACCTCGCAGCTGATGAGCCGGAGCCGCCTGTCCAGATATGCCGCCCGGACGACCTCCCGGTTCTCAAAGCGGTAAATATCCGTGAAATAATCGCAGATCGCGGAAAAGGATTCCATTGCGACGCCGCAGCTCTGCTCTGCCGCATCGTAGGCATAGACCGCACGCATCAGCGCGATCAGGCAGGCGGCGGAATCCGTCATGCCCTTGACCTGCCGGAGCTGCTCCGGCGGCGCGGAGAGTACCCCGTGCAGGCTGCCGAAGCGTTCAAGCAGCGCATGGGCAAGCGGGTTCGTGTCCACACGCGGGACGCCGTAAAACAGCAGGAGCTCCAGCACCTCATGTGCGTGAAAGCCGTTCAGTTCCGTTTTCAGGAACCGCTCGCGCATCCGCTTGCGGTGTCCCTGATGTATGCTCTCTGCCATGCCCTATGCCCCCTTTCCGCAAATAAAAAAGCGCAGAAACTGCTATCTTATATGATACCAGATTTTCCGCGCTTTGTCAATGGAAAACAATTCAGAATCCTGTGATCGTTTGTAGGAATGTCAATGATAGGTGACAGATTCCTTCCAAAAAAATACGAAGCACCAGAATTGGAAAGCCCAGCCTATGGAGGGAGCCACAGGCGACCGGAACAGGCTGGGCTTTCCGGCACTCACATGACTGCCAGATACT
>JAFWQJ010000091.1 GCA_017545185.1 Oscillospiraceae bacterium | reverse complement strand
CGCTCCCAGCCGTCTGAACTGCACGCCGCTGATCGCGGCTTCTGAAAAATAATTTCTCCCAATGCAGAAGCACGCCGCGGGCGCATCCGGCGTACACAAAAAAGAACCGGACGGCGCGGAGCCCGCGCTGGCATTTCCCTCCGGGGACATTGAGCGAAACGCTCCCAGCCGTCTGAACTGCACGCCGCTGATCGCGGCTTCTGAAAAATAATTTCTCCCAATGCAGAAGCACGCCGCGGGCGCATCCGGCGTACACAAAAAAGAACCGGACGAAACAGCCGTGAAGCTGTCCCGACCGGAACTTCCCCCTAAGCAGCAAGCCTGCACATTGCATACAGCTGCATCGCAAAACAGCCGTATGCCGTATTCTGTATTTTTTATTATAGCAAACAAAAACCGAAAAAGCAATGTGCTATTATCATCTGTGCATGTCCGATCGCGCACTTTCCAACACCGGCGGAAAACGCTTGACTTCTCGCGGAAAGTATGCTATAATAGTACAGAGTTCCGGTGCCTGACCCGTTCAGGCATACTCATGCTGCGGTTTCCGCAGACTATCCGACCGAAGGAGGGAAAGAATCATGCGTCACATCCAGACCATTGAGACCCGCGACCTTTGCGAGAGCGCAAAGAAGGGCGGCTGCGGCGAGTGCCAGACTTCCTGCCAGTCCGCATGCAAGACCAGCTGCGGCATTGCAAATCAGCAGTGCGAGAGCAAGAAGCAGAAGTAATGCTTTCACAGTCAAGCGAAATGCCGCCCGATGTGGCGGCGTTTGCTGTCTATAACGAAAAATCAAGGAGTTGCAATGAAAAAAGCATTGAAGCGCATCGGCATCGCGCTGCTCATTTTCCTGCTGATCGACGTCCTCGCACTTGCAGGCATCTTCATTTATCACCGGTACAGGCTGAAACAGGAACAGCCGCTCCGCGAACGCACGGTCGGTACGCCGGTCACCGTTGACGGCCGGACGATGTATGTCTACTCCGAGGGCGAGGGGCCGCATACCTTCGTGTTCCTGTCGGGATTCGGCACAGCCTCCCCGATCTACGATTTCAAGCCGCTGTACACCAAGCTCAGCACGGATAACCGCATTGCAGTTGTGGAGAAATTCGGCTACGGCTTCAGCGACGACAGCGATTCCCCGCGCGATCTCAAAACCATGCTCTCCCAGACGCGCGCGGCGCTGAAAGAGGCAGGCGTCGAAGCGCCCTATGTGCTCGTGCCGCATTCGGCGTCCGGCATGGAGGCGCTCTACTGGGCGCAGCAGTACCCGGACGAGATCGAAGCGATCGCCGCGTCCGATATTGTTATGCCCGGAAGCTTCGAGTTATCGGATATGTCACTGACAGCCGACCGCACCATGCATTTCATTTCTGCCTGCGGTCTGACACGGCTGCTCAGTATTCAGATGATTGAGCCGTGCACGAAAAGCGATGTGCTGACCGATGCCGAAAAGGAAACGGTCGCAGCGATCAGCTATGCGCGCAAAAATAACCCGACCGTCATGAACGAGGCATACATCTGCGTGCAGAATATGCAGACGGTCAAAGACGGCGGCGTGCCGGATGTCCCGATGATCTTCTTTATTTCGGAAAGCTATATACCGGAAAATCCCGAAGCATGGCGGCAGGTCGCGCGGAATTATACGAACAACGAAGCGGAATATATTGACCTGAACTGCGGACATTATTGCCATGTCGAGGATGCAGACCGCATGAATACGGAGATCCGCCGCTTCATCGGCGAACTGGAAGGAGAATAACATGATTCATCAGTATCAGCTCGGCGGCTACAACATCGTGCTGGACGTCTGCTCCGGCTCGGTGCACACGGTTGACCCGCTCGCCTACGATATGATCGCGCTGTATGCGGATCATCCGCGCAGCGAGGTGATCGCGGCCATGCAGGAAAAATACAGCAGCGACGCAGAAATCACGCCGCAGGACATCGAGGAATGCTACGACGATATCACCGCATTGAAGGACGCGGGCAAGCTGTTCTCGCCGGACACCTTCGAGCCGATGGCGGGCAAGCTGAAAGAGAAGACCGCGGGCGTCGTCAAGGCGCTCTGCCTGCACATCGCGCACACCTGCAACCTGAACTGTTCGTACTGCTTTGCCAGTCAGGGCAAGTACCACGGCGAGCGCGCCGTCATGAGCTTTGAGGTCGGCAGGCAGGCACTGGATTTTCTCGTCGCAAATTCCGGTACGCGCCGGAATCTTGAGGTCGATTTCTTCGGCGGCGAGCCGCTGATGAATTTTCAGGTCGTCAAGGATCTGGTCGCCTATGCGCGCAGCATCGAGAAGGCAGCGGGCAAGAATTTCCGCTTTACGCTGACGACGAACGGCCTGCTGATCGACGACGACGTCATCGACTTTGCGAACCGCGAGTGCAGCAATGTCGTGCTTTCGCTGGACGGCCGTCAGGCGGTACATGACCGCTACCGCGTGGACTATGCGGGGAACGGCAGCTGGAGCAAGATCGTGCCAAAATTCCAGAAGCTGGTCGCCGAACGCGGCGGCAAAAACTACTATATGCGCGGCACGTTCACCCATGCAAACCCCGATTTTCTCGAAGATATCAAGGTGATGCTCGATCTCGGTTTCCGCGAGCTCAGCATGGAGCCGGTCGTCGCCCCTGCGGATGATCCCGCAGCACTGACCGAGGATGACCTGAAAATCGTCATGGAACAATATGAAAAACTCGCAGAACTGATGATTTCCAAGCGCAAGGCCGGCGTCCCGTTCACGTTCTATCACTACATGATCGACCTGACCGGCGGCCCCTGCATCTACAAGCGCATATCCGGATGCGGCTCCGGCACGGAGTACATGGCCGTGACCCCGTGGGGCGATCTGTACCCATGTCACCAGTTCGTCGGCGAGGAGAAATTCAAGCTCGGCGATATCTGGAAGGGTGTCGAAAACACACGCATTCAGGACGATTTCATGGCCTGTAATGTCTACGCTCGCGAGGAGTGCCGAAGCTGCTGGGCGCGGCTGTACTGCTCCGGCGGATGCGCCGCCAACGCCTACCACGCGACCGGTTCGGTGCGCGGCGTATACGAATCCGGCTGCAGACTGTTCCGCAAGCGCATGGAATGCGCGATCATGGCGGAGGTTGACCGCCAGCTGACCAAATGACGACGCCGGTCTACGATTTTGCGCGCAGATACGCGGAATCTGACAGCATCCGTACACACATGCCCGGTCACAAGGGCAGACCGCTGCTCGGCTGCGAGCCGCTTGACCTGACGGAGATCGCCGGCGCGGACGAGCTGTTCGATCCGGCCGGCATCATCGCGGAAAGTGAAGCAAATGCGAGCAAAATCTTCGGCTGTCAGACGCTTTATTCGACGGAAGGCTCATCGCTCTGCATCCGCGCAATGCTGTATCTCGCAGCGCGCCATGCAATCGCAAAGTGCAGACGGCCGGTCATCGCCGCCGCTCGGAACGCACACAAAACCTTCCTGACGGCCACCGCGCTGCTCGACATCGACATCGTATGGCTGCCGCAAGATGATACAAATTCCTATTTTGAAAGCGGCGGGGAACAGACATGGGCTAACTGTCTTGATGCGCCGCATAAGCCGACCGCGCTGTATCTGACAAGCCCGGATTATCTCGGAAACATCGCGGATATCCGCGCAGCTGCGTCGTTTTGCCATGCGCATGACATGCTGCTGCTTGTGGATAACGCCCACGGTGCGTATCTGAAATTCCTGCCGGAATCGCTGCACCCCGCCGACCTCGGCGCAGACCTCTGCTGCGATTCTGCGCACAAGACGCTCCCCGTTTTAACCGGCGGTGCTTATCTGCACATCGGGAACAACGCGCCGGAGATCTGCAGCAGATACGCAAGAAACGCGCTGTCGCTGTTTGCATCGACGAGCCCGAGCTACTTAATTCTCGAATCGCTTGACCTCTGCAACCGATATTTAAGCGATCAGTGCACTGTCGAATTAAGCGGTGCAGTCGCCCGCGTTCAGCAGTTAAAAGATGCTTTATCAAGTGCAGGCTGGATGCTTTCCGGCAGCGAGCCGCTCAAGCTGACGATCCGCCCGAAGTCCTGCGGATACACCGGCACAGAACTTGCGGAGATTTTGCAAAACGATCGTATCTTCGCGGAATTTGCTGACCCGGACTACACCGTCCTGATGCTCTCCCCGCAGAATCCCGCGGACGACTTCACCGCGATCTGCAATGTCATGACCGCGCTGCCGAAGCGGACGCCGATCCTGACCGCCCCGCCGAAATTTCCGATGCCCGACCGCATCATGACGCCCCGTCAGGCGATCCTGTATTTCGATACCGAGACGTTGCCTGTCGAACAATGTATCGGACGTATCTGCGCGGAATTTGCAGTCTCCTGCCCGCCCGCCGTCCCGATCGTGATCTGCGGCGAACGCATTTCAGAGGAAGCCGCCGCCTGTATGCAGTATTACGGCATCGAACGCTGTACCGTCACAAAATCAAGCAAAAAGCCGTGTGATCCGTAAAGTTCACACGGCTTTCTGTAAATTTAAGGTATCCGCTTCGCGGATGATTTCAAATGGGGCTCCGCCCCAAACCCCGCTGGGGACATTGTCCCCAGACCCCATTATGTGTAACATAAAAAGGACGCTGATGCTTCAATCGGCGTCCTTTTCGTTGTTCAGCTATCCTTCCGGCGTGCTTCAGAATTGGGAGCAGCAGCGCCAAAGAAGCCGCTTCAGCGGCGTGCAATGCGAAAGTTGGGAGAGGTTCGCTCACCGCCCCCGGAGGAAAATGCCGGCGCGGGCTCCGCGCTTAGTCCGGGATGATCTCAACCGTTTTCATGACCTGCGGCTCCAGCGGCTTGTCCGCGTAATTGGTCTGCACGCCCGCAATCTCATCGACCACATCCAGCCCCTCGACGATCTCGCCGAAGGCCGCGTAGTTGCCGTCCAGATACGGCGCATCTGCGTGCATAATGAAGAACTGCGAGCCCGCGCTGTTCGGGTCGTTCGCGCGCGCCATCGACAGCACACCGCGGGTGTGCTTGAGCGGGTTGTTCACGCCGTTCGCAAGGAACTCGCCCTTGATGTGCCAGCCCGGGCCGCCCATGCCGGTGCCGTCGGGGCAGCCGCCCTGGATCATGAACCCGGAGATGACTCTGTGGAAGCAGAGCCCGTTGTAAAAGCCCTGTTTTACGAGCTTTTCAAAGTTCTCGCAGGAGACCGGAGCGCAGTCCGGACGCAGCCGGAACTTCATCTGCTTGCCGTTTTCCATAGTAATAACGATCATCATGTTCTCCTTTCGGCACAGACTTTCGTCTGATCTTGCCATGTTAATTCAGCTCGATGCCGGTGACATCGTCGATTGTCAGCGTTTCCAGCTGACCGTTCGTCGGGGATTCGATCGCCGCAAGACGGTTCGCCTGATTCGTGATCGCACGCTCGTAGAAGTTGCGGATATCACGCGCATTTGCGAAGGTTTTGAGGTTCTGTCCGCAACGCTCGATGAAGAATTCGAGCACAGCCTTCTCCGCTTCCTCGGTGCACTTCATACCGGATTTCGTGCAGATGCTCTTGAAAATATCGAGCAGCTCGTCCGGCATATAGTCCTCAAATGTAATGATCTTGTTGAAGCGCGAGCGCAGACCCGGGTTGCTGTCCAGGAACTCCATCATCAGGTCGGAGTAGCCCGCCACAATGACGATCAGGTCATCGCGGTTGTCCTCCATGGCCTTCAGCAGCGTATTGACCGCCTCCTGACCGAAATCGCCCTTGCCGGTGTTCGCGGTCAGCGCGTAGGCCTCGTCGATGAACAGCACGCCGCCCATCGCAGAGTCGATGACCTCCTTGGTCTTGATCGCGGTCTGGCCGACGTAGCCGGAGACCAGTCCGGAGCGGTCAACCTCGACCAGCTGTCCCTTGCTCAGCACGCCGAGGCACTTGTAGATGCCCGCGAGGATACGCGCAACGGTCGTTTTACCGGTACCCGGATTGCCGAGAAACGCCATGTGCAGCGTCATCGCACCCTGCGGCATACCTCTGTCCTCGCGCATTTTGCGCACGCGGATCAGGTTGATGAGGCTGTTCAGATCCTGCTTGACCGCCTGCAGACCCGTCAGATCCTCGAGCTTCTGGAGCTGCTCCTCGAGCGTGAGCTCCTTCTCCTCCTGCTTCTGCTGGGGCTGACCGTTCTGCTGCTGATTCTGCTGCTGGAACGGGTTGATCGGCTGACCGTTGTTCTGCGGACCGTTGTTCACGAAGTTCGGATTCTGCGGCATATTCGGCTGCGAGCCGTTGTTGATGAAATTCGGATTCTGCGGCTGATTGACCGGCGGGACCGGATTGCCCCACGGCGAATTGCCGCCGTTGTTATTCGGGAAGATCGGGCGTTTTGCCATTTCCTCGCGCCGCTTCTGCTCGCGGATCATCCGCTCCCAGTCGGTGATGTAGTCCATGCGGAAATTCCGGAGCGCGAGGATCAGCGCGCTCAGATCGCGCATGACAAAGCGGTCTGCAACGCCGTTTTCCACGGTCATGAAGTCCAGCCCCGCCTGATTGACGAACTCGATGAACGCAAGGCTCATCGGGCCGACCGGAGAGGTCTCCAGATCCATTTTCAGGAACGGCATCATCATGGTGATCATGCTGTCCTTCAGGCTGTACTTCGTGATCTTGCTGCTGACATTGAAGCGGTCGATCTGATCCGCCGACATGGTATATCCGAGCGCATCATTGAGATAGGCGATCTCCGTCATGGAGATATTGCCGTTGCTGCTGCTCAGATAGACATAAAACTTGAGCATGGTAAAGCGCAGATAATCCTGCATGGATTTCCCCTGCACGCCCACATGATAACCCTTTTCGTCGCAGCGGGCGCAGTTTTCATAGACCTGCGCAAGCTGTTTTGCGACTGCATCCTGCATGATCGTTCCTCCCTGCCGTAATTCCCGGATTATGCCTTTGTGACCTTGTGGAACACCTTTTTGCCCTTCTTGACGATCAGATCGCCGTCGAGGGTGAACTGCATCTTCGGATCGGTGATCTTCTCATCGTTGACGGTAACACCGCCCTGCTGCACGAGTCTGCGCGCCTCGGAAATGGACGGGCAGAGCTTCGTCTTGACGAGCAGCGGCAGAATGCCGATCGCGCCGTCGGTGAGGTCTTCAGCGGTCAGTGCCGTTGTCGGCATATCATCGCTGATGCCGCCGCCTGCGAAGATCGCGCGGGCAGCCTCACGCTGCTTTTCCGCCTCCTCCTTGCCGTGCACGAGCGCCGTCAGCTCATAGGCAAGGATCTCCTTTGCATTGTTGTATGCTGCGCCGGAATCGAGATGCTGCTCCATGTCCTCGATCTGCTCGATCGGCAGGAAGGTCAGCATTTTCAGACACTTGATGACGTCCGCATCGCCGACGTTTCTCCAGTACTGGAAGAAGTCGTAGGGCGAGGTCTTTTCCGCGTCAAGCCAGACAGCTCCCTTTTCAGTCTTGCCCATTTTCTTGCCCTCGGAGTTGAGCAGCAGCGTAATGGTCATCGCGTAGGCGTCCTTGCCGAGCTTCTTGCGGATCAGCTCCGTACCGCCGAGCATATTCGCCCACTGGTCGTCGCCGCCGAACTGCATATTGCAGCCGTAATCCTGATAGAGCTTGTAGAAATCGTAGCTCTGCATGATCATGTAGTTGAATTCGAGGAAGGTCAGGCCGCGCTCCCAGCGCTGCTTGTAGCACTCAAACGAAAGCATCTTGTTGACCGAGAAGCAGGCACCGACCTCGCGGAGCACATCGACATAGTTGAGGCTCAGCAGCCAGTCGCCGTTGTTGACCATGAGCGCCTTGCCCTCGGAAAAGTCGATAAATCGGCTCATCTGCTTTTTGAAGCATTCGCAGTTATGCTGAATGGTCTCCGGGGTGAGCATCTTGCGCATATCGGTCTTGCCGGAGGGGTCACCGATCATGCCGGTGCCGCCGCCGACCAGTGCGATCGGCTTATTGCCTGCCATCTGCATCCGCTTCATCAGGCAGAGCGCCATGAAGTGGCCGACGTGCAGGGAATCGGCCGTCGGGTCAAAGCCGATGTAGAAGGTCGCCTTGCCGTTGTTGATGAGCTCGGCGATCTCGGCCTCATCGGTGGTCTGTGCGATCAGACCTCTGCGCTTGAGTTCTTCGTATAGGGTCATAATTCATTCTCCTTTATCCTCTGTCCGGATACCGGACGTAATTTCCTTGATTTATGAGACAGCGGGGATATCCCGCGCCGTATATCGTTCATCCTCCAAGGGAAGGTGCAGCCAATGCCAAAAGCAGCATAGCACAGAATGCTCATTGAGCGGGTTCCTCCAATCTGATCTCCGGGAGATAAGTTACATACCGTTCGTCCGGCTTCATGCTGACAGCATACCGCGCCAGCACGCTGCCGTCTTTGCCGGTCACGGTCAACTCCGTATCGCAGGTTTTGTTCATTTCAAGGATGACCTGCTGCGCATCGTCATCCAGATAGGCGTATGCGGCAGATTCGTCCGAAACGGAAACGGCCGCGCAGTCCGAATAGGACACGCCCTTCGGCAGCATGACATTGCATCGTGAAGTAAACCCATGCATCTGCTGCTGTACGGCATATCCGACAACGGCGAATGCACAGATCACCCATGCGAGGACACGCTGCTTCCGCTCCTGCAGAATGCCGTAGATCAGCATCACGATAAACAGCGCACACGCAACTGCAGACAGAATATATCGGGGCGGAAAATCCAAGAACCTTTTAAAATATGTGATTCCGCCGTTGACAAGCAGGATCGTCATAACGGAAAGCAGCACCGGAGCAAGCCAGCCTTTTTTCCGCGTGTACCAGCCGAGCCACGCGCCGGGAAAGGTCATCAGCGTGATCATGAACCAGCCCGGATAATACCACAGCAAATGCCAGCCCTGCTCACTGAACGGCACCTGAAAGATGTAGATCAGCGGCTGACTGATGAGAAAGAACACAAAGGTCTTGCAGGCGGCTTCCTTCGGCGTTTTGCAGTTGGAAATGATGATCAGCGCAAACATGATCCAGCACGGAATGTCGCCGCCGATATCGCGCAGCGAGGTATTCTCCGTCGCAGGGATCAGCAGCATGGCTGCCGTATACGCAGCGGTCAGCACTGCGGAAACGATCACAAGCGGCCATGTCATCGGAATGCCGCCGAACAGCTTTTTCAGATATTTCATAAGATTCGTGCTCCGTCGTCTGGTTCCGTTTCCTGTATACCGTTACTTAAAACGTGATTTCAAAAGAACGTGTCTCTTTGGCAGAGCCCCATTTCAGATCATCGCATCGCGATACCTTTTTCACGGCAGTCCGCCTTGACCTGCGGGATCGTCAGCTCCCCGAAGTGGAACAGCGAAGCCGCGAGCGCCGCGGTCGCGTCGGTCTCCTGAAAGACCGTCGCAAAGTCGCTTAATTTGCCCGCGCCGCCGGACGCGATCACGGGGATGCGCACCCGCGCACAGACCGCCTTGAGCATTTCGAGATCAAAGCCGCCGCGCACGCCGTCGGTGTCGATCGAGTTGAGGCAGATCTCACCTGCCCCGCGCCGCTCGACCTCCTCGACCCATTTCAGCAGGTCAACGTGCATATCAATGCGGCCGCCGTTCGCGTAGACCGTATAGCCGCCCTTGCCGTCGCGCTTGGCGTCAATGCCGACCACGATGCACTGTGAGCCGAAGATCTCTGCGCCGTCGGAAATGAGCTGCGGATTTTTGACCGCAGACGAGTTGATGCTGACCTTGTCCGCACCGGCGCGCAGCGTACTGCGCATGTCCTCGACCGTGGAAATGCCGCCGCCGACCGTCAGCGGGACGAACACCTGCTTCGCGGTCGCGCGCACAACGTCGAGGAACGCGCCGCGCCCCTCATGGGAAGCAACAATGTCATAGAACACGAGCTCATCGGCGCCCTGCCGGTTGTATTCCGCCGCACACGCGACCGGATCGCCGACATCCTTCACGCCCTCAAAGTTCACGCCCTTGACGACCTTGCCGTGCCGCACATCCAGGCACGGGATAATTCTTTTTGCAAGCATATTGCTCTCCTTTAGCAGTAATCCGGATCAATCCGGACCATGTCGGCAAGTGCCAGATTCCGGTAGTTGAGGTCATCCCGCAGCGAGAAGCCCTCGGCCTCCCAGAACGCATTGCCGAGCGCGTTTTTCCGGAACGCGACCAGTGCCGCCTTGTTGATGCCCTCGGCCTTCAATGCCGCGAGTGCCCGCGCGACCAGCTTATGCGCAATGCCCCTTCTCCGGTAGAGCGGCGACACGGACATGTGCTGGATATACCCGCGGCGTCCGTCGTGCCCGCAGAGGATCGCACCGGCTAATACGCCGTTTTCCTCTGCCACAAAGGACGTCTCCGGATTGCGCTTCAGATATTTTTCGATGCCTTCGCGGGAATCGTCCCGATCGTTCAGACCGTTCTGGCAGGCGATCCACATCGCGTAGAGCGCATCGTAATCGTCAATCGTCATTTTGCGGATCTTCAGCGTATCCGCCTCTCTGATCGCCTCGGCGAGATCGAGCGTGCCCTGATAGAGCGACTTGCCCGCGATCGTGCCGTAAAGCCCGAGATCGCGGCAGATGCGGATATCCTCGATCGTATGCACGCCGCCGCTTGCAACGATATTGCACTGACCCGCCGTCGCGTCCGCGAGCTTTTTCAGCTGCTCCGCATTGACGCCGGAAAGCGTGCCGTCCTTGGAAATATCGGTAAAGATAAAGGTTCTGACGCCGGCCTTGATCATCTCTTTCGCGAGGTCAATATAGTGCACTTCGCTCGTTTCAAGCCAGCCCTCGGCCGCGACCATTTCGTTTTTCGCGTCGATCCCGACCACGATCTTCTCCGCGCCGAACTTCGCGACCGCATCCGCGACAAGCTGCGGATTTTTGAGCGCGACCGACCCGAGGATCACGCGCGCGATGCCGAGATCGAGATACGCCTGAATGGTCTCCAGTGTGCGGATGCCGCCGCCGACCTCGACCTTGAGACCGGTGTTCTGCGCAATATTCTTATATATTTCGGTATTGACCGGATACCCGGCCTTTGCGCCGTCGAGATCGACCATGTGGATCCATTCTGCGCCTGCCGCTTCAAATGCTTTCGCGGTTTCCAGCGGATCCTCGGCGACCTTTGCAGCCGTCGCATAATCGCCCCTGACCAGCCGGACGCACTGTCCGCCGATGATGTCGATTGCCGGGAATATGATCATTTTGCCAACTCCTCAAAATTTCGCAGCATCTGCAGACCCTTCTCGCCGGACTTCTCCGGGTGATACTGCGCGCCGAATACAAATTTGCCGTCCGTGACCAGCGCCGGAATTTTCCCGTCATAGTCACAGTATGCGATGATGTTCCTGTCATCGCAGAACGCCTGATACGAATGCACAAAGTACGTATATACGGGCGTTTCAATATCTTTCAGCAGCGGGCTGTCCTGCGTGATGACCAGCTCGTTCCAGCCCATGTGCGGAATGATCACTTTTTGGGAGGGGATGCGGTGCACCTCGCCCGCGATCAGCCCGAGGCCGTCACAGTCGCCGTTCTCATCGGAACGGTCAAACAGCATCTGCATACCGAGACAGATGCCGAGCAGCGGCTTTTTCTGCGCATTTGCTTTGATCGTCTCCACCAGACCCGTCGCGTGCAGCGATTCCATTGCCGCCGGAAACGCACCGACGCCCGGCAGGATCACCGCATCTGCGCGATCGATCTCCGCCGCGTCCTTCGTGACGGTATGCGCAATATCAAGGTAGCTGAGCGCGTTGCAGACCGAAAACAGATTGCCCGCGCCGTAATCAATGACCGCGATCATGCCAGCACCCCTTTCGTGGAAAGCACCGTGCCGTCCTCATTCAGGCGGACAGCCGCTTTCAGCGCGTGTGCGAACGCCTTGAACAGCGCCTCACACTTATGGTGATCGTTGCTGCCGTAGCACATATCAAGATGCAGGGTAATACCCGCATTGACGGCCAGTGCACGGAAAAATTCTTCGGTCAGGCAGGCATCGTACTGCCCGATCATCTGATTCGTGAACGTGCCGCGGAATACGACATACGGCCTGTTCGAGAGGTCGAGCGCGCAGAAAGACAGTGCCTCGTCCATGGGGATGTACGCGCTGCCGTAGCGGGCAATGCCGGACTTGTCGCCGAGTGCCTGCATGAGTGCCTGCCCGATGACGATGCCCGTGTCCTCAACGGTATGGTGTCCGTCCACATGCAGATCACCGTTTGCGTGCACGGTCATGCTGATGCCGCTGTGACGGGACATCGCCGTGAGCATGTGGTCAAAGAAACCGATGCCGGTCGAGATATCGCTCTCGCCTTTTCCGTCCAGCTTCACGCTGACGGTGATCTGTGTTTCTCTTGTATTGCGGGTAACAGTCGCCTCTCGCATAATTTGCCTCCGTAATCAGGGATCGCATGTTCCGCAGCGCGAAACCGCACCAAAGGGATACTTTTAAATTGCTTTTTACCGCGTCACCCGCTCAATGATAAAAATGAGCAGATAATGCAGCGGATAAAACGCATAGAAAAACCATTTTGCAAAATTGGGATGCCTGCCCTTTTTGCCGTTATAGAACACGGTCATGCAGGCATAAGCGGCCATTGCCGCGAGAAATTCAATGAATACGCCGATAAAGCCAAGCACCGGACGCGATGCGTTCGGGTTGAGCCAGAAGCATTCGGCGATCTTATAGAGCAATGTCAGTATAAGATATGCAGTAAACCGCTGCTTCGGGCGGTCGCGATAGATATGAAGAAACAGGATGAACAGCGGCCCGCCGAGCTCCCACGGGGAATTGCACGCGACATTGAGCAGCAGCAGACCGAGGACTGCCGCAATGCGTTTCGGCTTCGGCCACGCTGTTTCCCATGCGCAGAGCACGAGCAGGCCGAAGAACAGATCAGCCATGACGCTTGCTGTCCACCAGCCGTCAACCGGCTGAAAGATGAGCCAGTGAAACGGCTGCGTGATCAGCGCAAACAGCCCAAGACGCAGCGCATATTTTTTTCGGTCGCGGGTATATTTATATCCGTCCGCGATGAAAAAGAACATCACCGGCGGACAAAACAGCGAAAGATGAATGAACACCTGCTGCCACACCGGCAGCGCCGTCTGATCATAGGCAGCACCGAGCCGCATGGAACCGATCCACGCAAGATGTCCCCAGAACATGAAGAAGATCGACAGATACTTGCAGGTGTCGCGGTTGAAGATTTTGTATTTCGGTGCAGTTTCCATATCCGGATTCTCCCGTTCAGTCAAATACCGGATGTCCCTGCGCCGCCGCAAGCGTCCGGAAAAAATGCCGCATATGATGCAGCGATCCCGTCACTGGACTCTGATCGGTATGCAGGCAGAACCGCACGCCGCTCTGATAACCGCTTTCGCGGCTCATGACATATCCTTCGAGCACGCAGCCGCCTCGTTTGTCAAAGCGGACGCAAAGCCGCGTCCTGTCCGGTGTGCCGTAGTTTGCAAGCTCCGCCGTAACAGCCGGGTCAAGCGCAGCGTATGCCTTTTCCAGCGCCTGATAAAACGCATACACATTGCCTGCGGTGATATCGCAGCGAAAGCAGGCAGAAAGTCCCCCGCCCTCGTATACGATGCCGAATTTACAGTGAAAATCCGCCGGCTGTTCTGCATCGGGTGTCCGGAACTCCGGTATGATCTCCGTACAGAGAAACCGAACATGCTCGCCGCCGCTTTGCATCTCAATCAGCGGATACGGCATTTCAAGATCCGGCAGCATGGCCTCACCTCATTACGCCTTGAAAAATTCCAGCATAAAATCGTAGAACATGTGCAGGAACACGGGCAGCAGCAGGTTTTTATGCTTCAGGAAGCAGTACCCCATCAGCACGCTGAAAACCGCGATGCTCACGAACCCGAACTGCGCGAATGCCGCCGTCATCATGCCCTTCCGGATCCAGATCGGGATATGGATGCAGACGAACATCGCAGCATTCAGCAGGAGCATTTTCCAGTCCTTTTCGTCCTCCGCGGTCGCATTGAGCATCCAGCCGCGGAATACGCTTTCCTCCGTGATGCCGACGATCAGCAGCCAGAGATGCCCGGAAACCGTAAATTCCGGATCAACATGCAGCGTCCCGCCGAACAGTCCCCGAAAGAATGTGCGGCTGCTCAGCAGGAAAAAGACCAGCGTCCAGAGCAGCACCCATTTGAGCGGTACCTTTTCGGTGAACATCTGCTTCAGCCCGACAGCGCATTCCGGTGAAAAATGCCGGATCAGCAGCAGCGCGGGGATCAGCCATGTTACCAGCTTGACACAGCAGTCAAGCACATTTGCGGTCAGGCCGTCTCCGAGCGTGCTTATCATCGCCGGTTTGAGCAGAAGCTCCCAGACTGCCCAGAACGCATAAAACAAAACAGCGTGGATGACAAGCGCCGGTATCTTCCCTGATGACCGGCGCGTCATCTCCGCGTTTTCGTTGATTTGACTCATAAAGCCGCCAGCTCGGCAAACTGTGCCTTCAGCTGCGGATAGATCTTGCGGTAGAGCTGATAGTAGCTTTCATAGACCGGAACGGCCTCTGCATTCGGTGCACAGGTCTTGTCCGTGCCGATGATCGCCTTGCATGCCTCCGGAACGGAAGCGTATTCGCCGGTGCCGACCATTGCAAGGATCGCGACGCCGAGTGCCGGACCTTCCTTGGACTTCGTGGTCTGGATCGGGCAGCTGAACAGGTCGGCGAGCATCTGACGCCACAGCGGGGACGAACCGCCGCCGCCGCAGGCCATCATGTCGTCAACGGTGATATTCATTTCGCGGAATACTTCGAGGCAGTCGCGGAGCGAGTAGGTGACGCCCTCCATGACCGCACGGAGCATATCGCGCTTCTGATGCATGGCGGAAAGGCCGAAGAACACGCCGCGTGCATTCGCATCGAGATGCGGG
>JAFWQJ010000012.1 GCA_017545185.1 Oscillospiraceae bacterium | reverse complement strand
TGAGTGCCGGAAAGCCCAGCCTGTTCCGGTCGCCTGTGGCTCCCTCCATAGGCTGGGCTTTCCAATTCTGGTGCTTCGTATTTTTTTGGAAGGAATCTGTCACCTATCATTGACATTCCTACAGTTCGGTTTATGAAAACGCGTGAAACTCCTTGCAAAGCGGCTGCTTTTGTGGTATAATGAATATGTATATCATGCCGAGGGGAGATGTTCTGCGAAATGAGTATGCTCAGTATGCTGAAGCGGCTGTTCCGCGCCGCGGAGGAGGCTTATCAGGACGAGCAGCTGCCGAAGCCGAAAAAGCCGGCTGCGAAAAAGCCCGCCGCGAAAAAGCCTGCTGCCAAAAAACCGGCATCCGCTGCAAAAAAGCCGGCAGCGAAGAAACCGGCATCGGCAGCGAAAAAGCCGTCATCCGCGAGAAGAAAGCCCGGCACGGCATCCCATTCCGCGCAGATCTACGGCGAGCAGTCGATCTTTGCGAATCCGTCGGCGATGTTCTATCCGGTGCCGCAGCAGATCCGCCAGATGCGGACGCTCTCCGGCTACAACAATCTCGACGGCAAGCGTTCCATGGAAAGCCTCTTTTATCAGCAGGGCAAATACATGGAGAATTTCACTGACGATTTCCCGGATACGGTACAGTGCGGACGCTCCGTGCCGATGTACTATAACCTCAAGGACAATGAGCTGCGCGCATACTTCACATGGCGCACGCGCTACCGCATGGGTGCGCTGCCGCCTGCACAGAATGCATTTCTGCTGCTGTATGCCTATGAGATTCTGAATCTGATCGGGTTCCAGAGCGCGGAGCTTGCATACGATGCGCTCAGTCAGCTGCTGCGGGATTACGGGGAGCAGTTCCCGTCCGTGAAGAAGTCGCTGCTGCGCTGGATCCCGGATTTTGCGGCGTATTATCAGCAGCCGTACCGTCTGGAGGACGAAAAGGAGGCGGCAGCGATCACGGTGCTGCGTCACAGTGCGCAGACAGCGAAGGATCTGCTGCTCGCGCTGGACACGCTCTCCAAATATCACATCAAAAATTCCAAGCTCTATCTTGCAGAGCCGGAGCAGGTCGCCGAGATCGTCAAGGCGGTCTACAAGGCGCTGCTGACCTATTACGCGGAGAAAAAGGAGAAGTCCTTTTCTGCGTATCTGCTCGGTGAGCAGCAACGCAGCGAGCATCTGATGTTCGAGGGCGCGGTCTTTTATCAGCGGACGCTTGTGCCGAACGGCGATTACCGGCTGTCCCCGCTCTGCGTGTATCACTGTTATCAGGGACGCTGGGCGAAGGAGACCTTCGCGGGCAGTCCGAATGCCGCGCGCATCGGGGAACTGCTGCGGACGATCGACTCCATGCTGCGGGAGCAGCTCGGGTTCAAGGGCAAGCTGAAGGCAGGCGAGCTGCCGGAGGGCGATGCCGAAGTGATCCGGAAAGCGATCGCGGATTATTTCGAGGAGCAGAAGCGCAAGAATGCGCCGGTCATCACGCTGAACGAGGAAGAACTGGAAAAGATCCGGCAGGCGGCGGAGCATACGACCGATATGCTGACGCTGCCGGAGGACGAGCAGCCCGAAGCCGCAGCACCCGAACCGGAGGAGCCGGCAGAGGACGACGACGATGACGGCGAGCTGCCCGATCTGCCGCTGAGCGCACCGGCGATGGCACTGCTGATCTGTCTGGTGACGGGCGAATCCTATCAGCCGCTCGTGGATGCGGGACAGATGCTCTCGGTGCTGGCGGATGAGATCAACGAAAACCTGTATGATACCTTCGGTGATACGGTCATCGAAATGGAGGATGACGATACACCGGTGCTGATCGAAGACTATGCGGAAGACCTGAAAGGAATGCTGGAAACATGAATATCCCGAAACGAATGGCGGGCGCGGTGATCCACGCGCTGCAGGGCGGCGTCGTGCCGCGCATCGGTCTGCAGTATATTGCAGTCGGCAGAGAGCGTGAGATCGAAGCACTGCTGCACGATATTGAAGTCATGGCGGACGGCGGCGCGTCGTTCCGGTTCATCAGCGGCAAATACGGCAGCGGCAAGAGCTTTCTGCTGCAGACCGTGCGCAACTACGCAATGGACAGAGGCTTTGCGGTCTGTGACGCAGACCTTTCGCCGGAGCGCAGATTACAGGGCGCGAACGGGCAGGGACTCGGCACCTACAAGGAGCTGATGCAGAATCTCTCGACCAAATCAAAGCCGGACGGCGGCGCACTTTCGCTGATCCTCGACCGCTGGATCAACGGCATCCGCATGGATGTCGCGGCAAAGAGCGGTCTGGAGCTGACCGACCCGCAGTTCCACAAGCTGGTCGAGCAGCAGATCTATACGGTCGTCGATTCGCTGAGCGCACTGGTGCACGGCTTTGACTTCGCGACGCTGCTTCGCATTTATTATCAGTCCTTTGTCAATGACGACGCGGAGACCAAGGCGAAGGTCGTCAAATGGTTCCGCGGTGAGTACCAGACCAAGACCGAGGCGAAAAACGATCTCGGCGTGAGTATCTGCATCCGCGATGACGACTGGTACGAATACATCAAGCTGTTCGCGATGTTTCTGAAGCAGGCGGGCTATCAGGGTCTGATCGTGCTCGTGGACGAGCTCGTCAACCTGTACAAGATCCCGCAGAGCATTTCCCGCGAGAAGAATTACGAGAAGATCCTGACGATGTACAATGACACGATGCAGGGCAAGGCGCAGTATCTCGGCATTGTGATGTGCGGCACGCCCCAGTGCATGGAGGATTCGCGGCGCGGCATTTACAGCTACGAGGCGCTGAAATCGCGGCTTGTGGACGGAAAATACTGCGACGGGCAGAACAATCTCCATGCGCCGATCATCCGTCTGGAACCGCTCAGTTATGCGGAAATGCGCATCCTCGTCGAGAAGCTGGCGGAGATCCATGCGGTGCTCTATGACTATCAGCAGATCGTCACGGCGGCGGATATGGACGCCTTCATCAAGATCGAATACGGCCGCATCGGCGCGGACAGCAATCTGACGCCGCGCGAGGTCATCCGCGACTTTATCGAGGTGCTCGATATCCTGCAGCAGCATCCCGGCAGCACGGTCGCCGGACTGCTCGGCGGAGAAGCCGGCTTTACCTATACCCCGACGGCACTGGAGGAACAGGAGCCGGTCGAGGACGAATACGCGGAGTTTACCGTGTAATACAGCAGAAACCGCGGGCAACCGCGTTTCTATACAGTATTCCAAAAGGAGAGGTTTTTAGATGAAACTGAAGAAGACTGCGATCTGTACGGCGGCCATGGTGCTGCTGACGGGACTGTGCGGCTGCGGCGATACGCGTCCCGCTTTTACAGATGCACAGCTGCAGGCGATCAGCGAGGCAAAGGTCGGCGAGGATTCGTTTATCATCACGCTGTATCCGGATGTCGCACCGATCACCTGCAAGAACTTTGAGAAGCTCGTGAATGAGGGATTTTACAACGGGCTGACCTTCCACCGCGTCATGATCGACTTTATGGCACAGGGCGGCGACCCGCAGGGCACCGGCATGGGCGGCAGCGAGGAAACGATCAAGGGCGAGTTCAGCAGCAACGGTGTCCAGAATAATCTGTCGCATCAGCGCGGCGTCGTCTCCATGGCACGCAGCGCCGATCCGAACAGCGCATCGAGCCAGTTCTTCATCTGCTACGGTGACGAATCCTTCTTGGACGGCAATTATGCCGCATTCGGCGAAGTCACGGAGGGCATGGAGGTCGTTGACAGCTTCCTGAAGGTCCCTGTCACGATGAGCATGGGCGGTGAGGCTTCCTCGCCGACGGAGCCGATCGTCATGGAGATCGTCTGGCAGATCGAGGACGATGCCGAGGGTCATCCGCGCATCGAGGTCAAGATGATGCCGATCCCGGTCGCTGAGGAGGAAGAAGAACCGCCTGTCGAGGAAGAACCCGTCGCTGAGGAGGAGCCCGTTGCTGAGACAGAACCCGCAGCCGAGGAGGAACCCGAAGCAGAGGACGAGACCGATACCGAGCCGGAGGAAGCAGAAGTGACCGATGCGCCGGAGGAGACCGATGCACCGGAAGAAACGACAATGACGGAGGAAGCGGCGGAGTAAGCCGACGCAAAGGGACATCCTGCGCAGATACAGTACAAGACGAAACACGCGGCAGGAATCCGGTAGCAGATTCTTGCCGCGTGTTTGCTGTATTTCCGGGGGCGGGCAGTTACGCATCGTCCTCGGTAAATTCGAGGATATCTCCCGGCTGACAGTGCAGTGCCGTGCAGATCGCGTTCAGCGTGGAAAAGCGGATCGCACTGACCTTTCCGGTTTTCAGCTTGGAGAGATTGACATTGCTGACGCCGACCTTTTCGCTTAATTCGTTGAGGCTCATTTTCCGGTCTGCCATGACGCGGTCGAGCCGTAAAATAATTGCCATATCGCACCTCACTGTATCTCATCGAGAAATTTGCAGATCTCCGCGCTGACTGCATCAGGGGCTTCCACATGGATATAATGCCCGCAGTTAAGCTGAACCAGTCTGCCGGTTGTCAGTGCTGCGTTATAGTTTTCATGGAGCTGCCGCCATTTCTGCAGGCCGTTTTCCCCGAGCATCACCGAAAAGGTCGCTTCATCAGAGGAAAGCAGCTGCAGGGTCGGCACATCCGGCACGGGACTGCCGCGGACGGCCTGAAAATCACTGCGCTGTGCTTCGGTCAGGATGCCTTCCCGGAACATCGCGGTCTGATAAAACCGGCTGTACCAGAGATAGGTGATCGCCCTGTATTCCGCGCGCTCGGCTTCCGTCAGATCGGGGCTTGCCGCAGCCGGGAACACCTTGTTGATATTGTAAAGCCGGTAACCGCACAGCGGCTTGAAATCGAAGATCACGGCGGGCGTATTTGTACCGGCCATGAACACGAGCGTTTTGTCTCCGCTGCCCGCGGTATAAAGGTTCATGTTCCTGCCGCCGATCTCAATATACTGCCCCTGATGCCGGATCAGTGCGGATTCTTTTTTCAGTGATGCCGGTTATAGCCGTACAGCCCCGCAGCGAATGCGGCGCAGAGCAGCAGCGGGATCAGCAGGATCGCTGCAAGGATGTTCAGCGGACGGTGTTTGCGTTTTGTCATCGGTATGCCTTTCGGAGCTGTCAGAGCGTTTCGTCGGATTCCAGCTGCAGCATCGTGCCGTAATGCAGGATCTGCCCGATGAACAGCATCAGCAGACCGATGGCGGCTGTCGGAAGATTGATCAGCAGCGCCTCGATCGCAGAGGGACCTGCGCCGGTCAGCGTGCTGATGACGAAAGCGGCCGGTGCCGGAACAAATGCAGTCACGAGAAACAGCACGCCGATGATGTGAACGGTGCGGACATTTCTGTCCCGGAACGGACTGTCCTCCTTAGAGATGCGGAAGAACATGACAGCGCCCATTCCCATGATCACGGTCAGGAGCAGGCTGGTGATGCCTTTCCGGAACATTTCAAAGATGTAAGCCCCCGGCTCTGCATTCCCGGTCATGAACAGCATCTGTAATCCGCCTTTCAGATTGAAGAATGCGGAGATCGCACAGAGCACACAGACTGCGATGCTGCACTTTTTCAGCCATGCGATGATCGCTGTTTTGCTTTTTGCGGATTTTGTCATTGTTGATTCCTCCTTATACAGTCAGAGCGTTTCGTCGGATTCCGTCTGAAGCACGATGCCGTAGCGGAATGTCCATGCGAGGAAGAACAGCACCGCGCAGACACCGAACGTGACATGATTGATTGAACGGAAAAAATCCCGGAAGTGACTGACAACGGAAATGCCGTCGTAGAAAATAATCTGCACGACATGGAAAACGGCCGGCAGAACAGCCTGGAGCCCCTGCAGGACCCCTGCTGCTTTCATCAGTCTGACGTTCCGTTCGGTAAAGGGCAGCCCGGTTTTGCGCAGACTGCCGAACAGCAGAAGCAGCAGCGCCATTGTACCGAATGTCAGGATGCATCTGACGATCAGATCCGGGATCGTGCCGTAGGGACGGAAGGTGAGGTATCCGATCATCGTCATATCCTGTAATGTATCCGGCTGTTTTGCGGTGTATATGATTTTTGCGGCGTAGCTGAAGATCTGTCCGATCAGAATGAGGACTGTGATGACCAGCGCGATTCTGCCCGACTTGCGGATGCGTTCCGAAGCCTGCTGTTTGACGGTATCATGATTTTGTTCCATATTGAACCTCCTTGCTGTTTCTGAAACATGATGTCCGGAGCCCTGTTGCTCCGTTGGCTGTATCATAGCACAAAGTTTTATGTTTGTCAACTACTTTTTAACGATAAACGATA
The DNA here is from genome assembly GCA_017545185.1 of Oscillospiraceae bacterium. Classification (GTDB taxonomy): domain Bacteria; phylum Bacillota; class Clostridia; order Oscillospirales; family Ruminococcaceae; genus Firm-04. The sequence continues at coordinate 39,124 of JAFWQJ010000012.1, read as the reverse complement.
AAAATTAGATGCTTGCACAATCCGGCATGACGGATACGCAAGCCCCGTTATGCATTTTCACGATAAAAATTTATCGTTTATCATAAATCTCTTTTTGAAAATGTGTCGCTGAGACCGATCGGAATTTGTTAAGCGAAAGGCGCAGAGCCGTATGAAAAAAGCATTCAGAATAATCGGAAAATTTTTCCTCGGACTGCTGATCCTGATTGTGTTATTCCTTGCAATTATGGCGGTATACAATCAGATCATGCTCAAAAAGAATAAAGCCCTCTGCGAAACGCCGCTTGGACAGCTTGTCGAGGTAGACGGTCACAATATGAGCATCTACACGGAAGGTGAGGGAGAACACACGATCGTGTTCCTGTCGGGTCACGGAACAGCCTCTCCGATCCTGGATTTCAAACCGCTTTACAGCAGGCTTTCCGATGATTATAAAATTGTCGTTGTGGAAAAGTTCGGCTACGGCTTCAGCGATCTGGTTGACGGCGAACGGGATCTTGACACGATCCTCCGTCAGGACAGGGAGGCGCTCGAAAAGTGCGGAATCGAAGCACCGTATGTGCTGTGCCCGCACTCGTTTTCAGGCTATGAGGCGACCCGCTGGGCGCAGGAGTACCCCGATGAGGTTGAAGCGATCGTTGGTTTGGATATGTGTACGCCGCACTGTATGGACGTCAATAAACTGAAAGAAAATCATTCTGACTATGCATTCGTGTACGGGCTTGCAAGGTTTATGAAAGCCGTCGGAATTGTCCGCCTGTTTGACTACAACGAATCAGGCGTGCTCTCAGAGGAAGAATGCGCAATTTACAAAGAAATTGCCTGTCACAAAAACGTGAATGACACGATGCAGAATGAGGGTGATGTTGAAAATATCATCGCTCTGAATGATGAACGCAATTCCGCACCTCTGCCGACAGTTCCCGTGCTGCTGTACGTTTCCAATGAACCCTCGAATGATGCGTTCTGGGTAGGCGGGATGCAGGCGATGGCGGATGCTTCATCAGACGGAACGCTGATCCAGCTTGACTGCGGGCATTATGTGCATTACTATGCGTATGAAAGAATCAGTCAGGATATGAAGGCGTTTATTGAAAAGCCGGATCGCTGAATGATTTACAGCAGGAGCACTTTTCTTAAATGATCGTATCATAAAAAGAACGGAGGCGTTGTACAGCATGGATGCATTTTCACGCTATGCGCCCTTTATACAGGAATACATTTTCCGCGCGGGCTGGGAGAAGCTCCGTGCGGTGCAGGTCGCAGCCGCGGACGCGATCTTCAACTCGGAGGACAATGTGCTGATCTCCGCGTCCACGGCGTCCGGCAAGACCGAAGCGGCGTTCTTTCCGGTGCTGACGCTGCTGGAGGAGGATCCGCCTGCATCGGTCGGCGCGGTCTACATTGCACCGCTGAAAGCGCTGATCAATGACCAGTTCACGCGCATGACCGATCTCTGCGAGCCGGCCGGGATCAAAGTCTGGCGCTGGCACGGCGATGTCGGGCAGTCGCAGAAGGCGAAGCTTCTGAAGCATCCGTCCGGCATCCTGCAGATCACGCCGGAATCGCTGGAAGCCCTGATGCTGCATAAGCACGCCATGATCCCCGCGCTGTTCCGCGATCTGCGCTTTGTCATCATCGACGAGGTGCACTCGCTGCTGCGCGGCGACCGCGGCGGCCAGACGCTCTGTCTGATCGAGCGGCTCTCCGATCTTTCCGGCGCAAAACCGCGCAGGATCGGGCTTTCCGCGACGATCGGCGATATCGAGCAGACGGCTGTTTATCTCGGCACAGGTTCGGGACGGAACACCGTCATCCCGCAGATCGCGCCGCAGAAAAGCACATGGCGGCTTTCCATGGAGCATTTTTATGCGCTGGATTCACAGGCCGCGGATGGTAAGGAGGTCGATGCGCCGGAGCCGCTGGAACGGGAGACCGATCCGGCACCGCCTGCGGCTGACCCCGCTTACGGCTACATCTTTTCGCATACGCAGGGGAAGAAATGTCTGGTGTTCGTCAATTCCCGTGAGGAATGCGAGGCCGTGACGACTTCGCTGCGGCAATACTGCGAAAGCAAGAACGAGCCGGACAGATTCCTGATTCACCACGGCAATCTTTCCGCGGCTTACAGAGAAACGGCAGAGGCGGTCATGAAGGACGAGGAGCAGATCATGACGACGGTCACGACCGCGACGCTGGAGCTCGGCATCGACATCGGCAAGCTGGAACGCGCGTTTCAGCTCGATGCGCCGTTCACGGTATCCTCATTCCTGCAGCGCATGGGACGCACCGGGCGCAGGGGACTCCCGCCCGAGATGTGGTTCGTCATGCGGGAGGAGGAGCCCGAGGCGCGCGCGATGCTGCCTTCCACGGTTCCGTGGAAGCTGCTGCAGGGCATCGCGCTGGTACAGCTTTATGCAGAGGAGCACTGGGTCGAGCCGCCGAAGCTGGATCGTCTGCCGTTCAGTCTGCTGTATCACCAGACCATGAGCACACTGGCGGCCAACGGCGAGATGACCCCCGCACAGCTTGCGGGGCGCGTCCTGAAGCTGCAGCCCTTCGGCCGCATCACGCAGGATGACTACCGCATTCTGCTGCGGCACCTGATCGAAAAGGATCATATTCAGCGCACTGAACGCGGCGGCCTGATCGCCGGCATCGCGGGGGAGCGCGTCATCAATAATTACAAGTTCTACGCGGTTTTTCAGGACAGCGAGGAGTTCACCGTGCGCTCGGAATCACAGGAGATCGGCACGATCGTACAGCCGCCGCCCGCGGGGGAAAAAATCGCGATCGCAGGACATGTGTGGGTCGTGGACGAGGTCGATTTTGACCGGCATCTGGTCTACTGCACGCAGGTCAAGGGCAAGGTCCCGGCGTATTTCGGAGACTGCCCCGGCGATATGCAGACGAAGATCCTCGAACGGATGCGCGGCGTTCTGCAGGAGGATAAGCAGTATCCCTATGTCATGAAGAACGCGGTCGCCAGACTGGCACAGGCGAGAAATACCGCGGCGCATTCGGGACTTCTGACCGAGCCGCTGATCTGCATGGGCGGCGACATGTGGGCGCTGTTCCCGTGGCTCGGCAGCTACGGCTTTCTGGCACTGGAGCGCCTGCTGAAGATAAAATGCGCGCAGGAGCTGCATTTATCGGGTCTTGCACCGTCAAGGCCGTATTTCATGACGTTCAGGATGAAGGCAGATAAGGAGACATTTTTCCGCGTTGTGCGGGAGCAGGCGGAGGCGGAATTTGATCCGCTGGAGCTCGTCTATCCGGACGAGATCCCGCTGTTTGAAAAATATGACGAGTATGTTCCGGCAGAGCTGGTACGGAAGGGCTTTGCCTACGGCATTCTTGCGGTCGATGAGATGCGCGCGCGGGTGCGGAACTGGACAGGGAGCATTGAAGATACAATTTGCGGGGATGGCAGCGGCGGGCTGCCGATGTACGGGTAAATTCATAAAAAAGGGGCATTGAACATGAAACAGAAACGAATCGGATGTGTCGTGACGGCGGCTGTTACGGGGATGCAGCTGGTCGCGGCACTGCCGGTCACGGCGGTGACCGTTCCGGGTGCGGCAGATACGGACGGAACGGCACTGACGGCATTTGCGGAGCAGATCACCGCGGTGACGCAGCAGGATGAGAACAGATCGTTCTATGAGACGGTCTGCTATGACAGCGAAACGGGGCTGCTCTCTGCGGACGGCATCCCGACGGATTCCTGCGGCGATCTGAAAATACGGAACGGCGAGCTGATGATCGTCTCCGCCGCACCGGACAGCAGGCTGCAGACGGCCGGCACGATCCGGCGCTTTGCGGATGCCGCCGCGGAATACGGCTATGAAACGGAATCCGACGGCAGTCTGCTGACGGTCACGAACGAATTTCAGACCGCCCGTCTGATCGTCAAGGCGAAGGGGCAGATCGACCCGCACGGTGCACAGAAAACAGCGGACGGCTACAACGATCTTCACATTTTCCAGTATGCGGATACGGCCGCGGCCTATGCGGCATATCAGCTTTATCAGCAGGATCCGGCGGTGCAGTATGTGCAGCCGTCGCATATCGTGCAGATCGACCCGATCGAGCTGGAATCCGCGGAAGAAAGCACGGTCAGCGCGCTGGATACCGGCAGCTATATGACATGGGGTGCCGGACTGATTGGGACGGAGCAGTTTTACGACACTTATTTGAAGGGCAAAGAACTGCCGGAGGTCAAGGTCGCGGTCATTGACACCGGCCTGAACACCGCGCCGGCGCTGTTTGACGGCAGAGTGCTGGAAGGCGGCGTCAACTTCTCAAGCTCCGGTACGGACGGCTTTGCGGATGACATCAGCCACGGCACGCATGTCTCCGGCACGATCTGCGAGCTGACGCCGGACAATGTCAAGATCCTGCCGATCAAATCGTTCGACAGCAACGGCACCGCCAGCGACGAGCAGATCTATGCGGGCATCATGTACGCGCTCGAAAACGATGCGGATGTCCTGAACATGAGCTTCGGCGGTCTGGGCGTCAATCCGCTTGAGGTCGAGGCCATGATGATCGCCGAGAAAAAGGGTATCATCTGCTGTGCGGCCGCGGGCAATAACGCGGACGATGCACGGTATTTCTATCCGAGCAGCATCGAAAGCTGCATCACCGTCGCGGCGGTCGGAGAGGAAATGAAGCGTGCGGAGTTTTCAAATTACGGCGACATGATCGACGTATCCGCGCCGGGCGTCGGCATCCGCAGCTACGGCAAGGACGGCGCTGACACGCTGGAATCCAAAAACGGCACGAGCATGGCGACGCCGCATGTGACGGCCTGCTGTGCGCTGCTCTGCAGCTACGATCCGGAGATCACGGCGGCGCGGGCGGAGAACCTGCTCTGTCTGAATGCGACCGACCTCGGCAAGGCCGGATTTGATTCGGATACCGGCTGGGGACTGGTCTGCATGAAGAATTTTCACTGGGATGAAGGCATCTGCAAGGCACCGGTCTTTTCCCGCAAGGCGGGCAATTACGGCACGGAGCAGACCGTCAGCATCACGGCGGAAAGCCCGGATATGCAGATCTATTACACCACGGACGGCACGGTCCCAGACAGGGAGAACGGCACGCTCTATACAGAGCCGCTCGTGATCTCGGAATCGACAAGAGTCACGGCGATCGCCGTGAAGGATAAGTACATCGACAGTGTGCCCGCCGAGGCGGTCTATACGATCGGCGGCAAGGATATCGCCGGTGCGCTGGTCATTGAGGACGGCACCGTGAAGTCCTATACCGGCATCCGCAAATCGGTCACGATCCCGGAGACCGCGGACGGCATTCCGGTGACGGCGGTCGCGGCAGAGGCATTTGCAGGCAATCATGCCGTTGAGACGGTCAAGCTGCCGGAATCCGTCACGGAGATCGGTGACGGCGCATTCAAAGACTGCGTCAATCTGGATACGGTCACGGCACCCGGCGTGAAAACCGCCGGCAGGGAGGCGTTTTTCGGTGATGCCGCGCTGGAAGCGGTCACGCTCCATGCGGAGGCGGATTCGCTCGGCGCATCGGTCTTTGAGGGATGCAGCAGCCTGGAGGAAATGGCGCTCAATGCGCTCGCCGTGCTGCCTGACCGCTGCTTTGCGGACTGCACCGGCCTGAAAAAGCTGACGGTCCCGGCTGTCACGGAATTCGGCAGCGAAGCCTGCCTGAATTGCATTGCGCTGACGGAGCTGGCTCCGGACTGGCGGCAGGTGAAGGCGCTCGGCAGCAGCTGCTTGGCGGGCTGCAAGGCGTGGCAGGGCAGTCTGACGCTGGATTCGCTGGAAACGCTCGGCGACGGCGTCTTTGCGGGAGACAAGGCATTGCTGCGCGTGTCTCTGCCGGAGACCGTGACCGTGCTCCCAAAGGGCAGCTTCTCGGACTGCTCCGGGCTGCGGCTGCTGGAACTGCCCGGTATCACGGAGCTCCGTGAAAATGCACTCGCGCTCGGGACCTGCAGTGAGGCATTCACGCTGGTCATGGACTACGGAAAGATCAAGTCCGCGGGCACCAATGCGTTCTTCGGAACAAGGCTCGGAACCGGCTTTGATACGGTCACATTCCCGCAGCTGGAAACACTGGAATTCCGTTCCTTCGGCGGCGTGATCGCGGGCGTCATCGAACTGCCGATCGTGAAGCATGTTCCGCGCTATGCATTTGCATCCGCGATCCTTTACGGCGCGGTGCTGGAAAACGCGGAGACGCTTGAAACGGAAAGCATGTTCAGCGTCAAGGCGGTCAAGCTGACAGATGCCGCAAAGGAGATCGCGGCGGATGCCTTTGATGCGGAGACCTATATCCACGCACCGGAGACGCTCTCCGCGCTGGATGCCTGTGAAACGGTACACCGCTGTCAGGAGCCGCTTGTCATGCGGGTCAATACAAAAACGCTGCAGATTTCCCTGCATGAATACGGCGCATTCCTTGTGACGGCAATGGGCGACGGCCTGACCTGTCAGTGGTATCGCCTGAACGGGGAAGCTGCCGAGCCGCTCGCGGGTGAGAACGGCTTTGTGTTCTCGCCGGACAGCGGCCGGATCGGGGAATACGATTACCGCTGTGTTCTGACCGATACTGCCGGAAAGACGGAGCAGTTTGATGTGAAGGCCGTTGTATCCGGTGCGCATTCCAGTACGGAGCTGCTGCCGGAGACGCCGCTGTTCGCCGACGGAACCGAAACAGGCTTCTATCAGCTGACGGTGCCGGAATCGGGCGAATGGTATCTGGAAACGGCAGGCGAGGCGCCGATGAACGGTCTGCTGACCGATGAGAACGGCCGGCTCTGCGGCAGATTTGTCCTGCAGCCGGATCACAGTGCGCGGATGACCGCAGACCTGACGGCAGGGCAGACCTATTATCTGACTGCTGCACCGCGCTGGCAGCGGCGGTGTTCGCTGCTTCTGACGAAGGCGAATACCGAAAAAACGCTGCTTGCAGACTGCACGGTCTCGCTGATCCCGACTGCATTCGGCAGCTTTGATGCGGACTGGCATCCGCCGCTGAAGGTCGTTTCCCCGGCGGGTACGGAGCTCACGGAGGGCACGGATTATACCGTGATGATCACGCAGCGGAATATGCATTATCAGCTGGATCTGTTCGGCCTCGGGGCATATCAGGGCAGCGTGACGGTCCGGACGGATGTGATCGACCGCGTTCCGGCAGATACGCCGATCCCGGTCTCGCTCTCCGGCAAGGCGGACCGCGCAACGGTGCTGTTTATCCCGGAAAAGACCGGTACCTATTACTTCTACGGCGGCACGGATCCGCGCTTCCGGCAGGAATGGGCGGATTACCTCCGCAGCGGCACGATGCGCGGCGGACAGCAATATACGAATATCTCGGCGCTCTGCGTCGTGTCCAGCAAGCCGGATGCCGCCGGTACGGTCTATGCGACGAGCGCGTATTCCAGTCAGAATGACGGGCAGTTCTGCGGCTCGCTGAAAATGAACGCCGGTCAGATGTACTATCTGACCTGTGCGATCCGCGAGGAGCGGAATGCCGAATTTACGCTGGTGATCTCCGACCGTCTGCGCGATATCCGCGAGGCGGATCTGAGCGGCAATCTCTATGCGGTCTATGAGGATGACATGGTCTTTCAGCCGAAGATCCGGCTGACCTACGGGGATGAGCGCCTGACGGAGGGCGAGGACTATCTGGTCATCCATTCCGGCAATGAGGTGCCCGGCTCCGCGAAGATTCTTCTGGTCGGTACGGGACTGTTCATCGGCCGGGTCGAGCGCAGCTACGAGATCATTTATCCGATGCAGAATGTGCCGGAGGAGACCGTTCCGCTCGGCGAGACCGCGGCGGTCAGCTGTGAGCAGCAGAAATTTCAGACGGTCTGGTTCCGTGCGGACCGCGCGGAGAACAATTATACCAGTGCGCGCTACCGCGTGCTGAACGAGCAGACCTCCGGCGGTGCGCTGCAGTATCAGGTCTACCGGCTGGATGAAAAGCTGCAGTCGCTCTCGCTGATGCAGCCGATGCAGGACGACAAGAATGACTATCTGCTGAAAAACGGCCTGTACTGCGTTTCCGTATCCCGCAGGTATGCGGAGCGGGGCGGTGCGACGAATATCACTGTGGTGGCACCGTATTCGCTGGCCGATGCGGAAATGACTGTCACCGATGCGGTATATACCGGCGGAAAGGTGGAGGCACCGGTCACGCTGACGATGAAGGACGGCACGGTCCTGCAGCAGGGTCGCGATTTTATCGTTGCCTATGCGGAGGATGACGCCAATGTCATGTTCGGAGAGGTGCCGTTTACGCTCCGCTCCACAAAGTATTCCTACGGTTCCGGCTCCGGCACCTATCGGATCAAAGTGAAGCTGCCGGATGAGGAGCCGCCCGAGCTGACGCCGGGAGAACATGCCGTTCCGCTGACGCTTGACAACCGGCTCGCGTGGTTCCGGATGACGTCGGAGGAAGCTGCCGATTATCTTCTGGTTTCCGAGGACATCCCGGATATCGTGCTGCGCGTGTTCACACCGGAGGCGGACATGACGGAGCAGTGTGCCGGCACCGGCATCAAGGCGCTGACCTTCTTCGTGCCGAAGGGCGATACCCGCTATATCATGGTGAAGTACAACGGCCTGCGGCGTGAGGGTACGCTGCATTTCCGGCTGGAAACGGAGCAGAAGGCACTGGCCGACTGCGAGGTCATTGCTGAGCCTGTGGTCTGGACAGGCGAGCAGGTCACGCCGGAGATTGTGATCCGGGACGGCGATTATACGCTGACGGAAGGAACGGACTATGTCCAGCGTTACATTATAAACGATACAGATATCGGAACGGCGTCCGTCAATTACATCGGCTGTGGCAGATATGTCGGTATGCTGGATGTGGATTTCCCGATCATCATGCCGAAGGAGGAGCTTGCGGATCTCTGCTATGAGAAGGTGCTTGATATCCCGATCAAACCGCTGATGCTCGATTATGAATATGAGGTGAAGAACAGCGAGGAAAACCGCTATCTGATCTATTCCTATTATTCCGAACTGGAGGCTGACGTTCAGCTTTCTGTCTACGATGCGCGCTGCAAGCTCTCCGTGCAGATGTATGACAGTTCCGGAAGCTATCTCGGCGATGCGTTCTTCTCAAGAAAGGGTGAGCTGATCGCGGATGTCTGGAAGGGTGAGTTTGTGCTGTTCCTGTTTTCTGCAACAGACATTTCAAGCTCGAACCAGCAGTGGAAGATGCAGATGACGGATCTGACGCATGAGAACATGCAGATCGTGGAGGATACCGAAAACGGCGTTCTGTACCGTGTGGATACCGAAACACGCTATGCGGAGGCTTACGGGATCATTCCGGGCAGATCGACCTATACGTTCACGACTTCTGTTTATGCTGCGGAGTATGATTCGTTGTATGTGGAGCACTATCAGCCGGGACTTTTCGCGGAGATTCCGAAATCGGCAGTGGTGTTCGGAAGACCGGGGATCGCTCTTACACGGTATTCAGACTATTACCATTTCCTGTTCCTGCCGCTGGAATATTCCATGTCATCGTGGCATACGGAGAACACGAGCGGTGACCTGAACGGAGACGGCGAAACAACGGAGGCAGATGCCGTGCTGTTGTCGGCGCTGCTCGCGGAGCATCCGGCGATCGACCCGGACTGGATCCGGTTCGATGCGGATCTGGATCTGAACGGCGTGCTGGACACCCGTGATCTGATGCTGATCCTCAGGCAGGTGGAATGGCCGACGAAGGCTGTGCCGATCCTGCCGTGGTGGGATCGTATCTACGAAGATCAACCCGGGGTGATTTACCGGGAATGATGACCTGCCGGACAGCAGGCTGACGCCGGATTTTCCGGCAGTTTTCACCGGATGCCCACAGTTTCTGTTTATAATATAACAGAAGCAGCGGGCTGTCAGACAAATGAATGCGGTCTGTTCTGTTTTGCAGGACAGGCCGCTTTTTTCAGATTATTTTGGGATGTTTGTGCTATGATGCAGCATGAAAGGGAGGCGGTCAGTTTGAATTACAAAAAAATCGCGATCGTATACGGCGCATTGCTTGCAGGCTTTTCTGCTTATGTCCTGCTGGATACCTTTGTGCTGGCCAGCAGCGTGCAGACCGGCGCGAAGGAGATGAATCTCTCCCTGTTTGCGGAGCCGGAGAAGGAAGCGGTCAGCGGCACGGCTTTGCCCGCAGAAAGCGCCTGGGATACACCTGCGGAAACCGCAGTTCCGCAGCAGCACGGCACGCAGACGGAAACAGCAGCAGCCGGAACAGACATTATCGGAACCGGGTCCGCGGATGAGGCAGAAGCCGGCACCGAGCCTGCGCAGTCTGCCGGGCGGACAGTCAGAACGCTGGCGCCGTCGGCAGCCGGGAACAGCAAAAGCAGCAATACCGCTGCGAACACCGAGCAGCCGGCATCCGCAAAAGAAACCACAGCCGCAAAACCGACAACAACCGTAAAACCGACGACAACCGTAACGCAGCCGCCTGCAGCGACGGAGCCGGAGCCGGAAACGGAACCGCCCGCACCGGAATCCCCGTACCTCAATGATGCAAACCATTATCAGGACGAGAACATCAGCATCGAGCTGTCCGAATACAGCTTTTATGATACCTCGGTCTATGTCGCGGACATTCAGGTCAGCTCGGTGCAGTATCTGAAAACGGCCTTTGCAAAGGATACCTACGGCAGGAACATTACGGAATCGACCTCGAAAATCGCTGCAAACAACGGCGCGATCCTTGCGATCAACGGCGACTTCTACGGCACGCATACGCACGGCTATGTGATCCGGAACGGCGTGCTTTACCGCGATGTGCCGCGGGACAATACCGATTTTCTCTGCATCATGGCGGACGGCAGCTTCTTCATCACCACCAGCGCCGAGCATTCCGCACAGGAGCTCCTTGATATGGGCACATGGCAGTGCTTCATGTTCGGTCCGCGCCTGATTGAAAACGGAACGGTCATGGTTGACGAAAACTCCGAGGTCTCGCGTTCCATGGCGAGCAATCCGCGCACCGCGATCGGCATTATTGACAGCCAGCATTATGTGTTTGTGGTCTCGGACGGCAGAACCTCGGAAAGCGACGGTCTTTCTTTGGCGCAGCTTGCGGAGTTCATGCAGGGCGTCGGCGCATACACCGCATACAATCTTGACGGCGGCGGCTCCTCGACCATGTATTTCAACGGAGAGGTCATCAACAACCCGACGACCAGCGGCAGAACGATCCGCGAAAGGAGCGTGAGCGACATTGTTTACATCGGATATTAACGCGGCGGACAAAAAAAGCCTGAAGCATATCGCGGTCTGCATCGGATGTGCGCTGTTCCTTGCGCTGTTCGGCGCGGTCTACGAGCATTTCAGCTACGGCGTTTACAGCAATTTCATGATCTACGCATTCACCCCGCCGCTGATCGCAGGAATGCTGCTGCTGCTCGCGCTGCTCTGCGGAAAGCCGCCGCAGGAGCGGACGCTGTTTCTGCTGCACTGTGCATCGGCGGCATGTACGGCAGGCTGCCTTGTGACGGGCATTGTCCGCGTCAGCGGCAGGACCCATGCGCTGCTCCCGGTGTTCGCGGTACTCGGCGGCGTGCTGCTGATCCTTGCGCTTGTGTCGTACTGGAAAGAGGAAGCGATTCCGCCGGAGGCTTGAAAACGGATATTTCCGCAGATAACAAAACGGGCACTGACCGATCGGCCGGTGCCCGTACTTATTTTTATCATAGAAAGATGCCGCGCAATTATTGCAGCGGAAACGTCACCCGCCAGTTGCCTCTCGTGCAGGGCTCCGCGGTGACAAATTCGCCGTACAGACTGCGCCCGGCGAGCGCATCGTATGCGATCGGAATGATCGTCTCGTCAAAGCTGTTCGGATGTGTGTCGTCCCAGAACGAAAAACTGATCACGGAGCGGTCAGCGGGATCATCGCCCTGCAGCGTGATCCAGCCGTGATTATCTGTTTCACGGATATTATCATATTCCGTCAGGATATGCAGTGCGCCGTCGATATAACCGATGCCGCGGATATTGATTCCCGGCACGGGCGTACAAAGCGGCTCCTCCGAAGGGATCAGGAACCGGAACTGCTCCGGCTCCGGGAAATCACCGTCAGGGAAATACCCGCTTGCGCCGCCGCCGCGTGAATCCGTGCGCTGCATTGTTTCCGGCTCGTATGGCACAGCGCTCAGGTCGATCTCATCGAGCACACGTTCTGTCTTGGTTTTGCCCGTCAGCAGCGCACTGACGGAAAATGTGATCTTGCGCTTCGGCATCGGACTGCCGTCCATTGTCTCCAGATGCGTGACAAAATAGGCGGTATCCGTTTCGCTGTCGTATTCCGAAAAATAACAGGTACCGGCCATATCCTTTCCGGTGCGGATATCGTAGCTGTCAAACAGATCCCAGTTTCCGTCGGGATACTGATGTTCGAGGTCGCACATCGCGATATAGCAGTCGGCGGAATTGCCGCTGCATTCCGCGGAGATGACGGTCATCTGAATGCCCTGATCCGTGCAGGACATCCGCACCGGCGTGAAGCTTTGTGCGACCGGCGGCGCAATATGGTTCAGGATATCATAAGCGGTATCCGCGCCGAACGCGGTCATGACCGGCAGCGGCAGGACGATCACGGCGGCAGCGGCAGCGAATCCGAGCAATGCGCGCCTTCTTCTGCGCTGCCGGATAACATGCTGCGGCTGTTTCAGTTCCAGAAAACGGTCGTCGATCATGCCGACGGCATCTATAAAAGTATCGGGCTTCATAACAGTGCCTCCTTTTCCAAAGCTGTATGCAGCTTATTGCGTGTGCGGTACAGCATAGACTTGACCTTGCTTTCCGAGCAGCTCAGGGCTTCAGCGATCTCTGCGACGGACTGAAAATACCAGTAACGCCGGACGAAAACCTGACGGTCGGTCTCCGGCAGCTTATCAAGGAACCGGTTGATCGCATCGGCGAGCATCCGCGCATCCGCTTCGGATTCCGTGTCATGCTCTGCGCGCAGCCAGTCCGCGACTTCGTCGAGAACCGCCTCTGCATTTCCGGCGCCGCGCTTGACCGCCTGACTGCTCCGCAGCTTTTTCAGCGAGATATTGCGCGTCAGTCTGCCGAGAAAGGTCTGCAGCCGTTCGGGTCTGTGCGGCGGGATGCTGTTCCACGCAGCCAGCCATGTATCGTTGACGGCTTCGTCGGCATCCTCCGGACTTTGCAAAATCTGCATCGCAATTTTTCTGCAGTAGCCGTGATATTTCCGGTCTGTTTCGTGCAAAGCGGCTTCGTCCCGCCGGAAAAACCGTTCGATGATCTGTGCGTCCTCCATGCTGTCCCTCCTTTCATTCGGATTCAGAAGCTTCTGTTATACTACTACCCGAAACGGGTGTTCAGGTTGCATCCGCATCAGAAAAAAGCAAGGGCTGCTTCCGTGCGGAAACAGCCCTGATTCTGCTTATGCAGGAGAAGTTGATTACTTCAGCTCGATGGTAGCGCCGGCCTCTTCAAACTTCTTCTTGATCTCCTCTGCCTCAGCCTTCGGCACAGCCTCTTTCAGAGTGCCCAGACCCTCAACAGCAGCCTTTGCCTCCTTGAGGCCCAGGCCGAGGATGTCCTTAGCAGCCTTGATGACGTTCATCTTTGCATCGCCGAAGGACTTCAGAACAACGTCAAACTCGGTCTTCTCTGCCTCAGCAGCTGCGCCTGCGCCTGCTGCCGGACCTGCTGCTGCAACAACAGCGGTAACGCCGAACTCTTCCTGGATCGCCTCGACCAGCTCAGCGAGCTCGAGGACGGACAGAGCCTTGATATCTTCGATAAACTTCAGTGTCTTTTCGGAAGCCATGATAATATCTCCTTTTCAAAAATAAAATAGATTCGGATTTCAGGCGGCCTGATTAAGCAGCCTCTTCGTTCTTCTTGTCCACGAGTGCCTGGAGCGTTGCAGCGAGCTTCTGCATCGGACCCTGCAGGGAGCCGACGAGCTGTGCAAGCAGCACATCCTTGGACGGGATCTTGGAAAGTGCCTTGACGCCTGCCTCATCGTAGAAGGTACCCTCGACGAAGCCTGCCTTCAGGCTGAACTGACCGTTGGACTTCTCCGCAAACTCACCGAGGATTCTTGCGGCAGCGGTCTGGTCGTTTTCGCAGGTAGCGATCGCAGTGGTGCCCTCGAGGATGCTGTCGAACTGATCGTAGCCGACTGCATTCATCGCGAGACGGATGAGCGTGTTCTTCTGAACAGAGTAGGAAACGCCTGCCTCACGTAGCTCACGGCGCAGCTTGGTATCGTCCGCGACGGTGATACCCTTGTAGTCCACGAGCACGCAAGCGGAAGCGTTCTTGAGCTGTTCGGTCAGAGCAGCGACCTTAGCCTGTTTCGCCTGCAAAACCTTTTCACTTGGCATGTTGTATTCACCTCCGTATAGATTGATCGCTCAAACAAACGCAGCGACCGGAGGCATTCCGGCAGATGTGACTGCCGATAAAAAAGCCTCTCCCGAAAAAGCGGAGAGGCGGAGTTCCAGTATCAGGTGATACGAAGCGGAACGACCGGCACTCCTCGGCTGGACTTCTGCGGTGTATCGGATACGCCGCTGCCTGCTGTCTGTGGAATACGGGATTCGTCTGTTTCATTCAAGCTTTTCTATTATAGCATACTTTTCCATGCTTGTCAAGCATTTTTTCAAAAAAATCTGCGGCGGGCGGGCAGAGCCTTTCCAAAAGGCTCCGCCCTTTGGAAACCTGAACGCGCAGAAAGCTGACGGCTGACTTCCGTCAGCCTGACGCTTTTGCGCGCTGCGGATTGCTCTGCAATCCGCCTAGGGACGCCCTCTCTTACAGGGCGTCCCTCTTCCAAAAACGCTCCCCCGGAGCGTTTTTGAAATTCACCCTTGCGGTGCGCCTGACGATAGGGGCGTTTCGCCGTCTGCGTACGGCGACCAGAGGCTGCTCGCCTCTGGACTCTCGCAAACTTTTGAAAAAGTTTGATCAAAACTTTTGTGTGGCTGCAAACCGTCAGCCTACCGCCCGACCGGCGGCTTGCGGCGTGCTTCAGCATTGGGAGAAGCTGCCTTTCAGAAGCCGCTTTAGCGGCGTGCGTTTTGCTGCCGGGGAGAGCTTCGCTCAATGTCCCCGGAGGGAATCGGCAGCGGGCACTGCCCGCTGTTATCCCCCGATCTTCCGGTATTCGCCGGGCGGCATTCCGCAGCAGCTCCGGAACTGTCTGGCGAAGTGCTCGTAATTGCGGTAGCCGCACTGCTCCGCGATATCCTGGATCGTCATATTCGTCGTGGTCAGCAGCATTTTTGCGCGCGCGATGCGGCTCGCGATGAGATCCTGAATGAACGTGACGCCGAACTGTTCTCTGTAATGGTGCTGGAAGGCCGAGCGGCTCATATTCATCTCATGGGAGGCGCCGTCCACCGACCAGTTCAGATACGGCATACTGTAAATTTTGTTGCGGACGACCAGAAGCTGCTCGTAATGCGTGCTTTTTGCGAGCTGCGCGTCCTCATGGAGCTGCTCGCTGACCTTGTTGCACATCAGCCAGAAATAGTGCCCGATCGAATCGGACTTGTGCAGATGATCCGTGCCGTTTTCGTCGGCAATGGATTTGATGCAGAAGCTGAAAAACTCAATGTGCCTGAGCGGGATCGGCGTTGCCCACGGGATATCCTTGCAGCGGAACCATTCCTGCTCGTCGTTCTCAAACAGAAAATGGATCCAGTCGTTCGCGAAGGTCTTTTTGGGAACGGCGCGGTACTGCTGCGGCATATCCTTCGGGTATAAAAAGAAGCTGCTTTCCGGAACTGTAATATCTTCTCCGCCGAGCGTGAAGATCGCGTCCGTCCGGAGGATCAGCAGCAGATTGTCGCCGCTGCCCTGCGGCCGGTCCACAAAAAAGTCCGCATCATGCTGATGATTATACCCGACGTTATGAAGGATCATTTCTTTACTCCTTTCAATCATAAATTGCACAAAATGTCATATAACTTGTATTATATCCTATTCCAATTTGTTTGTCAATACCTTATAATAGAAAAGCAGGCTGAAAAAGTCTGCGCTGTACGTTGTATGCACTGCGCGATTCCGGGTTCCGGAGAGGGTCCCGGATCACGGTCGAGAGGGGACCGGCGGCGCATACGGAAAATACCTTTACGGGTAAATCGGGAGGGCGATTACATGAAGAAAAGTATCAGAAGCAGAATGCTGTCCATGCTGGCAGCATGTGCGATGCTGGCAGGCGCTGCGCAGGCAGTTGTACCGGCTGCCGGCTTCGCAGCGGAGAACCTCATCAGCAATTCCACGTTTGATACGGGAACAACGGACTGGGGTATCTACAAGGAGAGCGGCGGTGCTGCAAAGCTGTCCACAGAGGACGGCAAGCTGGCGATGAAGATCACGGACCGCGGCACAAAGAACTATGCTGTACAGCTTTTCTATGACATCATCCCGCTGTATCAGAACGCAACCTACAAATTCTCTTATGAGATCTCCTGTGACAAGGAGCGTTATGTGGAAGCGATGATCCAGCAGAACGGCGGTACCTATCAGTCCTACACATGGAAGGGCATTGAAATCGGACCGGAGCCGGTCAAGGTTGACTATCAGTTCACCATGACCAAGGATACCGATATCATGGCAAAGCTGTGCATCAACTGCGGTGTTGAGGAGCGCGATGCAGACCGCGATCTGGGTGAACACACCGTTTATCTGGATAATGTCGTTCTGGAGCTTGTGAATGATGATGAAGTCGATTACAGCACCGTCGGTCCGTATCAGGCACCGATCCTTGCAAACCAGATCGGCTACCGCACCAACGACAAAAAGACTGCGGTCGTCCGTGAGGACGGCGGCAATGAGTTCAAGGTCGTGAACGCGGAAAACGACGAGGTCGTTTATACCGGCACGCTGGGCGAAGCGGCTGAGAACAAGAGCGCAAAGGAAAATGACCGCATCGCAGACTTCTCCGAGGTCAAGACCCCGGGCAAGTATTACATCACCTGCGGCGATCTGGATAAGTCCTATACATTCGTGATCGCAGACGATCCTTATAAGGAGCTGATGAAGGAAACCGTCAGAATGTTCTATCTCCAGCGCTGCGGCTGTGAGATCGAGGATGAGACCTTCGGGCACAAGGCATGCCACACCGACGAGGCGACGATCTACGGCACATCCGATAAGATCGACGTCACCGGCGGCTGGCACGATGCAGGCGACTACGGCAGATACACCGTTGCAGCGGCAAAGGCTGTTGCCGATCTGCTCTATGCATACGATGCAAATCCGTCTCTCTTTACCGATGACATCGGCATTCCGGAGAGCGGCAACGGCATCCCGGATATCCTCGACGAGGTCAGATACGAGCTCGAGTGGATGCTGAAGATACAGGCTGCTGACGGCGGCGTCTATCACAAGGTCTCCTGCGCAAACTTCCCGGCTTATGTCATGCCGGAAAAGGAAGTTGCCGAGCTGATCGTGATGCCGGTCTCCTCGACTGCAACGGCTGACTTTGTTGCATCCATGGCAATGGCTTACGAGTTCTACAAGGGCGTTGACGAGGCGTTCGCACAGAAGTGCCTTGCTGCTGCTGAAAAATCGTGGGCTTATCTCGAAGCAAATCCGTCCTACAAGGGCTACACCAACCCGAGAGATGTTGTCACCGGCGAATACGGCGACAAGACCGACAAGGACGAGCGTTACTGGGCAGCATGCCAGATGTACCGCGCGACCGGCAAGGGCGATTACATTTCCGGCATTACCGAAGCAAAGACCGGTCTGGACTGGTCCACGGTCGGTGATTACGGCAACATCGCGCTGACGACCATGAAGAAAGATGAGGGCAAGGCTGAGGCTGCCCTCGCACTGGGTCAGACTGCTTTGGCAAGCCTGACAAAGACCGCCGGCTCCGCAGAGAGCATCGTGAATGCAAGTCCGTACGGCTCCCCGGTCACCGAGTACAACTGGGGCTCCAACATGACAATCGCGAACGCCGGCATCGTGCTCGGACTTGAGGGCAAGAAGGATGCCGCAAACGAAGTCCTGAACTACCTGCTCGGCAAGAACCCGCTGGGTGCATGCTTCGTGACCGGCTTCGGCACGGTCTCTCCGGAGGCACCGCATCACCGTCCGTCCATGGCAAAGAACGCGGCACAGCCGGGTATGCTGGTCGGCGGCGTCAACTCAAATCTGGAGGACAGCGCGGCAAAGGCATACTGCAAGACCAACCCGCCTGCAAAGTGCTGGGTCGATAACAGCGAGAGCTACTCCACCAACGAGATCACGATCTACTGGAACTCCCCGCTGATCTATCTGCTGGCTCTGACCGAGAAGCAGGATTCCGCACCGGTCGATCCGCCGCAGGTCACGGTCAAGGGCGACATGGACGAGAGCGGCAAGCTGGATGTTTCGGATGCTGTTCTGCTCGCAAGATTCCTTGTTGCAGATAAGGAAGCAGTCGTGACGGCGCAGGGCCGTGCAAATGCGGACTGCAACGCAGACGGCAAGGCAGATGAGGAAGACCTCACCATGATGCTGAAGGCGATCGCAAAGCAGATCGTCCTCTGAGCGGGAGCCCCCGGGGACATTTCACGAACCGCTCCCCGGCAGCAAAGCACACGCCGCTGAACGCGGCTTCTGAAAGGTTACTTCTCCTAGCGCGGAGCCCGCGCCGGCATTTCCCTCCGGGGACATTGCACGAACCGCTCCCCGGCAGCAAAGCGCACGCCGCTGAACGCGGCTTCCGAAAGGTTACTTCTCCTAGCGCGGAGCCCGCGCCGGCATTTCCCTCCGGGGACATTTCACGAACCGCTCCCCGGCAGCAAAGCACACGCCGCTGAACGCGGCTTCTGAAAGGTTACTTCTCCTAGTTATAAAAAGAGCACCGGCTGATATCAAGCCGGTGCTCTTTCGTTATGCGGTGATCTGGTACACCGCAATTTCTGCACAGTATGGATCAGGAGAAAAACAAACAGGTGATGACTGTCCGGCTGACAGAAAGCACCTGTTTTTTTCATGGAGTATCGGGGGCAATTCGCAAAATCCGGGGAGAAGGTGCCTTACAGAAGGTGCGTCAGCACCGTGTATGAAGCTGCCGGGGAGCGCTTCGCTTCATGTGTCCGGAGGGAATCGCCCGCGGGGGCTCCCCGCTCACTTCTCGCCGAGCGGTTCCTCGCCGGTCGAGCAGTAGAAGCGCTGGAAGCTGGACGGCGTACAGTGCTTGATCTCCTTGAAAATGCGGTTGAAGGTCGAAAGGCTCGAGAAGCCCGCACGCATCGCGACCTCGGTGATCGGGATCGACGGGTCGAGCAGGAGCATTTCCGCGGCACGCGTCCGGCGGATATTGATGTACTGCAGATACGACATGGAGTTATACTGCTTGAAAATGCGGGAGAAATGGAATTTGCTGTAGCCCGCAATTTCTGCTAAGGTATCGAGCGAAATGTCGTACATGTAATTCTGGTCGATATACTTCAGCACCAGCTTGAATTTCTCGTTGTACTGGAACATTTTGTCCTTCGCGAGCGCGAGGTTCTGCCGGGTCTGCTCAAGCTGGAACTCACGGATCGAGACCAGCAGGCTGATGAGATTCAGATAGATCCGGATGTCTGAGATCTCCGAATTGATATAGTATTCGGAATAGATGTCCAGGATATTCTTCTTTGCGCGCAGATACAGATCACGGTCGGTCTCGGGCGTGATGACGGTCGGGTTGTGGAACACCGGCATGATCGCATTCAGCGCCGGAACATCGTTCAGCACGGAATTGTCGCACTGGAAGATGATGCGGCGTCCCTCCTGCGGCGGCAGCGTATGCAGCTCGCCGGGCGGGATGATGATGATCTCACGTTCCTGCAGAATATAATCCTTGCCGCCGGAGTTGACGCGAAAGCTGTTCTCGATCGGCATGATGATCTCTACGGCATTGTGCCAGTGCGTCGGATATAATTCGATCTCGTTGTTGTCATAGAGCATGACAAAACGCTTATCCTCATATTCAATGGTTTCAAACTCACCAGAGATATTCTTGATCATGTTTTCTCCTCCTGTAACTTCCTTCAAATATTGCGCGATTCTCAAAAGTTGCTCCGTGCTTTTGCGCGCGGCAGAGATCCTACCTGCTTTATTATAATGCAAATTCACTGATTTGTAAAGAACTTTTCCGAAAATCTGTGATTCTTGCGCAAAAATCAATGAGAAGCCCGCAATTTTTGAGTAGCTGTTTGTATATTTTTACGATATAATACACATAGAACGGAGGGGGAGAGCAATTTATGACAATCCAATGCTATGAGACCGAATACCAGAATTTCGGCAGATGCGTGTGTCTCGAGAACGGCTTTATCAAGCTCATGGCAACGGTCGATGTCGGACCGCGGATTATCTATTTCAGTACGCGGGGCAACCGCAATATCCTGTTTGAGGACATCAACCGGGATTTTTATGAAATGAATAAAGGTTACGGCATCTGGTATGCCTACGGCGGGCATCGGCTCTGGTCTGCACCGGAGAAAATGCCCGAAACGTATTATCCCGATAACCACCGTGTCAGTTATAAGTATGAGGACGGCGTCCTGACGCTGGAGCCGCGGGAGACGATCTCCGGCAAGCAGTTCCGGCTGACGGTCGAGTTTGTGTCCGATCACGCAGTCCGCGTGAAGAATACCATTGTCAATGTATCCGAAACACCGCAGCGGTTCGCGCCGTGGTCGGTGACCGGTTTCGCCTCGGGCGGAACGGAGTTCATCCCGCTGAACAGAGCGGAGACAGGCTTCCTTCCGAACCGGACGATGGCACTCTGGAGCTATTCCGATGTGCGGGACGAACGGTTCCGCCTGACGGATGCCTACGCAACGCTGACGCATGACGAAAGCGCCGGCAAGCCGTTCAAGGCAGGCTTCAACGTGACGGAGGGATATGTGGTCTATGCGGCGGGCAATCAGCGGTTCAAAAAGACGTTTTCGGCGTATGAGGATCAGAAATATCCTGATTTCTGCTGCAATTTTGAAACATATACAAATAAGCACTTTTTAGAGTGCGAGCTGCTCGGAGAAGAACGGGTCTATCAGCCCGGGGAAAAAGCCGAGATCAACGAAACATGGGAAATTACTGAAACATCACAGACTCCGGAGCAGGAGATCGCATCCTGCATAGCGGCATGTGATGCCTGAGGAGGAGTTTGCGTGGAGAAGTTCAGAGATCAGTCTCTTTCTGCACAGGAGCGTGCGGAGGCACTGGCCGACATCATGACGATCGAGGAGCAGGCTTCGCAGCTGCTGTATGATGCACCTGCGATCCCGCGTCTTGGGATCCCTGCTTACAACTGGTGGAACGAGTGCCTGCACGGTCTGGCAAGATCGGGCATCGCAACGATGTTCCCGCAGGCGATCGCGCTTGCAGCCATGTTTGATACGGATGCACAGCAGAAAACGGGCGAGATCATCGCGGCGGAGACACGTGCGAAGTACAACCAGATCAGCAAGCACGGTGACCGTGATATCTACAAGGGACTGACCCACTGGACACCGAACATCAACATCTTCCGTGACCCGCGCTGGGGCAGAGGCCAGGAGACCTACGGCGAAGATCCGTTCCTGACCGGCGAGCTCGGCAAGGCACTTGTCAAGGGGCTGCAGGGTGACGGCAAGGTCATGAAAACAGCTGCATGTGCAAAGCATTTCGCGGTGCACAGCGGTCCGGAGGCGCTTCGCCATGCGTTTGATGCGAAGGCATCGGCGAAGGATATGGAGGAGACCTATCTTCCGGCATTCAAGGAGCTTGTGCAGGCAGGCGTCGAGTCTGTCATGGGCGCGTATAACCGTCTGAACACCGAGGGCTGCTGCGCGAGCGATTTTCTGCAGGGAAAGCTGAAGGAGTGGGGCTTTAACGGCCACTTCGTTTCGGATTTCCGTGCGCTTGAGGATTTTGATACCAACCACAAGCTGACATCCTCGGAGGAGGAGACCGCGGCACTTGCGATCGCAAAGGGCTGCGACCTCAATGCCGGCTTTGTGTATGAAAAGCTCATAGATGCCTACAAGGCGGGCAAGGTCCGCAAGGAGACATCCGCAGAGCATGTGTGCATGTGATGCGCACAAGGATCCGTCTCGGTATGTTCGATGACCATACGGAGCTGGATGACATCCCGTATTCGGTGCTGGCATGTGAGGAGCATAAAGCGCATTCGCTTGCCTGTTCTGAAAAATGCATGGTGCTGCTGAAAAACAACGGCATTCTTCCGCTGGATGCGTCGAAGTATCAGACGATCGGCGTGATCGGCCCGAATGCGAACAGCCGCGTGGCACTGGAAGGCAACTACTGCGGCACGGCTGACCGCTACATCACCTTCTTAGAGGGTATTCAGGATGCATTCCCCGGCAGAGTCCTCACCTCTGAGGGCTGCCACCTTTATAAGGACCGCACCTCCGGTCTTGCAAGAGCCGATGACCGTCTCGCGGAAGCAGAGGTCGTTGCGGAAAACTCCGATCTCGTGATCCTCTGCGTCGGACTGGACGCGTTCATCGAGGGCGAGGAGGGCGATGCGGGCAATGAGTTCGCATCCGGCGACAAGATCGACCTCCGCCTGCCGGAGCCCCAGCGCAAGCTGGTCGCAAAGGTCATGGAGAAGGGCAAGCCGGTCATCATCGTGACCGCGGCAGGCTCCGCCATGAATATGGAAGCCGACTGCGACGCGATCATTCATGCATGGTATCCCGGACAGTTCGGCGGTCTGGCACTTGCGAATATCCTGTTCGGCAAGGTGTCGCCGTCCGGCAAGCTGCCTGTCACATTCTATGAGAGTGCTGACAAGCTCCCGCCGTTCGAGGATTACAGCATGGCAGGCAGGACCTACCGCTACGTGCAGGGCAATGTGCTCTATCCGTTCGGCTACGGCCTGACCTATTCAAAGACCGAATGCAGCGATCTGAAAGCGGACAGCAAGTCTGCATCTGTTACGATCAAAAACATCGGCAGCGTCGATACCGACGACGTCGTGCAGCTTTATATCAAGGGCGACAGCGCAGCTGATACCCCGAACCCGAAGCTCTGCGGCTTTGCAAGAGTTTCGCTGAAGGCAGGGGAGAGCAAAACTGTCCCGATCCCGATCCCGCAGAGCGCGTTCGAGACCGTCGATGAGGCCGGCGTCAGAGCCGTCCGCAGCACGGTGTTCCGGCTCTATGCGGGCACCTGCCAGCCGGATGCGCAGAGCGAATCCCTGACAGGAACCAAAACACTCAGTACAGAAATCCATCTGTAATTATTTCACGGAGGTTTTATCTATGAAGGAATATTTCAGCAACATCGGAAAGATCAAGTACGAGGGCAAGGACAGCACCAATCCGCTGGCGTTCAAGTACTATGATCCGGATCGTATCATTGACGGCAAGCCGATGCGCGAGCATCTGAAGTTTGCACTGTCCTGGTGGCACACCATGGGCGGCGACGGCACCGATATGTTCGGCTGCGGCACTGCTGACAAGACATGGGGCGAGACCGATCCCGAGGCACGCGCGATCGCGAAGGTCGATGCTGCTTTTGAGATCATGGATAAGCTTTCGATCGACTACTACTGCTTCCATGACCGCGATCTGTCGCCGGAGTACGCAAACCTCGGCGAGTCCAATGCAAAGCTGAAGGTCGTCGTTGACTACCTCGAGAAGAAGCAGAAGGAAACCGGCAAGAAGCTTCTGTGGGGCACTGCAAAGCTGTTCGATCATCCGCGCTTCATGCACGGTGCCGGCACTTCTCCGTCCGCTGATGTGTTCGCTTATGCAGCAGCACAGATCAAGTCCGCGATTGATGCGACTGTCCAGCTTGGCGGCAAGGGCTATGTGTTCTGGGGCGGCCGTGAAGGCTATGAGACCCTGCTGAATACCGATATGGGCCGTGAGCTCGACAACATGGCAACGCTGATGAGAATGGCTGTCGAGTATGCAAGAAGCATCGGCTACGACGGCGATTTCTACATCGAGCCGAAGCCGAAGGAGCCGACCAAGCATCAGTATGATTTCGATACCGCAACCGTGCTCGGTTTCCTCAGAAAGTACGGTCTTGAAAAGGATTTCAAGATGAACATCGAGGCAAACCACGCAACGCTTGCACAGCATACCTTCCAGCATGAGCTGAATGTTGCACGCGTCAACGGCGTGTTCGGTTCCATCGACGCGAACCAGGGCGATACGCTCCTCGGCTGGGATACCGACCAGTTCCCGACCAATGTCTATGACACCACCATGTGCATGTATGAGGTCCTGAAGGCAGGCGGCTTCACGAACGGCGGTCTGAACTTCGATGCAAAGGCACGCAGAGGCTCCTTCACCGCGGAGGATATCTTCTATTCCTATATCGCAGGTATGGACGCATTCGCACTCGGCTTCCTGGCAGCACGCAAGCTGCTCGCGGACGGCAGAATCGAAAAGTTCATCGAGGAAAGATATGCATCCTGGAAGACCGGCATCGGCGCAGATATCATTGCCGGCAAGGCAGACTTCCGCAGCCTCGAAAAGTATGCTCTTGAGAAGGGCGAAGTTGTGGATTCCATCACCAGCGGCAGACAGGAACTGCTGGAATCCATCGTCAACAATGTTCTGTTTACCCTGTAATCAGAACGCATTACTCTGGTTTCGTTCGCTGACCTGACACAGCGAGTGGAATAAAAATCAAACTGTTTTTTAGTAGGAGGATTTTGTTATGAAAAAGGCACTTTCATTGCTGGCAGCACTCAGCTTGATGGCGTCGTTTACCGCCTGCGGTACTGACACGACCCCGGCAAGCACTCCGGATTCCACCCCGGATTCTCAGTCCGAGGCAGATCCGAGCAGCACGGAGCCCCCGGTTGAGCCGTCCGGTGACAAGCGTGAGCTCAAGGTCTGGGCATTCACCACTGAGGTCCCGGGCATGGTCACCAAGTTCATGGATCTGAATCCGGATTTCGCAGCACAGTACGACATGAAGGAAAGCGTTATCGCTACCACTGACGGCGC
The DNA here is from genome assembly GCA_017545185.1 of Oscillospiraceae bacterium. GTDB lineage: Bacteria > Bacillota > Clostridia > Oscillospirales > Ruminococcaceae > Firm-04. The sequence continues at coordinate 14,157 of JAFWQJ010000012.1, read as the reverse complement.
ATATCAGCCGGCTCTGGACGCTGCTCTGGCAGGCGACGAAGTCGATATGTATGCTGCTGAGGCTGCCTTCATTCTGAAGTATTCTCAGGGCGAAGCTGCAAAGTATGCTGCTCCGTACGAGGATCTGGGCATCGACATCGGCAAGGTCAAGGAAGCTGAGATCGCACAGTACACTGTCGATATCGGTACCAACCCTGACGGCAAGCTGGTCGGTCTGGGCTACCAGGCAACCGGCGGTGCTTACATCTACCGTCGTTCCATCGCAAAGGACGTCTTCGGCACCGATGATCCGGCAAAGGTGAAGGCTGAGATCGGTCCGGGCTGGGATAAGTTCTTTGAGGCAGCTGCAAAGCTGAAGGAAAAAGGCTACGGCATCGTCTCCGGCGACGGCGACATTTGGCACGCAATCGAGAACATCTCCGATAAGGGCTGGGTCGTCGATGACAAGCTGCACATTGATCCGAAGCGCGAGGAGTTCCTTGATCTCTCCAAGAAGCTGATGGACAACGATTATCACAATGATACCCAGGACTGGCAGGAAGGCTGGTTCGCTGATATGGCTGGCACCGGCAAGAAGCAGATCTTCGGCTTCTTCGGCCCGGCATGGCTGATCAACTACACGATGTCCGGCAACTGCGGCCGCGAGGTCGATGAGGAGACCGGCGAGGTGAAGGCTGAAGGTACATGGGGCGACTGGGCAGTCTGCGAGCCTCCGGTCGGCTTCTTCTGGGGCGGCACATGGGTTCTCGGCGCTGCTTCTTCCCAGAACAAGGAAGCTGTCGGCGACATCATCGAGTGGATCACCCTCGATACCTCTGAGACCGGCCTCCAGTACATGTGGGCAAACGGCACCTTCGCACCGAACGAGGATGGTACTCCTGGCACGAAGGACACCGTTGCTTCCGGCGTCGTCATGGCTAAGTCCGACGGTAAGGTTGACTTCCTCGGCGGCCAGAACATGTTCGACGTTTTCGTTCCGGCAAACCAGTTCGCAAACGGTAAGAACCTCACTCCGTACGATGAGGACATCAACACCGCATGGCGTGATCAGGTCCGTCAGTACACCTCCGGCCAGAAGACCAGAGATGCTGCGATCGCTGACTTCAAGCAGGCTGTCTCCGACAAGCTCGCAATTGACGCAGAGTAATACTCTGTAATCCCAAGAGAAATCTGCTGCGAAGGGAGCAGGCAGGATCCAAGCTGTCTGCTCCCTGACAGCAAATGAGAGGAGGCGTTTTCTTTGAAGTCGGCACAAAGTCGGATTAAAAGCATCTCGAATGCGAAATACGGCTATTTGTTCATCATTCCGTTCGTGCTTGTATATCTCATCTTCCATTTCTACCCGACGATCTATACGACTGTTCTCGGTTTCACGGATTGTAAGGGTCTGAATAATACGGAATGGAATCTTCTGAAGGGCAATATCTTCGCGAACTATCAGTCGATCCTTCAGAACAAGTCCTTCCAGACGGCGGTGAAGAATACGATCGTCATTTGGATCATGAACTTTATCCCGCAGATCACACTTGCGATGCTTCTGACTGCTTGGTTCACTGCAAGACGCATCACTGTAAAGGGTCAGGGTATTTTCAAGGTGATCTTTTACATGCCGAATATCATTACGGCGGCAACGATTGCAATTCTGTTCCACGCACTTTTCAGCTATCCGACCGGTCCGGTCAATGACCTTCTGACCAAGAGACTCGGTATTCTGGAAGGCTCCTATAACTTCTTTATCAGCAAAACAGCCTCAAAGATCATTGTTGCGTTCATCCAGTTCTGGACTTGGTACGGCTATACGATGATCATTCTGATTTCGGGCGTGTTGGGCATTAACCCGGATATCTACGAGGCAGCTGATATCGACGGCGCAAACGGTGTGCAGATCTTCTTCCGGATCACGATCCCGAACCTGAAGACCGTTCTGCTGTTCACGCTCGTCACCTCCTTGATCGGCGGTCTGAACATGTTCGATATCCCGAAACTGTATCTGAACGGCGGTCCGGATAACTCAACGAAAACGGCATCTGTGTTCATTTATGAACAGGCTTTCTCCGGAAAGTATCTTTACAACCGCGCATCGGCAGCAAGTATGCTGATGTTCATAGTGATCGCGATTTGCTCTGCAATCCTGTTCTATCTCATGCGTGATAAGGACGCGGCAGCGCTTGCGAAGCTCAAGAAGCAGGAACGTAAGGCCGCTGCACAGCGTGCGAAATCGCAGAGCTGGAGATAAGGGGGGATTGTGATGGCAAAAACGAATTACGATGAGCCGAAGTCGGCAAAAGGACCCCTGTTCTACGGGTACAAGGTTTTTCAGTATGTATTTCTGATTTTCCTTGCGGTCATGAGCTTACTTCCGTTTGTGATCATGATCATCAATGCGACGAGAAGCAGAAGCCAGATCGAATCCCATGCGATCTCGCTGATCCCGGGTACAAACCTCGCAACGAACTGGAAGGTTTTTACAGGTAAATCCTTCAATGTTACGACCGGTTTTATCAACTCGTTCATCGTTTCGACGGGTGCAACGATCTGCTCCGTTTACTTCTCGACGATGACAGCATTCGCCATTGTTGCGTATGACTGGAAATTCAAAAAGGCATTTTTCGCGTTTATCATGGCGGTTCTGATGATTCCGCCTCAGGTCACGTCGATCGGTATGTATCAGTTTATGTACAGCATCGGCATGACGAACAAGCTCTTTGCGCTGATCGTCCCCGCGGTTGCTGCTCCGTCAACAGTGTTCTTCATGCGACAATATATGTCCGGTGCACTGCCGATGGAGATCCTGCAGTCTGCACGAATCGACGGCGCGGGCGAGTTCCGCATTTTCAATCAGATAGCACTTCCGATGATGAAGCCGGCTATGGCGACGCAGGCGATCTTCGCTTTCGTTTCCAGCTGGAACAACCTGTTCCTCCCGCTGATCCTTCTGACCGACAAGAAGAAGTTTACAATGCCGATCATGGTCAGCCAGCTGAACGGCGACATCTACAAGACGGAGTACGGCGCGGTCTATCTCGGATTGACGCTGACCGTTCTCCCGCTGTTTGTTATCTATTTCCTGTTGTCAAAATATATCATCGCCGGTGTTGCACTTGGCGGTGTTAAGGAGTAATCCTCCTTCACTCCTTTTTTGGCAATCGGAGCAATTTCGGTTCAATCCGAAGTACCCCTGACCGGAAGCTGCGCCGGTCAGGGGTACATTGTTGCGGGGAGCCCCCGCTGGCATTTCCCTCCGGGGGCGGGGAGCGAACCTCTCCCAGCATTCGGAGCACACGCCGCGGGGTGGCTTCTGAAAGGTCACTTCTCCCAATGCTGAAGCTTGCCGAAAACGAATCTGTCAATAAACAAAGGACGCCGATTGCAGTATCAGCGTCCCTTTTGTTATACATAACGGGGTCTGGGGACTGGTCCCCAGCGGGGTTTGGGGCGGAGCCCCATTTCGGATACATCGCGAAGCGATACCTCAATAGAATGTCGCAACCTCCTGCTCGGGCGGGTCGGCGTCGGCGAGCTTGGTGACATGCAGCATCGGGACGAACACGCCCTGCATCTGATTGAACCGCACCTCGATCGCGCCGGAGACCATGATCCAGTGATTCTTGCGCGGCTTGAACGGTCTGCCGTACTGCGCGGCGATCCAGCTGTACTGAATATCCTCGACGCAGCAGGTCATGATATGTCTGCCGACTGCAAAGATATTCGGCGGGAAGGTCGGGTTCTTGACGGCCAGCGCGCGGAATGTGACCGTCTTGTTCTCGTATTTCTTCGCGTCCTCCATGAGATCGCGGTAAAAGAGCGCAAAGTCTCTGTCCTCGATCACGATATTTTTCGCATTGACGTCAAACGGCAGCGGATCCTCGATATCGTCAAAGACGGCATCGCCGTTCGGCATTTCGTAGTAGATATCGGCTCTGCGGGTGACGCCGCGGACGATCTGGTGATACGGCATGGTGTCCTCGCCGTCTTTGATGCGGTTGAAATAGACGAGCTCTGCCATGTTGAGCTTATCCACGACAAGGCTGCGCATGTTCTGATTGTAGTTCATGAACGTGGTCGCATCCACGATCAGCACGGCCTGATAGACCGCCCAGTCATCGGGCAGCGCCTCAAACAGAGACTGGATCTGCCACATGCCGTTATATTCGATCATGACGCGCTGTGCGCCGCATTCCTTCGCAAGCTTTTCGAGGTTGCGCTCGTTCAGGTCGCTGATGTCCTCGATGACGCGCATATGGATATCGAGCTCGTCAAAGCGGGAGGTATCGTATTCCTCCATGCCCTCCTCGCAGACCAGCAGCAGCGTGCGTTCGCTGTTCGTGAACTGTGCGTCCTCAAGCGCATCCTGCATGAACTTGGTCTTGCCCGCTTCGAGAAAGCCGAGGAACAGGTAAACCGGGATAAATTCCTGCTGATTGTTCGGCATGGCTTCCTCCTTATTCTGCACAGAACAGCTTTGCGATCGCAGCTTCGTTCAGCTTGGATCCAATCACGCACAGTCTGCCGGTCGGCTCAGCGGTGCCGGTGCGGACATCCGGCGTACCGGGCACGTAGTCAAAGTGGATCCACTGACCGTTTTCGCCCTTGACGATGCCCTTTGCACGCAGCACCATGCCGAAGGTCTCCGCGTCGGAGAGCGCTTCCAGTGCCGCGGTGATCGCCTCTGCGGTGTAGGTGTTCGGCGTTTCGATGCCCCAGCTCGTGAACACCTCGTCTGCGTGATGATGATGCTCATGGTCGTGATCGTGGCAGCCGCAGGTGCAGTCCGGGCCGTGGTCGTGATGATGCTCATGCTCGTCATGGTCATGATGATGCTCATGCTCATCATGGTCATGGTGATGCTCATGCTCGTCGTGGCCATGGTGATGATGTTCATGCTCATCGTGGTCATGGTGATGCTCATGCTCGTCGTGGTCATGGTGATGATGCTCATGCTCGTCATCATCATGATCATGGTGGTGGTGATGATGATGCGTCTCCTCCTCCAGCAGCGCCTTCAGCTCGTCGTCGAGGGTGTTTTTCTGGGTCATGGAGGCGATCAGCTGTGCGCCGGTCAGCTCGTCCCATTCGGTCGTGACGATCGGCGCGGCGGGGTTCAGCTCCCGCAGACGCTGTACGGTATCATGCAGCTGCGATTCGGTCTGACCGGCGGTGTGGCTCAGGATCAGGCAGCTTGCGTAGGTGATCTGGTTGTTGAAGAACTCGCCGAAGTTCTTTTGATACATCTTGCATTTTTTCGCATCGACGACCGTGGTGAAGCCGTCCAACTCAACGTCCTGCATGTGCAGATTCTGCACGGCGCTGATGACGTCGCTCAGTTTGCCGACGCCCGACGGCTCAATGAGGATGCGGTCGGGGTGATATTCCTCGAGCACCTGCTGAAGCGCCTTGCCGAAGTCTCCGACGAGGCTGCAGCAGATACAGCCGGAGTTCATCTCGTTGATCTGGATGCCTGCTTCCTTGAGGAACCCGCCGTCAATGCCGATCTGTCCGAATTCGTTTTCGATCAGCACGAGCTTTTCGCCCTGATAGCCGTCCTTGATGAGCTTCTTGATGAGCGTGGTCTTGCCGGCACCGAGAAAGCCCGAAAAAATGGTGATTTTGGTCATGATATCGCACTTCTTTCTATGAAACTGTAAAACGCCGCCGATTTTTCGGCATACGAATATATTATAGCATATTGTCTGGAAAATTTCAATGGGAGAACGGTGAAAATTTCCTGCGTGCTGCATGGGAGCAAAAACGGCAGCGGGTTCTACCCGCTATCAATGGGAGAGAGGAAAAAGTGAATGGTGAAGAACGAAGAGTGAATAACGGCGGTGTACCCTTCGGACATATTTCAAAAAACGATCGCCGACGGCGATACCGCGATTATTCACTCTTCATTATTCGTTATTCACCATTCACGAAAAAGCCGGGAGCAGTAAAGCCAAAGAAGCCGCGTTCAGCGGCGTGCAGTTCAGACTGTTGGGAGAGCTTCGCTAACCGCCTCCGGAGGGAATCGCCAGCGGGGGCTCCCCGCAGAAGCCGCGTTCAGCGGCGTGCAGAAAAGACTGTTGGGCGTTCTCCGCTTACCGCCTCCGGAGGGAATCGCCGGCGGGGGCTCCCCGCCAAGGTATGAACATTTCGTGAAATCGGAGCCGCAGGGCTTTCTTTTTTTCCTGATTTGTGCTATAATAGTAAAGTATCATGCCGTAGTATGCGGCAAAGGAGGTCAAAGAGTTGAGTCAGCCTGTTTATGCACTCGGCATTGACGTCGGATCCACGACCGTCAAGACCGTTGTGATCGACGATAACAAGCAGATCCTGTCAAGCTGCTATCAGCGGCATCTGTCCCGTGTCCGTGAGACCGTCGCGGAGCAGATCGAAGCGCTGCAGCAGAAATTTCCGGATGCACTGTTCCGCATCTGCATCACCGGTTCTGCGGGACTCGGTCTTGCGCAGAGCGCCGGCATCTCCTTTGTGCAGGAGGTGCACGCCGCGTTTCTCGCGGTGAAGTCGGATTATCCGGAGGCAGATGTCGTCATTGAGCTGGGCGGTGAGGATGCCAAGATGATCTTCCTGACCGGCGGCGTGGAGCAGCGCATGAACGGCTCCTGCGCAGGCGGCACCGGCGCGTTCATCGACCAGATGGCGACGCTGCTCGGCATCACCGCCGACGAGCTGGACAGGATCTCCCTGCAGGCAGAAAAGCGTTATCCGATCGCGTCGCGCTGCGGCGTGTTCGCGAAATCCGATATCCAGCCGCTGCTCAATCAGGGTGCGCGGCGAGAGGATATCGCGGCAAGTATATTTCAGGCTGTTGTCGATCAGACCGTTTCGGGTCTTGCACAGGGCAGAACGATCGAAGGCACCGTGCTGTTTCTCGGCGGGCCGCTCTCCTTCCTGAAGGGACTGCGGGAGGCGTTCGTCCGGACGCTGAAGCTCGATGACGCACACGCGATCTTCCCGGAGAATGCGCCGGTTTTCGTCGCCTACGGCTGCGCGATGTACGCGGCACAGTCCTGCACGCCCGTGACGCTCGCGGAAGCTGCGGAGCAGATCGCGAATGCAGAGACCGGCGGCAATACCGTCACCGGAGAGCCGTTGTTCCGCTCCCGCAAGGAGTACGAGCAGTTTATCGAACGGCACAAGGCGCATGACCTGCCCTTTGCCGATCTGCGCACGACGACCGGCAATGCCTATCTCGGCATCGACGCGGGCTCGACCACGACAAAGCTCGTGCTCATTACCGAAAACGGCGACCTGCTGTATCAGTATTACGCGGCGAACCGCGGCCAGCCGCTCGACCGCATCGTCAAGCAGCTGAAAAAGATCTACGCGGACAAGAACCCCGATCTGCATATCCGTGCATCGGCAGTCACCGGCTACGGCGAGGACTTTATCCGTGCGGGTCTCGGCATTGACTTCGGTATCGTGGAGACCGTCGCGCATTTCAAGGCTGCATCGTATTTCTGCCCGGACGTCGATTTCATCATGGATATCGGCGGTCAGGATATCAAATGCTTCAAAATACGCAATCACAGCATCGACAGCATCATGCTGAACGAGGCATGTTCCTCGGGCTGCGGTTCGTTTATCCAGAGCTTTGCGCAGGCACTCGGCTACGAGATCGCGGATTTCTCCGAGCTCGGCCTGTTCGCGGAGCACCCGGTCGATCTCGGCTCCCGCTGCACCGTGTTCATGAACAGCTCGGTCAAGCAGGCGCAGAAGGACGGCGCAACGGTCGAGGATATCTCCGCCGGCCTGTCGTCCTCGATTATCAAGAATGCGGTCTATAAGGTCATCCGCGCAAAATCCGTTGAGGAGCTCGGCGAGAACATCGTCGTGCAGGGCGGTACCTTTCTGAATGACGCCGTGCTGCGGTCGTTTGAAATGGAGCTCGGCAGAGACGTCATCCGTCCCGCAATCTCCGGTCTCATGGGTGCATTCGGCGCGGCGCTCTATGCAAAGGAGCACACCCCCGCGGAGACGAAAACGATCACCGCGGAAGCACTTGCCGATTTCAGCTATCAGACCCGCAGCGCAAAATGCGGCGGCTGTACCGCGCACTGTGCGCTGAACGTCGTCATTTTCCCGGACGGCAGCCGCTATATCTCCGGTAACCGCTGCGAAAAGGGCGCGGGCAAGACCAAAACCGATGAGATCCCGTCGCTTTACGACTTCAAATACAACCTGATCCTGCAGCAGGCAGAGAAAAAGCCCGCGGGCGAACCGGTCGGCACGGTCGGCCTGCCGCTGGCACTTTCGTATTACGAGCAGATGCCGCTCTGGGCGGAGCTGTTTACGCAGCTCGGCTTTGCGGTGAAGCTTTCGCATGAGAGCGACCGCGAGATGTATTATAAGGGGCAGCACACGATCCCCTCGGATACGGTCTGCTATCCGGCAAAGCTTGCGCACGGGCATATCGAGGATCTGCTCAGTCAGGGCGTTGACTTCATCTTCTGGCCGTGCATGAGCTATAACTTTGACGAGGGCAGCAGCGACAATCATTACAACTGCCCGGTCGTCGCGTATTATCCGGAGCTGCTGCGCGCAAACAACAGCAAGCTGACGGAGGACAATTTCATCACGCCTTATATGGACCTGAACCGCAAAAAGGGCGTGTATCTCGCGCTGAAGCACGCGCTTGCAAAATACCGCATCCCGGCTGCAAAGCTGAAGGCCGCGATCGAAGCGGGCTTTGCCGCGCAGGACAGCTACCGCAGCAGTGTCGCGGCGGAAGCGCAGCGCATCATTGAGACGGCGCGCGCCGAGGGCAGAAAGATCATCGTCCTCGCCGGCAGACCGTACCACATTGATAAGGAGATCAACCACGGTGTTCACAAGCTGATCGCAAGCCTCGGCATGGCGGTCATCTCGGAGGATTCCGTTGCTGCACTTGCGGATTCCGGCAAGCTCGGCGTCCTGAACCAGTGGACATACCACTCGCGGCTCTACCGTGCAGCGAACTACGTCATCGGCCAGCCGGATATGCAGCTGGTACAGCTGGTGTCGTTCGGCTGCGGCATTGACGCGGTCACGACCGACGAGGTGCGCGCGATCCTCGAACGCGGCGGCAAGCTGTATACGCAGCTCAAGATCGACGAGATCAACAATCTCGGCGCCGCAAAGATCCGCCTGCGCTCGCTGGTCGCGGCCATGGAGGAAAGCTCTGCGGCCGTCCCCGCACCGGAACCCGTCACCGTCTAACATGGAGAAGCTATGATCCGAAACGCAAAAAAATATCTTCTGACTGCTGCGGCAGCCGCAGGCGGTCTGCTGCTCTGCGAGGCTGCGGTCGAAAATACCGCGCTGCTGAACGTCAGTCAGTATACAGCCGATATTCCGAATCTGCCGCGGCTTGTCCAGATCTCCGATCTGCATAAGCGGAAGTTCGGCAAAGGACAGAAGCGGCTGATCCGCAAGGTCGCCGCACTGAAGCCGGAGATCATCGTCATCACCGGAGACCTTGTCTCCCGCGATGTCACGGATTTCACGGAGACGCAGCGGCTACTGCACAGGCTGACCGCGCTCGCGCCGGTGATCGCCGTCCCCGGCAACCACGAGGCCGATCTGCCGCCCGCGATCTATGAGCGGTTCCGGCAGGCTGTCCGCAAAAACGGCGCGATCCTGCTTGAGAATCAGACCGTTACCGTCAAGGGTGTCCGCTTTGCAGGACTTTCCCTGCCGTCGGTATTCTTCCGCGGCGGCGGACTGCTCGGCTTTTCCGGCGCGGCGGACTGCACCTGTGAAACGATGCACGATCTGCTCGGCGAATGCAAAGAGCATACCGTGCTGCTGGCGCATAACCCGCTGTTCTTTTCCGCTTATGCGGAATGGGGCGCGGAGCTGACGCTTTCTGGGCATATCCACGGCGGCGTGGTGCGTCTGCCCGGCATCGGCGGACTGCTCTCTCCTGCACGCAGATTCATGCCGCGCTATGACAAGGGCTGCTACCGCTCCGGCGATGCGCAGATGATCGTCAGCGCGGGGCTCGGCAAGCCGCGGCTGTTCAATCCGCCGGAAGTCTGCCTCATCACCGGAAAACCGACATGATCCGTGCCGTTCCGGCAGCCCTGCGGGGCGTTTTTGCCGGATACAGGCCGTTCCGCTGTATGGAACGCACATCTGCGGAAACAATGTCCGCGGATCTATCAAACAAAGCAGGCGGGTTCGCCTGAAAGGAAGCATTATGTTGGAACGCAGAAAATACCGGCATCTGTTCTCGACCAGCTTCGGGCTCCTGCTGCTGGGCATCCTGACGCTCTGGTTCGCGCTGACATGGGATCAGCATTATGCGGATGTCATTATTGAGCCGTTCTTCCGGCGCGGCAACTGGGTCGTTGTCTCGATCTACACGTTTCTGACGGCGATCGTCTACAAGGCCTATCACTGTATGCGCTTCGGGTATCTCAAGCGCAGCGACCTCATATATTACCAGCTCATCGGCATCACCATCGTCAATTTTATCACCTATTTCCAGATCAGCGTCATCGGCCGCCGCTTCATGGCACTTGCGCCGATGATCCGGCTGACCGTGCTCGACTACTTCACGATCATCTGCGCGGCGTTTCTGGTCAGCGCACTGTATTTCCGGCTCTACCCCCCGCGCAGGCTCGTCGTTGTGTACGGCTCCCCGACGGCGGCGGAGCTCGTGATGAAAATGAGCACCCGCGTGGATAAATATATGATCTGCGAAAGCATCAGCTGTGAGGAGGGTCTGCAGAAGATCACGGAGCAGCTCGGCGGCTTTGACGGCGCGATCCTCTGCGATCTTCCGGCGGAGCTGCGGAACGACCTGCTCAAATACTGCTGCGGGCACCGCATCCGCACCTACACCGTGCCGAAGATCTCGGATATCCTGATGCGCGGCGGCGATGAGATCCGGCTGTTCGATACGCCGCTGATCCTCTGCCGCAATGAGGGTCTGACGCCGGAGCAGCGCTTTATCAAGCGCACATTCGATATCGTGATCTCGGTCGTCGCACTGCTGCTGCTCTCACCGGTCATGCTGATCTGCGCCGCTGCGATCCGGCTGGAGGATCACGGCCCGGTTCTTTACCGGCAGCGCAGACTGACCCGTGACGGCCGCGAATTTGACGTCCTGAAATTCCGGAGCATGATCCCCGATGCGGAGGCGGACGGCAAGGCGGTGCTCGCCGCCGACCACGACAGCCGCATCACGAAGGTCGGCAAAGTCCTGCGGCATTTCCGTCTGGACGAGCTGCCGCAGCTGCTCAATATCATCCGCGGCGAGATGTCGCTCGTCGGCCCCAGACCGGAGCGTCCGGAGCTGACCGCGGAGTATACCGAAAAATACCCCGAGTTCCCGTACCGCCTGCAGGTCAAGGCCGGCCTGACCGGCTATGCGCAGGTCAACGGCACATACGATACGGAACCGATCGACAAGCTGAAAATGGATCTGATCTATATTGAGCAGTATTCGCTGCTCATGGATATCCAGATTCTGCTGATGACACTGAAAACCGCGCTGTTCCCGCCGGAAACGAATGCGGAGGAGCTTGCCTCGCTGAAAAAGCCGGAGGGGAACACCCGCAAATTCCATCACCGTAAGGAGTAATATTCAACATGCAGACAACCCAAAGGCCGATGACGGCCGTTATCATGGCAGGCGGAAAGGGCGAACGCTTCTGGCCGAAAAGCCGCGTGCAATGTCCGAAGCAGTTTCTTTCCCTCACCGGAGACGGTGAAACGATGCTGCAGAAAACATTTCGCAGGATCCGCGGCATTGTACCGCCGGAGCGCATTTATATCGTCACGAACGGCGAATACATGACGCTGGTGCAGGAGCAGCTCCCGGAGATCCCGGAGCAGAATCTGCTCAGAGAGCCCGCCGCCCGCAATACCGCACCGTGTATCGCACTGGCAGCCACCGTCATTGAAAAGCGGCTCGGCGAATCCGTCATGCTGGTTCTGCCGGCGGATCATCTCGTCCGGCACGAATCGCTCTGCGCGGATGTGCTCTGCAGAGCCGCCGCCGCTGCGGAGGAGACCGATGCGCTCCTCACGATCGGCATTACGCCGACCTATCCGGAGACCGGCTACGGCTATATCGCCTTCTCCCGGACGCAGGATGCGCCCGCAGGCGTTTATCAGGTCGATTCGTTCCGGGAAAAGCCTGACCTCGAAACCGCAAGGCAGTATGTCGCATCCGGCAGCTATCTCTGGAACAGCGGCATGTTCGCATGGAAAACGAGCACCTATCTGAATGCAGTCCGGAAGTATCTTCCGGCAGTCGGAGAGATCACGGAAAAGCTCGGCGCGGCCTGTGATACGCCGGAGTTTTCCAATGTGCTGACAGAGCAGTTCCCGCTGATGCCGTCGATCTCGGTCGATTTCGGCATTCTCGAAAAGGCGAAGCGGATCTATACGATCCCCGGCACCTTCGGCTGGGACGACGTCGGAAGCTGGCCTGCGCTGCTGCGCGTCGCAAGAACCGATACCAACGGCAATTACCGTGACGGCGATGTCCTCACGGTCGGCACCACGAACTGTGTGTTCTCCGGCGGCAAAAAGCTGATCGCGGCAGTCGGGCTGCATGAGATCATCGTCGTCGATACGGACGATGCGCTGCTTGTCTGCGATATGGAGGCCGCACAGAACGTCAGGAAAATCACTGAAATGCTCAGGGAACAGGGACGCGGCGAGCTGCTCTAAGCGTTCCGCAGGAATCAAAAACGGAGGTAACGGATATGGAAGAACTGACCGGTGAGATCGTCCTCAGACAGATCCGAAAAAGCTATACCCCTGCGCTCATCTGCACGGGATGCCTCTTTCTCTGCACCGGCATCTGCACCGCGGTCTGCGCGCTCAGATACGGTTTCTTCACCCCTGCAACGATCGTCTGCGCAGCCCTCGCGTTCGCTGCGCTGATCCTCCTGCTGATCTCGCTTTTCCGCTGGATCTTTGTCACAAAAAGCCGCGTGCTGCAGCCCTTCGGCAATGCGATCGCCATGGCGGGATGCATCCGCGCGGGCGGCACCTTCGCGATCTGGCAGACGCCGCCCTACCGCAAATATCCGCTCATCATCACGGAGGAATACCTCGTCTGCCCGGCACGCGTGGAAAGCTGGCTGCAGCTCAGCGAGATCAGCTCCGCGCAGCGTTATGTCCTGAACGGCGCGGGCTTCCTGCGCTGTCTGCTGAAGGCGCACAGCCTTTTTGCCGCACGCGCTGCATTATCCGTTACCCACAAGGACCGTGCGTATCACAAGCGGCATCCGCTGCCGGATACCGAACTGTTTAACCTTCTGGTGCTGCGCGATCAGAAGAAAAAACGGCACAATTATTTTGTAGCCGTCGCCGATTTTCATGATGTGCTGGCATTCATCCGGGAATACCAGCCGGAAGCGGTGTTCAAGCCGGATAAAACCATTTAAGGAGATTCTTACACATGAAACACGCACTCATTACAGGCATTACCGGTCAGGACGGCTCCTATCTTGCGGAGCTCCTGCTCGAAAAGGGATATGAGGTCTACGGCATCTGGCGGCGCAAGAGCGTCGTCGATTACGGCAATATCGCGCATCTGAAGGACAAAATTCACCTGATCTATGCGGATATGACCGATATCGTTTCGCTGATCTCCGCGATGCGCATTTCGCAGGCGGACGAGGTCTACAATCTCGCCGCGCAGAGCTTTGTCGCAACGAGCTGGGAGCAGCCGATCGCGACCGCGGAAATTGACGCGCTCGGCGTGACGAATCTGCTCGAAGCGATCCGCACGGTCAAGCCGGAGGCGCGCTTCTATCAGGCGTCTACCTCGGAGATGTTCGGCAAGGTACAGGAGATCCCGCAGAAGGAAACGACCCCGTTCTATCCGCGCAGCCCTTACGGTGTCGCGAAGCTCTACGGCCACTGGATCACGAAGAACTACCGCGAAAGCTTCGGGCTGTTCACCTGCTCGGGCATTCTGTTCAATCACGAATCGGAACGCCGCGGCAAGGAATTTGTCACGAGAAAGATCACCGATGCCGCCGCGAGGATCGCGCTCGGAAAGCAGGAATTTGTCGAGCTCGGCAATCTCGATGCGAAGCGCGACTGGGGACATTCGCAGGATTATGTCCGCGCAATGTGGCTGATGCTCCAGCAGGATCAGCCGGATGATTATGTCATCGCGACCGGCGAAACGCGCTCGGTGCGCGAATT
>JAFWQJ010000090.1 GCA_017545185.1 Oscillospiraceae bacterium | reverse complement strand
ACGAAAGTGCGCTTCTTGTGTTATACTGTTCATAGACAACTTCCTTTTTGATATTGGTGTTTGGGTGGTACTTAACATTATATCATTTTGGAAGTTGTTTTTCTATCCCCTCTGTTACCTATCTATTGTATCATAACAAAATTCTCTCCGCGGCGCAAAATGCCCCTGCCGCGGCTGCGGCAGGGGCGGAATTTTTTATGATCCGGACACGATAAATTCTTCACTGATCTCGGCAGCGGGCTGACCGCTTTCCCCGACTGTGCAGGTGACGGTGCAGAAGCCGTAGACCTTGCCGCCGATCCTGCGGCAGGCGCAGCTGATCCCGGAAATGCCCTGATAGCTTTCGCCGTACTGCTTTTGGAAGTAGTCCTCCGCAAAGGCGCGTGCTTTCCCGGTGAACTGCTCCGAAACGGCATCTGCGTCCTTTTCGGAAATGTCCGCGTATTCGACCGTCACATCCTCGACCGTCCGGGCGATGTTGATGACGATCTCGGCCTTGTCCGCGGCCGCATTTCCGTACCGCCGCCGTGCGGTCACTCTGCACGGGGTATATTCCCCGCTTGTTTCGTCGTAATGTTCGATCACTTCGTTCAGTTCGGTATATTTTTGGAAATCCGGAACGAGATATTTCAGGTCGCTGTTGGCCTCTGTCCGGTAATCCTCCTCGTCCGGCGGTGTCCACCAGCCGTCCAGCGAGAGCCGGATCATTTCCCGGTCACTCATCTGTACGGGCGCATCGCCGTTTTCGTCCGGTACTTCGAGATCCGGAACCGCCTGGGCGATCCGCTTCTGCACCGCCTCCTTCGACAAAGACGGATCCGGCATATTCATGATCGGATCACAGCTGCAGTCGTAGGCCGAAGTGATATGGTACTGATACGCGCGGAATCTGCCCTGCAGATCATAGAACAGCCTGTCGCCGTCCGGGTTGGAAAAGACATATACTTCCTCTGTCGGGATATCGCAGCCGTCAATGCGGATGCCGGAATCGTAAGACCGCGTGACCTTGCCGTCTGCGGTAAAGTTATCGCTGCCGATCCACCAGAGCCCCGGCAGCTTGATTTTATCCTGCGCGACGGTTTTGGTGCGGCTGCATCCGGTGAGCAGGAGTGCGGCCGTGCAGAGGACGGATGCCGTGATGCGTGCTTTGTGTGTCATTGTAACGCCTCCGTGTTGTTTTATCAGAAGATATTGACAAATGCCGTTATTTGGATTATACTATAAATGTGATGCAAAAGCAATGGATTTTCCGGATTTTTCACGCTGTTTTATCCGGATTGTAATAAAATCCCGCTGTTTTTATACAGTTCACAAAATGTTCATAATTTATTCATAGACAAACGTCGCAGAATATGTTATAATAAATAGACCGTTTACGCGGATACGGGGTTTTGCCTGCCGCTTTGCAGGAGGTTTTCACCTTCCCGCACCTGCGTTTACCGGATTAACACAATGAAAGAGGTGAAATCCATGCTTCGTAAGGAAGAGAAGACGGAGGTCATTCTTGCGAACGCGACCCACGAGGGCGATACCGGTTCTCCTGAGGTCCAGATCGCGATCCTGACCCGCCGCATCAACGACCTGAATGCGCATCTGAAAGAGCATAAGCACGACCACCACTCCTACCGCGGTCTGCTGAAAATGGTCGGCCGCCGCCGTAATCTGCTCCAGTACCTGAAGAAAAAGGATATTGAGCGTTACAGAGCGACAATCGAGCGTCTCGGTCTGCGTAAGTAAGAGGCAAAGCAACGGAGGGAGGGGGGCAACCTTCTCCCTCTGTCTCTGTTTTCAGGCAATCCTGTGCGGAACCGGCTGTTCACCGTCCCGTTTAGCATGAAATCATGCATTGCAGCCCATGCAGTTTATGATTTTATGCTAACAGCTTCGATGAACAAAAGAAGATGCACAGAGAAATATCAGAATCATTTAAGGAGGCTATTCCCCGATGTTTGAGAAACATAAGATTTTCAAGACGACCTTCTGCGGCCGTGAGCTGACAGTCGAGACCGGAAAGACCTGTGAGCTTTCCAACGGCTCCTGCTGGGTGCGCTACGGCGATACCGTCGTCATGGCGAACGTCACCGCAAGCGAAAAGCCGCGTGACGGCATCGACTTTTTCCCGCTTTCCGTTGACTATGAGGAGCGGCTCTATTCCGTCGGCAGAATCCCCGGCAGCTTCATGAAGCGCGAGGGCAAGCCGAGCGAGCACGCGATCCTTACCTCCCGCTGCGTGGACAGACCGATCAGACCGCTGTTCCCGAAGGACATGCGCAATGATGTTGCTGTCGTCATGACCGTTCTGGCAGTCGATCAGGACGCAATGCCGGAGATCCTCGGCATGATCGGTACCTCCGTGGCGATCTCCATTTCGGATATCCCGTGGAACGGCCCGATCGGCGGCGTTGAGGTCGGTCTGGTGGACGGCGAGATCATCCTGATGCCGACCAAGGCACAGAGAGCGGTCTCCGACCTGAAGCTGACCGTTGCGGCGACCGCAAACAAGATCGTCATGATCGAGGCGGGCGCAAATGAGGTGCCGGAGGATCTGATGCTCGAGTGCATCCTGAAGGCACACGAGGAGATCAAGAAGCTGGTCGCATTCATCTCCGATATCCAGAAGGAGATCGGCAAGCCGAAGTTCACCTTCGAGTCCATGGAGGTCGATCACGAGCTGTTCGACGCGATCACGGAATTTGCCCGCAAGGATGTCGAGTTCGCACTCGATACCAATGACAAGAACGTCCGCGAAGCAAGACTGCTTCCGATCAAGAACGCGATCCACGAGAAGTTCGATCCGGAGAATGAGACCCGCATCGCCATGATTGACGAGTGCATCTACAAGCTCCAGAAAACGATCGTCCGCGACTGGCTCTATCAGGGCAAGCGCGTGGACGGCAGAAAGATCGACGAGATCCGTCCGCTGGCTGCAGAAGTCGGCGTGCTGCCGAGAGTGCACGGCTCCGGCCTGTTCACCCGCGGCCAGACCCAGGTTCTGACGATCGCGACCCTCGGCCCGGTCTCCGATGCACAGCGCATCGACGGTCTGGATGAGAACGAGGAATCCAAGCGCTATATGCACCAGTACAACTTCCCGTCCTACTCGGTCGGCGAGACCAAGCCGTCCAGAGGCCCGGGACGCCGCGAGATCGGCCACGGTGCACTGGCAGAGAAGGCACTTGTCCCGGTCCTGCCGTCTGTCGATGAGTTCCCGTATGCGCTCCGTCTGGTCTCCGAGGTCCTGTCCTCCAACGGTTCGACCTCGCAGGGCTCCATCTGCGGCTCCACGCTCGCACTGATGGACGCAGGCGTGCCGATCAAGGCGCCGGTCGCAGGCATCTCCTGCGGTCTGATCACGAAGCCGGATTCCGACGAGTTCATGACCATGGTCGATATCCAGGGTCTTGAGGACTTCTTCGGCGACATGGACTTCAAGGTCGGCGGCACCCACAAGGGCATCACCGCGATCCAGGTCGATATCAAGGTTGACGGCCTGACACCGGCGATCATCAAGGAAGCATTTGAAAAGACCCGCAAGGCGAGACTCTATATTCTTGACGAGATCATGCTGAAGGCGATCCCGGCACCGCGCGAGACGGTCTCCGACTTCGCACCGAAGATGCTCCAGACCCGCGTTCCGGTCGATAAGATCCGTGAGGTCATCGGCTCCGGCGGAAAGGTCATCCAGAAGATCTCCGCAGAATGTGACGTCAAGATCGACATCAACGAGGACGGCAGCGTGTTCGTTTCCGGTATTGATCTTGCAAATGCAAGAAAGGCGATCCAGATCGTCGATACGATCGCCAACGGACCGGAAATCGGCGCGATCTATAAGGGCAAGGTCACCGGCATCCAGACCTTCGGCGCCTTCGTTGAGATCGTTCCCGGTAAGGAGGGACTCGTGCATATCTCCAAGCTGGACAAGCAGCGCGTTGAAAAGACCGAGGACGTCGTCTCGCTGGGTGATGAGATCGTTGTCAAGGTCATGGAAATCGACGATGTCAAGGGCAAGATCTCTCTTTCCAGAAAAGATGCACTTGCAGAGCTGGAAGCCAGAAAACAGCTCGTTCAGGATTAAGTAAGGATGAGAGCAGACCGATGCCCGCTGAGGGATCGGTCTGCGCTTGCTTTATAAGCGGAGTATTACAAAAACGAGAGATGAAAAAAGGGGAAAGCTATGAAGACGAAGCGAATTGCAGCTGTGCTTGCCGCGTTCAGCATTCTGCTGTGCGGCTGCAGCAGCCAGAAGAATCCGCCCGGCGAAAATCCGTCCGGCGGCGGTCAGGAACCCGCACAGACAGAGCCGTCAGTGCCTGAGCAGGAGAACCGGCAGGACGACGGGGAACCTTCGGCGGAAGCAGATCCCGGCGTGAATGTTGAGGATACGGGCGATGAGTTTTCAGAGGAAGAGCCGGGGGAGGAGCCGGAGGAGACCCCCGTTGATGAGAGTGCGTTTGAGTGGCGGATCCGTCCGTTCCTTGAAGCGGATGACATCGCACCGCTGAGCGTCAGCCCGGGCGCGGGTGTTTACGGCGACTTTGTCTCGTCGGATTACATGCTGATCAGCCGCGGCGGCAAGGTCGGCCTGATGACCCGCGGCGGCGATATCATGCTGGAGCCGGAATGCGCACATGCGTTCAGCTATGTGCAGGACAACGGCGACCGCCACGTTCTGTTCACGGACGGCGATCCCGATATCGGCGACCGGATCTGCTTCTGTGCCACGACCGGCGCACTGATCCGCACGGCGGATGATGTCTGCACGCTCTGCGGCGGCGACCTCAAGGCGGGCGGCAATGCAAAAGCGGCACTCTTTGATGCGGATGCCAAGGTTTTCGGCGTGATGTCTGCGGAGACGGTCTGGTCTGCAAAGCCCGGCGACAGTCTGCCGCTGACCGACGGTTTCGCCATGTCCGGCGAGAATCTGCCCGATGCGGCGGCCGCACGGAGCATTACGCTGCCGGACGGCTTCATCAGCTCGGATATCACAGGCAGCGCTTTGGTGAACGGCAGCTTCGGCGTCGTCCGCAACGGCAGAGCGATGACCAGCTTCAAATATGAAAAGGCGACCGATTTCAAGGACGGCGTTGCGGCGTTCCTGCTGGACGGCAAATGGGGCTATCTGAACAGGGCCGGAAGACTGGTGCTTCCGTTTGAGTACGATGCCGCATTTACCTATAACTATGCCAAGGACGGAACACCGGAGCGGATCCCGTATCTGCCGAGTGAGGGCTATATCGCGCTGAATCAGAACGGCCGCGCGGGTTACAGCAACCTCAAGGGCGAGATCGTGATCCCGGTCGGCACATTTGCTGCGGCCGGACCTGTTTACGACGGACAGGCATGGGTCAGACAGCAGGGGACCGGCCTCTGGGGTGCTGCGGCGTTCGGTTCGGCAGTGACCGGTGAGGCGCCCGTACAGCAGGGCGGACAGAATGAAGCACCGGCACTGACGCCCTATCATGCCGTGAACGGCGAGGGCTGGCAGCAGGCCTATGCGGATCTGCTCCGCACGGCCGGTGCAGGCGAGACGCTTCAGTTCAGCCTCTGCATGGTAGACGGCGACGATGTGCCCGAACTGGTGCTCCACTGGTATGACCGCAACGGCTTCGTGCAGGAAAATGAGGACGTCGAGATGTTCACCTATTATAATGGTGAGGTCTTTAACCTCGGCAATGTTTCCTGTGACGGCTACTGCACCTGCAAGTATCTCCCGCAGAAGCAGATCGTGCTGGTCGGCGGTATGCGTGACGATGTGGCGCTCTATGAATTCCGGAAGCTCGATAAAGGCGTGCTGACGACCGCCTGCACATTCAGCATGATCAAGAATGACGAAAGGGTCAAGTATCAGGTTGACGGCAACGACTGCAGCAAGGATACCTACGTGACCAAGTGGAAGGAATACTATAACGGCGATGTGTCCTATGACGGCGGCATGTATCACAATACAGAGGAGAATATCGTCGGGATCCTCGGCGTCGAGGCACCGGCGGAATGATCTGCTGTGGTAATAATAGCCAAAAATAAGATGATATATTCGTGAAAGTTCTCTGAATCAAAGCCGGTCGGATTTGCAAAAAAAGCTTGCATTTCCGGCCGGCTTGTGCTATAATGTAAAGGCTGATGCACAAGATATGCTGAGAAACACGAGGTTGCGGCTGTGTGCCGGTAATTCGTGCGGAGCATGTCCGCTTAGACGGGCGAATTGAGATAATGCACTGTGTGTGTGAAAAGCTGCGAAACCGCAGGCTTCGGTTGAAGGAGTCGGCACTGTCATCTTACGGGCGCTGCCGTCAGGAAAACCGCTGCTTGCAGGTCGGAAGTCTTTTTGCGTACAAACGGCAGAACCACGTTCTGCTTATCTCAGAACGGAAGCCCGATGCAAGGCAACTTGCAACGGGGTTTTTTATGGACTTCGGTTCAGGAAACACGCGAGGCGGTTGTAAGAGCCGCGGCGCGGAACTTCACGGGCTGACACATAGAGGCGCTCACTTCATGCCCCCCAAGGCAACAAAAAATCTAAAGGAGGCTAAATCAAGTGGCAGGCAGCGAAAAACTGAGAATCCGGATCAAGGGCTATGAGCACGCAACAGTCGATGCGGCGGCGGCTCGTATTGTGGAGACCGCAAAGCGCGGCGGTGCACAGAAGGTTTCGGGACCGATCCCGCTTCCGACTGACAAGGAGATCGTGACGATCCTCCGCGCCGTTCACAAGTACAAGGACAGCCGTGAGCAGTTCGAAATGCGCACGCACAAGCGCCTGATCGACGTCCTGCGCCCGACCAAGGCGACCATGGACGCTCTCACAAGACTGGAAATTCCCGCTGGCGTTGAGATCAGCATGGAGATGAAATAAGCTCCGCAAGGGATTTTCGCAATGGCGGTTAATTCTTCAAGCCGCCGGTCAAGTTGGCGCTGAGCGTCAACCAATAACCAAAGGAGGAAACTACAATGAAGAAAGCCATTCTTGGCAAGAAGGTCGGCATGACGCAGATCTTCGACGAAGCCGGCAAGGTCGTGCCGGTCACGGTCGTTGAGGCAGGTCCCTGCTTCGTCGTACAGAAGAAGACCGTGGAAAATGACGGCTACAATGCAATTCAGGTCGGTTTTGGCGCAGCCAAGGCGGACAAGGTCAACAAGCCGATGAAGGGTCACTTCGACAAGGCAAACACCGGTGCGCTCCGCACCCTGCGTGAGTTCCGCCTTGACGACTGCGACGCTTACAATGTCGGTGATGCGATCCAGCCCGATATCTTCGAGGCAGGCGACATCGTTGACGTGCAGGGCACCAGCAAAGGTAAGGGCTATGCAGGTCCGATCAAGCGCTACGGTCAGCACAGACTGAAGGAAACCCACGGTACCGGTCCGGTTCACCGTCAGGCGGGTTCCATGGGCGCCTGCTCCTCCCCGTCCCGTATCTACAAGGGCAAGGGTCTGGCAGGTCATATGGGTGCTGAGACAGTCACCGTTCAGAACCTCCGCATCGTCTCCGTTGACGCTGAGAATCATCTCATCGCAGTCCGCGGCGCGATCCCGGGTCCGAAGGGAAGCCTCGTCACCATCACAAACAGCGTGAAAAAGGGTTAAGGAAGGAGGAAATCAGAAATGGCTAATGTTCCGGTTTATGATATGAACGGCAAGAAGGTTTCCGAAACCGAGCTCAATGATGCTGTGTTCGGCATTACCCCGAACGAAGCAGTCATGCACGCAATGGTCGTGAATTATCTCGCAAATCAGCGGCAGGGCACACAGTCCACTCTGACCCGTACTGAGGTCAGCGGCGGCGGCAGAAAGCCGTACCGTCAGAAGGGCACCGGTCATGCCCGTCAGGGTTCGATCCGTGCACCGCAGTGGTATCACGGCGGCGTCGCACTCGGCCCGAAGCCCAGAAGCTACCGCTACTCCCTCAACAAGAAGGTCCGCCGTCTGGCAATGCTCTCCGCATTCTCCCAGAAGGTCCTGGATCAGAACCTTGTCGTCATCGACAACCTCGCAGTTGAGGGCTTCAAGACCAAGACGATCGTCAACATGCTGAAGGGTCTGGAGATCTCCGGCAAGGCACTGATCGTTACACAGGAAGCTGACAAGCAGGTCTACAAGAGTGCAGCAAACATCCCGGGCGTCAAGGCATCCGCCGTCAACACCCTGAATGTTTACGATATCCTCAACTATGACAAGTTCATCGTCAGCAAAGGCGCTGTTGCAAAAATCGAGGAGGTGTATGCAAAATGAAGGCACCGCAGGATATTATTCTGAAGCCCGTCATCACCGAGCAGAGCACCGATATTCTGCCGCAGGGCAAGTACACCTTCAAGGTTGCGAAGGACGCAAATAAGCTTGAAATTGCCGATGCAGTCGAAAAGCTCTTTAACGTCGAGGTCACCAAGGTCAACACCGTGAACGTCCGCGGCCGCGCAAAGCGCGTCGGCAGATTCATCGGCAAGACCGCCAGCTGGAAAAAGGCTGTCGTGACCGTGAACCCGGAACCCGCACCGGATGCGCAGGGCAAGAAGCGCAGAGGTACGATCGAGTTCTTCGACGGTATGTTCTGATCGGTTCCGCAGAGAACCGGCACGCTGCATGATGCAGCCAATTGTATGGGAGTCATGCTCCCGATAAGTAAGCATTGAAGCTAAGGAGTGAATAACAAATGGCAATTAAGGCTTATAAGCCGACGACTCCGGGCCGCCGCGGTATGACCGTGACCGACTACTCCGGACTGTCCAAGAACGGTCCTGAGAAGTCCCTCTGCGTCACACTGAAGAAGAAGTCCGGTCGTAACAACTACGGCAGAATCACCGTGCGCCATCACGGCGGCGGTACGCGCCCGAAGTACAGAATCATCGACTTCAAGCGCAATAAGGACGGCATGAACGCAACCGTCATGACCCTTGAGTACGATCCGAACCGCAGCGCATTCATCGCGCTCGTGCAGTATGAGGACGGCGAGAAGCGCTACATCCTCGCACCGCACGGCCTCAAGGTCGGCGACACCGTTCGCAGCGGCTCTGACTGCGACATCAAGCCGGGCAACGCCCTGCCGCTCGCAGACATCCCGGTCGGTACGTTCATCCACAACATCGAGCTTTATCCGGGCAAGGGCGGCCAGCTCGTCCGCTCCGCCGGCAACCAGGCTCAGCTGATGTCCAAGGAAGGTGCTTATGCACTCGTTCGTCTGCCTTCCGGCGAGATGAGAAAGGTCCCGGTCATCGGCAAAGCAACGATCGGTCAGGTCTCCAACATTGACCACGAAAATGTCCACATCGGTAAAGCAGGCCGTACCCGCCACATGGGTATCCGCCCGACTGTCCGCGGTTCCGTTATGAACCCGAATGACCATCCGCACGGCGGTGGTGAGGGCAAGTCCCCGATCGGACGTCCGGGTCCTGTTACCCCGTGGGGTAAGCCGGCACTCGGTTATAAGACCCGTAAGCATCACAAGCCTTCCGATAAGCTCATCGTGAAGCGCCGCAACGGTAAATAAGAAAGGAGGCTGACTCATGAGCAGAAGTGT